>DASREX010000055.1:0-26142 GCA_035651855.1 Candidatus Sulfotelmatobacter sp.
GTCTCGCCCGCCCCGGGGGTAGCCACAGAAAACAGCTTCTCCCGGACCCAGTGCTCCGCCCAGCGCGCCTCAATGGCCCCGGGTTCGTACGCTTTAGGAAGTTCGTGCGGCATAGAAACGTCAGCACTCAGCCCACAGCAATCGCCAGTGAAGTTTCATCCCGGGCGAACCAGTGAAGTGTCATCCCGAGCGAGCCATTGAAGTGTCATCCCGAGCGAACCAGTGAAGTGTCATCCCGAGCGAAAGAGAACGATTCGAAAGAATCGTTCTCTGCAGTCGAGAGACCTTGCGTAACGCCTGTTCCCCTCACCGCCGAATGCTGAATGCTGAATGCTTTTTGATCTTACAGGCGGAAGAAAACGGGGGTCAAACGGGTGGCGGGGTATTACGCACGGAGGGGCAAACGCTACACCTAATGTCGAGTGAGAGAGTAGGGATTTGCGAGTGCTAAATTGTCATGGCGTGGCGAACCCTTACAAGTCGACCGGCTACGAAGATGTCGCAGCAGAGTTCATCGCCGGGCGTGGTCGGAACAGTTCAGGTGTTGGAGCATCTGTTGTGGCGGACTGGTCGCAGACGTTGCCCAGTGGCGCAACTGTCCTCGACCTGGGATGCGGAACCGGCGTACCAATCTCGCAAGTTTTGATCGAACGTGGGTTCAAGGTGTACGGAGTGGATGCCTCGCCTACAATTGTGGCGGCGTTCCGTGCCCGTTTTCCAGGTGTTCCGGTGGAATGTGCCGCAGTAGAAGAGTCGGATTTTTTCTCGAGAACCTTTGATGGGGTGCTCGCCTGGGGACTCTTTTTTCTGCTCGATGCGGACGTCCAGCGCAGATTAATCAAGAAAATCGGTGGCATGTTGCAAAGCGGCGGCAGGTTGCTGTTCACGGCTCCGAATGAAAGCGGTTCTTTTGCACCCGATATCATGACCGGGCGACCTCAATTCTCCCTGGGCCACGACGAATACCGCAAAGCGCTGTATGCCGAAGGTATAGCGTTGCTTGGAACACACCGTGATGTAGGCGAAAACCACTATTACTTTGCACAAAAGGTTTAGGCCGCGCAGGCGAAGACAAACACCCAATCGACCTTCTCCACACCCGCGCGCGGCGGGTGCGCAATTTCGCAACGTGTCTCAGGAGCACTGCCCACCCTTTGCCAAAAACGCAAAGCATGGGCCACCCTGATTCCGTGCTAGCCTCAGGGCTGCGTCACCAGCCAAGGCGAAATCGAGCTCGCTCTAATATCGAAGGGGGTTGCCTATGACGGGGAGACAAGTGCTGCTGCTCGGAACATGGTTGGTTGCCTCATTCTTGTTTTCGGCCCAGCGGTGTGCCGATGCCGAATCGGTCGCGACTCCGATTGTGCGGATCGCAGAATTGCAGATTGATCCAGGGCAGCTTGATGCCTACAAACGCGCACTTAAGGAAGAAATCGAGACTTCAATTCGGGTTGAGCCGGGGGTCTTGACGCTGTATGCCGTTTCCCTCAAAGGGCATCCTGAACAGATCAGGTTGTTCGAAACCTACAAAGATGCAGCTGCCTACGAATCTCACTTGCAGAGTCCGCATTTCAAAGCATACAAACGTCGGACCCAGCAGATGGTGAAAATTCTTAATCTGGTCGAAACCGAGCCCATTCTGCTCGGCTCAAAATCCAAATGAATTTCCCGGGAAATTGCCCGATTGCGAGGCTCGTTAGCTAAGCCCGCCAAGCGGGTGTACGTACATTGTGTAAATACAGCCAATGCGCTACACTTGGAGTGAAAGTAAGAATACCCGGAATCGCAGGGTGCACGGGGTTGGGTTTGAAGATGCTGTAAGGATCTTTGAAGGGCCAACGCTTGAGCGGGTCGATGACCGATACGATTACGGCGAAGAGCGAATCTACGCCATTGGCGTCGTGAACGGACTGGAAATTACAGTCATTTATGTGGACCTTGATGCCGACGAGCGGAGAATCATCTCGGCGTGGCGTTCCGAGCCGCATGAGAGACGCGCGTACTGGAAAAGCATCAAGAGGTTGAGCCAATGAGGAAGAGCGCTGGAGCTCGCGCCAAGCGCGCCACCGCCAGGGCCAATCGAAAAACCGACTGGTCTGGCCTGCGGCGCCGTACCTCGAAAGCGATCCATGATGGGATTGCCGCGGATCCCGACGCTCATGCCACGGATGCCGCTTTCTGGAAATCGGCCCGGGTGGTGTTACCCACGCCAAAAGAAGCCGTGACGATGCGGCTCGATGCTGACCTGCTGCGCTGGTTCCGCCGCGAGCGCGGCTATCAGACCCGCATCAACGCCATCCTGCGCGCCTACATGCAGGCGCATGAGTCCTAAGGCAAACTGGTTTCGAGCCCGCGGCCCGGGCTCAGGCGCGAAGACGGTTCTCCCAGAAAAATTTTGCTGAACGCCCCAGGGCGCCCTCCGGGTTCTTTCTACTTCTTCCCCAGCTTGCGCGAGATTTCTTCGACGATCTTGGGACGGAGATTGGCCAGCACACTGTCCACAATGCTGGCGATGGCAGGGTCTGAATCCGATCCGGCGCTTTCTTCTATCACTCTCCCGCCAACCGCCGCAGCCATGGCTGCCGCGTCTGCAGGGAGCGAGGATTCAGGGCGTGAAGGCGAATGATGAGCTTCGCTCTGCTCTGCCAAGCTTGGCGCAGGTTCTGCCGCCGAACCTTCTGTTGCAGGTTGTTGCGAAACTTCCGTGGCTGCTGAAGCGTTCTCGACTGCCGGCGCGGTGGTCTCAAATTCCGGCTTCACTTCCTCGACCGCATGATGGGTCCGATCGGCCTGCGCTTCCGGTCCGGCAAGCACTGGCGCAACGGGACTCTCATCCTTCTCTGCCGCTTCCGCTGCGTGCAGTTCCGAAGGCCCGGCGGATGATGCCTCCACCCCTGCCTGCGCGTACGCGCTGGCCACATTCTCCAATTCCCTTACCGCCGCCGTGACCGCTTCCGTAGCCGCGCTCGCCACCGCGCTGAGGGTTTGCACTGCCTCGGGAGCAGCAGACGCCGGCACTGATACCGATGCCTCGGCCGGCAGATTCCCCGAGTCCGATGTAATGGACGACGAGTGTCCGCTTTCCGCCGCGGCAAAGGCGGCATATGCCTTTTGCATCTCCTGCTCGAGGGAAATGCCGGCCTCGTCCGGCGCCACGGCCACCGAAACGGCGGTCCAGCGCGACGCCTGCGAACTGGATTGGCCCACGGCCGCGGCTACTGCCATCGTGACCGGTTCGCCGGCATTCTCCGAAGTCTCCTGTGACGAGGGCTGAATCGCAGCCGTCGCCCGTTCGGCCTCGACGCTGCCTTCCGGATTTGTTATGGCCGGGAGGGCTTCGTACGATTCGCACACGCCTTTCGGTTCGCTGCTGCTCGGCTCTTCTTTGACATCCTCAAGGGCTGCATCCGCAAGCAGGGCATCCGCCGCTACTGGCGCCGGTTCTTCCTTTTGCGAAAACTCCGGCTGCGCGACTACCGCCATCTCCGCCTGTTCCTGCTTTTCCGGAATCTTGCCCTTGACTCGCGCCGCTGCCGCCGCCAGCGCCGCAATCTCCTCCGGAGTCACGTCTTTGGGCAGCCCCGCCGTTGCCAGCGCGCCAAGATCGAACTTCTCCTCCGAACTCTGCGCCGGCATCCGCTCTACCGGCATCTCCTCGATGGCCGCACGCATATCCTTCACCGGGGCGCTGTAGGCCGCCGGTTCGTCGGCCTCGACTTCTTTTTCTTTTTCCTTCTTTTTTGCCGGAAAGGCGATGCGATTCTTCCAGCCCGCGTCTTCCTCCACCGCCATGGTCTTATCAAAACGGCTGTTTTCGGCCGCAGCCAGGCGCCCGAACCGGCCCGGCTTTGACGCTTCCTGGCGTGGCACGATCTTGTCTTCCAGCTTGGTCAGCGCGCTCAGCAACTCGCTGGCTTCAAACGGCTTTACGATGAACGCGTCGGCCCGGACCCGCTTGGCTTCTTCCGGCTTGAACGGTTCCAGTTTCCCCACCGTCAGCAGAATCGGTATTCCCGCCGTGTCTCCCACTTCCTTCAGCCGCTGGCATACCTCCAACCCGCTGTAACCCGGCATATATACGTCGAGTACGATCACGTCCGGACGCTGCTCCCCGATCTTCTTCAGGGCTGCCGAACCGTTATTGACCGTAATGACTTCGTATCCCGCATCGGCGAGAATTTTCCGCCCCATGTTCTGAGCGGTTACGCTGTCGTCAGCGAGCAGTATCTTCCGGGCCAAAGGTATCCTCTGAATGCGGGGAGATATCGCGAAGGTAACCTGACCTTCAACCTAAGTCAATGATCCGGAAGGGAAGTAACTGGTTACCACTGGTCAGCACCTACCGGTAAGTTTGAATTGCCGTTTCGGTTTAGACCCCAAAAGTGTCAGCCCGAGCGAAGCAGAATCGCCGTTTCGGGTTAGACCCCCAAAAGTGTCAGCCTGAGCCAAGCAGGATTGCCGTTCAGGTTTAAACCCCAAAAGTGTCATCCCGAGCCAAGCAGAATTGCCGTTCCAGGTTTAAACCCCAAAAGTGTCATCCCGAGCGAAGCAGAATTGCCGTTTTTAGGCAATTCTGCGCAGTCGAGGGACCTTGTGTTTTCTTTGCGATGCTTCCCCGGACGCACAGGATCTCGCCGCGATCCCGAAGCCTCAGAACGGATTGATCTTCTTCAATCCCTTCTTCTTATGCTTCTTGCTGCTGGAAAGATCCTCGTCGCTGGCCGGAGCGGAATCGTCCGCCTTAGCGTTGGAAGCAGCCGGTTGTCCCGGCTGGATCTCGTTGACCTGCGTCGGCGGCGGCAGCGGCGCGTTGCTGCCAGTGTCGGTTGGCTTAAGTTCGTTCGGGTCGGCTGGAGCCGTCGGCTTCAGCTCATTCGGGTCTGCGGCGGTCGGGCTTGGAGTTGGCGTGCCTGAGGTGGTAGTTGAAAACGGCGTCCCGCCCGGGACAGTCGCGTCGCCACCCGGCGGAAGGGCTGTTCCCGGCTGGTTGATCACCTCTACCCCGACGCTCTTTTCTCCCGCGCCTGCCTCTGGGACTCCTGCCGCCCCGCGCGCCTCCCTGGCGACCACGCTGGTGGCGGAAACCACTTCCGGATCCACCAGGCTGGGCTCGCCGGTCTGGGCGGCCTGGGCCACGTCCGGCCCTTTCTTGATGAGTCCCATCATCTTCTGCATGGTGCTGGACTCGCTGCGGCTGGCCATTTCGGCCTTGTTTTGTGCTACCGCAGCCTTGGTCGGGCGCGGAATGGGCTGGTGCAGCGCCGCCAGCCGCTTGCGCGCGTCCTCGTAGCGATCCATCAGCGGGTATCTCGTAATGATCTTCGAATACTCCGCCCCTGCTTCCTTGGTCAGTTCGCCAATGTATTTGCCCTTGCCGGCCTCGTTCGTGCAGCCGCGCGGCATGCCATGCTCATCGCACGTGGGAGCGCTGCGTACGCGCGCGATCTGCGCCTCATAGTTCTGCCCTAACAGGTACAGCGCTTCATCCGCCCGGCTGTACAACGGATACTTATCCACCAAAGACTGCAGGCGAGCGATCGACGCAGGATACGATTCCCGCAGGTAGTAGAACCGCCCGATTCCAAATTCACGGTCGGCCAGGACTTCCTGCACTTGCAGCAGCTTCTGTTTGGCCTCAGGGAGAAGTTTGCTGTCCGGGTAGGTCAGAATCAGCTTGCGGTATTCGTCCTCGGCGCGCTTGGCATGGGTGAAGTCGCGGTCCGACTTCTCCATCTGCTGGTAATGAATGTTGGCGATCTTCAGCTGCGCCTCGGCCGCCTCCGGCATATTCGGAAAGAAGATCTCGAAGTCGCTGTATTCCTGCTCGGCCTGGGCCAGCGCTGCCGTTCCCCCCTCGGCATACCACGAGTCGCCCACCGCCAGCTTGGCGCGCGCAATGTATTCCGAGTCTGGATAGGTATTGATCAGCGTCTGCAAGGTCAGGCGCGCCACGTCAAAGCGGTTGTGCCGCATCGCATCCATGGCCTTGTCAAATAGCACCTTGTCGGGCTGCTTCGATCCCACTCCGGCCAGCGGGTTCACCGACTTCTTGTTCGTGCAAGCGGCCGTGAATGCCAGCAGCATTCCCAGCAGAACAATCCAGCAAATTCGACGCGACATAAGACCTCTGATTCCTTGTATAGGGACAGCCTCTTGGGCTTCGGCCGGGAAGCGCCCGGCGCTTCTTAAACTTTCTGCAGTGCCGCTTCAGTCGCCGCCTTCAATAACGCTTCCGCATTCTTCTTTGGATCGCCGCTGCCGAACACGGCGTTGCCCGCCACCAGGATTTCTGCTCCCGCGCGAACCACATCGGCGATGGTATCGAGCGCGACTCCCCCGTCCACCTCAATGCGGTAATGCAGCCCGCGCCGCCGCCGGATCTCGGCTAACTGCCGCATTTTGTCCAGCGTGGAAGGAATGAACTTCTGCGCCCCAAAGCCGGGATTCACCGACATCACCAGCACGTAGTCCACGATATCCAGCACTTCGGAAAGCGTATCCACCGGGGTTGCCGGATTGACTACTACCCCGGCCAGGCAGTGGTGGCTCTTGATCAGGTGCAGGGTTCGGTTCAAATGCCGGCAGGCTTCCTGGTGCACTGATATCCAATCGATCCCGGCCTCGGCAAATACCGGGATGAATTCGTCCGGATTCTCAATCATCAGGTGGCAATCGAGCGGCAGCTTCGTAATCTTCCGCAGGGACTTCACCACCGGAGGCCCGATCGTCAGGTTGGGAACGAAATGCCCATCCATGATATCGACGTGAATCAGGCCCGCCCCGCCTTGGCCGGCAGCGGTGACCTGCTCCCCCAGACGCGCAAAGTCAGCCGAAAGAATAGACGGAGCCAGTTCGATCAACCCGGGTGCCTCGAAAACGGAGTTCTTGCCAGCCAATACTTGAGCAAATTCTAACACGCACAGGCAGGACCCAACCCGTCATCCCAGGCGGACACGCTGCGACCCTCCACCCTCAGTTCTCGATGACCGCCTTCTTGCCTTTGGTCGGCGAAGCATCCAGCTTCATCTGATCCAACTGGTGCTTCATCCGCTCCCCCCACTCGCCCAGGTACCTGCTCAAAATCGGCATCGCGGCCTGGTTGCCTTCCTGCAGCACTGACGGCAGTTGCTCCAGAACTTTCTGCCCCACCGGCGATGAGTAAAACGCATTCATGGCCTCGATGTCGCTCTTTGTGAAATGTTTCTGGTAGGCCGGAATCATCGCCTGCACGATCTCGTCGCTCGGCATTCCTTTGATCAGATCGTCCATCGCTCCTTTGAACACGCTGTCAAAATTGTCCGGAAGCTTGCCTTTGTCTTTCAGGATCATGTCCCGGTAAAGCTGCCGCATGGACTCGGCCTGCACCTGCATGGTTTTCTGCAGCATGTCATGGGAATGCATGGTGCGAAGGTAAACAATAATGTCATCCCTCGAGGGTGTCTGATCCCCGCTCTGGGCCACTACCGGAGCGGCCAGCAGCAGGCACGCCACGCCTAGCAACAAGTGCTTCATAAATTCCTCCTCTGGATAGGCGCAGGCTAGCTCATTTGCTGGCATTGGCCTAATTACGTTTGAGCCGGGGACTTCCGGGCGCCGTGTTACCCTGACGCCCGTGTCCTGGAACGTTCAACTCGCCCCCACGGCCTGCAGTGTCACCGCTGTCGTGCTTTGGGGTGCGTCCGACTTTGCGGGAGGCTACGGCGCGCGCCGCGCCAACGCCTTCACCCTGACCGCATTCTCGCACTTGTGCGCCTTTTCCCTGATGCTCGCGATCTCCCTGGGACAGCACGCTGCTTTGCCCACGCGGGCCAGCCTCCTGTGGTCCGTCGCGGCCGGCACCATGGGCGGAGTTTCACTCGCGCTCTTCTATCGCGCCTTGTCCTCCGGGCACATGGGCCTCGCCGCCCCCATTGCAGCCCTGATCGGAGCGGCCATTCCCACGCTCGCCGATATCGCCCTGGAAGGAGCACCCAGCCGATGGTCCATCGCCGGCTTCGTGCTGGCGATCCTGGCGATCTGGCTGATCACACGTCCCGAGCCTCAAGGCGAGAACGACGACTCGGGGCACCCCAAGGGGGTTGCGTTGGCGGCGTTGGCCGGGGTCGGATTCGCGGGATTTTACGTCTGCATGCATCAGACCACCGGCTCCCCGACCTTCCTCGCCGCCATCGGCCGTATCGCATCGTTCGTCGCCACCGCCGTTGTGGTGATCGCGACGCGCGCGCCCCTCGCCATGGAAGTGTCCTCGGTGACCATAGGCATGCTCGCCGGATTTCTTGATATCAGCGCCAGCGCCTTGTACATCTATGCCAGCCAGCGCGGACGCCTCGATGAAGCCGTCGTCATCACCTCGTTGTATCCCGCAGTCACCGTGATTCTCGCCCGCCTCATCTTGAAAGAGCACTTCAGCCGATGGAAGTTTGTCGGATTGCTCGCCGCTTTAGCCGCAGTCCCCCTGATTGCCGCCGGGTGACCGATCCCCTCCGGCCACTCGCCGCACCGCGCCCGGTCCTGCTAGCATCCTGGCGTGGCGCTGCTCGAAGTCCGCAACCTGACAAAAGTCTTTGTCCGCCCCGCCTCGCCCTTCGGCGGCAAATCGGCCGGCGAGGTGCGCGCCGTGGACGACGTCTCGCTCGACATTCACGCCGGCGAAACGCTCGGTCTGGTGGGCGAGTCCGGTTCGGGCAAGAGCACCCTGGGACGCCTCATCCTGCGCCTGATTGAGCCCACTTCAGGCAGCGTAAGTTTTGCAGGGCGCGACCTGCTCTCCGCCAGCCGAGGCGAATTGCGCCGCCTCCGCCGCGACCTGCAGATCATCTTTCAGGATCCTTTCGCTTCGCTCGATCCTCGTTATCGCGTGCAGGACATCATCGCCGAACCGCTGTTGATCCATCCCGATTCCTTCGAGGGCAGTAATCGCCTGCCGGCCCGCCCCGGACAATCAGATCGAGCACAACTGGAGCAGCGCGTCTCAGAACTGCTGCGCGCCGTCGGCCTTGATGAATCCGCCCGCGCCCGCTATCCCCACGAATTCTCCGGCGGACAGCGCCAGCGCATCGGCATCGCCCGCGCCCTCGCCCTGCGTCCCAAATTCATCGTGTGCGACGAGCCCGTTTCTGCCCTCGATGTCAGCGTTGGCGCTCAGATCGTCAATCTCCTGCAGCAACTGCAACGAGATTTCGGCCTGACTTACCTCTTCATCTCGCATTCCATGCCGGTAGTGCGTTATCTCTCCACCCGCATCGCGGTCATGAGCCGCGGAAAGCTGGTTGAAGTCGGCGATACCGACCAGATCACCCTGCGTCCAGCCCATCCCTACACCCGCAGCCTGCTGCAGGCGACCCCGGTACTTGCAGTCTGATCAGCCCCTGGCTGGAAACTTTTGCAACCAAAGTCGGCGCTCGCCGCTCCTAAAAGTTCTGAGGAGATGAATTCTTGCCGGCCACCGATTCAGCTCGATCCACTCTGAGCCTTTCCCGAACGCCCGCCGCCCATCGCGACCTCGCGGAACTGGTTCTCGCCTTCTCCGCCATCGTGACGGTGCTCTGGCTGCCCACACGGGAGCAACTCATCTTGGGGCCTGTCGCGCTCCTCGCGCCCTTGCTCCTCGTTCTCAGGAGGCGTCCGGGCCTGAATGATCTTGGCCTGGGTTGGCGTGGGCTTCCTTCCTCGCTTTGGATCTTGCCGGTTGCGCTCGCCCTGGGCGTGCTCGCTGTCGAGATCGCGAAACACGCGGGAACGTTTCATGCGCTGTATGCGCCCGGCTTCACTCACGTTGCCGGATACGTGCTCTGGACGCTTTACCAGCAATTCCTGCTGCAGGACTATTTCCTGCCACGCCTGGCCGGCGTTCTGTCGAGCCAGCGCGCCATCGCATTTGCCGCCGTGCTCTTCGCGCTGGCGCATCTCCCTAACCTGTCGCTGGTGGTGGCGACGCTCGCCTGGGGAGCGGTATCCTGCACCTTATTCCGCCGCTACCGCAACCTCTATGTCCTGGGACTGGCGCAAGGCCTGCTCGGGCTCTGCTTCGCCGTCTCCGTCCCCGATGCCTGGCATCATCACATGCGCGTGGGCCTGGGCTACCTGCGCTATCATGCCGCGCACTCATGAATTAAAGGTTGGAATTTTCGGGCTTCTTCCAGGGCTAAACGCCGTTAACCCCCGGCTGGCCGGCGCGTGGCTTACAATGTTCTGCTGGCGCAAGGAGAAATCGTGTCCACCATCCCGCACACTGGGCTTGCCTTCAACGGACATTCCATGGTCGGACCGCTGAAGCGGGTACTGGTGTGCTCGCCTCGGTCCGCCGGGTGGAATCAGCCGGAGCAACTGGGGCGATGGCGCGAATTGGGACTCCATCATGCGCCCGATTTCGCTCAGTCTCAGGCGCAGCACGATGCGCTGTGCGCGCAGTTGGTTGACTCGGGCGCTGAAGTGCTGGAGTTGCCCTCCTCAGCCAGCCTCTCCCTCGATGCGGTGTATGCGCATGATGCCTCTCTGGCTACCGATTTCGGGTTGATCATCATGCGTCCCGGCAAGCCGAACCGCGTCGCTGAAGGCCCGCGGCACAAGTCCTTCGCCGCCAGCGCCGGAACTCCCGTGCTCGCCGAAATCCATGCGCCGGCAACCACCGAGGCCGGAGACATGGTCTGGCTCGACCCCCACACTCTCCTGATCGGACACGGTTACCGCACTAATGCAGCGGGCATAGGACAGATGCGCTCGTGCCTGGCTCCGCAAGGCGTCAACGTTATCTCCGCGCCGCTTCCCCACGGAGCGGGCCCCTCCTGCTGCCTGCACCTGATGTCTCTGATCAGCCTGCTCGATGAACAAACCGCTCTGGTCGATTTGCCCTGGCTCGCGGTCGAGACGGTCGAATTGCTGCGGGCGCGCGGATTCCAATGGATTGAGATCGATTACTCCGAGCGCGACACGCTCGCCTGCAACGTGCTGGCCCTCGGAAACAAGCGGCTGCTCGCCATCGAAGAAAATCCCAGGACCAACGCCCGCCTGCGCCAGGCAGGATTCGACGTGCGTACCTTCCCCGCGTCCGAACTCTGCATCAACGGCAGCGGCGGCCCCACTTGCCTTACCCGCCCCTGGCTACGCGGCTGATGCTGGCCGGGCGCCCGTCGCTTTCTCTTCGGCTGGCAACTGCGCGCCCCCGCTTTTTCGCAGCGGGATCAGCGCGCGCAACCGCCTATCCCGCATGAACAAGCCTCCCCAAGTCAATATGCCGAAAAGAACCGGGAGCGGATATGTGGGATCGCCAATGCGCAGGTTCGTCACCGTTGCACCGCCCAGTAAACCTGTCATCAGGATTGCCCCGAGAACGGCCGTGGAAGGAATCACATAGGTGACAATGCAAATCAATTCGATGATTCCGATGGGCACGATTAATCGCTCCGGAAAGCCAGCCTGCGCGAATCCCTGGTACACCGCCGCTGTCTTCGCCAATTTCATCACGCTGCCCACCAGCACCATCAAGACCGGGATCGCGCTCATCACCCGGCCCGTCCACAACGCCCCTTTGGAAACAGAATCGTGTGCCATAAGCTCCTCCTGAAAAATAAGTCACAGAAATGTGGGGCGTTCTGGGCTTCTCTGCAAATTCGCGCCCACTGCTTGCGATTGACCTTTGTTCGCCAATGCCCGTCCTGTCAAGCGAAATCGATTCTGGGTAGTGACAAGGTTTGCTTTTCTCGCCGCTTGAATTATTCTCTTGAGCGCTCATGCATAATGATTCTCATGAACCGCTTGAGCACAGAAAAACGAAGCGCAGGTTGTCCGGATGATAGTGGAAGGAAACAGCGTCCGCTCTATTACCCGCATGACTGGGGTTTGCCAAGAGCCAATCCTGAAACTGCTCTGCGATCTAGGCGCGGCCTGTGCGAAGCACCATAACAGTGCGGTGCGTAACCTCACATCACAGCGAATTCAGTGCGACGAGGTTTGGTCATTCTGCTACTCGAAAGATAAGAACGTACCAACAGCGCGCAAGGAATTCGCGGGAAGCGTTTGGACTTGGGTTGCCATTGATGCTGATACAAAACTCATCGTCTCTTACCTGTGCGGAGGCCGCGATGCTGATTGGGCCTGCTCTTTTATGGAGGATGTGGCATCACGTTTGACCACTCGCATCCAGATCACGACTGATGGCCATAGAGCCTATGCTGAGGCCGTCGAGGGAGCGTTCGGGATGGAAGTGGACTATGCGATGCTGATAAAGCTCTACGGCGCACCTTCGGATAAATTGACACGCGGTACAGCCCTTCGGAGTGCATCGGGACACGCACAGCCACGTTGAGCGGCAATCCCGATCCGAAGCACATCTCTACTAGCTTCGTAGAGCGGCAGAACCTAAGCTTGAGGATGGGCGTGACGCGCTTCACCCGCCTTACAGTGCGTTCTCGAAGAAATTCGAGAACCACTGTCACGCGGTAGCCATCTATCATGCCTATTACAACTTCTGCCGCGTCCATCAAACCCTCCGCGTCACGCCTGCGATGGAAGCGGGACTGACCGACCACGTTTGGGATGTCACTGAATTGGTTGGCCTACTCGAAGAAAAAGCAGCGATACAGGCGGCATAGTGATAAAATAAAAGGCGCTCTCCAGTGCAGAAAGCGCCTTTCAGGGGAACCAAGGGCCGATAGCCACCAGCTATCGGTTTTGTTGTCTCTGGCTTCGACAGGGTTCCTCAGGCCGCCGAAACCTACCAGTTAATATCTTCACGCGGGCTGTCCTCCAAGCCAGCAATCTCACTATAGAGCAGGCCTACCTCTGGTTGCAATACCTATTTGGGCATCACGTGGGCATAATCCGCAGACATAAATCCGGGAAGACGTAGAAGACGTATTGACAATTGTGCTACACTGTCTGCGGTGCTGGAGACACCAAATCTCATGGCCGACGGCAACAGCCCCGAACTTACAGTAGTGTCATCACAGGAGGCGACACCCGAAGCAGCGAGACGGGAACGCTCAACCATTGAATTCCCATACTACGATCTTGCCGACGCTGAGGAGATCGCTACCACTGTCCATCAACTAGGGACGACCTGTACCGTCGAACAACTTGCGGGAGCCTTGCGCGTTGTTCCGGACGGAGGGGGATTTAGGACTCGGTTGTCCGCTGCTCGTACCTTTGGCCTACTGTCTCTGGAGCGTGGGACTGTTACTCTCACCGACCTAGGGGCAAGGATTTGCGACCCGCAGCAAGCCAAGGCCGCCAGGGTAGACGCGTTTCAGACAGTGCCGCTCTATGGCAAGGTGTTTGACAATTTCCGTGGGAAGACACTGCCACCTCCCACCGGCCTTGAGTCTGCAATGGTTAATCTCGGAGTAGCGCCCAAGCAGAAAGAAAGAGCACGGCAGGCCTTTCAACGGTCAGCGAAGCACGCAGGGTTCTTTGATGTTGCTCCTGATCGACTAGTGCCACCAGCCCTAGGACGCCCGATCACACTAGCGGACGAACGCAAGGAAGTGGAGCGGTCAACGGATACACAGAAGTACGACCAGCTAATCGACGGGCTCCTGCAACTCTTGCCGTCAAAGGGTAAGGATTGGCCGTTGGAAGCACGGAAGAAGTGGCTACAGGCGCTTGCCACCAATCTGGACGTGCTTTACCAGAGCAGTGACCCGAAGGCCATCAAGATCACGATTGAATAAAGAGGATTAGGGATGGAAAAGGAATGGAAATACGAGCCGACGCTGCCGTGGTGCCGCTGCCAAAAGAATAACGGCGAACCTTGTACTCACTGTGATCAGGGTTCGCATGAAAGGTGCTTTTCACCGGACTGCCGTTACCCCAAGTGGAGCGATGTGCAAGACACCTATCGGCGGTGATTTTGCGCGTACTGCCGATACTGGAATTCAAATTCCTCTGGAGAATAGATGCCCTTTGCGACCAACAGAGAATTCATGGCATACACAGTCGCCTTAAACCTTTCATCCCGCGAAAGAATCTCAAGAGCTTCCTCGTAGCTAATGAGGCTCTGCCCTTCGGGCACTCCTCTTTCCCTTGCGACGTGTGCTGTTGCCATTTAACACCCTCCCCTTGCAGGTTTGATCACGTTATCCGCTTGCAGGTTTTTCGTCAATACCACCGACTACCTATTAGGTTAACCATCCGAGTGCCAGCGTTTTGCGGCTGCTTTTTTCGCAATGGCGGTGCGCTGCTCGGAGGTTAGTTTACTGGCACGGGCCTTGCCGCCCTTCAATCCGCCTTGACGACCTAAGGCGACTGCCGCTGGATTCTTGCCGAGTGATGAGCCTATCGCTTCTTCCACCACCCGTAGCGCGTTTTGGAAATCGTCGCGTTTAGCTGTTTTGCTTGACCGTTTAGGCATGGACACACATGCCACAATTGACGCGCCAAATTTCTACGATGGCCAGCTCCAAACCTTGTCACTACCCGATTCTGCCAGGAGTTTGCCGAGGCAGCATCACCGCTGCCGGTTGCTATGTATGATAGTCCTGCAATCAAACCCACAAGAGCCTGATCAATGTCCTTCTGTCGCTGCCGTCTTGAAATGTTGCTCCTGGTGGCCGCAGCTATTGCGCCGGTTTCCCTCTACGCGCAAACTGCTGCCGCTCCGCCGCCGCCCGTGATCGTGGACGCGGTCACTAATGCGAAGCCGCTGCCCAACGGAATCGAAGCCCAGGCCGGCTCTGCCGTCGTGCAACTCACCGCCCTGCGCGAAGACATTATTCGCGTGCGCATCGCGCCCGAGACTCTGCCCGAAGACGCCTCCTGGGCTGTGCTTTCCGAGGCCCGCACGAGAACGGTGAATGTGCAGCCCATCGACGATAGCTCGTCCGTGGGATTTCGCACGGCTGCGCTCGATGTCCGCCTCGATCGCAATCCGGCGCGCCTCGTCATCCGCGACCTCTCCGGCAACCTTCTGTCCGCCGACGCCGTCGGCCGCCCCATCACCTTCCGCCTGGGCGGATTCTCCATCCATAAACAAATGCTGGGCGGCGAGCATTTTTTCGGACTGGGCGACAAAACCGGCGGCTTTGACCGCTCCGGTCAGGCCTACACCCTCTGGAACACCGACGTCGGCCCCCAGGAATCCGTCGACCCTCTTTACAAGAGCATTCCTTTTTTTCTTGCCATTCAGGGAACCCGCAGCTACGGCATCTTTCTCGACAATACCTGGCGCACCTGGTTCGATTTCGGCAAATCCAGCCGCGACGCTTACTCGTTCGGCGCGGAGGGCGGCCCCCTCGATTACTACTTCATCTATGGGCCCGCGCCAAAACAGGTAGTCGAAAACTATGCCTACCTCACCGGCAAGCCCCCGCTTCCCCCGCTGTGGGCGCTCGGGTTCCAGCAGTCCCGCTACAGCTACACTCCCGAATCGCAGATTCGTGAAATCGCCACCCGCCTGCGCACCGACCGGATTCCCTCCGACGTCGTTTATCTTGATATCGATTACCAGGACAGGAATCGTCCCTTCACCGTGAATGCGAAGACCTTCCCGGATTTTCCCGGGCTCGTCTCCGATCTGCGCAAGCAGCATCTGCATCTGGTCAATATCACGGACCTGCACATTGCGCACGTCGCCAACCAGGGATATTCGCCCTACGACTCCGGCCATGCCGGCGATCATTTCGTGAAGAATCCCGACGGCAGCGAGTTTGTCGGCGTCGTCTGGCCCGGGCCGGCCGTTTTCCCTGACTTCACCCGCGCCCAGACCCGGCAGTGGTGGGGCAGCCTCTACCAGGAATTCGTGAAGGATGGCGTCGCCGGCTTCTGGAATGACATGAACGAGCCCTCGGTCTTTGATGGTCCAGGTAAAACGATGCCGTTGAACACGGTGCACCGCATCGAAGAGCCCGGCTTCACCACCCGCACCGCGACCCACTCCGAGATTCACAACATCGTTGGACTGGAGAACGCCCGCGCCACCTACGAAGGCCTGCTCAAGTTGCAGCCCAACGAGCGCCCGTTTGTCCTCACCCGCGCCACTTACGCCGGGGGGCAGCGCTACGGATTCACCTGGACGGGGGACAACTCCGCCACCTGGAACCATCTCCGCCTTGCCACCCAGATGGTGCTGAACCTGGGCATCAGCGGCATTCCTTTCGTGGGCGCCGATGTCGGCGGCTTCAATGGCTCCCCGCCGCCGGCGTTACTCACGCGCTGGGTCGAACTGGCGGCGTTCTCTCCATTCTTCCGCGATCACGCCACCAAGGGCAGCCTGCCGCATGAGGTTTGGAATAACGGGCCGGAGCAGGAAGCCATCCGCCGCCGCTACATCGAAGCCCGCTACCGGCTGTTGCCCTATATCTACAGCCTCGCCGATGAAGCTGCGCGGACCGGACTTCCTCTCATGCGCCCGGTCTTTCTCGAATTCCCCGAGATCTTCGACCGTTCCTATCCCGGTTTCGACAATCTCGATACCGAATTCCTGCTCGGGCCGAGCCTGCTCATCGCTCCTCCGCCGTTCGGCGAAATGCAGGACGATTATGCGGTCTCCTACCCGCCGGGACAGTGGTTCGATTTCTGGACGGGCGCCAAGATGCCTCCGCAAGCGCACGGCCCTTCCATCGTGGATGTCGCCAATGCTCCGCCGGGGACCAGTTTCCCGGGACCACGCGCGATCCATCCCGGCCTGGAAACTTTGCCGGTCTATGCGCGGGCGGGAAGCATCATCCCCATGCAACCTGTGGTTCAGTACACCAGCGAAATTCCCGCGGGTCCGCTGGAACTTCGCGTCTATCCCGGCCCGCAGTGCGGCGGTTCCCTCTATCTTGACGACGGCCATTCCTTCGCCTACCAGCAGGGCAAATACCTGCGCCAGAGCCTTACCTGCGAAGCCGACGCGAACTCCCTGCGGCTCAAATTCCATGCTCGCGAAGGCTCTTTCGTCCCCTGGTGGAAGTTGATTGAAGTGGTGATCTACGACTGGCCTTCTCTGCACGCCCAGGCCAAGTTCTCCAGCAGCACGTACCCTCTGAAGACTGCCTACGATGAAAAGCAGCACGCCTTGCACCTGATGTTGTCCGATGTGCCCGGAGAAGCCGAACTCACGGTTCGGGGCCGAACAACCGGTCATTAGCGATTGGCATGCCTCACATCGGGCCACGCGAGCGGCGCAGACGGACCGCTCCCGCAAGAAACGCGGCGGTGAATGCCAGCCCGATCCATAGTCCCGCACTGGTCAGGTAATTCCCCGGGGTAAGATGGGTCATGGGATTCATGGGGAGAGTTCCGGGCAGGGTCATGGCTTCCGCGCCGCCGCCCAGGCGGTGGGCCAGCATCATCCCAAAATAGGAGGTGTGAAATACCACCTTCTCGAAGCCCGCGATCGCCACTACCGGCAGCGTTGCCCACAAGAAGGCCGCGCGCCGCGCCCAGGCGGAGACCAGCAGCAGCCACGCATAGATCGGCGCATGCCAGATCGCATGCACCGTCACCAGGTGATAGAGCAGCAGCAGCGAGCTCTGAAAAAACGATACCTGCGCCCACAGCGTCCCCACGCTGAGGCCGCTTCCCGCCAGCACGGCGGAACTCAGCAGCAGCATCAGCCACTGGGTAGCTACCGTGACCGCGAAGGCGAGCAGGGGCAGCACCACGATAGGAATGCTGGCCTTGGACAGCACGGTCACCACATCCGAGACGGGCAGCGATTTCCAGAACAGGATGCTGCGGTCGCGGCGCTCGCCCTGCAGCGCATCGATGGAATAAAAGACGCCGACAATCATGCCTGTGGCCATCATCAGGCCGGCGATGAGGTCGTACGGCATGCTGATCGCTTGCCGCTGATGAGCCGGGTCGAGCCCGGAGAGGCCGCGAATTTTGGCCGGCAAATGAATCGTGCTGATGGCAAAGCCAAACAAGAATGCCGCGGCCACGCCCAGCGGCGCCAGATAGATCGAGCGGTTCTCCCAGAGTTCCCGCCGCACCGTCCAGTAGAACGGCCGGGTGGGAGACAGCCGCGCCGGCGTCGTGCTTTGTGCGTTCACGCCGGCCTCGTACATGGCGTTGGATTGCGTGTTCATGAAGCTGCTCCTTTTGCCCCTGCCGTCCGGCCTTCCATCACGGCAACGAAAAAGTCGGAAATGCCGGGCGTGCGAACCTCGCCCAGAGCCCGCAGTTGCTGGCGGTCCGCGCCATCAAACAGCAGGATGCTGCGCCCGAGCACCTGGCGTTCATGCGCCGGCTTCAGCGCCCGGGCCGCCGCCAGGCGCTCCGGATTCACCGTCACTTCCGTATAGCGCGATTCGAATTCTTCCATGCTGCTGGCGAAGACCATGCGCCCCCGCTGGATGAACATCAGATCGGTCAGCACATGCTGCAACTCTTCCACCTGATGCGTGGTCACCAGGATGGTGCGCCTGCGGTCGAAATAGTCGTGCAGCAGCGAGTCGTAGAACTGCTTGCGAAACAGGATGTCGAGGCCGAGCGTTGGCTCATCCAGCACCAGCAGTTGCGCGTCCACCGCCATGATGAGCGCAAGGTGCAGTTGCGTCACCATGCCCTTGGACAATTCCCGGATCTTGCTGTTCCGCTGGATGCTGGTGCGGGCAAGAAAGCCCTCGGCCTTAGCGCGATCGAAGCGGGGATGCACTCCGGCCACATATTCCAGCGCCTGCGCAACCCGCATCCAGCGCGGCAATACGGCAACGTCGGCGATGAACGAGACATCCCGCATCAGCTGGTCGCGTTGCTGCCAGGGATCGCGCCCCAGAACCTTCAATTCTCCCTGGTAAGGAATGAGTCCGAGAATCGCATTCAGCGCCGTCGTCTTCCCCGCGCCATTGGGACCAATCAGCCCCACGATGCGCCCTTCGTCCACCCGCAGGTCGACGCCGTCCAGCGCCACCGTCGTGCCGAACGTCTTGCGCAGTCCGCGCGCTTCAATGCATGCCATAGTTCAGCGCTCCTCTTCGGAGGATTTCGATTTGCCCGCTTTCGGCTGTGCCGGCGCGGGAGAGGATCCGCCGTTGAGCAGTTCTTCCGCGCTCAGCCCCAGCCGCTGAATGGTGTCGCGGATGCGCGGCCATTCGTCGGCCAGAAACTTCTGCCGCTCGCCTTTCAGCAGCAGGCCCCGCGCTCCGGCATTGATAAACATGCCCCGCCCCCTCCTGGTCTCGACCAGCCCCTCATCCACCAGCTCCTGATACCCCTTGAGAACCGTGAGCGGATTCACCCGGTATTCCGCCGCCACCGTGCGCACCGAGGGCAGGGGATCGCCTTCGTTGAGCACACCGTCGAGGATCATCGCGACCACGCGGTCGCGAAGCTGGCGGTAAATCGGTTGACTGTCGTTCCACTCACGGTCCATCCGGTTTCTCTCAATCGCTCGTACGAAACGATACACCCCATTCACTTGGTGCGTTTCATCTCCAGGTGCGCGCGCATCGGAGGCTTGCCTTCCATGGTGAAGGTCCAGTCCTCGGTGTGATGGTCCGGGTCGACAAAGGTAAACAGCGCGTGTTGCATGTGCCCATGCTGCGCCGGACTGTAGTTGGCAACATCGAGCAGGTCGAATTCCACGGTCTTGCCGTCGGGAGATACCTTGGCCGCCATACGCGGCCGGTTGCCGGCGTCGCAATAATGCGTCAACAACAGCCGGTCGCCTTCCAGGTAAAACATCGTGATCGGATCGTCGGGACCTTCGCCCTTCATCTCGTGCACGATGGCATTCCCCCGCGAAGTTACCCGCAGCGTGGCCTCCATCGGTTTTCCTTCAAAAGAACCTTCCCAGGTCCCGGCCAGAGTTTTTAGTTTGTCGAATGACTTTTGCGCGTCGGACTGCGCCAAAGCCACGGTGCTGAGCAATGTCAGAACAATCGTGATCAGATAACGTTTGCATTTCATGGATAATTCTCCTTCTTCGATCTTTTTGTACGGCCAGGAAGTCTCAACGGGGGAATATGCCCTCGCCCTCCTTGCTGTCATACTGTTATACTTAACTATAACACTAAGAGAATTGCAAGTGAAATCTGCATAAAATGCAGCGCGACCAAAATCCCCACCCTCCCGCACAGAACGCGGGAAGGGCGGGGCAACCTGGGATGATTTGTAATCTGGATTCACTTCATCGAGGCCCAACCGCGGGCCCGCCCTGCGCGGTCGCGCTCAGGAGTTCCTGCTAGAATCGAAGGGCATGCTGCTTCCCTTCGTCCGTGAACTCTTCACGGACGTCGAATTGCTTCCCGGCTTTACGCGTGTAGCCTCCCATCTGCAGGAGGGCACGGGGCGGATTCGTGTTTCCGGGCTCTTGCCCACGGCGAAAGCCTTGCTGCTGGTGCTGTTGCGGCGCGCGGCGCAACGCCCTCTGGTCCTGGTCGTCAACGACAACCGCGCCGTGGAAGACTATGTTCCGGTGCTGCGGGGGTTCTGTGAACTCACCGCCGCTTGCGATCCGGAAGCGATCGTCTCCCTTCCCGCGCGCGATGTGCTCCCCTTCCAGAATCTCTCGCCCCATCCCGAGTTGCAGGAGGAGCGCGCCACCGCGCTGTGGAAGATTGCCACGGGCAAAGCGGCCCTGGTGGTCGCGCCCATCGCCGCCACCGCCGTCCTGCAGCGTTCCGCCGAGTACTACAGCGATCTGGCCCGCACCCTGCGGCGCGGCGAGTCGTTCGATCTCGACAACCTGCTGGGCCACCTCAACACCGTCGGCTACAGTTCGAGCGACGTCGTCGAGATGCCGGGGCAGTATGCGGTGCGCGGTGGAATCCTCGACGTCTACTCACCCGAGGCCGAGCGCCCGGTTCGCATTGAATTCTTTGGCGATGAAGTCGACTCCATCCGCCGCTTCGATCCCGCCTCCCAGCGCTCCTCCAACCCATTGGACGAAGCGTTGCTTCTGCCGCTGACCGAGACTCCGGTGAGCGACCAGTTGCTGGGGGCGATTCACACCCGGCTTTCCGGCAAGCGCATCAGCGGGAATGAAGAAGTCCTCGAAGCTGCCGTCCGCGCCGGCGGCGTGACCGTGTTCCCGGGCTGGGAATTTTACGCGCCAGTCGCCGGAGCCGACCGCACGGTCTTCGACCTGCTGCCCCATGCCGCCGTCCTGCTGGACGAACCCGATCTGCTGCGCTCCGAGTTTGACCGCTTCTGGTCCCGGGTCGAGGAAGCCCACGAGCGCAGTGGGGTAGGCAATCTGGTCCGGCCCTCCGATTTATACATTCCGCCCGGCCCCTGGTGGCAGAAGATAACGGCGTTAACCGGCGCAGACCTCGAGCATCTCGGGATCACGCGCAGCGACGATGGGGAGACCGCCGTCACCATTCTTACCCAGCCGGCACAGCGCTTCCATGGCGCGATTCCGGCGATGCTGGACGAGGTCCGCAAGTTGACCGCAGCCGGCAACCAGGTGTTGTTCTCAGTCCCCAACACAGGCGAAGTCGAGAGACTGGCGGACATCTTCACCGAGTACAACGTCAGCTTCAAGCTGGGCAGCCGTACCCGCGGCGGCGAAAGCTATGCCGACGAAACCAGTTACTTCGCGGGGGAAGTGCACACCAGTACGCTGGCCAAGGCCTACGTTCCCGACGGCGTCGTCTTTCCCGACGCCCATCTTGCGATCTTCGGCGCCCGCGACCTGTTTGACGAATCCGAAGCAGTCGCCTCGCGCCCGCAGCGGCAGAAATCGAAGGTCTCCGCCTTTCTCTCCGATTTCCGCGACCTGCAGGTGGGAGACTACGTGGTCCACGTCGAGCACGGGATCGGGCAGTACCAGGGTCTGAAAGAAATCAACCAGGGCGACGGCAACGCCGAGTTCATGCTGCTGGAATATGCCGAGGGCGCGCGCCTCTACGTTCCGCTCACCCGCCTCGACCTGATCCAGAAATACCGTTCCTCGGAAGGCGCGAAACCGACCCTCAGCCATCTGGGCACGCAAGCCTGGGCCAAAACCAAGGCTCGCGTGCGCAAGGCGATGAAGGATATGACCGAGGAACTTCTGAAGCTCTACGCCGAACGCAAAATGGCGCACGGCCATGCTTTTCCCCCGGGAAACGAGTTCGTGCGCGAGTTCGAGGACGCCTTCGAATTCAACGAGACCGAGGATCAGGCGCAGGCCATCAGCGACGTGATCCGCGATATGGAATCCTCGCTGCCCATGGACCGCCTGCTCTGCGGAGATGTCGGCTACGGCAAGACGGAAGTCGCCATGCGCGCGGCCTTCAAGGCGGTCAGCGACAACAAGCAGGTCGCCGTGCTTGCCCCCACCACGGTGCTTGCCTTCCAGCATTACGAAACTTTCAAGCAGCGCTTCGGGCCCTTTCCGGTCACCATTGAGATGATCAGCCGCTTCCGCAATGCGAAGCAGCAGAAGGAAATCCTGCAGAAAGCGGAAGCCGGAAAGCTCGACATCCTCATTGGCACGCACCGCATTCTTTCCAAAGATCTGAAGTTTGCCGACCTGGGCCTGCTGATTGTGGACGAAGAGCAGCGCTTCGGTGTGCGCCACAAGGAACGCATCAAGCAGATGCGCAAGCAGGTGGACGTGCTGACCATGTCCGCCACTCCCATTCCGCGCACCCTGCACATGTCGCTGGTCGGCCTGCGCGATATGAGCGTGATCGAGACGCCTCCCAAAGACCGCATGGCGATCCAGACTGTCGTCGCCAGCTGGGACGACAAGTTGATCCAGTCCGCCATCGAGCAGGAACTGGAGCGCGGCGGCCAGGTGTACTTCGTGCACAACCGGGTGGAAAGTATCTGGGAGATCGCCGCCAAGCTGCAGGAACTGGTGCCGAAGGCGCGCATCATCGTTGGCCACGGCCAGATGGGCGAAGCTGAACTCGAGAAGGTCATGCTGCAGTTCATGCATCACGAGGCCGATATCCTGGTCGCCACCACCATCATCGAAAACGGGCTCGATATCCCGCTGTGCAACACCATCCTGATCAACCGGGCGGACCGGCTCGGATTATCCGAGCTCTACCAGCTTCGGGGCCGGGTCGGCCGGTCGAACCGGCGTGCCTACGCCTACCTGCTGATTCCCAAAGAAGTCGAACTGACTCCCATCGCCCGCCGCCGCCTGGCAGCCTTGAAGGAATTCTCCGACCTCGGCGCCGGGTTTAAAATCGCCGCCCTTGATCTCGAACTTCGGGGCGCGGGAAATCTGCTGGGCGGAGAGCAGAGCGGCCACATCGAAGCCATCGGCTTCGAGCTTTACACCCAGATGCTGGAGCGCGCCGTCCGCGAGATGAAGGGCGAAGCCGCTCCCGATGAGGCCGAAACCCAGCTCAATCTCGGCCTCAACATCCGTATTCCCGCCGATTACATCCCGGAGGAGAACCAGCGCCTGCGCATGTACAAGCGGGTGGCCGGCGTGGAAACCGAGTCCCAGCTGTCCGACGTCGGCGCGGAGCTGCAGGACCGCTATGGACCGCCGCCGCCCGCTGTCCGCAACCTGCTCGACTACGCCTCCCTCAAGCTGCTTTGCCTGCGGGTTGGAGTGAACGCGATCGAGCGCAAGCGCGATTCCGTGACCTTCAAATTCCGCCCGAATGCCGCGGTGGATCCCGAGCACCTGGCCCATTTCGTCTCGGCTCAGCGCGGGGCTCAGTTCACTCCCGACGGTATGCTGAAGTTCGGGCTTAAGGCCAGCGCGGCCGACGATGTCCTCCGCTCGTTGCGCGCCGTTCTTGAACAGCTTGCCGCCGAGGAGACCTCGTCCCAGGTCCGCTGATGCGCCGGATCAAAAAAATTGCTGGAAGAACATCTTCCCCTGCACGCTAATTCCGTCTAGCATTTCCCAGACACTGCGCCGGACGTCGTTCGACGGCCCATGCATCCCACGCCGGGGGCTGAGAATCTAAACCAGCACAGCCGGCAGGGGCGCGGAGTTTCCAATCCACCATTGACGTTCTGACTCTCGATCGCCAGTCGGGAAGGACAGGAGTGTCATGACCAATACGGATGAGAAGTTCTATCGCGCGGAGATCACCCGGCGCATTGATGTCGCGCCCGACCTCTGGATCTTCCGCCTCCGCACCGCCGCCGAGTTCCACTATATCCCCGGGCAGTATGCATGCCTGGCCGTCGAAGTGGACGGAAAGCGCGTGGAGCGTCCGTACTCCATCGCGTCCGCTCCCTCCGAAGACGAGGTCGAGTTCTTCTTCGAACTCGTCCCTGATGGCGCCCTCACTCCTCTTCTTTACAGGCTGCACCCTGGCGATAACGTGCTGTTGCGCAAGCTGCCGAAGGGAAAGTTCTCCCTGGACATGAGCAACGGCAAGCGGAACCATCTTCTGATCTCGACTGTGACCGGAGTCGCGCCCTTCGTGAGCTATGTGCGTACTCTAAGCCGCGACTGGACCGAAGGGCGGTACGACGGATCGCACAGCCTCTTCCTGCTGAATGGCGCCAGCCGCCCGTGGGAATTCGGGTACAACGCGGAATTGATCCAGTTCGACAGGCAATTGCCCTGGTTCCGTTATGTGCCCACGGTGAGCCGTCCCTGGGATCACCAGGAGTGGTCCGGAGAGATCGGCCGCGCCGATGACATCCTGCGCAAGTACGCGGATCACTGGGAATTGGACTCCAGCAATACGGTAGCCTACCTGTGTGGGCATCCGGACATGATCGAGCACAGCAAGGCGATCCTGAAGCGCTGCGGCTTCGTGGACAAGCAGGCAATCAAAGAAGAGGTCTACTGGATCCCGAAGAAGTAACGGAACTCCTGGGGTCGAAGATTTTCCGTCAACTCTCCGCGGGCGCGAAGAATACCAGTACGGCGAGCTCTTCGGTGATGTCGTAGAACCGGTGCTCGACTTTCGCGGCCACAAAGAGGACGCTCCCCGCAGAAACTTCCGCATCTTGATCCCCGGCCTGAAATCGCCCGCGCCCGCGCATCACGTAGTACATCTCATCTTCCCGGTGAGGCTGCTGCGGATCGGTTCTCCCGGCGGGAAGCACGTAAAGCCCGGCGCTCATGGCGGGAACGCGCAGGAACTCGCGGTACAACTTGCCGCTGGCCGCGCGCGCCTGATCGATTTCTGCAGCCGTGGTGAACAGCGTCTTCACGCCAGGATTCCTCCGAATACCATTTCCGTGAACTGGGGCACCAGGTTGTGGGTCTGCAGATCTCCTTCCGGCTTATACCACTGGTAAATCCAGTTGATCATACCCAGCAACGCGAACGCCGCGGCGCGCGGGCTGACCGTCCCTTTGGCCCGCCGCGCCCTCTGCACCTCGCCCATCAGGCTCTCCACAAAATGCACGTACTCTTTCTTGCGATGATTGATGCGCTTGCGTAAGGCCGGGGGCAGCGGGTGATTCTCGTGCAGCATGACGGTAATCTCGCGGTCGCGGGGGCTCAACACCACCTCGATGTGCAGCCGGATCAGCGCCCGCAACCGCTCCTCGGGATCGGCGATCCCCCGCACCGGAGTGATGACCCGCTCCTGGGTGAGATCCATGGCGTGATTCATGATTTCGAACAGGATCTCGTCTTTGCTCTGGAAATGGTGATACAGCCCGCCCTTGCTGAGCTTGAGGGCGGCGGCCACGTCATTCATCGAGGTCGCGTCGTATCCGCGCTGCTGGAACAGACGGGCGGCGGTGCGCAGAATTTCCTGCCGGGAATCCACCACGGCTTCACGGGTCATCGCGTGCCATGGTAAACAGTTGCGCCGCCAATGCCAACTCCGCAAACCTGCCGGCCCGGCGACGCGGAAAAGTCAAGACCTCGATCCGCTACCTTCTGCACCATTAACCGGGCAGGGTGACTCAATTGGCTGATTCGACGGCTGTTAAGGTAGCTTTGGCATGTGCAAATAAATCCTCGTATGTGCTTTGGTATCAGCAACATAGATCCGGAGGTTAAATCGGTTTAACCTGCTTGCAGCGGGACTTTTTTCTCGCACCACCTCGAGGTCGATCAAGGGCTTCCACGTCGCGGGTAGAGTCCGCAGGCGCTCGCATGAGCCCTTCCAGGCCGCAGGCAGAACGTCCCGCTCGACTCTCGCCAATCGCCCGTAAACCCGCTTCCCCTCATTTCTCCTTGACACCTTCCCGCCCTGCCGCATAGCATCTTTGCATACCGACCGACCGGTCGGTTTTCCTGGGGATTGCTTTTCCGCCGCCTGTTCGGGACACTGATTCCCATCCCCAAACAACAAGGGTCGGTTTTCCCCCTTGTGCTACGAGAGGAGCACACAGTGGTTACTATCT
>DASREX010000056.1:0-6243 GCA_035651855.1 Candidatus Sulfotelmatobacter sp.
TTCCTGCCGTTCACCCACGCTCTGATCGGAATGCGGCTCGCGCTCTTTCAGCCCGCAAATGCCGCCGCCGTGTGGCATGAAGCCGGAGTGCTCGCGCTGTTCTCGCTGGCGCTGGTTCCCGCAAGCATCCTCTTCTTTTCCTGGACCGTGCGCTGCGCCCGGCAGTCGGGCACGCTGTCCTTCTACTGATCGTTACTTTGGTTTGTTTTGAACCGGCGCCGCCCGATCGCCGGCCCAAACCGGCGGACTACAATCAAGACCAGCGATGGAGCCGTCTGTTCAACGCCGCCATGGCACTCGCGTGCGCGCGCAGATTCCGGTGCGCCTGACCAGCCTGGATCCGCAGAGCCGGTTTTCCGAGCGCTGTCACACGCTGCTGGTCAATCCCAACGGCTGCGGTTTGCGTGTCAGCCGGCCACTCAAGCCCGGCATGCTCGTGCGCATGGATGACCTGCCCGGCGGCGGCACCGTGATCGCCCGCGTTGCCAGCAACCTGCCACCGCGAGCAGGGAGCAAATATTGGGTGGTCGGGCTGGGCATGAACACGCCGGGCAATATCTGGCGCCTCGCGCCAACGCCTGACGATTGGGATACTTAGTTCGAACCATTCTGGGCCGGTTCTTGACCTCGTTAGGTTCGTGCCGAAATCTAAACCCAGTGTTTACAACTCTCGTCCAGAAGCAACCCTGAAGCAGCCACACAAATCCAACCTGCGCGGGCGGGCTGCGGTTATGCGATGGAGTTCTATCCTGAGGGTGGGTGGCAGCACGGCTCTTCCCGTCATCGTTCTGCTGGCAACTGTTCCCGCCCTTGCCGCGCTGGGAGAAGATGCCGCCTCCATTCAGGCCGATCAGGCCCACTTGAGGGCATCGGTCCGAATTCTTCCCGGCCAGTATTACTCGGTGCATGAGATGCAGACGCCCGCCGGAACCACGATCCGGCAGTTCGTCACGCCGGCTGGGGCCGTGTTCGCGGTCCAGTGGCAGGGCTCCGCGCCTGATCTTCGCCAGATCCTGGGCCGATACTTCGACGAGTTTGTGGCGGCCTCCGAGTCGCAGCCGGCGCGGCGCGGGCGAGGTCTACATCTCGAAACCGGCGACCTGGTCTTCGAGTCGGGCGGGCATATGCGTTACGTCGTGGGTAGGGCATATCTGCGCAGCAAAATGCCCGCGGGAGTCACCAGCGATGACGTCCGCTGAGTCGCGCCTTGTCGGGCTCGCGTGTGCCGCGGGGCTGCTGGCATCCTTGTTTTCCTGCGGAGGCGGATCACGCAACTCGCCGGGTCCTTCAACCGGCAGCAATGTACAGAGCCTAGTGGTCAATGCGGGACCGGACCTGAACTACGCCAACGGTGTCTTCACCACGGTGACGGTCTGCGTGCCAGGCTCCTCGACCTGCCAAAGCATCAATGGCGTTCTAGTGGACACCGGTTCCTTCGGGCTGCGGGTGCTGTCTTCGGCCCTGGGGTCTCTGGTAGGAGCACTGCCGCAGCAGAAAGATGTGAACGGCAACGCCGTCGTGGAATGCGCGCAGTTTGTCTCCAGCGTGATCTGGGGGCCGGTGAAAACCGCCGACGTGCAGATGGCCGGCGAGCACGCCAATTCCATTCCTATCCAGGTGATTGATGCTACCGCCGCTCCCATTCCTTCGGCCTGCAAGGCCATCGGGCCTGCCGAAGAAACGCTTTCCAGCCTGGGTGCAAACGGCATTTTGGGCGTCGGATTCTTCGCCGAAGATTGCGGAAATTCCTGTACGGTTGCCAACTCTCAAAACCCCGGCTTCTACTACAGCTGTGCGGGATCGAATTGCCAGATCATCGGGGAGAGCCTGCCGGAGCAGGTGCAGAATCCGGTGGCCTTCTTTGCCGACGACAACGGTGTGATGCTGCAGTTTCCGGCCGTGCCCAACGCCGCTCCCAGCGTGAACGGGTCCCTGATCTTCGGGATCGGCACCCAGGACAATAACGCGTTGGGATCAGCTCAGATCTTCAGCCCCGACAAATTCGGAAACCTCGCCACCAGTTTCCGGGGCAAGAGCTATCCCAGTTTTCTCGACAGCGGGTCGAATGCTTACTTCTTTCTCAGCAGCAGCGCCACCGGACTTCCCAATTGCGGGAGCTCAGCCAGTGGCTTCTACTGTCCTTCGTCGTCTGTGGACCTGTCCGCCACCATTAGTGGAGGCGCCGGGAGCAACACCATGAGTTTCAGCATTGGCAACGCCAGCCAGCTTTTCGCCAACACGCGGAACTTCGTCTTCCCCACGCTGGGCGGCCCCAATCCCGGGCTCTTCGATTGGGGCTTGCCCTTCTTCTATGGACGAACAGTTTTCGTGGCCATCGAAGGCCGCCAGACCCCGGCAGGGCCGGGACCGTACTGGGCGTATTGAGGCGCGGCTAGCGCGAATCCACCAATTCGATGCGATTGCCAAATGGATCATGAAAGTGGCAGCGCCGCACATCGGGGATGTCGCCGGCTTCGGTCACTTCAATTCCAGCCTGCCGCAACTTCGACGTCAGCTCGTAATAGTCGCTGCAACGCAGGGCGGGATGGGCCTTCTTTGCCGGTCGGAAATCCTGCTCCACACCGAGGTGAATCTGCACCGCGCCGCTCTCGAACCAGCAACCGCCCCGCCGGGCCAACTCCGGAGGCTTCGGAACCTCCGCCATTCCCAGCAGTCCTGAGTAGAAACGACGGGCAGCGTTCTCGCCGCCGGGCGGCATTGCCAGATGGACGTGATCGATCGCGGTGAAAGGGGACTGCGTGAGGGCATCATTCTTCATGGCAGCTATTTCTTGGCAGTCGGCGGAGTGAGCCCGTTGAGCCGCAGATACATCGCAGCCATGCCGTAGTGGTCGGCCCAGCTGCTGGCCAGAGCCACCAACGCCCAGGCCCGTGCCCGCGGCTTGCCGTCGAACCAGGTGATGTTGTCAGCCATCCTGGCGTCGTCCGCTTTGGCCAGCGCGGTGTGGCAGAACTCAAACGAAGCTTTCACCGCCGCGACCAGCTTGTCTTTACCCTCGGTGCCTTTCAGTTCCTCGGTCTTCGGACGGTCCACGCCACCCGCATTCGAGCAGAAGTAGTAGTTGCCATCCGCGATATGGGCGGCCAGATGGCCAAACGTCATCTGCTCAGCCGTGGGCTTGTAGTCATACTTGTCTGCCGGCATCTCTTCAAGGGCCGCCACGGTATTCTTCTCGCGGCCATTCAGCATCTCCCGCACCACGTCTGAGATGGGCGACTTCGATTGACCGAAGCTCGCTGACGAGACGGACAACAACAGCATCACCAGCGCCAGGTTCTTCACTGTTTGCACGCCATGCCTCCAAAACACCGCAGTAGGATAAATCAACTTACCCAGAGAGGACGGGGGCGGCCCAGTTTCGTTCCTCATTTCTGCAACAAAACTGAGGCTTCACCCACCCCACATTCCGGTTTTCTCTTCTGATAGATGAACAACAACCACAAAGAAACGACCGCGACCTTGCATGCCGCAGCGGCGGTGTAGTACCAGTGTGAACCAGTCTGCACGACTCCTGAAGTCGTGCCGGAACCTTCTTCAGGGCATTAATCGGAGAGCGACAGCCGTGCTTTCTTCACAGCCAGTATCCCATCCTGCAGCTGCGGGATCAGAAACTCGATGAAACGCACTCCTTTCCGTGGGTCCGATTCAAACCGAGCCTTGAGGTGCCACAGGTATTTGCCATAATGCGCCTGGTCCGTAAAACCGGGCGCGAGATTTCTGGCGGCTTCCCGGTCATCAAAAATCAGTGCCTCGATTCTCTGCACTGTGCGAAAACGAGCGGCAATATCGCAGGCAAGTCGAGCCATAGATGTACCATTGAGCGCTTCAGTCGGCACACTAATGCGCAGGAGTAGCGCAGAGGGCTGCCCTGCCGCGTACTCGCGCCTCTCGATCTGATACTTCGGAAGAGGCTCGAAATCCGGATATTTACCCGGAGCGGATAACCCGGCGCAACTCTTCTGAGAGTCAAGACTATCCCCGAAGCTTTGTACGGAACTCCCGAGAAAGCTGGCAAACCAGAATACCGCCAATGTCAGCAAGCATCCGCTCTGCTTGTTTGCTCTGGTCATTGTGTACAATGATGCTCCTTTGAAGCCTCACTAATAGTTGATATTTGTAGCATCGCTCGTGGCCTGCTCCGATCGAACAAGCGGGGAACGTCCGGTCTGTCCCCGGTTTTCTGCATAGATCTTTGTAAGCGAATTCCCTTTGGACATCCTGCACGCTTTTTGGTCACAGGAAGGAAATACGACGCAAGGGCACTCCGACTCTTCACGGCAACTCAATGGCCGCTTGCCAGTGACTACCCTTTTTGTTCGTATTCAGGGATAGATGACCTCGCCTTGAAAAATCAGGTTGGCACCGTATGGACGCCGGTTTTGGTAGCTGAGTAGTGTGAGAGATACCTGCCAGAAGTTCGCTAGGACCACCCCGAAGCGGGCCACCAGCAGTTGAGGAGAACCATGCCGACCCGTTTAGCTACTTTGGTGTGCTATGTCTCGCTGTTGATAGTTGTCTGCGTCCCCACACTCAAGGCCCAGCAGGCGGGTGACACCGCTAGTACTTTCGAAGGCACGGTGGTGTCGGCGAGTCGAGATACGCTGGTCGTTCAAACGGACGACAATGAGTTTCATCTTTTCACCTACGCCTCTGGAGCCGAACGCCCAAGATCGCTTGCGAAAGGATCGCGCGTTCGTGTGACTGCCGGCCCCGCAGACGAGAACGGTACACGAGCGGCAACGAGAGTCACCGTTCTGACGACAGCACCAGCCACTGGCGCAGGTCAGGACAAAGGAGCGCAAGCTGCGCCGGTTCCTGAGAAGGTTCGGAATGTCGAAAGCGAAATCCGACGCGAGAGTCGACGTTGGCGCCTTGGAGTAGAAGCCGGTCAGGCATTTAACCCAGAATTGTTTTTGTTCGGGATTCAATCCCAAATGGGGCCGATCTTCCATCCACGCGTACTGTTTCGTCCCAATGCCGAATTCGCTTTCGGAGAGGTCACCGACCTCGTTGCATTGAATCTGGAAGCGGTTTATCACTTTTCGGCTGCCGAACGCAGAGGGAATTGGACGCCTTTCCTCGGCGCGGGGCCGGCCTTAATTTTCATTCACCAGAGTTTCCAGTCTGGGCGGCAGATTAGTTTCGGAAATTTCGACTACGAAACTGGATTTAATGTTCTGGTGGGAATGCAGTCACGCCGAGGAATGTTTGCCGAACTGAAGACCAGTTTGTACTCGGGGCCAGCTCCCAGATTGCGCCTCATCGTGGGATACAACTTCTGAGATCTGGGATTGCAATGCAAGCTGATTAGGGGAGGCGCAGAAAGTCCCTCTTTCAACAAATCCGTCTTCCTCAGCTCCCTCTCCGTCCGCTTTGGAGCGAGTTCCCGATCTTCTAGAAGCGTTATCATGGGTGGCAGCAAGCCCTCGGCGATCTGCTGCACCGGTACGGCAACCTCTAACGACGTCGGATATGCGGATCGGATGACCTCAGATGGTGTCTCGACGTTTTTTGGCAGGTCGAGTGGCACGAGTTTTGGAGAATCCGACGCCATCGTATCTTCAATTCTTCAATTTCACGAACTTCCGGTACTCCGCGCTAGTTCAGTGAAGCTTTCCCAGCGCCGTGTTCATCGATACCCATATGCGTTCCAGTTCCGCAGAACCTGCTATTGCGATTCAAGAGGCCAACCATGAACCAAGTCTGCAGCGACAGGCCGTTGGTCTTCCTTCCAGTAATCACGGAACAACGTGGACACACAACACGTACTGACCAGTATGATGCGATGGACGATTCCGGTGCAGAGCAATTGGCTAAGATTGTGTGCGGCGGCGATAATCCTGCTTGTCTTCGATGGAGTCTTGCCGCAGGGAGTCGCCGGCAACCGCGAGCACTTCGACGTCGTGTCAAACACGCGAATATTTCTGGACGCATACGCTCGCGGCGATCGGCAGCAAGTATTGTCGATGATCGATCCGGCGGTTACCGCCTACGGCAGCGATTTGGACGAAGTGTTCAAGGGGAGGGATGGAGTAGAAAAGATGCTTCGTGATGATGCGCAGCTCTGGAATGGCGCCGCGGCGATCGGGGAGATGCAGCAGATCTCCACCTTCCAGGACGGTGATGTTGCATCTATTTTCTTCAATGCCCCGTTTCGCCTAGGAAAGCAAGAACCGGTGGTCGTTCGCTTCGCGATTGTCTGGCACCGCTCGGTCAAAGGGT
>DASREX010000057.1:0-22967 GCA_035651855.1 Candidatus Sulfotelmatobacter sp.
TCATCCGGTCCGGTGGGCGTGCAAACAGAAGGTCAATTCGGATGGCTCGTTAACCCTGCGCCACAATTACAAACCTGACCAGCCGCTGGTGTAGGGGCGAGCCGGTCTGATGGCGAGCAGCGAAGGCGATATCAATAATCCGCAGAAGGGGCCACTGGCACCCTGGCTGTCGCGTTAATGACGTGGCCAGCCGTGGCTGGCCCGTAATAGATCGACCCCGCAGAAAATCGCAGGGCATTTCCCACATGGCAGAGCGGGCAAATCCCGCTTGCTCCCGCTGAAGATGCCTGTACCCACACGATCGCCTCTTTCTTGCATTCCCCGTTTCTATCCATGCGGCCTATCGAAAGCCTTGAAAGGACCGAGCACGCATTAACTGCGAGCGAGGTTGCCGAAATTTTCCGGGTCACCCGCGGAAACCATTTATCGCCTCTCCCGCAAACACGCGATCCCTTCATGCGGGACGGAGTCTTCTATGTCGGCGCGGGCGTCACACCTCCACGAGCTGTTTACTCACCTGAATTCGGGTTCAGGTGAGTAAACCCGCGAAGCTCATTATCAAGGAATCTACACCCTTGGCCTAATAGTGAAAAAGGACTGCCATCCCAGCCATATTCCCGTGCTGAAGGGCCTTGCATGGGACTTGACGAAAATGCCATCAACGCCGTGAAGTCCTGGAAGTTGAACCTGCCGTGAGAGACGGGGAACCGGTCCGGGTCGAGATCGCTGTCGAAGTCGACTTTCATCTTTACCAGAAAGCGGAAACACGAATTGACCCTCGCCCTCGCGCGCCGCTAACCTACGCTGCTCAAGCCAGGTAGCTCGCTAACTCTGTTATCCCTGCTCTCGCTTCTCTTTCATTCGGCGCGCTTCGCCCTGGGACTTCGTAAGGTGAGCGAGCATTTTCCCATATGTACCACCACCCCCACACGGGTTCGCCCTACAGAATCGGCGTCTTTAGACTGCCGCCGTGGGGTCGGTCTGCGATCTTCTCGATTGTTGCGAGGCCGACGCCGGAAGGCATCTTCGCATAACGAAAACTAAAGAGCAGATACCCTCGCTGCCAGCTATGGAAAATCAGACGAATCGGGACTTGCGGGACTCAATCAATAAAAGAACTGCTCGCTCACCCTCCGCGCTAGGTTGTTGAAGAGGTAGCAGGGAGACGTCAGCCAGCGGATATCGGAGAAAGTAGGGACCAGCGAGATTGGTCGTTTGGCGCCCACGTCCAAGATTGACCTTCTGGTAGCGCCGAGCCTTGCCTTTGCCGACCTGCCGGTAGAGTGTGACTGCCTTATTGCTTCCACTTAATACCGCGCCGGGGGCAAATGATCGGAATTCGGTATCACTTGGTAGTCACGTAGGGTAAACAGCAGAAACTAAAAGACTGGCGGAGAGGGAGGGATTCGAACCCTCGGTACAGGTGTTAGCCCGTACAACGGTTTAGCAAACCGCCGCATTCGGCCACTCTGCCACCTCTCCGCGACGATTTTGGACAGTTTACCACGTTGCATCTGCGGCCTGTTGCTTCCTGCGGCCCGTTGCTTCCTACGAACAGACCGGGCTCCGCGAATGCTTCTTAGACGTGTGGGCCTGGCCCAAATTCACTTGGTTCGAGCCCATGAGAGGAGCATGGGGGGCGAACTCATCTGTCGAACTCATCTTCTGTATGATCGCGACTCCCCAGTCACAGGTCGGGAAAAAGTCTCGAACCCGACGTGGGTGAAGATGACGCATTAGTGCGGCGACTCTGCCGAACCAACCGCCGCGACGTCGGGCTTCATCCCCAGCGCTTTCAAATATCCCGGATTGACGCGGCACTCTTGCAGGCGGACATTTTCCAAGAGCTGGGCGAATGCGCGTTGAATGGTTTCCTGTTCCGGCCGCGCCTTCAGGCGTTCTTCGACGTGGGCCGTGCCGCGCGGCAGCCTGGCGAACTCCACGATCTTTTGCCAATCCGGCGGAGGAATGATGCTGACGACGGCTGACGATTTCTCCATCTTCTTATAGGGCCAAAAAGCCCAACCGATGTTGTTGGCTTCCAGTGTATTCACGAATTTCGCAATCCAATCATCGGTGTTCTCGCCCGACTCCCCCAACCAGATCGGCACGTCATAGTTCTTACGAAAATCGAGGTAGGGGCGTATGACGCTCTCATCGGGTGCCGTCCAATATTTGTGGAAGGTGTAAGCGAGGTTGGAGTCGAAGGGTTTGCCGAAGACGGAGAAGTTGCTGTCCCACTGCGCGCCCCCAAGAAACAGGATATGGTGAGCGTCGATCTTGCGGATCTCCTGGGCAAGCTTCTTGTAAAGGGGTTCGAGCAGAGGATTCAGCGGCGCCAGCCTCGGAAAATGCGGGATGGGCTCATTCAGCAGGTCATACCCGAGGATGGCCGGCTCATCGCGATAGTGAGTAGCCAAGCGGCGCCAGATGGCGAGCAGGTGTTCCTGCTCTTCGGGGCTGTGGTACAGCCAGGGATATCCGGCGCTGTCATCGATGTTCGCGCCCGTCTGCCCGCCCGGTGCGGCGTGCAGGTCAAGGATCACGTAGAGACTCTCGGCGCGGCTCCAGGCGATCAAGCGGTCCAGCAGCGTGAAACCTTCCGCGTCGTCGGTCTCAAAGAGCGTGTAATGCAACGGAACTCGAATGGCATTGAATCCGGCGCGATGCAGAAAGGCAATGTCCTCGTGGGAAATGTAGTTCTGGCGGTACTTTTGCCAGAAGGCGGCTGATTCCTCCGGTCCTAACAGTTCGAGCAGCAACGCCCGGATCTCACTGGGAGATTGCGGGCCCCCCTCAAACAGCCACATGTAGCCCTCGGGCACCAGCCAATTGCCCAGATTCGTCGCCCGCAGACGGAGGGGTTTACCCGCAGCATCGACGATTTGTTGGTGGTCGGTGTGGGCAAACTGCGCACCGGCTTGGGAAATCATTGCCAGCAGGAGAAGGGGGAGGCTTAGAGGGCGGAAGTTGATCATGATTTCCTCCGCGGGAAGCGTACACCAGAGTGCGGGATTGTACGAAGGCCGTCATAGGCCACGGGGGCTAAAGCCCTATTTATCTCGGTCCACTCAACGTGGCCCTGAAGGGCCACTCTTCCACCGTCCGCTCTACGTGGCCCGGAAGGGCCACTCTTCCAACGTCCCTCAACGTGGCCCTGAGGGGCCCGCTCTTCCAACGTCCCTCAACGTGGCCCTGAAGGGCCCGCTCTTCCAACGTCTCTCAACGTGGCCCTGAAGGGCCGCTCTTCCAACGTCCCTCAACGTGGCCTGAAGGGCCCGCTCTTCCAACGTCCCTCAACGTGGGCCTGAAGGGCCCGCTCTTCCAACGAAGTCAATCTTTAAGACGGCGACGCTTCCACTCAAAACAGGGCAACGCTTTCACTCAAACAGGGCAGATCTTCGCTGGCCTTGCTTTTTCTGGGGCTCTGATTTGTGCTACTTATAGGGAACTATGCTCCGTGGGGGGAAGTTCCATCGTCGGTTTTGGATCGTTTCCCTGGCGGCTGTCTCTGTCCTCGGGGCGCTGGCGGCATGCCGCGGAGTGGGCTTACTCGGCCACGCGGAGTCGCGTGACAAGGTGCGATTCAGCCGGGATATCCGCCCCATTTTGAATCAGAACTGCGTACCCTGTCATGGTGGGGTACGGCAGAAGAATGGCGTGTCGTTTATTTTCCGTGAGGAAGCGCTGGGCAGCGGGAAATCCGGCCGCCGAACGATCGTGCCGGGCAAGCCCGACGAATCCGAACTCATTGCGCGTGTCACCTCCAAGGATCCCGAAGCGCGGATGCCGTATCGCGGGCCGGCACTTTCGCCCCAGCAGATCGAATTACTTCGCCGCTGGATCAAAGAGGGCGCAGAATGGGAGGACCATTGGGCGTTCGTTGCGCCTAAGCCGCAGGCCTTGCCCGCAGTAAAGCGACCGGACTGGGTGCGTCAACCGCTGGACCGGTTTATTCTCGCCCGCCTGGAGAAGGAAGGGCTCGAACCCTCGCCCCAAGCCGACAAGGCAGCTTTGCTGCGCCGGGTCTCGTTGGATCTCACGGGACTTCCGCCCACGCTCCAGGAAGAGAAGACCTTTCTGAATGATGCGTCGGCGCAGGCTTATGAGGCGCAGGTAGATCGATTGCTGGCTTCGCCCCGCTATGGCGAGCGGTGGGCCTCCTTGTGGCTGGATCTGGCGCGGTATGCCGATAGCAAAGGATACGAGGCCGACAGGGACCGGCCGGGAGTCTGGCCCTATCGGGATTGGGTGGTTGAAGCATTGAATCGCAATTTGCCCTACGACCAGTTTGTCATCACGCAGCTGGCCGGCGATTTGCTTCCTAACGCCACGTTTGAGGACCGGATCGCTACTTCATTTCACCGCCAAACTCCGAACAATGATGAGGGTGGAACCGACGATGAGGAGTTCCGGCTGGTGGCGGCGATGGATCGCTCTGCGACCACCTGGTCCGTATTGAATGGCCTCACCATGAATTGCGTACAGTGCCATTCCCATCCTTACGATCCTATTCGGCACGCGGATTACTACAAGTCGCTTGCCTTCTTCAATACCTCCCGCGATGCCGACCTTCCGGAGGACACACCGGTTCTGCGGGTTCCAAAAGACAAGACGAAATATACCGAGGCGGCGGAACTTCAACAGAAGATTGCGAAGCTGACACGCTCTGTTGTGGATTCGGGCCGGGAACGGGAGGCTCAGGCACATTGGACCTCGCTGCCGATTACAGCCGCGTCGGCCAACGAGGCCCTCGCGCTGCGCTGGGAAGCGGGTGAATTGCGGCGGGAGCTGGCAGCTCTGCAGGGCAAGAAAATCCCGGCCGAAAAGAAAGAGAAACAACGCAAGGATCTGCTCAAGGCCATTGCCGAACTGGAGGGAATGGCACATTCCAAGGCCCGGCAAAAGCCGGTGAGCTTTCAACTGCACGATGGAGAGATGCGGGCCGCTGACCATACTCCGGGGAAATCGGTTTACGAGCTCACGGCGCGAGTCGATGCGCCGGAGGTTTCGGCTCTGCGCGTCGAGGTATTGCCGATCAACCCGGAGGTCGCCAGGCACACTCCCGAAGATGGATTCATCGTCGACCAGGTCGAGGCCTGGGTAGTGCAACCCAGCGGGCGGCAGGAGAAGATCGCTTTCCGCTACTTCCTTTCCGATTCTGAAGACAATCTGGAAGGAGCGGTCGCACACGCCATTGCATTTGCGCCAAACGCAAAAGAAGAGCCAGGAGCGGGTGGCTTTGCGGCGAATCCTAATCTGTTCCGAACGCGTTGGGTGATAGGAGTGGTGGACCCGCCGCTGCGTCTGGCCGCGGGATCCTGCCTGAAGGTGAACCTTACCCAGACCGAGAATGTGTCGGACAAACCTGCCCTGGTCAAGCGGGCGCGGCTATCGGCCAGCTCGGACCAGGGCTGGTCAACCCTGGCGCGGAACGAGGAATTCGCCGCCAACCTGGCGCAGCTTGCGGAATTGACCCGGCGCCTGGAAAAGATTCCCAGCGTTGAAACTCCGGTGATGGTCGAAGAGGCGGACTACGAAAAACGGGAGACCAGGGAATTCGATCGCGGGAATTTTCTCACCAAGACAGGGCCGCCGCTTACGCCCGATGTCCCAGGACTTTTTCCGCGGCTTCCCGATGGGGCGCCGCGCAATCGGCTGACGCTGGCAAGATGGTTCTTCTCGCCGGAGCAGCCTCTGACAGCGCGCACCGCGGTGAACCGGTATTGGGAGCAGCTTTTCGGCACGGGCATTGTCGAAACGCTGGAGAATTTCGGAAGCGTCGGCGAAGAACCGAGCCATCCCGAATTGCTCGACTGGCTCGCGCTTCATTTCCAGAACGACCTGCACTGGGACATGAAGGCCCTGTTGCGGGAGATGGTTACCAGCGCTACCTACCGGCAAAGCGCCAAGACCACTGCGGCGCTCACCGCGCGCGATCCCCGCAATCGCCTGCTGGCCCATGGCCCGCAACAAAGACTCACCGCAGAGATGGTGCGGGATCAGGCTCTTCTGGCCAGCGGACTGCTGACAAATACCATGGGCGGGCCCCCGGTCATGCCTCCGCAGCCGAAGGGAGTGTGGAACTCCGTCTATAACGACAGCAAGTGGGTGGACGCAAGGGGTCCGGACCGTTACCGGCGGGCGATCTACACGTACATCAAACGCACCAGCGGCTACCCCAGTTTTCTTACCTTCGATGCCTCGGAGCACGATGTAAGCCTGGCGCGGCGGATTCCGACCAACACTCCATTGCAGGCCCTGGTAACGCTGAACGACCCGGTCTATCAGGAAGCATCGGAGGCGCTGGCGCGGCGCATGATGAAAGACGCGGAGGGTCTTGACGCGCGCCTGCGATACGGCGCACGCTTGGTTTTGTCGCGCGATCCCACCGACAGCGAACTCGCGACCTTGCGCACGTTCTTCAACGAGGCCAGCGCCATGCGCGGAGTCGCGACCCTGAAGAGGATCTCGCATACGGAGGCTGGATCGGACGACCAACTGGCGGTGTTCACGGCCGTCGCCAGCGTTTTGTTCAACCTTGATGCCGCATTAACCAGGTGATTGGCATGTCGAATAAGAAGCTGCCCTCGACGGATTCCGAAGTGCGAACGGCGTGGCTGCAGGCGCAGACCCGCCGTCACTTCCTGCGAAAGCTCGGCGGCGGCCTGGGAACGCTGTTCGTCGGGACGTCCATGGCCAAATATGCGCATGCCGCGAACGACCCGGGGCTGGACTTCACGCGCGATGCATCCAGCCCGCTGTCGGCACTGCCTCCTCAGTTCTCCGCCAAAGTGCGGCGCGTCATCTATCTCCACATGGCCGGCGCGCCCAGCCAATTGGAACTTTTCGAACACAAGCCGGACTTGAAGCGGCTCGATGGGCAGGATTGTCCCGCGTCCTTTCTGGCCGGCAAGCGCTTCGCCTTCATCAGCGGAGTGCCCAAGCTGCTGGCCTCGCAGTATCCCTTCCACCAGGTGGGACAAAGCGGCCAGTGGATCTCGGACCGCCTGCCTCATCTGGAAGAACACATCGACGATCTGTGCTTCATCAAGTCCATGCACACGGACCAGTTCAATCACGCTCCCGCGCAGCTGCTGGTACATACGGGGAATGCGCGGCTCGGGTATCCCTCTCTCGGTTCCTGGGTGCTTTATGGATTAGGCACGGAAAATCAGAATCTGCCGGGATTCATCGTGCTGTTGTCGGGAGGCAAGTCCCCGGACGGCGGCAAGCAATTGTGGAGCTCCGGTTTCCTGCCGAGTGTTTACCAGGGAGTGCAATGCCGCTCCCACGGCGAACCGGTGCTGTATCTGGACAACCCGCCGGGAGTGAGCCGGCCGCTGCGCCGCAGGATGCTGGACGCCATTGACCAGATCAACCGGCAAACCTACGCGGAGTTCGGAAATCCCGAGACGGTGACTCGCATCGCGCAATACGAAATGGCGTTCCGCATGCAAATGGATGCGACCGATGCCATGGACATTCGCAAGGAACCCGCGTCCGTGCTTGCGAAGTACGGATCAAAGCCGGGCGAATCCAGTTTTGCCAATAATTGCCTGGTGGCGCGGCGCCTGGCTGAGCGGGGCGTCCGATTCATCCAACTCTACCACTGGGGATGGGATTCTCACGGGGCCGACGCGAAAGAAGCGCTCAACCTGGGATTTGCCGACCGCTGCCGCGAGGTGGATCAACCTACGGCGGCCCTTCTGGCAGATCTCAAAGAGCGAGGCATGCTGGAAGACACTTTGGTCGTATGGGGTGGCGAATTCGGCCGAACTCCCATGCGGGAAAATCGTAACGGCCAGGAGATGAAGTATGTGGGCAGGGACCACAATCCGGGGGCGTTCACGATCTGGCTGGCAGGCGGCGGCGTGAAGCCCGGAATTACTCATGGCCAGACCGACGAGATGGGATACGAGATTACAAAAGATCCAGTCGAGATCCGGGACTTGCATGCCACCATGCTTTACCTGCTGGGCTTCGATCATCGCAAGCTCAATTATTCTTTCCAGGGCCTGGAGCAGAAGTTGACCACGGTGAAGCCGGCGCGGGTTGTGGCCGAGATTTTGGCATGATCCGCTTCGCGACCCTCTGGCCTGACAGGCTCCAAGGTTACATCCGCTCTGTGCCCGGGCGGGTTCAAGGCATCGCCGGGCAATTTCGTCCGGGCATTCTTACGCTGGCGCTCATTCTGACCGCGCTGATCGTGTCGCTGGTCTTCCCTCCCGACGGAAACGAACGTGCCGAGTGGGCGCAATTCATCGGGCGCTTTCATCCCTTAGTGGTTCACTTTCCGATTGCCTTTCTCTCGCTGGCGCCGATTCTGGAATTGGCAGGGCGCAGCGTCCGCTTTTCTTACCTTCGACTTTCCAGCGGCTTTGTCCTTGGGCTGGCTACGCTCAGCGCCACATTGGCCGCATGGCTGGGATGGTGCCTGGCGCGAAGCGGCGGGTATTCCGGACCATTACTGAAACAGCACATGTGGGGCGGGATAGCGCTCGCCGCGCTTTGCTGGCTCTGTTGGTTGATGCGCACGCACGCCGGCGGACGGGAATCGGGACCTGGGCTTCCGTACGGCCTCGCGCTTGCGATTGGAGTGGGGGTAGTGGCCTGGACGGGATACCGCGGGGGACAAGTGTCGCTCGGCCAGGATCACCTCACCGAGCACATGCCCCCGGGGTTGCGCCATGCCCTGGGGATGCCGGATTCGGCGCTGGCCTTGCTGCCCGGTTCCGGGGCAACGACATTTTACGGTAAGCGGGTGCAGCCGATCTTCGCCGAACGCTGCGTCAGTTGCCATGGTCCTGAAAAACAGAAAGGGAATCTCCGGCTCGACAATTATCGAGGACTCATGCGGGGCGGCAAGGATGGCCCTGTCATCCGGCCGGGGAATGCTCAAGGCAGCGATCTCTTGCGCCGGATCTCGCTGCCTCCGGGCCACGATGACTTCATGCCGAAGGCAGGCAAGCGCCCCTTGTCATCGGACCAGGTGAAGTTAATCGAGCTGTGGATTGGCGCGGGAGCGTCCGGCACATTGCCTGTGGACGCAATCAAAGATGCGCCCACGGATTCTTCTCCCTCGACGGCGGTTGTGGAAGTGAAGTTTGCAGAGATCGATGCAGCGGCCGTTACAAAATTGCGCGCAGGAATCGCCCCCGTGGTTGCCCGGCTGCAAAAGCGGTTTCCCAATATTCTGGATTACGAGTCGCGAGGCTCCGCGAACCTGCATGTGAATGCTGCGATCCTGGGGCAAAAATTTGAGGACAGCGATTTAGAGGCGCTGGCTCCTGTGGCTGAGCACATCACGCTGGCCGACTTTTCCCGCACAAGGATTACCGACCGCTCCGTCAAGGTCATCGCAGCCATGAAACAATTGCGGGTGCTGCGGCTGACGCACACGGCGATCACCGACCAGATGCTGGAAGGGCTGGGCGCTCTCGATCAACTCGAATCGCTGAATGTGTTCGACACCCGGGTCACCGCCGCGTCATTGCCCACGATTGGGAAGCTGCCCCGGCTGGCGCATTGTTACGTCGGCCAAACGGCGATCCCCAGCGGGATCGTGGTGCCGAAGACTTTGCAGGGCAAGATCGTGTTTTGATCAAACTTGCCTGGGATTGCAGGCCTCAGTGTGTTCCGAAGAAATAGAGCCGCTTCAAGCCAGGCTTGGCCTGCAGCGCGGCTACGCCATCGCGCGTAACTTTCGTCTCGGTCAAATTCAGGGACTCCAGCTTGCCGAGCTTCATGATTTCCCGCACTCCTGCGGAAGTGACGGCGGTGCCGGAAAGATCCAGGAATCTCAAATTAGAAAAACCTGCGAGTGCCTGCATGCCCTTGTCGGTCACCCCGGTGCGGGCGAGTTCCGCATCGACGATCAGGTTGGCGACCGGGGCCAGTTGGGTCAACGTCGCATCGTCGCAGCGAACCGGAGCGCTCGCAGTGCGAAGGATGAGACCGTCGGTCGGATTCTGTGAACGCGGTACCAGACGCACGCCCAGTGAGGATTCCAGGGCGGCGATCGCCTGTGCTTGCGGACGGTAATCCGCAGTAAGCGGCTCGGCAGCAGGCTTCTGCCCGGGGGACGGCGGCAATCCCTGAATCGCTGACTCCTCCAGCTGTATGGGCGCGCCCGCGGCGATCCACAATTCGATGATCTTGATTTCAGCCGCACTGAGCGCGGGCTTTCCTTCTGCCGGCATGAAGTCCTTGCTCTCCGGGGACAGGGTGATCCGGCGGAAGAGTTCACTGGTGGCAGTTGCTCCCGGATGGATTACCGGCCCATCCTTGCCTCCTTGCATCACATGCTCGTAGGTGTCCAGGCGCAGCTTGCCCTTGAACTTTCCGGCGTTGTGGCAGAGAACGCATTTGTCCTGGAAGATGGGCTGCACCCGCAAGGCATAAAAGCTGGCCGGGTCGACCTGGGATGGCGGCTCGCCAGCGAGCCAGTGGCGCAGCGGCTCGGGCGAATGCTCGCTCAGGAAGAAGTCCCCGTGAGTCAACTTGCCGCCCTGATCACTGGTCCAGAGTAGCAACCCAACCATGGCCACCAAGACTGCGGCGTAGGCACTTCGCTTCCAGCGGCCGAGGCCGCAGCAGGCGAGGCTTGCGGCGGCGAGGATGACGCCGCCCCACATATGTCGCATCACCCGTGAACCTTCGTACGACCCGCTCCAGGCTAGCAGCCATCCGAGCCAGGCGGTGGCGATCGCGGCAGCTGTCCCAAGTGCCAGAACAAATCCCGCGGATCGACGCAGGTGTTCACGCTTTTGAAGAAGGGCAACGCCTTCGAGGATGGGCACCAGCAGTAACAGAGCAATCGGGATGTGAACCAAAAGGGGATGAAACCGGCCGAGGAACTGAGCCAGTTCGGCCCGCTCCCGGCCATCGGGCGGGGCGTAGATTAACAGGATCGCTAACAGGAGGATTGCGGCAGAGCCGAGGCCCAGTATTCCCGCGCGGACTCTAAGTGGCATGCGGATTCCGTTACGTCCTGCGCAGCAGTGTGATTCGACCGATCGGCAACCACTCGGCTACGAGGATGTCGCCGTTATGCAAAAAGATGGCATCGTGAGGGGTGATGAATTTCCCGGGCGTAAATTGCGAACGCGACTGGCCGCGGCGGGATCCCACCTCCCCGTTCTCAGCCTTACCGTCTCCCAGTTGCGCAACCACGTTGAAGCCGCGATCGAGAATGCACACCTGACTGTCCAGATCGGGACACAGCATCCAGTCGCCCTGTGTGTGGAAATTGCAGGGCATGCGCAGGTGCGACTCGTCTTTGATCGTGCGCAGATGCTGGCCGTCGAGTGTGAACGTCTGAATGCGGCGGTTTCCGCGGTCGGCGATGACCAACAGAGGCGATTCTCCCCGAAGGTCGACCCATTGGCCGTGGGGATTGTCCAATTCGCCGTCGCCTTGGCCTGGCTTGCCGACCTCCCCCAGGAACTTTCCAGCGAGCGAAAAGCGGAGCATGTGGTTCGAGCCGTAGCCATCGCCGACATAGAAGTCGCCATTCGGGGCGAAGGCAACATTGGTAGGCACGAAATCGATAGGACGCTCCGTGTAATTCGAGTCTTCCCGCGGATATCCGTGCACCCAGATCTCTTCGCCGGTGAGCGTAGTTTTCACGACCCGGCACCGGTTGATGTCGCAGTGATACAAGAATTCAGTACTGCCTTCGCGGCGCAGCTTCAGTCCGTGTGCCCCGCCGCGAAAGCCCTCGCCGAAAGCGCGCACGAAGCGCCCATTTTCATCGAAAACGACAATCGCCTCGCCGCGCATGCTTGATTTATGCACGGTGTGGCCAACGTAAATATGGCCCTGCTCGTCCTGGCAAAGGCCGTGGGTGTCGCCCCACACCAGGCCCTGAGGCGGCACAAGCCAATCGTGGAGACACTCGTAGGTGTGCGCGCCTGAACCCAGCACCGGAAGCCGGGAGCCTGACTTGTCAGAAGCGCGCAGGTAGTACGACGGCACGGCCATCGCCGCCAGGCCAGCAGCGGAGCATGTGGTCAGGAACGATCGGCGAGTTTGCTGGCTCATAGCGGACCTCATTTAACTCAAAAGATCGGTCACGACCTTGGCCGGAATCACCCCGGTGAACTTCTGGTCCAACCCTTGAAATTTGAATGTCAGTCTCTCATGATCAATGCCCAACAGATGGAGCAACGTCGCATTGAAATCACGCACATGAACCGGGTCGCGCACGGTGTTGTAGCTGTACTCGTCAGTTTCGCCATAGGCGATCCCCGGCTTGACCCCGCCACCCGCGAGCCAAACGGTGAAGCAGCGCGGATGATGGTCCCGTCCGTAGTTCTCTTTGGAGAGGCCGCCTTGACTGTAAACGGTGCGCCCGAACTCCCCGCCCCAGATGACCAGCGTGTCATCCAGCATGCCGCGACGCTTCAAGTCGGTCACCAGCGCGTAGGTGCCGCGATCCGTGGCCAGGCATAGTTTGGGTAACATTCCGACGCAATCGCCATGCACATCCCAACCGCGCTGGTAGATCTGGGTGAAGCGGACTCCCCGCTCCGCCATGCGGCGCGAGAGCAGGCAGTTATAGGCGAACGTGCCGGGCTTCTTCGCCTCATCGCCATAGAGTGTCCACGTGCTGGCCGGCTCGTCGCGCATGTCGGTCAATTCCGGAACCGAGGTTTGCATGCGAAACGCCATCTCGTACTCCTGGATGCGGGCGTGCGTCTCAGGATCTCCCAGGTCCTCGTAAGTAATCTGGTTAATGGCGTTAACACTGTCGACCAGGGTTCGCCGCGTTTCCGTGCTCATGCCCCGCGGATTGTCAAGATAGAGGACGGGCGCGCCTTCCGAGCGGAAGGCTACGCCCGAATACTCGTTGGAGAGAAAGCCGCTGCTCCACAATTTAGGAGAAATCGGCTGCTGGTTGGAGTGCGGAATGAGCGCGGAATTGAGCACGACAAACGTCGGCAGGTTTTCGTTCATGCTGCCCAGGCCGTATGACAACCAGGAGCCCAGCGAAGGCTTGCCGGGAACCATGTTCCCGGTATTCATCAGCAGGATGGCAGGCTCGTGGTTGATGGCATCGGTGTGCAACGAATAGACCAGAGCGAGGTCATCCACCAATTTGCCGGTATAGGGGAGCAGATCGCCCACCCAGCGCCCGGACTGGCCCTGCCGGGTGAATTTCCAATGGGACGGCGCCACAGGGAAGCGGGCCTGGCCTGCCGTCATGCCGGTCAGCGGCTGATTGCCACGAACAGAATCGGGAAGATCCTTATCATAGAGCGCAGCCAGTCCCGGCTTGTAGTCCCACATGTCCATTTGTGGGGGCGCGCCGGACATGAACAGGTAAATGCAGCGCTTAGCCGCGGGAGGAAAATTCGGCAGCCGCAGCGATTCCGGGCCCGATACCACCGGGCCGGCGGCATGCGCGATCCGGGGCAGGAATGTCTCTCCCATCAGGACGCCTAAGCCCGCCCATCCCAGGGCCTTGCCCATTCGGCCAAGGAAATGGCGGCGGCTCTGCAGCCGCAGCCATTCGTCACGCAGCGACTTAGGGATCGGCAGATCGTAAACCGTGGGGCCCTCGCCGTGGTTGTCGCAGCACAGATGGCGAGTCTCAGGATTTTGAGCCTTCATTTGTTCACCACCGCATCCAGATTCAAGGCAGCACTGGAGACCAGCATCCAGGCCGCAAGCTCGGGAGCCGGAATCGTCCGGTCAACCTTGCTTTCGCCAACCTTCAACAAGCCGGCGGCCGCAGCCGGATCCCGGGAGTATGTGTTCCGGAATTTCGCCAGCGCGCTTACCAGAACAGCTTTTTCCCGGAGGTTCCACTCGCGTGCGAGCAACAGCCGGCCAAGGTAGTCCAGACGTGCATCCGCGTCCGTGGAGTTGTGAATCACACGTTCGGCCAGTTTGCGCGAGGCCTCCAGCCGCAACGGCTCATTCATAGCCACCAGCGCCTGTAAAGGCGTATTGGTGCGCTGCCTCCGGGTACACGCGGCATCCCGCATGGGAGAATCGAAGGCATCCATATCGGGCATGGTGGCCATGCGCTTCCAGAAGGTGTAGAGGCTTCTCCGGTAGAGCGCGTCTCCGTGATCCTGGATGTACTTTCGCGTGTTGCTGGCGTCGTGGCTTCCGTCCCAGATTCCGGGAGGCTGATACGGTTTGACGCTGGGGCCGCCGAGTTTCTCCACCAGCAGACCGCTGGCTGCCAGCGCGGTATCCCGCAGCATCTCGCTGTCCATGCGGAATCGCGGCCCACGGGCCAGCAGCCGATTTTTGGGATCCTTTTCGGACAGCTGAGGGGTAAGCCGGGCGGACTGCATGTAGGTCGCCGACATGACCAGTTGCTTGCAAAAACGTTTCACATCCCAGCCGCTGTCGCGGAAATCCACGGCCAGCCAGTCGAGCAGTTCCGGATGACTGGGGCGGGCACCCATGACGCCGAAATCCTCTGTGGTTTCCACGATCCCGATGCCAAAGATTTCCTGCCACATGCGATTGACCGTGACCCGGGCGGTCAGGGGATTGGCGGGACTCACCGTCCACTCGGCCAGCCCGAGGCGGTCCTGGGATGCTCCGGGAGGCAAGGGCGGCAGGAAATGCGGCACTCCCGGCCGAACCCGCCCGGCGCGCGCGTTGTAGACGCCGCGGGTCAGCATATCCGCGTAAGCCAGGCCCGGCGCTTCCTCGCTGACCAGCGAAATGTCCCCATCTTTGGAAAGCTTCTCCAGTTCGCCGGTCAGGGCAGGAAGTTGCGCGGCCAGGGAGCGCGCGGTTTCATCGCGCTGGTCGAAATAGAAGTCGCTTACAACCTTGAACTCATCCTCGGACCATGTGGAAAGCGGCCTGCGGACAATCTCCGAAACATAGTCCTCGAATGGGAGGCGCGCCGCCTCGCGGGATTCGAGTTCGCGGGAATAGAAGCGAAAGTCCTGAAAAGCGGACTGGCGGAGCGGGTCGGCATCCGGCCACATTCGTCCAAAGGTCATTGGCGCGGAGGTGCGAACCGAGCCGTGGAGTCCGTCTCTGACAACGTTCAACGCCTGCGGTTGACCATCAACATAGATCTTCATGCCATCGGCTTTGCCCGAACCCGAGTAGGTGGCAACGATATGGTTCCAGCGCCCCTCGATGAGCACTTTCTCTTTTGTCTCGATGGTGGCCGCGTTCTGGGGAGCTTTGCTGCTGAGCGCAAACGCCAGCTTGCGTTCTTTAATTCGCAGTTGCCAGCCGCGCGCGCCCTGCCTGGAATCGGCGCGGGCCAGAATCACCCCGTCAGGCTTCTTCGCGTCCTTGGATTCGAGCGGACGCAAGTCCGGACGCAGCCAGAAGGCCACGGTGAACGGCTCGTTCCACTCCAGATTGCCGGCGTCGGGCAGATCGAGCCGGGTGCCGGTATCCATTCTCATGTAAGGCCAGAGCAGGATCCCCTCACCCCAGATCACTGGACTCTCAGCCGCAACGGCACTGGCAAACCGGGCTGCGGGCGCCGAGTTTAGGAAGGTCCCGCCCTGCTGTTCGTCGAACCGGAAGCGAACCTGCAATCCGTCGGTACTCACAGCCTGCGGCGGAGAGCCGGCCTGCTTCAACCACGCGGCTACAAGGCCGCGAGCCTGGGCGCGCCGTTGCCTGATCTGGTTCTCGAGCGCCGAGCGCCGGGCCAGAACTTGTTCGTAGGCCGCCCGGTTATTTTCCCTGGGCACCCGGATAAAGGGTGGCCAGTCCTCCCGGTCATCGTTCGATGGATTCTCCGTCAGATTGTTGAAGAACGCGGTGAGCTGGTAGAAGTCCTGGCGCGTGATCGGGTCGAACTTGTGATCGTGACAGACGGCACAGCCGGTCGTAAGGCCGAGAAACGCGGCTCCAAAGGCCTCCGCCCGTTCGCGCTTGTTGTTGACTCGCAGTTCTTCAATGAGGGTTCCGCCCTCTCCGGAACTGATGCCCGCGCGCAGAAATGCGGAAGCAACCAGTGTGTCCAAATTCTTCGCGGGCAGCATATCTCCCGCGATTTGTTCCTTCACAAACTGATCGAAGGGCTTGTTCTGGTTGTAGGACTTGATGACATAGTCGCGATAGGGCCAGATGCTGCGGAAGTTGTCCAGATGCAAGCCATGCGTATCCCCATAACGGGCGACATCCAGCCAGTAGTGGGCGCGATGCTCGCCGTATCGCGGACTGGCCAGCAGCCGGTCCACTACTTTTTCGTAGGCGTTCGCCGACCGGTCGGCGGTGAACGCTTCAACTTCGCCCGGCGCGGGAGGCAAGCCAGTGAGGTCGTACGTGACGCGTCGGATCAGGGTTGGTCGGTCGGCCGGTTCCGAGGGCCGCAATCCCTCCTTCTCGAGACGGCTGAGAATGAAACGGTCGATGGGATTTCGCGCCCAATGCGGATCTTTTGTATCTGGAATCTCCGGACGCCTGGGGGCAAGGAACGACCAGTGCTCCTGGTATCGCGCCCCTTCTTTCACCCAGCGGCGCAACTGGGCAATCTGTTCCGGTTGAAGGGTCCGATGCGCCTCGGGAGGCGGCATGCGCTCTTGCGGGTTGCCGGATTCGATGCGACGCACCAGCGGACTCTTGTCCGGATTCCCGGGGATGATGGCGGGCCCAAATTTCTCATGCGCCGCATAGGCAAACTCCGCCCGGTCCAGACGCAGTCCGGCTTTGCGCGCGCCTGGATCAGGCCCGTGACATGCATAACAATTCTCAGAAAGGATGGGCTGGATGGTCTGGTTGAACGACAGGCGCGAAGATTCGCCTGCGATCGCGGCGCGGCGCGCCATCCACCAAAACAGGAAGATTACCAGCAGAGCGATTGCGGGCGCCCACCATAAGAGGGACCGGGACTTCCGGTCTTCTCTCCTGGGCGCGTGTTCTCTGTCTGTGTCCACTGTGCATTGTCCTTCGCAGACAGTCGGCGAATTCAGAATCTCCGAGCCACACTGGCAGCGGCTCTCGAACGGAAGGGGAAAGAACCCATGAACCCCGGTTTAGCCTCCCGTGATTGTAGCGCAGGGACTGGGAGTGCGCGGGAGGGACCCCTCAGGGGTGCCGCTCAAGCGATTTGCGGAGACGGGTGGAGGAGGGGAGCGGCACTCCCTACCGATTTCAGGCGACCAGTTCTACGGCCTCGTTCTCCTCGTTGGCGGAGCTGGAACTGCCAACCAGGTCCCGGCGCAGCCGCTCCATTTGCACGGATGCTTCCTGGATCTGTTCGGCGCATTCGTGGCCCTGCTTGGGTAGGAATCCACCATAATTCTGCAGCAGCAGCCGGGCGTTGGCTTCGATAGCGGAAGTCTTGGAGCGGGCCTGGTTGGAGAGGATGGACATCAGTTTTGACAGCTGCAGGTCACGTAAGCAAAGCTCTTGCCTGCTCTGGGCAGCTTCGCGCTCCAGCATGTGGCCGCGGCGGCGGATGAGTCCAAACAAGCATCCGGTCATAAGGAGCAGGCACGCATTGGCAGCAATGGTCTGGGTCAAGGCCTTGCTCAGGCCGGCATTCCTCTCTCTATCCAGACTCTTGAAATTGTTGCTCTCGGCCAACGATAGCGAAGCCAAAAGGCCGCGAGCCTTATCCATGTATTCCATGCCTTCATTTGTATTCACCAGCCGGAACGCGCGATGGCGATACCCGTCCTGGCGCAGAGTGATGGATCGCTCCATCTCAGCCTGCTTTGAGGCAGCCAACTGCTCGACCTGCGACTCCAGGTAGCGTTCGCGGTCCGTTCTCTGGGCCAAGCCCATGCGAAGTTCGGCGAAATCAGCCTCTATTCTGGCCTTCGCGTCGGTGTAGGGCTGCAAGTACGAGGAGTCACCCGTCAGCAGGTAACCGCGCTGCCCTGTCTCCATATCGGTGAGATCCCGAAGCACATTGGACATGCGCGACTGGATGACGGCGCTTTCCACGGTGAGCGCGCCGATCTTCTGCATGCGTAGTAAGGTGCTGACCGCGAGATAGGCATTCACCGCCATAAACACCAGCAGCACGGCGGTCACTACCGGCACGGCAGTTCTTATGATCGTCTTCATTGCCATCCTTCAGACGGTATTCAGAACACCGTCAGTCGTAATTCGAGTCGCCTTGCAGATCTCCGCCGCAACTTTTACTGCGGCGTCGCTATGAGGGACGGGAACTTCCGAGGATCTGACCGAACTGGAAGCCAAAATGAAAAGCAGAGCATCTTCCGGCTTCTCGAAATGCAGAACTACCCGATTCGCCATTTGGAGATCTCCCAAGGTTCGTTCTTCGGATGATAGGCCGATTCCCCTGAGGATTGAGGTTATCTTTCTTGGTGCGCCTGAGATTCAAATCGGTTGCCGCCGCGGCCTTGGCAGGTCGAGCGGGCGCGTGGTCAGTTGAAATTCCACCCGAGTTCCACCAACAGCTGGTGGTTGCCTTCGGAAAGCCCGTAGTTGCCGATTTGCCAGGAGCCGTACAGCGTGAGCCTGGACGTGGCTTTCACGATGATTCCCGGGGTAACGTACCCCAGCACCTGATAGCCGGTGTACCAGTCGGCGGCCAGGGTGATCCGGCTGCCAACCGGCTGCTCGATCCCGAACTGCCCGCCCACCCGCTGGGAGGGGGCGACAACGTCGGCGGTGAAATGGTACAAGCCGGCCGAGAGGCGGGTCTTCGCGCGCCATGTCTTCGCCAGCTCGGCATAGAAATAGTTGCCGGCCTTGTAGCGGGTATTCTGAACAGGCATGAAGACGTTATCGCCGACGAGCACGGCGAATCCGTGAGCAGGAGTATCGAAAATCTTCCATTTGAGAGCAGGAGTCACCGTGGTCCGGACGTCCGCGGGAGTCGCGATTCCATTCAGGTTTGCTCCGATTTCGATGCGATGACCGATGCCGACAACCAGGCGTGGCGTGTAAGAAGCGACAGCGCTCGCAGGATTGTAAGTAAAGTCGAGTTCGCCATAGATTTTGCCTGAGTCCAGAATGTCGGCGCTCGGAACATTGAACACAGTTTCCTGGGCAGACATGGCAAGTGCGGACCCCAGCGCAAGCGCGCCAACCAGGATCGTGAAGCGGATGGAGGGCAGCGTCGTCACTTTCCCGTAAGCCGGTCCAATTCAAGGTTTAGTTCCAAAACATTCACCGAAGGCTCCCCGAGAATGCCGAACTGCCTGGGACGGACCCGCTCGGTTACAAGTTGACGGATCCTGGCTTCATCGGTGCCACGTTCCCGCGCGACGCGGGGAACCTGGAAAAGGGCAGCGGCGGGCGAGATATCCGGGTCCAGACCCGACGCGGACGTTGTCACCAAGTCGATGGGAACTTTGCTGCCCGGATTTTCAGATTGCAGACGAGCCGCGCTGGAGTTCACGCGGTCGATGAGCTTGCCATTTGTGGGCCCCAGGTTCGATCCTCCGGAATTGGAGGCGTCGTATCCAGCGCCCGCCGCCGAGGGACGCGAATGGAAGTAGCCCGGACCCGTAAAGGCCTGGCCGATAACCCTGGACCCGATCACCCGGCCGTCACGACGGATCAGCTGACCATTCGCCTTTTCGGGAGCCACTACTTGTGCAATCCCTGTAACCAGCAGCGGATAAATGAAGCCCAGCAACATGGTTGTAACCAGTGTCATGAGCAGGGAAGTGATCAAGTGTCTTTTCATGGCTACGGCTTACGCCAACCCCACGGAAGTAATGAGCATGTCAATCAGCTTGATCCCGATGAACGGCGCGATAATGCCCCCCAGGCCGTAGATCACGAGATTCCTGCGAAGCAGCGCTTCGGCATTCATCGCGTGGTAACGGACCCCGCGCAGCGCCAGCGGGATGAGCGCAATAATGATCAACGCATTGAAGATGACTGCAGACAACACGGCCGACTGCGGAGTTGCCAGCCGCATGATGTTCAGCGCGTTCAGCACGGGAAATGTTCCCGCGAACATAGCGGGAATGATGGCGAAGTATTTGGCCACATCGTTGGCGATTGAAAATGTGGTGAGCGCCCCGCGGGTCATGAGCAGTTGCTTGCCAATTTCAACGATTTCGATGAGCTTGGTGGGATTGGAGTCGAGGTCCACCATGTTGCCCGCCTCTTTCGCGGCCTGAGTGCCGGTATTCATAGCGACGCCCACATCGGCCTGGGCCAGAGCGGGGGCATCGTTGGTTCCGTCGCCCGTCATTGCCACCAGTTTCCCGTCGGCCTGCTCGCGCCGGATCAGGTCCATTTTGTCTTTCGGCGTCGCCTGCGCCAGATAATCATCCACCCCGGCCTCCCGGGCGATGGCAGCGGCGGTCAGGGGATTGTCGCCGGTAATCATCACCGTCTTGATTCCCATGGAACGCAGCTGATGGAAGCGGTCGCGGATTCCACCCTTCACAATGTCTTTGAGGTAAATCACGCCCAAGGCGCGACGCTTCTCCGCAACCACCAGGGGAGTTCCGCCAGAGCGCGCAATTTCGTCGACGGCCGCCTGCAGCGACAGCGGATAAGCGCCCTGGTTCCGTTCCAGATACCGGGCGATTGCGTCGGAGGCACCCTTGCGGATTTCGGTGCCGTTGAAATTCACCCCGGACATGCGGGTCTGCGCGGTGAAAGGCACGAACACGGCGTCGCGCGAGGCCAATTCCCGCCCGCGCAGTCCATACTTCTCTTTTGCCAGAACCACGATGGAGCGGCCTTCGGGAGTTTCGTCGGCGAGGGAGGACAATTGCGCAGCGTCCGCCATCTCGGCGGCGGTGACTCCGGGCGCCGGAATGAATTCAGCGGCCTGGCGATTCCCCAATGTGATCGTGCCTGTCTTGTCAAGCAACAGTGTGTTCACATCTCCCGCGGCCTCGACCGCCCGCCCCGACATTGCCAACACGTTGTGCTGAATAAGGCGGTCCATCCCGGCGATCCCGATCGCAGAAAGCAGTCCCCCGATGGTGGTTGGAATCAGGCAAACCAGCAGCGAGACCAGCACGAACACGGTCTGCGGGGAACCGGCATAGATGGCAAAGGGCTGCAGCGTGACCACGGCGAGCAGGAAGATGATGGTGAGTCCGGCGAGCAGAATGTTCAGCGCAATCTCATTGGGTGTCTTGTGGCGTTCGGCGCCCTCGACCAGGGCGATCATGCGATCGAGGAACGTCTCGCCGGGATTGGAGGTGATGCGGACCTTAATCCAGTCGGAGAGGACGCGGGTGCCGCCGGTCACGGCGGAGCGGTCTCCGCCGGCTTCGCGGATCACGGGCGCAGATTCGCCGGTGATAGCCGACTCGTCGACCGAGGCTACGCCCTCGATGATCTCGCCATCTCCCGGAAGGAACTCTCCCGCCGACACAAGGACAAGGTCTCCAGTCCTGAGTTTGGAACTGGCTACGATCTCGGTCTGGCCGTTAGCAAGAATCCGATTGGCGCGGGTTTCAGAGCGGGCCTTGCGCAGCGTATCGGCTTGCGCTTTCCCGCGGCTTTCCGCCATGGCTTCGGCAAAGTTGGCGAACAGGACAGTGAACCAAAGCCACAGCGTAATCTGCAGATTGAAGGCGAACGCGGCGCCGGGAGCACGAAACAACAGCGCGGTGGTGATTACGCTGCCCACTTCCACCACGAACATCACCGGGTTGCGCATCATGGTCTTAGGATTTAGTTTCAGTACCGATTCCCACAATGCCCGCCGCACAATGCGCGGATCCCAAACGGCGCGTTTCGATTTGCGTTTGTCAGTCATGCTCAGAAGGTTTTGCCGGCCTGCATAAGCAGGTGCTCCAGAATCGGCCCGAGGCTAAGGGCCGGAAAGAATGTGAGGGCGCCGACGATCACGATTACGCCCACCAGAAGGGAGGTGAAAAGCGGCGTGGTGACCGGGAATGTGCCCGGAGATGCCGGAACCGATTTCTTGCGCGCCAGGTTGCCGGCGATTGCCAGCATCGGAATAATCATCAGAAACCGGCCAACCAGGGTATTGAGGCCGAGCGTGATGTTGTACCAGGGCGTATTGCCGTTCAGGCCCCCAAAGGCCGAACCGTTGTTGGCCGCGGTGGAAAGAAAACCGTACAGGATCTCGGAAAATCCGTGCGGTCCGGAATTCGAGATGGCGCTTGTTCCAAAGCCTTTCAGGACCGAAATCGCGGCGAGCGTGAGGATCGCCAGCGGAAATATCAGCGTGACCAGCATAGCCATTTTCACGTCATAAGCCTCGATCTTCTTGCCCAGATACTCAGGAGTACGGCCGACCATCAGGCCTGCGATGAAGACCGCCAGAATCACGTAAATCAGAATTCCGTACATGCCGGCGCCTACGCCGCCAAAGACAACCTCGCTCAGCATGATGTTAACCATGGGGACCATGCCGCCCAGAGGCGTCAACGAATCGTGCATGGCGTTGACCGCGCCGCAGCTGGCATCGGTGGTGACGGTGGCGAAGAGGGCGGAATTGGCGATGCCGAAGCGGACTTCCTTGCCCTCCATGTTGCCGCCGGACTGCGCCAGGCTGGCTTCCTGGTCCACCCCTTTGAACAGCGGATTGCCTTTCGACTCGGACCAATAGGCGGTGACTACGCCCGCCACAAACAACAGCGCCATCGCGGCCCAGACTGCCCAGCCATGCCGAGGGGATCCGGTCATCCTGCCCAAGGTGAAGGTGAGGCCTGCAGGAATCGCAAAGATCGAGATCATCTCGAGAAAATTCGCCAGCGGCGTGGGATTCTCGAAGGGATGAGCGCTGTTGGCATTGAAGAATCCTCCGCCATTTGTTCCCACCATCTTGATTGCTTCCTGGGATGCGACCGGCCCCTGGGCAATTACTTGCTCGGTGATTCGCTTAGTGGTGACTTTTCCGTCGGGCCCGGTGGAAACAATGACCTGCGGCTCGACCAACCGGACGACGTCGTAGGGCCGGAGGTTTTGCACTACGCCTTGCGAGATCAGCACATACGAGAACGCGAGGCACATCGGGAGCAGGATCCACAGCGTGGCCCGCGTAATATCGACCCAGAAATTGCCGATCGTGTTCTTCTCGCGGCGCGCGATACCGCGCA
>DASREX010000058.1:0-27234 GCA_035651855.1 Candidatus Sulfotelmatobacter sp.
AAGCCCGCCTGTCAGAAAGTCTCCGCCGTTAGCGCCGCTTTTGAATTTCACCGGTCGCGCCAAAAGAGCCTCGAATACTTTGGCACGATCGAGTGCGGGAATTGGTACTCCTGCACGTCGGCGGACGGTTTTCCACATGCAATAGTGCGATCCTGTGACGAACGACCTTTAGTCCCCGCAGCAGAACAGCGCAGAGTTGGGCTGTGATCGGTCAGTGCCATGGACGGAATGCAATAGTTTCGTGAGCTCAATGTTTGATGTCGGCGTAAAAGTCCTTATTACGGAATACTTTGCTCCTAAGTCCTTTGAGCCGAACAATTTGCAGCGCAAGCGGGGTCTCTGTGCAGCCCAAGTCCAATGGATCCGGAATTTGCGGGGCAGGTACCACAAAAAAATCGCCACGGATTTACTTCCCGGACCTTAGAGGCCGTCGGCTTAATCTAATAAATTGACTTCCCTCTAGCTGAACTCTAGATTGGAAGTGGATCTTTATAGGCCAATCCCTAAGATGGGGGCGTCACGGCTTCGACGGAGATGCTTGCGGCCAAGAGGCATGCCGGGGTGCACACACCCGTAATCGCGTGCAAAATGATAATTGCCAATCAACAGATGGCATACGCAGCCTAATTAGTTAGGCAGCCGTCCCAGGAGGCTTTGCTCGCGGGCCTCCGAAGGACGTCGCACAGCGAGCTGCTCTTCCCTTCTACGTCTGGGAGGGGAGGCTAAGACCACAGGCTAGCGGAACGCGTTTCTTGTCGGTTCTGAGCGCGGGCCGCGAACGTCCCAGGGTAATGCCTGGGGCATGAACCCGACTAAGCATGTAGTTCTCTTGACCAGTAACATTTTCGGACGCGGGTTCGACTCCCGCCGCCTCCACCAAAACTATCCTCCACCCTTCGAATATTTTGCAGCCCTTCGCAAAACCTCGCACACACGCTGGCGCACGCTTGTGCCATTTGTTTGAAGCAAGCAGGTCTATTCCCAGGTGATGTACAACCCGCGGGCAGGCTCGACCTATCCAAACTTTTGTTATGCTGCATGTTTGGCTCCCGTTGCGGAGCCTTGTGTCAATATGCTAAAGATTGCTGAGATGCTGCGACAGACGAATCCGCGTGAACCCGCGCGCAAACGCTGGTGCACGGCCATGATCCTTGTGGCCGTGTGTGCCTTGACCCTCAGCGTTGCTACTCGCTATGGGTCGCCGGCAGCTTCGGATAACACCGTAACAGTCGTACAAAAGCACTCGTCCTGGGAGCCGGGGCTGCAGCGCCTGCTGAATAATGCAGCGACCTGGATGCCCCCAATTGTGATTGCCGCTGTGCTGTACGACCTGGGCTGTTATCCGCATGTCGCACCCTCCAGCCCGCCCGTTTTGAATGTTTTGCTCGAAAAGAATTTGTACAACCGCCCGCCTCCCTTTCCTCTTTCCTCCTTCTCGTAGGTCCACGCTCGAAGCTCCGAGCCGCGCCTGATTCACTCATCTGGTAGTCGCTCCGTGGCCGCTTGACCGTATGGGCGCGCAACTGGAGCGCGAACCGGCTGCAGCCCAGGCGAATGGACGGCAGCTTCTGTGGCTTACCTCAAATTGACATGCTGTTCGGCGCTGGAATGACCGCTTGCCGAAGGGAAAAGTGCCGCATGGACAAGGTACCGCCGTTAAGTAAGCCAGAGCTGAATGCTCTCCGCCAGTTCGATACCTGCATGATTGCGAACGCGATTGAGACATTCAACGTTCGATTGCGCAATACGGGATTTACCGATGGGAAAATTCGCTGCATGTTTCCCGAGATGCCGCCCATGGTCGGCTATGCCGTAACCGCGCGCCTGCGCACAGGCGACCCGCCGATTGTCGGAGGTTCTTTTCACGACTGGGGAGATCTTTGGAATCGCATCGTGGAATCGCCCGCTCCGCGCATCCTCGTGCTCGAAGACCTGGATCACAAACCCGGACGCGGAGCCTTCGTGGGGAACATGCATGCGGCCATTCTCAGAGCACTGGGTTGCACCGGCTATCTGACTAATGGCGCAGTACGAGAGTTGCCTTCGGTCCGGTCGATGGGGATGCAGCTGTTTGCCGGCAGCGTTGCAGTTTCGCATGCATACGCGCACATCTTCGACCTCGGAGTTCCCGTGACGGTAGATGGCTTGGAAGTTCAAACCGGCAGTTTGCTGCATGGGGATCAGCATGGGGTGGTGACTATTCCGGCCGAGATTGCTGGCGAGCTCCCGCATGTCGCCGCGAGACTGCAACGCTCCGAGCGCGAGGTGATCGAGTTTTGCCGATCCGGCAGTTTCTCAATCGCGCAACTCGGTGAGCGCATGCAGCGGGCGCGCTAGCAGGACGCGCATACATTTTCCATGAACCTGAAGAATATTGACGCAACGCAGACAAGGCTGGTGAAAGAAGAAATGACTCCGACCCTGAATGGATCCAACATCACACGGCGTCTCTGGAGCGGGCCGGTTTGCGCTGCCCTCTCCGCTCTCGCCGTAATGTTTCTTACCCTCTCGGCGCCTTCTTGTTCCAGCAATAGCGAGAAGCGTGTGCAAGCCAGCGATCCCACGCTGAGCGTCGGCGTGGCCAAGGTAGTCAAGAAATCTCTTGGCCGCGACATCACGCTCTCCTCTGAACTGGTCCCTTTTCAGGAGATCGACGTATATGCCAAGGAAGCCGGCTATGTGAAGAAGTTGCTGGTGGACTACGGCAGCCATGTGAAAGCCGGCCAAGTCATGGCCGTTCTGGAAATTCCTGAGTTACAGGCGCAACTGCAGGAAGATCAGGCCGAGATTACGAACGCCAGGAATCAGGTCACCCGCGCCCAGCACGAACTTTCCCGCTATCAGGCCCAGTACAAGGCCCTGCATCTGCAATATACGCGACTCAGTGGAGTGTTCCAGAGCCAGCCTGGCATTGTGGCCCAGCAGGAGGTCGACGATGCGCAAGGAAAAGACCTGGCAGCGTCTTCGCAAGTGGATGCCGGGCAGGCCGCTCTGGAATCAGCACAGAGCCAACTGGCGGTGGCCAAGGGGAAACTCGCCCGCGATCAAACTCTGTTCGATTATTCCAATATCACGGCCCCTTTCTCCGGGGTGGTCACGCAACGCTATGCCAATCTCGGAACGCTGGTGCAGGCGGGTACGAACTCCAGCACGCAGGTGCTGCCCATCGTAAAGCTCTCGCAGGACGATCTGTTTCGGCTCGTCATTCCGGTTCCGGAATCTTACGTCCGGTTTATCCGCGTGGGTGATCGTGTGAATGTTCGCGTTCCGTCATTGAATCGCACCTTCGCCGGCAAGGTGGCGCGTTTCTCGGTCGACGTACAGGAATCTACCCGCACCATGCACACCGAAGTAGATGTGCGAAATCCCAATCACCTGCTGGTGCCTGGCTTGTATGCCGAGGCGGATCTGACCCTCGAGCACAAAGAGGACATTCCCGCGATTCCTTTGCAGTCGCTCAATCACGAGGGAGACAAGACTTCGGTCTTAGTGGTGAACGGCAACAACGAACTGGAAGATCGGCCAATAACACTGGGCATTCAGACCGCCAATGATGTCGAGGTGGTTGCCGGGTTACAGGAGGGCGAGCGGGTGGTGGTAAGCGATCGCGCCGGGCTGAAACGTGGGGAGAAGGTTGCGCCCCAGGGGGTGCAAGTCATGCAGTATCACGAGAGCAATCAGGAATAGAACGCTGGCTGAATAAAACTTTTGCAGAGATGGTCGAATAAATGTCTGGCTTCTCAATTCGTAACCCATATTTCATCGTGGTGATCTGTCTGGCACTGATGGTCATCGGCGTGACCAGCCTGGTCCGCATGCCGGTCGACTTGTTTCCAGCCATCAATCTACCCGAAGTCGTGGTGGCGACCTTCTACTCGGGGATGCCGCCACAGGATATCGAGACCGATATCACCGACCCGCTGGAGCGATTTTTCACGCTGGCCAGCGGCATCGATCACATGGAGTCCCGCTCGCTGCTGGGGGTCAGCATCATCAAGGTGTATTTCCAACCCGGCACGAACCCTGACGCCGATGTCACGCAGTTGTCGAATCTCGCGCTGGCCGATCTGAAACGCCTGCCGCCAGGCACTCTTCCGCCCGTCGTCCTCAAGTTCGACGCATCCAGCCTCCCGGTCTGTCTGGTGACCTTGAAGGGCGAAGGGCTGAACCAGACGCAGCTTCACGATATTGGACAGTTCACCATCCGCAATCAAATCGCGGTCGTGAAAGGAGCGGAGATTCCTCCACCATTTGGAGGGAAATATCGCCAGATCATGGTGTACGTGGACCCGTACAAACTGGCCTCGCGGCAGTTGAGCCCGATGGACGTCGTGGGCGCCGTGAACAATTCGAACCTCATCCTGCCGGCGGGCGACGTCAAGATGGGACCTTTCGATTACTACGTTTATTCCAACAGCCTGGTCGACACCATGGAGCAACTGGGCAAGATCCCGGTCAAGACGGTTGGAAATTCGTGGGTCTCGGTGAATGATCTCGGCAAGGCCGAGGACGCAAATCAGATCCAGTACAACCTGGTCCGGGTGGACGGGCAAAGGTCGGTCTACCTGCCGATCATGAAGCAAGGCGGCGACACCAATACGATCCAGGTGGTGAGCGGGATCCGCGAGGCAATCGGCCATCTCTTTGACATCCCCAGACAATTAAAGGCGGCGGTAGTGTTTGACCAGTCCGCGTTCGTGAAAGAAGCGATCAAGACGCTGCTCCATGAAGGCCTGATCGGGCTGCTCCTGACCAGCCTGATGATTTTGATCTTCCTGGGGAGCGTGCGCTCGACCTCGGCCGTGTTCCTGTCGATTCCGTTGTCAGCACTGGCGACTTTCGTAGTGCTCTACATGATGGACAGCACCATCAACACCATGATCCTGGGCGGATTGGCGTTGGCCTTCTCGCGCATCATCGATAACTCGGTGATCTCGCTCGAGAACATTTACCGCCACCTGGAAATGGGCGCGGAACCGATGAAGGCAGCGGAGATCGGCGGGGCAGAAGTCAGCCTGGCCGTCCTGGCAGCAACGCTGACAACCGTGGTCGTCTTCTTCCCAGTAACCTTCCTGTATGGCGTCAGCAAGTTCCTGTTCAGCGCGCTGGCGCTCGCGGTCGTGATTTCCCTTTTCGCTTCCTACCTGGTGGCCATGACCGTGATTCCGCTGTTCTGCGCGCGCTTTTTGAAGGCGGTGCCGCACGCCGCAGAGCACGGACACGAAGCGGAATATGAAATTGAGCCAACCACTCCGGCGGGCCGTTCCTGGTGGGACCGCTTCACCGCTGGGTTCAACCGCGCGTTCAACCGCATGCTCGACTTCTACGAAGTCTGGGTGCGGCGGGCAGTGAAGCGCCCGCCGCTCACGGTGGCGATACTGAGCGGCGCGTTCCTTGCGAGCGTCGCCATCTATCCCCTGCTGGGCCTGGCCTTCTTCCCACAGACCGATGCCGGCCAGTTCACGATCAACCTCAAAGTCCCCACGGGCACGCGCCTTGAAGTTACCGAACAATACGTAGCCAGGATCGAGGATTTGATCCGGCACGACATCAACCCGGACGACCTGAGGATGGTGGTTTCCAACCTTGGGGTCGTGCCGGATTTCTCCGCCCTGTATACCACCAATGCCGGGCCCTACACCGCCACCATTCAGGTCGCGCTGCAGGATGATCACCGCCAGAGCAGCTTCTGGTACATGGAACAGGTGCAGAAGCACATGAGCAGCCAATTTCCCGATATTCGCGCGTTCTTCTCCAGCGGATCGATGGTGGACGCGGTGCTGAATATGGGGATGCCGGCGCCGATCGATATCCAGGTGAGCAGCCCGCACATGGGCCAGAATTATGCCGTGGCGCAGGATTTGGCCAGTCAGATTCGCGCTCTGCCCGGCGTGGGCGAAGTCTACATTCCGCAGGATCTCAATTATCCCGCGCTGCGGCTGGATGTGGACCGGGTGCACGCCGCCGAGTTAGGGCTGACCCAGAAAGATGCCGTGGACAACGTGATTACCGCGCTGAATTCCAACTCGATGATTGCCCCCAACTACTGGGTGGACCACAAGACGGGCAACGACTACTACCTCACGGTACAGTACTTCGAAAAGGGACGTGCCGCGATCCACGACTTTACCGACCTGACCAATATTCCGATCCGCGCTCCCCATCTGAAGGAACCGACCACCCTGGACACCGTGGTAAAGCTGGAAGAAATCCAGACTCCCACCGAAGTCGATCACTACCAGATCCAGCGCGTGACCGACGTCTACGTGACGCCTGCGGGAGAGGACATGGGAAAGGTTTCGAATCAGGTCGCGAAGGTAATTTCCAGTCTCAAAGCACCCGAGAACGTCCGCATCAACATGCGCGGCATGGTACAGGGCATGAACGCGTCATTCCGCAGCTTTGCCATTGGATTGTCGCTCTCCGTCGTCCTGCTGTACCTCATCCTGGTCGCGCAGTTCAAGTCGTTCAAGGATCCCGTGCTCATCATGCTCGCGATTCCTATGGGCTTCATCGGTGTGCTCATCATTCTGCCCCTGACGGGGACGACGCTGAACGTGATGTCGCTGATGGGCGTGTTGATGCTGGTGGGCATCTCCGCATCGAACAGCATCCTGATCGTGGAGTTCACGCATCGGCTGGAAGAACAAGGAAAGTCTATTCAGGAGGCGGTGATCACGTCCTGCCGGGTACGTTTGCGGCCAATCTTGATGACCTCCTTGGCAACCATCATCGGCATGGTGCCCATGGCATTGAAGCTGGGAACCGGCAGCGAGCAGTATGCCCCCCTGGCGCGCGCCATCATCGGCGGGCTCACGGTGTCGGTCGTGCTGACCGTGTTCATCGTGCCTGCCGCTTACTTGCTGGTATATGGCAAGGGGAATCAGCGGGCAACAACTTCTCCCGTGGAGACCGGCGAATGAAGCAGTGCACGAAATGGCTTGTATCCCGCGAGGTGCTCGTCTTTATCTTTTTTGTTGCCCTCATGAGCCCGTCAGGGAATGCCCAGAAGCGGGCGGAGCTGCCGTCGGCTCCGCAGCGTCTGTCGAATTCCGCGCCTGCTGCGAGCTCCTTCTTTGCGCCAAGGGCCGGCATTGCTCTGCCAACCACGGCAGAGCCGCAAGAGAATGTTTCTGCCAATGCGCAAACGGCTCCCGGCGGGCCAACTCCCGGCGCTCCAATGCGCTTAACCCGCAGAGATGCCGAGCGTCTTGCGATCAAGAACAATCCAAGGATCAGCGTGGGCCGTCTGCTCGCTCTTGCGCAACATGAGGTCTATCGGGAAACGAGGTCGGCCGAGCTTCCCACCTTTGCTGCGGCGATTACAGCGGTAAACGCAAACGAGGGGAGCCGGGTGGGAGCGGGAGCGCTCAATGCCCCCCGCCTGCTCGAACATGCCGGAGCCGGCGTGACGCTGAGCCAACTGATCACTGACTTTGGCCGCACCAGCAGCCTGGTAGCCGCCGCAAAGCTTCGTGAAAAGGCGCAGGATGCCAATGCGCTGGCCACCATCGAAGACATCGTGATGGCCACAGACCAGGCTTTTTACAATGCCCTGCAGAGCCAGGCCCTGCTTAAAGTTGCCCAGCAAACCGTGTCGACCCGCCAGTCCGTCGAGAACCAGATCAGCGAGCTGGCCAAGAACAACTTGAAATCCAATCTCGACCTGACCTTTGCGGACGTCAACCTGTCGCAGGCAAAGTTGCTGCAACTCGATGCGCAAAACAACCTCGATTCGAGCAGGGCAGCGCTGGCGGCGGTGCTAGGCTTCGACCGTCAAATCACGTTCGAATTGAACGAAGAGGACGTCGAACCACCGCCGCCACCTGCCGACCTGGATGGACTCATCCGCGCCGCTTTCCAGCAGCGCCCTGACCTGCAGGCTATGAACTACGAAGAGCAGGCCGCCGGGAGATTCCGCCGTGCGCAGCGCGGCCAGCTTTTTCCCACGATCAGTGCGCTGGGCATCGCGGGCGCGACGCCGGTTCGTCCCGACTGCTTTGGCGGCTGCTTTCCCAATTACTTCACATCCAGCTGGTATGGTGCGATTGGAGTGAATGCAAGTATTCCGGTTTTCAATGGATTTCTGTACAGCGCCGAGGCTGCGGAGGCGAAATATCGGGCGCAGGCCGCCGCGGAGAATACGCGTGACCTGCGGGACCGCGTTGCGCGCGACGTTCGCAGCGCCTGGCTGGCAGCCAATACTGCGTTTCAACGGGTAGGAGTCGCGGCGGAACTGGCCAAACAAGCTGACCTCAGTCTCAGCCTGGCCCAAAGCCGGTATCACCTTGGACTCGGCTCGATTGTCGAACTCAGCCAGGCCCAACTGCAGCAGACCGACGCCGCCATCGGGCACGTCAATGCCCAGTATCAGTACCGTATGGCGCTCTCGACACTGAACTTCGAAATCGGAATGCAGCCCTGACAAATAGCGCACCCGGCGTGCCGCTGGTCTTCGAGTCTGCTTTGAAGATCTCTATTGTCCAATGGCCTGCGGCGCCCCGGTGAACTTTCTCTGGTAAACTGCCGCGCATGAACTCTTCCAGCCGTCGACAGTTTCTTGCTCAATGCGCCGCTGCGGCGGCAGGAGCTCATCTCTTACCCCAGGTTACATGGGCAGCGTCTTCAGGGCCTTCCATCAACTTTCCCAGTGATCCGAGGGACCGGGTGGCAGTTGCGGCGTACCCTTTTCGCGAATTCATTGTGGGATGGAAGGGGTGGGATGGCAAGACTCCGAGCCAGGTTCCCCGGGAGCAGCAGATGGAGTTGAAGGACTTCGCGGCCCATGTCGTAGAGAAATTTAACGTGCATCACATCGAGCCCTGGAGTCCGATTTTTCCTTCCACGGATCCGAAGTATCTGGAGCAATTGCACGCTGCTACCGCAAAGGCGGGGGTTTCGGTGGTCGACATTGCCGTCGATGGCGGGTACAGCCAGTACTCGAAGGAGGCAACGGTACGGGAAAAGGCCGTCAAGGCGACCAACCAGTGGATTGATGTGGCGGTTGCGCTCGGTTCGCCCAGCATTCGCACTCACATCGACGCGGCGAAGGATTCGAAGCCCGACGTCGGGCGCGCCGCCGATAGCCTGGCGCGCGCGGCCGAGTACGGCGCGAAGAAGAACGTGGTAGTCCACCTGGAAAATGACAATCCCGTCAGCGAGGACCCTTTCTTTATCGTGCAGATCATTGAAAAGGTAAACAGCCCGTGGCTGCGGGCTTTGCCGGATTTTGGAAATTCACTTGCGGCGCATGACGTGGAGTTCCAGGACCGGGCCATGGAGGCCATGTTCGCGCACGCCTACGGGATCTGCCATGTCAAGGATGGCGAGCCTGACGAACACGGCGAGCCCACTCACGTCGACATGGCAAAAACCTTCGGTATTCTTAAGAAGCACGGCTACAAGGGATACTGCTCGATCGAGTACGACGCTCCGGGTGATCCGTACAAGCCCACAGCCGAAATGGTCGAACAGACGATCAAGTTCCTGGCTTAAAGGGGTGCAGGCTCTTTTGTCGAGGGTTAGAGGAACCTATGGCGGGACAAGGAATTCACCGGCGGGAAGTCTTACGAATCCTGGGTACGGCTGCAGCGGCGGCACACTTTCCGGGCTTCAGCAAATGGGGATTTGCCTGCGGGCACATCGGAAACGCGGCGCTGCAGATCAAGCCTGCACACTATCAACCCCAGTTCTTCACGGCACCCGAATACGCGGACGTGGAGCGACTGGCCGAAATCATCATTCCCAGCGATGCGACTCCCGGCGCCAAAGAAGCGGGCGTGGCGGAGTTCATCGATTTCATGGTCGCCCATACCGACGAAGTGCAATACCCTTTCCGCATGGGTCTCGCGTGGTTGAATGCGCGGGCTGGGCAGATCAATGGCAAGCCTTTCAGCGAACTCACGGCTGAGCAGCAGAATGCCCTTCTCGTGCCGCTGGGCTTCAAAGACAAGGCGCGTCCCGGCGAAGAAGACGGGAGACGATTCTTCGCCTTGATGCGCGAGTACACCGTCACCGGGTTTTACACCAGCGAGATCGGCTACAAGGAACTGGACAATCCTGCGCTGAAGTTCTATTCGGAGTCGCCGCAGTGTCCGCACAAGGACGATCCCGAGCACAAGCATCTTTCCAGCACAAATTCCTGAAGCGCGGGGAACACCGGGCATGGCAAAAAAAGTCTACGACGTCATCGTGATTGGAACCGGGGCCGGCGGCGGCATGGCCATCAAAACGCTGTGTGAAGCGGGTCTGAAGGTCTGCGCTCTGAATTCCGGGCGGAGGCTCGACCCGGAAAAGGATTTCCGCTTTCACCGCATGCCCTGGGACATGAAGTTTCGCGGCCTGGACGATCCCAAACACCGCGCGCAGTCTTTCGGCTACATGGACAACGAATATACCAAGGCCGCGTGGGATCACGAGATTCCGTTCACAGTCGCCCCGGGCACGCAATGGATGTGGCCGCGGGCCAGCGCCGTGGGAGGAAAGACGAATTTCTGGGGACGTAGTTCGGCGCGGTTCGGGGACATCGATTTCAAAGCTGCTTCCCTCGACGGCAATGACGTGGATTGGCCGGTCACCTATGCGGAGATTGATCCGTTCTACACGCGAGTGGAAAAGATGATCGGCGTGGCGAGCACGGTGCAGAACCGGCCCAGCAATCCCGATGGAACCTACCTGCCTCCGTTCAACTTTCGCTGCCTGGACTTCATTCTGGAGTCAGCCTGCAAGAAGCTGGGAGTGCCCTATCTGCCGGACCGTTGCGCGCAACTGACCCGGCCTCACGAGGGACATCCTGCCTGCCACTATTGCGGCGAGTGCACGACCGGATGCGATGTGGGCGCTTTCTTCTCGTCTCCATATTTCTTGTTGCCGAAGGCGGAAGCAACCAGGAACCTGGAATTACGCACCGATGCCCTCGCGAAAAACGTGCTGGTGGACGAAAACGGGCAAGCGGCCGGGGTCGCTTACATGGACCGCAAGACCAGGCAGGAGGTCGAGGTCTACGGGCGCGCGGTGGTGGTGGCGGCGGGGTGCATCGAATCCTCGCGCATCATGCTGAACTCGAAATCGCGGCACTGGCCGAACGGCATTGCGAATTCCAGCGGGCAACTGGGGCGCAATCTTTGCGATCACCTGTACGGGGATTCGGCGCGGGGATATTTGCCGCAGTTGATGGGACAGCCCAGTTTCCCCGACCACGTAGCCGACAGCACGATCGCATGGATGCCGCGCTGGCAGAATCTGAATAATCCGCGGGAGGAGAAGTTCATCCGTGGATATGCCGTGTACCCCGACGGCGGTTGTCGGGAGTTCCCTTACTACGCCAATGAACTCGACGGATTCGGGTCGTCCTTCAAGCGCGAGATCAAGCGCCGCTATCCCGCGCCGGTGAGCTTTGGCATTCAAGCTCCTACCCTGCGCTCAGATTCGAACTACATGGACCTGGATCCTGAAGTGAAAGATCCTTACGGAAGTCCGGTCGCGCGCATGCACTTCGAATGGGATGAGAATGTCCTGAAGATGTGGGAACACTCCAAGGAGATTTGTGCGGAGATCATACGCGCGGCCGGAGGAGAGTTCGTTGGCTCAGCCGATGCCCCGCAGATTCCAGGCTGGAGCCTGCATGAGGTTGGCACCTGCCGGATGGGAAACGATCCAAAGAAGTTTGTGACTAACCGTTTTGGTCAGGCACACGACGTGCCCAACCTGTACGTCTGCGATGCCAGTGTCTTCCTGAATTGCACCGATAAAACAACCACCATCAGCATCATGGCCTTTACGCTGCGAACGTCGGAACATCTGATCGAGAACTTCCGCCAGGGCACGCATAAGACGGCATGAGCCCTTGCCCGTACGTTTGTCGGGTAAGGAATCACCACCGTGTTGCTGGCGGCTGAGCGTCTGCTGGTGGTACTCTGCGGAACGAATTTAAATCCATTTTCGAGGAAACTCATGAAACTACGCCGAATCGCCGCAGGCCTCGTTCTGCTGATCTTTTGCACGCTAGCTGGGGCCGCGGATCGGAAATATATCGTGAAACCACGCGGCGCCGACGCCAAGCCCTTGCCGTTCAGCGACGGCGTCCTGGTGGGCAACACGTTGTACATTGCCGGCCACATCGGGCTCGATCCGAAGACCGGACAGGCCCCCGCCGATGCCGAGCAAGAGGCTCGCCTGGTGATGGATGGCGTGAAGCAGACGGTCGAACTGGCCGGCCTGACCATGGATGACATCGTTTCCGTCCAGGTCTTTTGCACCGATCTGAAGTACTACGAAACCTTCAACAATGTATACAAAACGTATTTCCATGGAGACTATCCTGCCCGCGCGTTTGTCGGAGCGGGCAGCCTGTTGCGCAACGGGAAGTACGAAGTGTTGGGAATCGCGATCAAGAAGTAGTCAGGGAGCCGGGGATTGTTCGTGTTTTATTCGCCTCCGCAACGGCTCTTATGGTAGATCTATAAGCGATGCGGAAGGCTATTCATCACCTGAAGAAGTGCGATCCGGTGCTGCGCGCCATCATCGAGCGGGTGGGGCCATACAAGATGGAGTACGGCCTGGCGGATTTCTCCAGCCTCGCCGAGGCGCTGGTGTACCAGCAACTCAATGGCAGGGCGGCGGCGACGATCTTCAAGCGTCTTGCCGCCCTGGCGGGAGATCCGGTTACGCCCCAGGGAATACTCAAGTTGTCCGACGAGCAACTTCGCAGCGCAGGATTATCGAAGCAGAAATCCGCTTACCTGAAAGACCTTGCGACCAAGACCGCGGCGGGAGTTCTGGATTTTTCCCGACTTCCGGACCTATCCGATGAAGAGGTGATCCAGCATCTCACTCAAGTCAAGGGCATAGGCCCGTGGACCGCGCACATGTTTCTGATGTTCTCGTTGCGCCGCCCAAACGTGCTGCCCACCGGGGATTACGGCGTGCAGATGGCGCTGAAAAAACATTATCGAAAACGCAAGCTGCCGAAGCCCAGAGAGATGGAAAAGATCGCGCGCGCGTGGGAGCCGTACCGCAGCGTGGCTTGCTGGTATATGTGGCGCAGCCTGGACATCAAGACACCTTGACGGCGGAGGTAGAGCGCATGGGGAACGGGCTGCCCCTGTGATCCCCCGTGCCCTCTGTGGTTAAATGGTGTTGCATGGCGGAGATGAAAATTCGTGTGCTGGTAGCCAAGCCCGGCCTCGATGGCCACGATCGCGGCGCCAAGGTGATCGCGCGCGCATTGCGCGATGCGGGAATGGAAGTAATTTACACCGGCCTGCGCCAGACTCCCGAGATGATAGTCACGGCTGCGCTTCAGGAAGACGTGCAGGTCATCGGGCTTTCCATACTGTCGGGTGCGCACAACGCAATTGTTCCGCGGGTCATTGACCTTCTCCGCCAAAACAAAATGGATGATGTGTGCCTGCTGGTGGGTGGAATTATTCCCGATCAGGATATCGAGGCACTCAAGAAGGCAGGCGTAGCCGCAATCTTCCAGCCCGGCACCCCCATGGACGAAATCATCCAGTTCATCCGCACGCACGTCAAGGGGCCGGGCGTTCCGGCGGCCGGGTAATGTCTCAGGTGGGCGCGACGCGCGCCAGGAATATCCTCTCCGCGACCGTGGGGCCGGCTCCCTGGTATTGGGAGACGTTTCCGTCGTTTCGCTCTCAGTCCGGGCAGCGATTCTTGTGGACTCATCACGGCACCGAGGGTCCGGTGGCTCACCTGGTCACACTCGCCTCTGAGCCTGAACCCGGAAAGATCCGGTTGGCTCTGAATACTTATTGCCGCCCGTTTCTGACGGAATCGAACCGCCTTGGCATCTGGTGCCCGGAAGGAAGAAGTATCCGGCTCGCATGTTTCGATCCTGAGCAGCTGAAAGCTTTTGACCTGGCGGAAGTGGCAGGATGGTTCAAGCAATCCTCGGATCGCATCTATGCGGCGACAGCCCCGGTCGCCGATTTCGAGACTCCGCTGGCCCTGGGCTCGGGTACGCACAAGATCAATGTGCCGCTAGAACTGCGCGCGGTCGACGAGATCATCGTGCCCACAAGTTACAAGGCGATGTCGAATGACGACCCGGCATTTGCGCTTTTCATTTTCTACCTGCAGGCGGGCCTGGTTGAAGTGTTGCCGCAAAAATGGTTCACGGCGGCACAATACCGGGTTGGGCAACAATGGATCACGCGGGCGGCCCGGGATCCTGAGTCGCAGCGCATCCTCGGCGAGTGTTATGGGGTGGGAACCTTCCTGCTGGAGGAAGATGGCTGCCGGTTGGCCGAATGGATCGAGCGACGAAGTTAGTGTCCTGTCGCAAAGCGGGCGGACGCGTTCGTCCGGCCCGCGCAGCCAGGCGTGCCGTCCTCAATGACTTGCCGCTAACATTTTCACCGCGACAGGCCACTGGTTTCCAGTTCCGCAATTCGTTTTTCATGTCTGCCACAAGCTTAGCGATTGTACAGATCGAGGGTGTATGTGTGCTTCGCCTCCACTCCGGGGACAGCACCAACCGGCTCACTCGTGAATTTGTTCTCGCCTTGACCAAAGCTATATCAGGATTCGCGACCAATCAGGCTGCGCCCCTGGTGCTTGCCGGAAATGATCGTTTTTTTTCCGCGGGAGCCGACTTGCAGGAGATTGCCGCCCTGAACGGCCCCTCCGGCCGCGAGTTTGCCAGGATGGGTCAAGCTCTCATGAACGCGATCGAGAACTTTCCCGCGCCGGTGTACGCGGCGATTTCGGGCTACTGCATGGGCGGGGGCCTGGACCTGGCTCTGGCCTGCCGCCGCCGAATTGCTTCGCCGCACGCCGTATTCGGACATCGAGGTGCGGCCCTGGGCCTGATCACCGGGTGGGGAGGCACGCAGCGGCTGCCTCGGCTAATCGGCAAGGGGCGAGCGCTGGAACTATTCGTCGCCGCCGAGAAACTCAGTGCGCGGCACGCATTGCAGATCGGGCTTATCGACGCGATCGCAGAAGATCCCGTCGCCGAAACGATCCGGCGAATCCAGAAGCCCAGGGTTTGACGCCCGATCCAGGCTCCATTGCGCCGTTCTGCCCTGCTGGTATACCGTAAAAAGTTCGCTCTCCTATGGCTGACCGCAACGAATCGTCGACCGTGAACTCATCTCCGTCCGGAAACGTGCTGACTACCAGGATCGATCCCACCTCGGCTCGCTTCGAGGCAAATATGCGATTTCTTGCCGACCTGATGTCGCAGGTACGCAATGAGGGCGAAGTGATCTGTGAGGGAGGCGGCGCAAAGGCGATTGAGAACCAGCATGCCAAGGGGAGATTGACGGCGCGCGAGCGGATCGGACTGCTGGCCGATCCCGGCACATTCTTTGAACTGGGCCAGTATGCGGCGCATGGCATGTACGAGGAATGGGGCGGAGCCCCGGCGGCCGGGGTCATCACGGGCATGGCGCGAATCCACACGCGCATGGCCATGATCATCGCCAACGATGCCACCGTGAAAGCGGGTGCATTCTTCCCCATGACGTCCAAGAAAGTGATCCGCGCCCAAAATATCGCCATGGAGAATCGCATTCCGACCATCTACCTGGTCGACTCGGCGGGAGTGTTTCTGCCCCTGCAGGAAGATGTGTTCCCGGACACCGACGATTTCGGCCGGGTGTTCCGCAACAATGCGGTAATGTCGGCGATGGGCATTCCGCAGATTGCGGCCATCATGGGAATGTGTGTGGCAGGTGGGGGATATCTACCGGTCATGTGCGATCACGTGCTGATGACCGATGGCAGCGGCCTGTTTCTTGCGGGCCCGGCGCTGGTGCAAGCCGCGATCGGACAGAAGGTTTCGGCCGAGGATTTGGGTGGCGCGGCCATGCACTCTGCCATCAGCGGCACGGTGGATTTCCGCGAGCCCAATGACCAGGCCTGCATCGCCCGCATTCGATCCATTGTGGAGAAGTGGGGGTACCGCCGGCTTTCTCCCTGGGATCGCAAGAAACCGGTAGAACCCGAACTCGCGGCGGAGGAGATTTACGGCATCTACGATCCTTCGCCGGGGCGGCCCTATGACATGAACGAGATCCTCGGCCGCATTCTGGATAGCAGCCGCTTCGATGAATACAAGCCGGAATATGGCAAGACGTTGATCTGCGGGTATGGGCGCATCGGAGGATTCGCCGTCGGGATCGTCGCCAATCAGAAACTGCACGCGCAGCAGACCGACCATGAGGGGCACAAGCGGGTGGAATTCGGCGGCGTGATCTATACCGAATCAGCGGAGAAGGCCGCCCGCTTCATCATGGACTGCAATCAGAATCTGATTCCATTGGTATTCTTCCACGATGTAAACGGATTCATGGTGGGCCGCGATGCGGAGTGGAGCGGGATCATCAAGGCGGGCGCCAAGATGGTGAATGCGGTTTCCAACTCCGTGGTGCCGAAGATCACCGTGATTGTAGGCGGATCGTTCGGCGCGGGGCATTACGCGATGTGCGGTAAGGCGTACGATCCGCGATTCGTATTTGCCTGGCCGACTGCGCGCTACGCGGTGATGAGCGGCGAATCTGCCGCGGGCACCCTGGTTGAAATCAAGGTCAAGCAACTGGAGCGCGGCGGGAAGAAATTGAGCGACGAAGACAAGAAACAGCTTTATGAATCGGTGAAGCGCACCTACGACGAGCAGACGGATCCGCGCTACGGCGCCGCGCGATTGTGGATCGACAAAATTATCGACCCGATCGAGACGCGCGATGCCATCGCCCAGGCGCTGGAAGCCGCTGCCCTGAATCCTGACGTGGCGGAGTTCAAGGTTGGAGTGCTGCAAACCTGATTCATCCGGTGACGGTGGATTTTGATCCTGAACTTCAATGTCTCAACTTTGAGCCGCGGAGGAATTGTCAGGGAGTTCTTCATCCTTCGTGTCGCCGTGGTGAGTGATTGTCCGACATCGTCAAATTGATTGAATGTCCCCGCGATGCCTGGCAAGGGCTCAAGGGGATGATCCCCGCCGAGTTGAAGACGAATTATCTGAAGGCGCTGATCAGCGCGGGCTTCAAGCACATCGACGCGGTTTCATTCGTTTCGCCTGCCGCAGTGCCGCAAATGGCGGACTCGGAGGAGGTGCTGAAGGAATTGGATCCTCCAGACGACGTGGAAATCATCGGGATCGTGGTCAATGAAAAGGGCGCACAGCGGGCGATTGAAACGAAAGCAGTTTCGACCCTGGGCTTTCCCTATTCGATTTCCGAGAGCTTCCTGCGCAGGAATCAGAATCAATCCGCGGAAGATGCGCTGGAAACTCTGGAAACCGTTCAGAAGAGGGCGCAAGACGCGGGCCTGGAAGTCGTGGTTTACATTTCCATGGCGTTTGGAAATCCCTACGGCGACCCGTGGAGCATCGGAGACGTGGTGGACGCGATTGAACTGCTCGAGGCCGAAGACCTGCACATGATTTCTCTCGCCGATACTGTCGGCATGGCAGGCGCCGGGCAGATCAGCGAAGTCATGGGTGCGGTCATGGACAAGTACAACTATCTCGAGATTGGAGTGCACCTGCATAGCCGGCCTGATTTGGCCGCGCAGAAGATTCTGGCCGCGTACGACTCGGGGTGCCGCCGTTTTGATTCAGCTCTGGGAGGATTGGGGGGTTGTCCCTTCGCGCAGGACGCTTTGGTCGGGAATATTCCCACAGAGAACGTGCTGGAAGCGCTTCGCCGGCGCGGCACGCAGTTGCCAACTCTGAAGCCTCTCGATACTCTTTTGAAGGCGACGGGCGGGCTGGCGGCGAAGTTTTCCGAATCGCACGCCGCGGATTGAGATCGCTACCGATTATGCGCCGGTATCACGGGGCAGCGGCGGCGCTGCTCAGATTCTATGGCATACAAGACAATTCAACTTGCATTTGAAGGCAAACTCGCGACGCTCACTCTGAACCGTCCGGAGAAGCGCAATGCCATCAGTTTCGAACTGATCGACGATTTGGTGCGCGCATTGGACGAGGTTGCCCAATCCGGCGCCATAGTCCTGATTCTGACGGGAGCGGGCAAGGCTTTTTGTTCGGGGATGGATCTTGACAATCTAAAGGCGCTGATCGGGAGGTCCGCCGAGCAGAACCTGCAGGACTCGCAAACCATGGTCCGGCTGTTCCGGTCACTGTATGAATTTCCCAAGGTGACGATTGCGGCGGTGAACGGAGCGGCCATTGCCGGGGGGACAGGACTGGCGCTGCTTTGCGATTTTACCCTGGCTGCTCCCGAAGCGAAGTTCGGATATACCGAAGTGCGCATCGGTTTTGTGCCAGCGATCGTCTCCACATTTTTGCTGCGCCAGGTGGGGGAGAAGCAGGCCCGCGATCTGTTGCTCACCGGCAGAATATTCGGGGCGGAGGAGGCCGCGGCCCTGGGACTGGTCAGCGAGATTGTCGCTGCCGACCAACTGATGGCGCGAGCGCGGGAACTGGCTGGGGTGCTGCTGGAGAACAGTTCTGCTTCCCTGCTAGCCACCAAGAAGCTGCTCACGGATCATGCCCGCGCTGAAATCGATGCCCAGATCGAAGAGGCCGTGCGGTCGAATGCGGCGATCCGCCTGACTGCCGACTTCCGCGAAGGGATTTCGTCCTTCCTGGAAAAACGCAAGCCGGTCTGGACGGGCCAATGAATTCGAACCATCCTCATGCGGTGAATGAGACGCGGTTGCGCGTGCGTTACGCCGAGACCGATCAAATGGGGGTGGTGTATCACTCCAACCATCTCATCTGGTTCGAGGTGGGACGCGTGGAACTGATGCGGCAGATGGGATTCTCGTACCGCGACATGGAACGGGAAGACGGCCGCTTCATTGCCGTTGCCGAAGCCACCTGCCGCTACCGGGCTCCGGTGTTTTACGATGAGGAGGTGATTGTGCGGACACGCCTGACTACCGTGCGCGAGTCCGTCATCATCTTCAGTTACGAACTGACGCGGGCCGATACCGGAGCATTGCTGGCCGAGGGCGAGACGACTCACATCGTTACCGATTCGAAGATGAAGGTCGTGGCATTGCCTGACAAATATCTACGCGCTTTTCGTGCTGCTGCGGCGAAGCGGTAACGACGGGGAATCTTTTGAACGCACTTCATATCAACGGAAACGACCTGACCTTGGAGGCTGTCCGCGCAGTAGCGGTGGAGCGGCGGGCTGTTCTGCTTGCGCCCGACGCGCGTGAAGCAGTCAACCAGGCGCGGGCGGTTGTGGAGGAAATTGTCGCCGGCAATAAGGTCGCCTATGCCATCACGACCGGGGTAGGAAAACTTAGCGACGTCCGCATTGCCGGGGATCAGATTCGGGAGTTGCAGGTTAATCTCGTGCGCTCGCATGCCGTCGGAGTGGGCGATCCCCTTCCCCTCGCGGAAACAAGGGCGATGATGCTGTTGCGGGCGAATTCACTGGCAAAGGGCCATTCCGGAGTACGGCCGGTCGTCATCGACACCCTTTGCGAGATGCTTAACCGCGGCGTGACTCCGGTTGTCCCGTCGCAAGGCAGCGTGGGCGCGAGCGGCGACCTGGCCCCGCTGGCGCATCTGGCCCTGGCCCTGATCGGCGAGGGAGAGTGCGCCGATGACAAAGGCCAGCGTCTCGCCAGCGGCGATGCGCTGAAACGCGCGCAGATCAAGCCCATCGTCCTTGAGTCTAAGGAGACAATATCTCTGATCAACGGCACGCAGGCCATGCTTGCCGTCGGCACCCTGGCATTGCTGGGTGCGGAAACCCTGGTGGATTCCGCCGACGTGCTGGGAGGCTTGTCTTGCGACGCGCTGAAGGGAACTGACGCGGCCTTCGATGAGCGCATCCATAAAGCTCGCCCCCATCATGGCCAGGCGAAGACAGCGGCCAACTTGCGGCGCATGCTCGAGGGCAGCCAGATCCGCGAGTCCCATCGCGAATGCGGCCGCGTGCAGGACGCGTACTCGTTGCGCTGCATTCCCCAGGTGCACGGAGCAGTGCGCGATACTCTCGAACACTGCCGCGCGATTTTCGAAACCGAAGCCAATTCCGCCGTCGATAATCCGCTGGTCTTCGTCACAAATGCCAAGAATGCCGAGGGCGACGTAATCTCCGGGGGAAATTTCCATGGCGAGCCTCTGGCCTTTGCTTTGGACTTTCTGGCCATCGCGCTCAGCGCCCTGGCGGGCATCAGCGAACGCAGAATTGAGCGGCTGGTCAATCCCGCGCTTAGCGAAGGATTGCCGCCATTCCTGGCTCCCGGAGCAGGGTTGAACTCCGGCTTCATGATGCCGCAGGTCACGGCGGCGGCGCTGGTCAGCGAGAATAAGGTTCTGGCGCACCCGGCCTCGGTTGACTCGATCACGACTTCGGGCAATAAGGAAGATTACGTTTCGATGGGGATGACGGCGGCACTCAAACTGCGGCGCGTGCTTGAGAACACGCGCAACGTCCTGGCCATAGAAGCCATGGCCGTAGCCCAGGCGCTGGACTTCATGGCTCCGTTAAAGACTTCGAAGCGTGGACAGGCGGCGCACGCGGCGATCCGGTCGGTGTGCCCGACCATGGAGAAGGATCGCGTCATGTATAAGGATTTTGCGCGTATCTCGGAACTGCTTGCCCAGGGAAAAGTTGCCGAGGCGCTGAGATAGCCCGCAAAAAGGACTGACTCATGAAGACCCAGACCGAGTATTTGAAGTTTCACACCAAGACGCACCGCGCCTACGTCCACATTACACCCCAGGTCGAGCAGATCGTCAGTAAGAGCGGGGTGCGGGAAGGCATGGTGCTGGTTTCCGCAATGCACATCACAGCCGGGGTGTATGTAAACGACAACGAAAGCGGGCTCATCGAAGACATCGACCAGTGGCTTGAACACCTGGCTCCGTTCAAGAAAGACTACAAACATCATGAGACCGGCGAAGACAACGGCGACTCGCATCTGAAGGCGCTGCTGATCCATCATGAAGTGATCGTGCCGATCACCGCCGGAAAACTCGATCTCGGCACCTGGCAGCGAATCTTTTACGCGGAGTTCGATGGACAGCGCGACAAGCGCGTCATCGTGAAAGTAATGGGGGAGTAATCGCATGCCGGAGGAGCTTACAGAACTGCAGGAACAGGCGGAGCACGCCAGGGAGAATCCTGAACTCGCCCCGGTCTCGCTGACCATGGCCGTTCTGGCGGTGCTGGTCGCGGTCGCTACCCTGCTGGGGCATCGCGCTCACACCGAAGAAGTGGTGCTGCAAGCCAAGGCAACCGACCAGTGGTCCTACTACCAGTCGCAGAACGTTCGCCGGCATGTTGACGAATTGTTCCTGGACTTAACTTCTGTGCAAGGCGCTAACGAGGCATCCGGCCTGACGAAGTTGCGCGAGAAATATTCGCAGGAAGCGGCCCGCTACAAACAGGATCGCAACGAGACCGAGGCCGAAGCCCGCAAGCTGGAGTCGGAAGTCGCTACCCAGCGGAACCGGGCCGATCGCTTCGATCTATCCGAGGTATTCCTCGAGATCGGGCTGGTAATTACATCCATCACGCTGCTGTCCAGACGCAAGATTTTCTGGGCCGTGGGCGGAGTCTGTGCCGTCGTCGGCATCGGGATCGCGTGCACCGGCTTTCTGGTTCATTGAGGATCGTCGAACAACAGGATTTTCGATGGCGAATATCAAAGTTCCCTACCTGGACCTGAAAGCGCAGTACCGGAGCATCAAGCCTGAAGTCGACGAGGCGATTGCCCGGGTGCTGGACAGCTGCCAATTTGTGCTCGGGCCCGAGGTGGCGGAGTTCGAAAGAGAGTTCGCGGCATACTGCGGCGCCGCGGAATGCGTCGCTCTGAACTCCGGGACCAGCGCTCTGCACCTGGCGCTGCTGGCAGCCGGAGTTGGGCCCGGCGACGAGGTCATCACGGTTCCCTTCACCTTCGTGGCGAGCGTGGCGGCGATCCTGCACGCCGGCGCAAAGCCGGTGCTGGTTGATATCGAGCCGCGCACCTTCAACATGAATCCGGATGCGCTGCAGCGGGCAATTTCCCCGCGCACCAAAGCCATCGTGCCCGTCCATCTCTACGGACATCCGGCAGACATGGATCCGATCATGGAAATAGCACGTCGTCTAAGGCTCGTCGTCATTGAAGATGCCGCGCAGGCGCACGGGGCCCGATACAAAGAGCGTCCCGCCGGGACCCTCGGCGATATCGCGTGTTTCAGTTTCTATCCTGCCAAGAATCTGGGAGCCTACGGCGAGGGGGGTGCCCTGACCACCAACCATCCTGATTATGCGCGCACTGTGCGCATGCTGCGCGATTGGGGACAAGACCGCAAGTATCACCACGTTCTCCATGGATACAATTACCGGATGGAAGCCTTCCAAGGGGCGATTCTGCGAGTGAAGCTGCGCCACCTGGAACATTGGACGGAAGCGCGGCGGCGAATCGCGAAGAAATACGACGAAGTTTTACCCGGCCCGGAGGTCGTACGGCCGGTTGAGATGCCATGGGCGCGCCACGTGTATCACCTTTACACTCTTCGATCGGGGAATCGCGACGCGCTGCAGGCCGCCCTGCTGAATGAAGGGATTCAAACCGGCATTCACTACTCGACGCCAGTTCACCTGCAGCCCGCCTATGCGCACCTGGGCTATGGACCTGGTTCCTTGCCCGAAGCTGAGAAGGCGGCTAAGGAAGTCCTCTCGCTGCCGCTTTACCCGGAGCTGACCGATTCTCAGATCCAGATGGTGGGCGAAGCTTTAGCGGGGCTCGCAGCAGCGAGATAACTTACTTACGCCGTTCCTTTCCTCTCTGCTAAAGACGAAGCAATCAACTCTCGCTCGGCGCCGGATTTCTCTACGAGAAAAGGCCCGATTGCGAGCACATCCATGCGCGTGCGCCGGAAGCAGTCGATGGCTTCCTCGGGCGTGCAGACGATCGGTTCATTCTCGTTGAAGCTTGTGTTCAGGATTACCGGCAGTCCCGTCTTGCGGTGGAAGGCAGTGATCAGGTCGTAGTACATCGGATTCTCTTCCCGGGTTACAGTCTGCAAGCGCCCGGTGTCATCCACGTGATTGACCGCGCAAAGGGCTTCGCGCTTCTCGGGACGAATTTTGTAAACGTGCAACATGAAGGGCGAAGGGTGATCATGCTCGAAGTATTCGTGCTGGTACTCAGCCAGGATGGAGGGCGCGAACGGGCGGAACCATTCGCGGTGCTTGATGCGCGCGTTCAGGATGTCCTTCATGTCGGGACGTCCGGGATGGGCCACGATGGAGCGGTTCCCCAGCGCGCGCGGCCCCCATTCCATGCGTCCCTGAAACCATCCCACAACATTGCCGGCCGCGATCTGCTCCGCAGTTTCCTCGACTAAGCGGGCGCGATCGAGTTTTCTGCAGGGCAAGCCCGCATTTTGCAGAGCGGACTGGATGCGGGACTCAGAAAACTCCGGCCCTAAATACGAGTGCTTTAGCTCGTGGCGACGGGACTGCTTGAGCACGGAATGGTAGGTGTGCAAAGCCGCGCCGATCGCAAGGCCCTCGTCGCCTGCGGCGGGCTGAATGTAGGTGTGCCGGAAAGGCGTGCGCTCGAACAGCTTCCCATTGGCCACGCTGTTCAGCGCGCAACCGCCCGCCATGGTCAGATCGTCGAGCGTAACCTTGGAGTGCAGCCGGTTCAGCAGGTGGAAAAAGATTTCCTCGAAGCGATGCTGGAGGGCGAAGGCCAGATCCATATCCCGCTGGGTAATTTCCGCCTGCGGCCTTCGCGGCTCGCCGAATAGCTTTTCCATACGATCGGAAAAGTGCCGCGCCAGACGGACCGTACCGTCGGGCAGCACCTGCATCCCCTGATTGCTGCCCAGCGGCTTGAAATAGCTTAGATCCAACTGAAAGCTGCCGTTTTTCGGGGAAACAATTTTGCTGATCTCGGGACAGTACGTCTCCTTGCCGTACGGCGCCAGCCCCATGACTTTGCCTTCATCTCCGTACTTCGTATAGCCGATGAACTCGCAGATCATGGTATAAAGGCTGCCCAGCGAGTGCGGCAGGAACACGCGCTCCAGCACTTCAATATCGTTGCCTTCACAGCGCGTCATCATAGTCGACACAAAGTCCCCGGAACCGTCATAGCTGAATCCCGCGGCCTTCTCCCAGGGCGAACAGTAGTAGGCGGAGGCGACGTGCGCGATGTGGTGCTCGAGATGGTGCTCCTGAAACTTGAGGCGCTGCGAGTCAACATCTAATGCTTTTGCGACCAGCGTGCGCAGGTCGCGCATTGCCTCTTTGCGTTGACGCAGGCGGATAAAGTTCAACACTTTGGCGGGATTGCTCAGGGCGTATTGAACTTTCCTGATCAGATTGGCATCGCTGTCCTGCCCGACTGCCAGGTGCTCCACATCGGAGATCTTCGCGCCCACCGCGTCCAGACAGGCCTTCACTGCTAACCCGGGGAATCCACCAAAATGTTTGTGCCGATTCAGCCTCTCTTCCGCAATCGCGAACTTGACCTCCCCATCGAGCACGATTGCCGCCGAAGCGTCGGCGTGAAACATGTTAAGGCCCAAAATCAACATGAACTGACGTGTTCTCCTCTGAGGTCGAGTGGCTTATCCATGAAGGTTGGATTGAGGCAAAACTCCGGTTTGACCATCTTCGAGAAATCCTGCAAGGTCCACGGCCATGGGCTCACCGGCAGCGCGGGACTCCTCGAGTCGCAATGTCGCAAGGGTGGAGCAGACCATATCCTCAAAACTGATCGGGAGATCTTTTTGCAGTCGAATGCAATCGACAAAGGCGGCCCACTCGGCGTGGTGTCCCTTATCCTGGCGCCAGCGCGAGCGAATGGTCTGAGTGCGACCGTTGCGGACAAGATCAAGACGCCGGAAATCGTCGAGAACCGCGGTGCTGCCGCCACCGAAGATTTCAATTCGCTCCTTTGAGAAAGAGCGGTCGCCATTGGCCAGGTAGCTGATGGTTCCCTCAGAACCGTTGGCGAAGCGGAGTGACACCAGGACGTTGTCCCCGCTATAGCGGGACGTTGTTCCCAGGCCCCGCGCCATGACTTCGACGACAGGCGAACCGGCGACGAACATCAGCAGATCTACGAAATGACAGACTTCGCCAAGAACGCGACCGCCGCCATGTTCGCGATCATTGATCCAATGATCCGGTGGAAGATAGCCGCCGTTGATGCGGTAATGGAGGGCCAGCGGTTCGCGAACCGGAGCCAGGAACGACTTCATCTGCACCACCATTGGCGCAAAACGGCGGTTAAAGCCCACCATGAGCGTGGGCCGCCGCGGCATCGGAATCTCTGTGTAGGCGCTTACGATGTTCCGCAATTCTTCTTCGCTTAGACACAACGGCTTTTCGCAAAAGACATTCTTCCCGGCCCCCAACGCGGACACCACCTGCCGCGCGTGCAGGTGATGGCGGGTCGCGATCACGACCGTATTTATGTCGGCATCCTTGAGCAAATCGGCCGCCTCTGTCGTGCAACGGCGAAATTCAAACTTACTTCCCGCATGTTTGCTGTGCGAACCCGTAGCTGCACAAACTGTGATGAGCGACGTATAGGGCGACGCCTTCATCGCCGGGATCAAGGTAGAGCATGCAAATCCTCCCGCACCCAGCAAGCCCACCGTAGCCGCGGTGGGCGGAGCCACGCGAGTTGCACGCCCGCTGCGGGGCTCGAGTCTCAGCGTTGGCGAGGCGCTTCCATCCTCGCCGTATTGAAGCACGACGCCGAGAAACGGTTCGTGCAATTTGCCGGTAATCAATTCGTACGCCCGCTGCGCCCTCGCAATGGAGAAGCGGTGGGTGATGAGAGGAGCAACATTCACTTTGCCCTCGCCCAGCATCTGGACAAAGGCCTCCATGTTGCGGGTTTCCGTCCAACGCACATAGCCAACGGGATAATCCCGCCCTTTCTGCTCGTAGGCCGAGTCATAACGGCCGGGGCCATAAGAGCGCGAGAGCCGGAAATCGAGTTCTTTCTCATAAAACGCCTTGCGCTCGATGTCCATGCCGACCGTGCCCACAGCCACCACCACCGCGCGATCGCGAGCAACGGCGCCGGCCAGGTTCACCGGATCGCTGCTGGAGGTTTCCGCGGCAATCAGAACGCAGTCGACCCCCGCGCCGTGCGAAGCTTGAAGGCAAAGATCTTGAAAGGCGGATGCGGAAGCCGCAACTCCATCGGCGCCCATTCGCTCGGCGAGTTTCGTGCGCGAGGCATTGATATCCATGCCGAGCACATGGCATCCCGCGGCCTTCAGCATCTGAACCGTGAGCTGGCCCAGAAGTCCGAGTCCAATGACGGCGACCATATCGCCCAACTTGGCTTCGGCGGTGCGGATTCCGTGCAGGGCAACAGATCCCAAGGTAGTGAATGCGGCCTGGTCGAAAGGCACTTCCCCGCCGGCCAAGGGATTGCGCGCGGGAATACGCGCCAGCAGCAATCGAGGAACACAGGCAAAGTCGGCGTGTACCGCGAAACCCGCGCCAGCACAGGCAACCCGGTCGCCGGGCTGGAGATCCGTAACCCCTTCTCCAAGCGTAATCACCGTGCCGGCGCTGCTGTAACCGGGACTCTGCGGCTGGTCGAGGCGGCTGCGCACCGCATGCACGGCGGAAAGTATTCCATCGCGCTGCACCTTGCTGATAACTTCCTTAACCAGGTCGGGCCGGGACTTCGCTTTCTGCAGCAGGCTCTTTCGGGCAAACTCGGCAGACGCGCGCTCGGTTCCCGCCGAGACCACTGAGGCCGCAACCCGCACCAGCACGCAGCCGGGCAGAACCTGAGGGGCGGGAACTTCCTCGACCGTGATCTCTCCGCTGCGCGCGTCTTGCAGAACTTGTCTCATGCTGTGGCCGCTTGCCTCGGTAGCATCTCAATTTCGAAATTCTGCGCTCCCCCGTCCAGAAAGGTTTGCATCCAGATCTCGAGTGTCAGGAATTGCCACAGTTGCATCGACCAGTCGTTGCGGCCGCTGCGGTGCTCCCGCACGAAACGCTCAACCGCGGCAGGCTTGAACAGCCCGCGCCGGCGAATCTGAGCCGGCGAAAGCAGGTCGTCCACCATTCCCCTTAGTTCGTGGGCAAGCCAATAGTCTACCGGAGCGGCAAACCCTGCTTTCGGCTGCCGCAGCACCTCGCGAGGCAGCGCGTCGCTCATTGCACGACGGAGAATGTATTTCGTCGCAGGCTGGAGAAAGCCTTTCAATTTCATTCCCGGCGGAATATGCCACGCGGCAAACTCCGCCAACTCCCGGTCCAGGAACGGAACCCGCACCTCCACGGACGACGC
>DASREX010000059.1:0-72026 GCA_035651855.1 Candidatus Sulfotelmatobacter sp.
AACTACCACAAGTTACCACAAACAGCCGGGGCGTAAACTGCTGACAACAAACAGCACAAAAACCGGCCCGCTAATTCCTAAACCGTTGGTCGGCGGTTCGACTCCGCCCGGGGCCTCTACTCAACGTTTTGCCTCGGCAGCAAGCCCAACAGCAGCATTTGCGATCAAAAAAAAGACCGCCGGGCTGTATCCCGGCGGCCAAGACACGGTTGTGGGCTGGCCTCTACTGTCCTTTGCCCGTGACCGGCAAGGACTGTGGGCTGCCCGCACTGTTATCAAATACCCGGTAGGCGGCATTTTCCGTTCCTACCAGCGACGGCGTGAAGTACACCGTTATGGTGCAGGTAGTTCCTGGTTTCAGGGGATTGTTCACATTGTTGCCGCAAGGTGGCGACGTGCCATAGTTGTCGACAAAATCTGAGCTGTTGGTTCCGGAGAATCCGGCGCCGCTGAAGTACACATTGGTGCTGCCTACGTTGGTAATGATCACTGTCGAAGAGACCTGCGTACCGCGCGTGACCGTGCCGAAGTTCACCGAAGTCGGCGTGAACTTGATACCCGTCCCGTTCCCTCTCAGGGCGACCGTCTGGGGACTGGTCACGTCGGTGTCGGATACGCTGAGTGTCCCGCTGGCAAAGCCCACGGCCGTGGGTTTGAAGACCACGTTGATCACGCACGTGCCGCTGGCCGCGATCACCAGGCCGCTGGTGCAAGTTGTGCCGGCCGCGCTGGAGAACGGCGCAGTCGCCGTGATCGCCGGAGTGCCCAGCGTAACCGACACTCCGCTGCTATTGGTGAGCGTAATCTTGATGGGCGCACTGTTGACTCCCACCGCAGTGAAGGGGAAACTCACCGGGTTTGGCGTGAGCGCGATGTTGCTGGTGCCCGTGCCGGTCAGTCCAACCAGTTGAGGCGAAGCGGGATCGCTGTTCCGGATCACGACGGCACCGCGCAGAGCCACCGTGGATTGCGGACCAAAGGTCACGCTGATAGAACAGCTTGCTCCCCCTGCCAGCGTGCTGCCCGAGGCCGGGCAGGTGTTGGCCGAGATGGCGTAATCGGTGGCGTCGGTAAGCGTGATGGTCCCCATGGTGACGGCGCTCGTGGCGTTATTCCGCAGGGTCACGGTCTTGGCGGCGCTGCTGGTTTTGACCAGCTGATTTCCGAAGTTCAGGGGCGAGCCGGTCAGTGAGATCGCGCTTCCCAACCCAGCTGTGTTCACGGTGTTCACCGGGTTGAAAAAGCCGTTGGAAGTGATGGTGACACTGCCATTGAGATTGCCCGATGCGGTTGGGGCAAAGTACACGTACATGGTGCAGGTCGATGCATTGGTCATCGCCGACGGGCAGTTATCGGCTTCGTTAAAGTTCGCGCTCGTCGAGATGTTATTGATGGTGACAGCGCCGTAGGCGCTGACCGTCAGGGCCTGGGGAGCGCTGGTGGTTCCCACCGCGGTCAGGCCGAAGGACATATTGCTGACGCTGCTGTTGAGGGCGGGAAACGCGGAGATACTGCGCACCCGGAAGTTATTGTAGTCGGCAACCATGATGTTGCCCGAGGGATCGAGCGAAACGCCGGTCGGCTCGTACATCTCAGCTAGGGTAGCGGGACCTCCATCGCCGCTGTATCCGGCGATTCCATTTCCGGCAATCGTGGTCATCATGCCGGCGGGGTTGACCCATCGCACGCGCTCATTGTTGTCGCTGATGAACAGGTTGCCATTGGGATCGACGGCGATGCCTTGCGGTGATGCCAAGCCATTGGCGACCGCCTGTCCGTCGCCGGTAAAGCCGCAGTTGCCGTTTCCTGCCACCGTGGTAATGATGCCGGTGACCGCATTGATCTCACGAACGCGGCAGTTGTTGGTGTCGGCGATAAACACATTGCCTGCCGCATCGACGGCGATCGCCGTGGGTGCGTTCAGCATGGCGCTGGTGGCCGGACCGCCGTCGCCGGAGTATCCGCCGTTGCCCGGCATACCGGCAATGGTGGTGATGACCCCCGCGGACACTTTGCGCACCGCCTGGTTGGAATAGTCAGCAATGTACACATTGTTTTTGCTGTCTACCGTCACGCCGTAGGGATAGTAGAGCATGGCGCTGGTGGCCGGGCCGCCGTCGCCGGAATAGCCGCAGCGCGGGCTGCCGCTGACGACCAGGCCGGCAAAGGTGCTGATGGTACCGGCCGTGTTCACCTTGCGGATGAGGCAGTTGTTGGTGTCGGCGATGTAGATGTTGCCGCTGCTGTCCTTGGCGACTCCGTAGTTGTAGGCAAGCTCCGCGTTGGTTGCCGTTCCGCCATCGCCCGTGTACCCGTAGGTTCCATTGCCGGCAAAGAAATTCACCAACCCGGCGGTCTTCACAAACTCGCGCACCATGAAGTCGTGGCTGTCGGCAATAAAGACGTTTCCTGACAAATCGTCCCAAATGCCGAAGGGATAATTCAGGACGACCCCGGTGGCGGGTGCTCCATTAATCAGAGTTTCCAGGTTGGGCGAATGATTACCCGCGGCCACATTGAGGTTTCCGCCTACGGTGAAACTATCGACCACATAATTGCTGCTATTGGCAATATAGATCGTGCCGCCGCTGGTGGCGGCCACTCCCACGGGGTAATAGAGCTGGGCGCTGAGAGCGGAGCCGCCCTCGCCGCACGTCCCCGCGCAGGCGGTGCCGTTCCCGGCAACGGTGTTGATGTTTCCGCCGACGGAGAACTCCCGCACCCGCTGGTTGTAGTAGTCGACGATGAATATATTGGAGCCCGCCACCGAAATGCCAAATACCTGGTTCATCTGCGCGCTGGTAGCCGGTCCTCCGTCGCCCGCGTAACTGCAGGTGTGATTGCCGGCGACGGTGTTGATCTTTCCCGTTGCCTTTACGATCTCGCGAATGACGCAATTGCTGCTGTCGGCGATGAATAAATTGCCGCTGCTGTCTACCGCCACGCCGGAGGGCGCATTCAGTTCGGCGGCAGTGGCTGCGCCGCCATCTCCAGTGTAACCGCAGGTGTGATTGCCGGCGGCTGTGCTGATGATGTTGGTCGACAGAATCACTCGCCGCACTACGCAGTTGTTGGCATCGCCAATATAGAGATTCCCCGCGCTGTCCAGGGCCAGGCCCTGAGGAAAGTTGATCAGGGCCGCGGTGCCTTTGCCGCCATCGCCCGAATAACCGCACTGCCCCGCGATCCCGGCAATGGTTGTGATGGTTTTGGTGGTGTCCACCTTGCGGACAACGCAGTTGTACTCATCGGCGATGTAGACATTGCCCGTGCCATCGACGGCTACGGCGAAGGGGTGGTTGAGCGAAGCATTCCCGGCCTTGCCGGCCACCCCGTCGCCGCTATATCCCGGCGCCCCGCTGCCGGCCACCACGTTGATGGTTCCCGTGGTATTTACTTTGAAAATGCGGTGCTGATTCCAGGCAGCGATGTAGAAATTGCCGGAAGCATCGACCGCAACCCCGTAGGGGTTGTAGAGGTCGGCGTCGATGGCCGGGATTCCGTCCGGCCCCCCACCGATTGCGGTGGTCATCAGATCCTGCGAGAGGGCTGGGAAACTGGCCAGCAGCGCGGTCAGAAGCAGGACAGCAGAGATCAAAATACGGCGCATGAATTTTTCTCCTCGAAGTGACTTGCTTTCGTCATGGACCTGCCCAGCACCGGTGCAGGTTTATTCCGCGGGCCGGAAAAAGGCACGGCGGCTGATCTGTGCGGTTTTCTGCCAGGTGGTTCCTTTGGCGTCCTGGTAGAGAATCAGCAGGTTGGGCTGGGCTGGAGGCGTCATCCACTCTCTGAACTCGCGCCGGGTGACGGTGAACTCCTGGCTCATTTCAATCAGTTTCCGGCTCTTCCAGACTTTGACTGGCTGGAAGTTCCCGCGCAGCGTCATGGCCGGAGAAGAATCCACGAGGGCCACGATGACGCCCCTGGCGTCCGCGTCGCCGTGGTTAAAGAGCCTCAGGTGGAGAGTGACCTGCACCAACTCCCCCTGTTCCTGCACTCCGCTTATGTCGAAGTAACCTGAAAACTCGCGTCCGCCGTTTCCCGACGAGGCGATGGCCACCGTCAGGAGACCGGCTACACAGGCACATGCGAGACAAATTCGCGCACCGCGCTTAGTCCACATCGGAACTTCCTCCTTGAATCGCTTGTTGGCTGACCACCTGCGCGCCTCGCGGCAGCGCAGGTTGCTCAGCGAGAGACTGGCTGCACGAGCCAGCATGCGCCGAGCGAAAACCAAATCAGAAAGTTGTTACTGGGGCCCACAGAAAATACGCGAGCGTGCGAGCGACTGCTTCCTGCCATTCGACTGTTGAGAGACTTTTCGTCGCTAGGGGGTAACGACGGGTCGCGAGGAAGCTACGCTCAGCCTCGCCGCAACGGCGGCAATTCTGGGCTACAGAATATTCATTGTCAAGATGCAGGATTTTTCACACAGGGAGCGAGCAGGCGCCTGACTGGCGCCTGCTATTGTCGTCCGACTCGCCGGCGAGAAGCCTATGGAGTTATTGCAGCAGTCCGTAGATGGCCACCTGGTTATCGTGTGGAACAATCACGCGTCCTTCGGCTACGACGGGAGTTCCGAATCCAATGCCTTCGGTAAGCCCGTCGCGGCTCGCGTTCATGTTGCTGTTCCAAAGCTCGATTGCGATATTCGTCGCGTCGTAAGCATGCAAGATGCCTTGCCCGGTGGCGCTTTTCTCGTACGACCATACGATCCCGTTCTGCGTTCCATTGGAAGACACGACGGAGTTGCCGCCGCGCAACCCGTATGCACTGGGCGAACTGGCCACGGGCGCGGGATTCAGCAAACCGTTTTCGAAGTGATATTGCTGCAGCGGCAAACTGGAAGCGCCGGCATAGACATTCCCGTCCCAATATGCCGGAGTGCCGTACAGGCGGTTCCAGCCGGGGCCCTCGGCAACGTCAGCGGTCACCGCATCGGAGCAGGAGTATTGACCGACCATGAATTCCTGGGGGATCTGGTTGTCGCCGCCGGCATTGAATTTTCCCATGGCATCAGTGCTGATAAGGAAGAGCCGGCCTTCCTTGCTGTAAGCGGCGGCGAAATGGCTCCCGTTGGTGAAGTCGGTGGGAAGCAGCGCCACGCCGCCGGAGCCAAGTTCCAGATCGTGTAGATCGATGCAGGCGGCGTTGGAGGGAGTGAACCAGTCCACCACCTGGAACGTATTTCCCTTGAGCTGGAGCTTCAGCATGCTATCGCCGTAGTTCTTTCCGCCTTGGTCTGCATTGAAGCTTCCATCGGCCGCGTTCAGATAGATATTGCCGGCGGCGTCGACCGCGGGGGCGGCTCCGCCCTGCCAGAAGGCGCCGCCCCCTCCGTAGTCCGAGGGTCCGCTGGCGGAGTCGGTGGCCTGAAATTCCGGGGTTGGATTAAAGACGGCAATTTGCTTCAGTGTTGCGGGATCGTAGGCCATGAGCCAACCGTGATACACGCCCCAGTCTGAAAATGATCCCCATCCCACCAGGATCGCCCCTGCAACCTTGGTCAGGCCCATGCGCTGATTCTGATTCGAGGGATCGAAAGCAATCTGTCCGTTCACACTTCCTCTGCCGTCCCCGGGCACGCTGGCCTGTATCTGCACGCTGCCCGGCCCAAAGTCCTGGCCACTTCGGATGTCGATGGCGCGCAGCCACTGTTCCGCCACCCCGTTGTGCGAGAGGGTGGTCACAAAATAGAGAACTCCAGTATCGGCATCGATGAAGGGAGTACCGGTGATCCCAACCTCTCCCCCCAGGGTGGTACGGCCGCCGAAATTATCGGGCATGGTTGTGATTCCGTTGGCCGCGTCCACATAGTGCCGCTCCCAAACTGGCCCCGCGCCCGGATTATCGGCGTCGATGGCGTACACGCTATTGTGTTCCGTCGTCACAATAACGAGATCGAGTGTTCCACCCGTGCCCGTGGCCACGCCGGACACGTACAGAGGTTGACCCATAATCAGGCCGTCGGCCTTGAAACTCCCCAGCCGCCCAAATTGCGTCACGTTGACGTTCGCAGGAGTCAGAGTAGTTTCTTTCGAGTAATTCCCGGACTCGGAAGGATCTCCCTTCCACATCAACACTCCCTGCAGGCTTGCGTCCTTCTTGACTACAGGAGGGGTTGGGGGGGTGGGCGGAGCTGTCAGTGATTGAGGACCGGCCTGACAGTCGAGCAGGTAACTGGTAAGCGCCAACAGCAAAATGCACGGCACAAGCCTGGACAGGGGATCGCTTCCCATTTTCAAGGTCTCCGCACAACGCAATTCTGAGGCGGCGCTTGGATGTAGCCCGCGTATGGAATGGTTGTTTTACCGTAGAAGGGGACACAGCGTGGCGATCAAACTATTCAAAATCAATAACTTACGCTGAACAATATAGAGTGAAGCAAGCAAGAATTGGCCGCAAGCGCTTCCGGGATTAGTACCTCTCACTCGAAAAACTACGCTTTGAACTTTGACCATATACATCATTCTTGGTATTCTCCACCCAATCATTCAATGACCCGCAATTTCAGGCCGAGTCCCACTCCGCTGCTCGCGGATGTCTCCCCGGAAAGTTGACGGCGTCCACAGTACAGCGAAAGACGCCACTTTTTCGCCCGATTCCCTCGTTCGCTCCCGCTCACGCGTTAACGAGAGCGTCGCGCTGCAGGTCTGAGCAAGTCGCAAGTAAATAATCATACGGAGATGCTGCATGTATAAGTTCGTCCTCCTGACCCTCGCTCTCACGGGGGCTCCGCTCTCTCATTCATTCGCTGTCACGGTCAGCAGTCCCAGTAACGGTGCAACAGTTAGCTCCCCGGTCCATTTCGTAGCCAAGGCGGGTTCCACGTCTTGCAGCTCCGGTGTAGCTTCCATGGGTATCTACAAGGCGCCCGGGGACTTAGCATATACGGTCAATGGAACGAGTCTGGACACCTACCTCCCCCTGAGCCCCGGGACCTACAACACCACGGTGCAACAGTGGGATTACTGCGGCGGATCGTCGAAAACTAACATTACGATTACCGTCACGAGCGGAACGGGAGTGTTCGTATCGTCTCCCGCCAACAACAGCACGGTCGGGTCACCGGTGCATTTCGTCGCGACGGCCACGACCAGCACCTGTTCGAAGGGTGTCTCGTCCATGGGTATCTACACCGCTCCCTACCAGAAGGCTTACACGGTCTCAGGAGACCATCTCGACACGTATCTCAGCTTGAGCTCGGGAACCTACAATACGACCGTGACCGAATGGGACTATTGCGGCGGAGCTACCAGCAAAGCCGTGAACATCACCGTCACCGGGTCAACCACGAGCAGCGGCAAAACGTTCTCCAACCTGCAAGCCAGCGGCGGCTGGCGGGGGTATGGGGAACTGCCTCCGAGGTACGACATCTGCACCAGTTGCGGATCGGGTCTGTCCTGGTCAATGGCGCAAAATATCAGCTCTCCCTCGATGGATGGCAAAGCGGCCAAGTACACTATCGCCGGTAGCATCGCTTACGCCGACGCACTCTGGAACAACCATCTGATCGGGGATTTGTCCTCCCAGGGTATGCCGGACAGCAACCACACCCTGGTTCCAACCCTGCACAACTTCACCTACGATACCTACTTCTATGGATCCAATCTGGCGCTCTCGGAGAACATCGAGTTCGATATCGCTCAGTACTTCAACGATATGGGATTCATGTTCGGCACCCAATGCCAGATCGTCAATGGTTCGGTGTGGGGCATCTGGGATAACGTGAATGGCCGGTGGGTTTCAACCAAGGCTCCATGCAAACCCCTGAGCAATTCCTGGAATCATGTGGTGATTCAGTTCCAGCGCACCTCCGACAACCAGTTGTTGTACAAATCCATCACGCTGAATGGAGTTACCACCACCCTGAACGCGAAATATCCACACTTCTCGGCGCCGGGATGGTGGGGCATCGTGGTGAACTTCCAACTGGACGGCAACTACAAGATGGCGGACTATTCGGTGTATCTGGACAAGTTAAATATCAGCTACTACTGATCCGGAGCATCCAAAACTGCGAGCCCCATTTCCTGCCGCAAAACTGCGGCAGGAGATGGGGCTCAAATCGTTGGCAGGGATTTCAGGCGCGAGGCGGCTGGACGTCTCCCGCGCGATGACTCTCAATCGAGAGTTTTCGCAGAGAGAGTCGCTCCCGGTGAGCGAGTAAGAGGCCCAACGGAACGACCGCGGCAAAGGTGACCAGCCACAACAAAATGCCACAGCTGGCGGCCATTTCCGGAGGCACGTCGAAGACGCTGGAAAGAGTCGCGATGGTCGCCATCTGCGATCCTCCGCCCACTGCGGGCAACTGCAGCATGGAGCCAACCATGCTCGATCCCATCAGGATCAGCAACTGCGAGACCGGGATCTCCAGCGCGTCGACGCCGTAAGAGTGAGTGACTTCGTGGTAGGCAAGCGCGATCAGGTACCACATTCCGATGGAGACGGCGCTTAGATATAACATTTCCAGTGCGCCGTGAATGGTGTTGAGCCCGGTGCCAAACTCCCGTACCTTGTCGCCCAACTTGTGCCCGACCCTGGGCAGGTGCGAGAACCGCTGTTCCACCCACTGCGCCACCCCCTCTCCCCGGCGTTTTATGACGAAGGCGGCCGCGGTTGTGCAGGTCACGAACACGATAAGAAAGAATCCCGCCTCGCGGAATCGTGTGTAGTACTCGGGATGCGGGATCGATGGCAGGGCGCTAGGCAGGAATATTGCCAGCACGATCAGGAAGGCAAAAGCGCCAATATCGAAGATCCGTTCTACGGCCCACACGGCAAGTTGCGACGAAAAAGAAAGATCGGTGCGACGCGCGATCAGGTAAGGGCGGATGAACTCACCCGCGCGGCCGAGCAGGGCGATCCCGGTGAATCCCACCAGGGTGGGCGAAACCATCTCGGTCACGCTGGTCTTGGGCCGCACCGGCTTCAAGAAAATCTTCCAGCGCAACGCGCGCATGATGTACGCGACGTAAATCAGGGCGACGCCGTGCAGCACGTGCAATTTGTTGATGCGATGAGTCTGGTTCCAGAACGTTCCCCAATCAAAGGTGCGCCAGTGACGGTATTGCAGATAAACCAGCGCGGCAAGGATGAGAAAAACGACAACGCTGGCCAGAATACGTTTTCTATCCATGAAGGGGAGCGCTCCGCGCCGCCATCCCAAAGCGCGAAGCGGGGAAACGGCACCACCCAAGGTAAATGACCGAGCGGAAGGAAGCAATTCGCAATCTGGATGGGGCGAGGCGCGAACGTGCCCCGGATCAATCGGCGGCTGTGTTGGTCTTCGCCCGGGTGAGGGGATTCGCGCTGTGCTTTGGCGAAGCCGGGGTATTCTTGGACGCAGCCACCTTTGCATTCGCGCTCGTGGTCGCGGCAGAAGCCTTGTCCTGCGCAGCTTTCTTCTTATTGAAATCGCGCACGATCCTGGCCACGTAGGCCCGCGTCTCGAAATAGGGAGGCACACCGCCAAAGCGTTCCACTTTCTGCGGCCCGGCGTTGTACGCCGCCAGAGCCTTGACCAGGTCGAAGTTGTAGCGCTCCAGTAACTCGCGCAAATACTTCGTCCCGCCGTCCACATTGGCCTGCGCGTCAAATGCGTTGGGCACGCCGAGTTGCGAAGCGGTGCCCGGCATCAGCTGCATCAATCCCTGCGCTCCCTTGGGCGAGACGGCCCTGACATTGAATGCGCTCTCCGCCTTGATGACGCTGTTCACCAGGTCGGGATCCAGGCGATAACGCCCGCTGGCCTCATTCACGACCTGGGTGAGATCCGTTTTCGGACGGGCGGGGAAGGGGACTGCAGAAGGGAAACCCGCGATAGCCTTGCGGGAGGATGCCGGAGAGGAAGCCCGAAGTCCGAAGGAAGAAGAAGGCTCATCCAATGCGGCCTCGAAATGCTCGATCTCGGCCGTAGGCACATCCACAAAGCTCGATCCATCCGCATTCACATAAAGCCGCGTCGCGGATCCGATGACTTCCCGCCGCTCATGGCGGATAGAGAAGCCGTTCTTCAGGACCGCAACTTCGCCCGCGAAGCAGGGAACAACCATCAAGGCCGCTAAGATCAGAAGGCGAGTTGGGCTGAAAGTCCGCATATCAAGGGAGAACGACATCTAGCTCCCGATGACGTCCTGCAAGGCCGCGGCTATGCCGCAAGCTTCATTGCCGAGAGTAACCCGCCACCCGCGGGTGCGCAATTCTTCGCAGGCATTTCCCATGATAACCGGGTGTCCGGCAAACTCAAGCATTTCCACGTCGTTATGGTTATCACCGACGGCCATGACCTGATCGCGATGAAAGCCGCGGTGGGCTGCCCAGCGCTGCAGCGCGTGGCCTTTGGAACATCCGGCATTCAGCACGTCGATCATGGACAAATCGCGCGCGGGATACTCGGTGCGCAATACCGTAATCTTGCCCTCCAGCCCGACCCGGTCCAGAGCTTGCAGGGCCAGCGCCATCCGCTGCATGGTTCCGCAGAACATCGACTGCACAGGATCGCTCACCAGGGCGCGCTCGATGGGGACGACAAACTCAATGAACTCCATATTCTTCTCGATCCACCGCCGGATGCTGGCCCCGATCTCATCCAGGCGCTCGAGCACGATCGCCCCCTTGGTTTCCTTGTCGAAAGTGAGAACGGTGTTGCCCCGGAACTCCTGCATGGCGTGGCATAACTGACGGCAGGTCTCGGCAGGCATCAGGTCGCGATGAAACGTCTCGCCGCTCAGCGATCGGGTGACCGCGCCATTGGAACTGATCAGCCACAGATCGAAGCCCAGTTGCTTCGCGATGGGCAGCGCAAAGGAATGCCGCCTGCCGGTGACCAGCACGATTTCGATGCCGGCCGCATGCGCCTGTCGCAGGGCCGTCAAATCGCCCTCGGAGATCTGATATTGCGGATTAAGCAGCGTGCCGTCAATGTCGGTGGCCAGCAGCCGGATGGAGGACGTAGAAATAGGCACTCTTGGAATTTTAGCAGTATGGTCAGGGACGCGCCTGAAGGCTATGCGCGCACTCTTGCCAGGACAGCGTTGGCCCGGCGAAACCAGGGCCGCTCGCGACGCTTCAGATAACCGGGCATGGTGGGTTTTTTCGCCAGAATCTTCTTTGCCCACTCCCGCGCTTCTTCGCCCCGCCCGTGCGACTCCAGAAACAGCGAGTAATGATAGTAGGTTTCCGAGAGCGTCGAGATGCGGGTAGCTTCCTGGAACATGGCCTCGGCCTTCTCGGGCTGATCGGTCTGCGCGAATGCCCAGGCCAGCAATCCCTTGGCCCGATGGAAGTCGTAGTTCCGGTCAAATTTCAGAGTCCGCTCCAGGTCGGGAACGGCGGCGGCAAAGTCTCCCGATTCCATCTCGGCCAGCGCGCGCCGGTAAAAAGGATCAGGATGATCGGTTCGCGAAGATATTGCCTTGTCGTAACAGGCGCGCGCCTGGAGGAAATTCTTTTCGTCCAGGTAAAGCAGCCCCAGTTCCTCGTAGTTGCCCGCGGAGGGATTATCAAGAATGGTCGCTTCCAGTTCGCGAATGCGTTTCCGGCGGGGGAACATCTGAAATGAATCCCGCAGCAAGCCCATATCCGGAATCACTTCCACCACGATATAGACCAGCGCTCCCACCCAGTGAAACAGGATTACCCAGAGCCAGTAGTAGTCAGGCCGCCGCTTGATGAAGTGCACCAGGGCAATGAGCCGCAGCGCAATGGCCCACCACGAAAAGGCGAAAAACAAAAAGGATCCCATGCTGAAAACGCACTATAGCACGCAGCACAGCCGGCTCGGAGATCACTAAAGGGTGACGAGAGTAGGGATAACAATCTCGGCCAGCCTGGCGCCTGGCGGTCGTATTTGCAAGAAGGGCTGCGCTCCGGGAGACGCTATTTGTTCCACGTTCCGGGCTATGTGTTTCTTTTCCTATTTCTTCGCCTTTGCTGCTGCGGGCGGGGGCGCCGCCGGTCCGGCGGCCAAACTGTCCTTTACTGACTGCGGCAGCTTGTCCGCGTTTGCGACCAGCAAACTTACCTGCCACATTTGGGTTTCAGAGAGTGTCTTCTGAAAGCCAGGCATGCCGGTCATGCGAATTCCGCCTGCCACCTTCCAATAGCTTTCTCCGGGAGGATCGTCGGTGACGCCTTTGCCCTGCAGCAACTTGGGCGGATTGGGGAACATACCCTTCGCGATCGCAGTCTCCTGGCCGTCGGGCAGCCCATGACAGACGGCGCAATGCTCCTTATAAACCTGAGCTCCTGCCATATAGTTCGCTTCATCAGGTTGGATCGGCGCTGTCTTCGGTACTTCTTTGTCCATGCGCGCGTGCAGGGCCATGCGGGCGAACATTTTTTCGAACGGCATGGGTGGGGCAGATGTCGCCACCGGCGCCATCCCAGTCTGGAAATAGAAGTACACAATCACCGGAACAAGGATGATTCCCAGAATCAATCCAAAGATGAACTTACTCATGTCCGCTCCTGACTCGAAATGATACTACTGGACGCCGCCTGTCCTGCTGCAGGTTCGCCGCGCAGCACCTGGAAAGCGCCGTCCTGGAAATCGCGTACCGAGTGCCGAGTACTGGGCGCCTCCCCTCTGCTAAACTCACGTCGCAATGTTGACTCATCTGGAATGCACGCGGTGCGGGCAACACTATCCCGCTGATCGACCTCAATCCGTTTGTCCCAAAGATGGAGGAGTGCTCTACGCTCGCTATGATCTTAAAGCTATCAAGAGCGCGTTCTCCCCGGCGCGCCTGGCTGGGCGAATGCCGAGCATGTGGCGCTATGACGCGGTGCTTCCATCTGCTGATCCCGTGACCCTGGGCGAGGGGTTCACCCCAATGCTTCCCAGCCGCGAATTTTCCAACGTCTATATCAAGGACGAGGGCTTGAATCCCACAGGCTCATTCAAGGCACGTGGGCTGTCAGCAGCGGTCACCATGGCGAGGCACTTCGGATTGAAGAAGCTCGCCATTCCCTCGGCGGGCAATGCCGCCGGCGCGCTCGCGGCGTATTCGGCCGCCGCGGGACTCGGGGCCCATATTTTCATGCCCAGAGATGTCCCCATCGCCAACCGCGTCGAATGCGACTACTACGGCGCGCGGGTGACATTGATTGACGGACTTATCAGCGACTGCGCCCGCAAAGTCGCGGACATGAAAAAAGAAGCGTTCTGGGAAGAGGAAGGATGGTTTGACGTCTCCACTACCAAGGAACCCTATCGTGTAGAGGGCAAGAAGACGATGGGCTACGAGGTCGCCGAACAGCTGGGATGGCGAATGCCGCAAGGAATCATCTATCCCACAGGCGGTGGAGTCGGCCTGCTCGGGATGTGGAAGGCGTTCGAGGAGATGGAAGCTCTGGGTTGGATCGGCTCCGAACGCCCCAAGATGATCGTCGCCCAGGCAGTCGGATGTGCTCCCATTGTAAGAGCGTGGGAAGAAGGCAAGCCGTCTGCGGAAGTGTGGACCGAAGCCGCAACCCTGGCGGCCGGCCTGCGAGTGCCGAAGCCCTATGGCGACTACCTGATCCTCGACATATTGAAGAAGAGCAGGGGCGCGGCAGTTAGCGCGACTGATCAGGAGATTGTTGAAGCGACCCGCCACTGGGCGAAAAAGGAAGGAATTTTCGCGGCTCCGGAAGGCGCCGCCAGCCTCGTCGCCTACCGCAAGCTTCTCGCCAACGGTTTCTTCAACGCGGACGACATCGTCGTTTTGTTCAACACCGGAAGCGGCCTGAAATATCTGGATGTTTTAGATACAGGAGTGGCGCGGACGCAATCGTCGGCGACGGCGGCGCATGGGGCAAAATCGGCCGCCCGTCAGATCGGCGGCATTATCGGCCCGTACTAGACGTCCGTTGAAGCAGGCGAAGACGAAATCGGGGGATGCCTGCTTCCACCGCGACGGCCACAGCGCCGGGACGAGCCGTGCTTAAATGGGGAAGACACAGCATCATGACTGAGCGCCTCTACTATCAGGATTCCTTCCTCTACGCTTTCGAGGCGGCGGTTCGAGAAGTCCGCGAGAGCCCACGTCCCAGCGTGATCCTGGACCGCACCGCGTTCTATCCCACCAGCGGTGGACAACTCCACGATACTGGCTGGATCGCTTGCGGCGAGAGCAGACTTCGGATCACCGAAGTTGCCGAAGCCGAAGATGGCGGGGTGATCCATTACCTCGAAGCGCCGGTGAAGGATCTGATCCCGGGAACCCGGATCCGCGGTGAAATCGATCCCGCCCGTCGCCGCGACCACATGCAGCAGCACTCGGGACAACATGTGCTGTCAGCCGCATTCATCCGCCTGTTCGACATGCCGACGGTGTCTTTCCACATGGGGGATGACTACTGCTCGATCGATCTCGCGACCCTGGCACTGAGCCGGGAACAGACCGAAGCGGCCGAGCGCCTGGCCAACGATATTATTCTTGAAGATCGTCGCATGGAGGTCCGGTTCGTTACGCGCGCGGAAGCAGGGAAGCTGGGGCTGCGCAAAATCCCGCCGACCGAGCGTGATGAACTTCGCCTGATCGAGATTGGAGATTTTGATCTTACGGCATGCGGAGGCACTCACGTCCGCGAGACGGGGCAGATCGGCAGCATTCTACTGCGCAAAGCGGAAAAGGTGCGCCAGGGATACCGGGTGGAATTCGTGGCGGGCCAGCGCGCCGTCGCTACCGCGCGCCGTGATTTCGCCACACTGACGGAAACCGCCGCTCTATTCTCCGCCCACATCTATGACGTGCCGCAGCAGGCGCGAAAGTCCCTGGATGAATTCAAAGTATTACGCAAGCAGCGCGAACAATCATTGGAGGAGTTGGCCGAGGCGCAAGCGGCGGCCGTGCTGGCCAACACCCCCGAACTGAATGGCCGCAGGCTCGTCGTACACACCTTTTCAGATCGCGAGATGAACTTCCTGAAGTTGTTCGCTCAAAAGCTGACCCGGCTTGCCCCTAACGCCATAGCGCTGCTGGGCACTACATCGCCGCAGCCCGCATTAGTGTTTGCACAGTCCCCCGGCCAGCCCTTTGATATGGGAGCGCGTATGAAGGAAACTCTGGGCAAATTCAGCGGGCGTGGCGGTGGCAGCAAGGAAATGGCGCAAGGCGGACTGCCCCAGGCATCGGACATAGCAGGGGCGCTCGCCCACGCGAAAGCGACTCTAGGCCTCTAGAACCAGGAATCAGGAAGCGCCCGGATTCGAAGCTGTTCCCGGCTTTCGTGGATGCCCGGTCTGGGCCGTCTTGGAGACCTGGATGGTTTTGATATAGCACTCTTCGTGCACGGCTTTGCCCATTTCATTGATCCTTGCCTTTTCCAGCAGGACCGGCTTCTTGCAAAGCTGACACGGGACCGAATTGACCATAAACGCCTCCCGAAGTGGCGAAGGGGGACGATCAAATAAGCCGAGCATGTAGTGGTTTTAGGTCCTTGTCAAGAAATAATTGCGGACCGGCGAATCATCCCTCCCATCCAAAGTAGGCCAAACGACAAACCTTTTTGGTAGCCTGGCCGACGTAAGTGAGAGGGCGGGCAGACAATATTTGCCTCTGAATTCCGATGCCTGCCAAGCGAAGGAGGGGCTCCTCCTTTGCCGGGGTGCTACAATTTTCTCGTAAGCGACTCCTTGTCCCAGAGGAGGTCCCATGTACCGCACCGGATTCATTCTCTTCGCGCTGATTCTCTCTGCGTGTTCGCTTTTCGCGCAACAAGGTTCGAACCCCGCCCCTGCCAAAACGCCATCTTATGCCGCCATTCCCGTGGAAGCGGCTAAGCAAGCCAATCCTGTGAAGTCCACACCGGAATCCCTGGCCCGCGCCAAGAAGTGGTGGACGCTCGATTGCGAGATGTGTCACGGCAAGAACGGCGACGGCAAGGGCGAGACCGCAAAAGAAATGAAGCTGCAGACCGCGGACTTTACCGATCCGGCAACTCTGAAAGACCGTACCGACGGCGAAATCTTCTACATCATCAAGAATGGCCATAACGAGATGCCCGCCGAAGGGCCGCGCGTCAAGACGGAAGAGAATTGGGACTTGGTCAACTACGTGAGGTCGTTCGCAAAGAAGAACGGCGAGACGAAACCGTAGCCCCGACCGCTGAGAACGGCTCCGGGGAGCCTGCCCACTTGCAAGCCCGGGTCCAAACCACCAGCCTGACGCCACCGGTACAGACCAAACGTTCCCCATTGGATCCAGAAGTCGGCACGGCATCTGACCTCTCCGGCGCCGTCTAATCCCCTGCTGCCATCGGCACGCTGCTGGCGGAAGTTGGAACGTCGGGGTCAGGACAGCGTAAGCGGCATCAGCGCCGATCCCCGATTACAATAGGCGAGCCAGGAGCTGAACTCCGGCTCTCCGTTCCTGGCATCGCAGGACGCAAGAATGACGTGAACCCATGATCGCCACCTGCCTCGGCATACTGTCGTCTCTGGTCTGGATTTACCTGAGCGCGGCCCGTGGGCGATTCTGGCGGGTTTCACACCAGCCTCCTCAGGCAGTTCCGGAACCGGCCTGCGCACCGGCCGTTGCCGTCATCGTCCCGGCACGCAATGAGGCGGATGTCATCGCGCAGTCGATCCAATCTCTGCGGGCTCAAACCTACACCGGCAAGCTGCACATCTTCGTGGTCGATGACCAAAGCTCTGACGCCACCGCCGCCGTCGCGCGGCGCGAAGGGGAGGGGGAGGGCGCGCCTCTGACGCTGGTCTCCTCCTCGCCTCTGCCCGCCGGCTGGACCGGCAAGATGTGGGCCTGCCACCAGGGCGTGCAACTGGCTTCTGAACTTGGCCCGGACTACTTCCTCTTCACCGACGCCGACATCGTGCACGCCCCCGATAGCGTTCGATCCTTAGTCGGGCTCGCGCAAGCTGGCAACCGGGACCTGGTTTCGATGATGGTGAAATTGCGCTGCGACTCGTTGGCGGAACGCGCCCTGATTCCGGCGTTTGTGTTTTTCTTCTTCATGCTCTATCCGCCGGAGTGGGTGAACAGCGCTGCCCACAATACCGCGGCTGCTGCCGGCGGAGATATCCTGGTTCGGGCCGAGGCGCTGGCGCGAATCGGAGGTCTCAGCGCCATCCGCGGGGAACTGATCGACGATTGCGCCCTGGCGCGTGAAATCAAGCGAACCGGCAGGATCTGGCTGGGCTTGACCGAAGGTGTGCGAAGCATCCGTCCGTATGGCAGCTTCGGCGTGATCGGAGGTATGATTTCCCGCAACGCCTTCTACCAGTTGCGGCACTCCGGGTGGCTGCTGGCGGGAACGATCCTGGGGCTGGGCATAACGTATGTGGCGCCCCCGGTCTTAGTTTTTGTGGGGGGGTGGGCAACACTTGCGGGCGCAGCCGCGTGGCTGCTGATGACGATTACGTTCCTTCCCATGGTGCGCTTCTATTCTCTCTCGCCCTTGTGGGCTCCGGCCCTTCCGCTGATCGCAGTTTTTTACGCGGGAGCCACCATCCACTCGGCGGTTCGATTTTGGCTGGGGCGTGGCGGGGAATGGAAAGAACGCATTCAGGACACGCGAGCCCGCGTTTAGCCGCAACGTCGGAGGGACGCTCTTACGGGCCGCTCTCGGTGCCGTGATGCTCGGGCCAAGGAGGATGAGAAACTTCAACGGGAGTGATTGATGACTATGGCTCAAACCAACCCTCTCTCAGACTCGTCGCAATCCTGGCCGGCAATCCGCTTGGCGGAATGGAAAGATACGTACGCCACCCTTCACATGTGGACGCAAATCGTAGGCAAAATCCGGCTGGAGCTTACTCCAAAGGTGAACCACTGGTGGAATGTGCCGCTGTACGTGAGTTCGCGTGGGCTCAACACGTCGATCATGCCTTACAGGGATCGTTACTTTGACATGGAGTTCGATTTCTTCGACAGCAAGTTGGTCATCCGGACCACGGAGGCGAAAACCGTCGCGGTGGCGCTAGCGCCGCGTTCGGTCGCAGACTTTTACAAAGAGGTCATGGCCGCGCTGCGATCGCTGGGGATCGAAGTGCATATCTGGAAGATGCCGGTTGAAGTAGCCGATCCCATCCCCTTCGATGAGGACACGCTTCACTGTGCTTACGACCGCGAATACGTCCTTCGGCTATGGCGGATTTTGCTCTCGGTGGACGCCGTTTTCAAAGTCTTTCGTTCGCGCTTCGTGGGGAAATCCAGCCCGGTACATTTTTTCTGGGGCAGCTTTGATCTGGCGATCACGCGCTTTTCGGGCCGGCGGGCTCCGCAGCGCAACGACCCCGATCCAGTCCTCCGCAAGATCATGCAGGAGGCGTATTCGCACGAGGTGATCAGCGCGGGATGGTGGGCAGGCAGCGGGGAAGTCGAAGAGGCCGGTTTTTATTGCTACGCCGCGCCCACCCCGCCCGGTTTCGCGGAACAGAAAGTGCGTCCCGCGCAGGCCTTCTATCACTCAGGATTGGGCGAGTATCTCCTGATGTACGACCACGTGAGACTGGCCAAATCCCCGAACGCAGCGTTGCTGGAGTTTCTCCAGAGCACCTATGAGGCCGGAGCTACCGCGGGCAAGTGGGACCGGGCAGCGCTCGAGGCGGCATAGGGCCAGATCCTCCAGTTCATCTCCGAAGCATCCCGCAACCTCCTCCCCTGGATACCCTTGAGCAGAGATGGAAATGCGGGTCTCACCTTATCGACTCGCCAAGGCGCGCACTCTTAATCTCTCCTCAACTGCAGTCCGCCAGGACTATCCCTGTATGCGTGCTTGTCAGTCCAAAGGAAAGCCATGCGTTCCCTTATACCTTTTCTCACTTGCTCTCTTCTATTTATCTCGACCCTTAACACTCCGGCCCAATCGCAACAAAGCACTTCGCAAAACGCCAGCGACAACCCAGTCGAAGGCACCGTGGTTTCGTCCACGAGGAATACTTTGGTCGTTAGAGGCGACGATAACGAATATCACCTGTTTACCTACAACGATAGCTCAGTTCGCGCGCGATCGCTGGTTGCGGGCGCCCGCGTCCGCGTGACCGCCAGCGCCGCTGACGAAAACGGCACGCGCGTGGCCAGCAATGTCACCGTGCTGGATGCGAAAGGAGGCGACTCCGCCTCTGCCGGCGCCCAAGCCGCTCCTGTCCCGCAGAAGGTCCGGGAGATCGAGAGCGATATCAAGCGGGAGAGCCGCCGCTGGCGCGCGGGCGTCCGGGCGGGTGCAGCCTTTGATCCCGAACTCTTTCTCTTTGGGGTGCAATCTCAAATGGGTCCCATCTTCCATCCGCGCGTGGTGTTCCGCCCCAATGCGGAATTCGCCTTCGGGGAAGTCACGGACCTGATCGCTTTGAACTTCGAGGCCGTCTACCGCTTTTCAGCCGCTTATCGAACCGGAGCCTGGACCCCGTATATGGGAGGCGGTCCGTCGATGACCTTCATTCATCAGAATTTCGAGAAGGGCAGACAGATCGATTTCGGAAATTTCGATTACGAGACCGGCCTTAACATTCTGGCGGGCATACAATCTCGCAAGGGCACGTTTATCGAGCTGAAGACGAGCTTGTATTCCGGACCTGCGCCGAAATTGCGGCTGATCTTCGGCTACAACTTCTAAAACAGCCATACCCGAAACCACGGAGGAATTCCTATGCACTGGCTTGGAGTGATTCTGATTGGGTTGATCGTCGGCGCCTTGGCTAAGCTCATTATGCCGGGCAAAGATCCAGGCGGGATCATCGTGACCATCCTCATCGGCATCGCTGGATCACTGGTCGGAACCTGGCTGGGACGCGCCATCGGATGGTATCAGGAGGGACAGTCGGCGGGATTCATCATGTCGCTGATTGGAGCGATCATTTTGCTCGGCATCTACCACCTGGTCCGCCGGCGTACAGCCTGACATAGCACGGAAGACGGACCTCAATCATGCCGTTCAGAGGACGTCTTCCGTTTCTTGACAGAAGCCAAAACCGTCAAGGCGGCATGTGCGCTTCAAGGCAGCAGAGCTCCCCGTCGCGGATGCCTTCTCCTACAATACCGTCTGGAATCACTGTGAATGCAAACCAGACCGGCCATACGCGCTGCATCAAGTGTGGCTACAGCTTCGGGGCGCGTGCTTGGCCCCCCCTCATTTCAGCAGCACCTCGATTCTCGAGAAAACGATTCGTTTGTCTGTCGATGTGCTAATGTAATGCGGCAATCGTAAGCTTTGCCCAGTTCCATGTTGTAAATTCACGACTATTTTCCCACTCGGGTGATCTCATGCTTCCCAGAAAACTTTCCGTTGGGTTCTTTGCTGGTGTCGCTGTGCTGGCGCTCTTATTTTCAGGAAGTGTGTCTGCGCAAACTGGCCGCTGGAGCGCCGAGAAGGCCAATTCGTGGTACGACCAGCAGCCCTGGCTGGTAGGCAGCAACTACGTGCCCGAGAACGCCATCAACGAATTGGAGATGTGGCAAGCCCAGAGTTTTGATGCCGCTGAGATCGATAAAGAGCTGGGTTGGGCCGAGGACATCGGGATGAACACCATGCGCGTTTTCCTGCATGACCTCGTGTGGCAGGAGAATCCCGACGGCTTCAAAAAGCGTATCGATCAATTTCTGGAGATTTCCTCGCGCCACCATATCAAGCCCCTGTTTGTGCTGTTCGACTCTTGTTGGGATCCGCAGCCCAGGCTCGGAATGCAGCATCCCCCGATTCCCGGCGTGCACAACTCGGGATGGGTGCAGTCTCCCGGGGCAGCGGCCCTAGGCGATCCTGGTCAGGAAGGGCGTCTCAAGGCTTACGTGACAGGCGTGGTGGGAGCGTTTGCCAACGACCCGCGCGTGCTCGGCTGGGACGTGTGGAACGAACCGTCCAACACCAACGACGGCAGCTACCCCAGGCAGGAACTTGCCGACAAGCGGCAACGAGTGGAAGCATTGCTGCCCAAAGTGTTTTCCTGGGCTCGGGAGGCGCGCCCCTCCCAACCCCTCACCAGCGGCGTGTGGGATATCGATTTCGAAAAAGGAACGGCTCCCACGCGGACCCAGCAGATCCAGTTGGATAACTCCGATGTCATCACGTTTCATAATTACGGATGGCCGGAGAGCTTCGAGAAAGAAGTGCAGTTTCTGGAAAAGTTCAAACGCCCGGTGATCTGCACCGAATACATGGCGCGGAGTGCCGGGAGCACATTTGACACAATCTTGCCGCTGGCGAAGAAGTTCAAGGTGGGAGCGATCAATTGGGGGTTCGTCGCTGGCAAGACCCAGACCTACTACCCATGGGATTCCTGGCGGCATCCGTACATTCTCGATCAGCCGACAGTGTGGTTCCACGAAGTGCTTCATCCCGATGGAAAACCTTATCGCGAGGCGGAAGTCAGGTTGATTCGCGAATTGACAGGAAGGGGTAAGCCGTCTTCCACAAGCGAAGGTCGCCATTCAGCTCGGGCACTTTCCAACTCAGTTTCCGGCTTGCCTCCCGCCAAAACCGCAACTCGCACGCGTTGACTGCATTCGCCGAAGGCGCTTAACGAAGTCCAGGCTATTCGAAAATCAAGTCTGGACCATCGCTTTCCATCACAGACTCGAATCAAAAACCTCGAGGACCAAGAGAATCTCTGTCGACTACAGGATTTACAAGATTGTGACAATCGTGTGACAAGGGAATTGCCAGCGTTCCGGAAGATGAGGTCTGGTTTGTAGGGTCCGCAGGACCGGTTTCGGGTTACCTTCAGCGGCTACACCGACGTATGGCGTCTGCAGATTTTCTCCACAAAAATGCGGAAACTCCGCTGCATGAATACTACTTGGCAGCCGGGGCTGTATGCAGCTTGTCCACGAATTCGGAACAGGTGCTGGAAGCCGCGCGCAGCAGCTTTCTCGCTTTTCCGAGCCCAACTCGCCAGATTGATCTCCGTCTGCGTTTGTGGGTGGACGACAAAAGCCGCGCTGAGTCACCATGGCCGAAGCCCTACGTCCGTGGAATGGATCACCTCGTGTTTGCTGGATTTGAGGCGGGGAATTCGCTTGTTGTGGATCTTCGTAAACATGTGGTGATTGGGAACTTCTCGGCGAGGATGGCGGCTGACACGGCGTACTGGACAACGGTCATCTTTCCGATTCTGATCACAATCGTCGGCGCTTCGCTGGGCATCGCCGAACTGCATTGCGCCTCCGTTGCGCGAAACGGACATGCCCTTTTGCTTGCGGGCCCGTCCGGGGTAGGCAAGTCTACCTTGGCACTGGCATTGGCCCAGAACGGGTGGGGGTTCATCTCCGATGATCGGACTTTATGCTCGGCGCATGACGGCGTAGTGCGGGTATGGGGCATGCCGACGAGATTGAAACTAAGGGCTGAAGCGGCAAAATGGTTCCCCGAATGGGAGTCAATGATTGCCGGGCCTGGGTGGGGAGAGGAGGTTTGGTTCGATCCTGAACATCGTCTCGGGTTGAAACGTGTTTGGCATTGCGACCCTAGTGCAGTCATTTTTCTGAGCCGGCGAGTGAATCCCAAATTTCGATTGACTCGAATGCGAGCGAGAGATGCATGCGAAGCATTGAATCGGGAACTCATGGCGGAGTTGCCGGACGCAGCCGCCAAGAGGGCATCGACGATCGAAAAACTCATTAACGTACCCTGCTGGCTTCTGGAGTATGGCGGCGAACCATGCGCTGTCGCGCGGCAGATTGCCTCCCAAATCGTATGACTGTTTACAACGAGAGTACCGCAGGAGGCCGAATGCCGCGCCGAGAGTCCGGCGGGGTAGAAGCACAAAGACGACAACTTGATCCGCTTCGCCGTTTGATCTCAACTCGCCACTGCGCCGCCCTGCCGATCATGGGCCGTACCATTCGCCTGGAGACGAACAGCGTACGTGTACTACGGCATTTAACCGGATTATTCGGGAGCCATCCCGGAGAAGCGTTTGCCTGTGCAGACTTTCTATGGAGAATTGTCGTGGATCCGGGCATAAAGTTTCGTCAGCCCTGGCCGCAAAGATCGGTCTTTTCGCAAGACGGGCTACGCTACGCACAGTTTGGCCACAGAAACTTCGCGGTTGTTGACATTGATGCGCGTGAAGCAGTGGCCTTTGTTTCAGAAGACCTGGTGGCTGACGGGCCTGGATTTACCAGCCCTTTCATTGACACCTTGTTCTACATGTCTTCGGGGCGCCTGGGCCTCGCTCCGCTTGCATGTGCGTGCGTCGGGTTGCAGAACAGGGGGCTGCTGATTCTAGGCCGACCGAATCAGGGCAAGACCACAGCTGCTTATCTCGCCAGCAGGAATGGCTTGACGTTTCACGCAGACCAATCCGTGTTTCTTGACTTTACGGATAGCGGGCTGCGAGCGTGGGCTGACTTCGTCCCGCTGGCATTTCGGCCCGACTCGCTTCAGTTCCTGCCGGAACTCGAAACGCTGACGCGTCCATTTTCGTACTGCGACTTCAGGTTTTACTATATGTCCAAAGATTCTCTTGGCTCAGAACAATCTGGGTTCGTGACGCCAGTCTGTTGCGTGCTTCTCGAAAGAGAATGTTCTTTCACTCCTAGACTGATCCGTCTCGAGCAATCTGACTTTGCAATATCTCTCCCCGAGCATCTTGCGTTCGAAGATGCTGATCGATTCGATGGGCAGCGGCGTGCAGTTCTGGAAGCCGTAGGGAAATTACCCGCGTACCGCCTGTCGTACGGCAGCGATCCTGCCCTTGCGGCACCATTCTTTCGGCAATTACTTACGGCTGATAATGAGACGCGCTCGGGGATACAAGAGTGACCTTGGAGAATTGCAGCGCTACCCTAATTGCGGCACATGTTTGCAGCAAGGGACGAAATCTAGGGAGCGGATTGCTCACACGCGCCCCGACCGGAGGCTGGAATCTGAAGCTTTCTACTGCACCGGAGGTTCCCATCCGATTCCCGATGGACAATCATCTGGAGTTTCGACACAAGAGTTGGCTCGTTCCGCTGACATTGCTGGGCAGCGGCATTTTCCTGTATCTGCAGGTTTTCGTTCTTCCCATCACGCCGCGCGCCGCCATCGGCGACCAGTCGCTTTACCTGCACAATGCGGCGCGCATGTACGAAGGCCAAATTATTTACAGGGACTACGACTATTTCACTCTGCCCGGCACAGATGTGCTTTATTTAGGTCTGTTTAAGATTTTTGGGATCCGCGCATGGATTCCGCAGATGTTGCTAGTCGTAGTCGGAGTCGTCTCCATGTGGCTCAGCATCATAATCACTTCGAAAGTGATGGCGGGCCCGGCGGTATTGCTTCCCGGTTTATTGTTTCTGGCCTTGCCCTACTCCGGCTACCTCGACGCCACGCATCACCTGTTCAATGTACTTGCCGCAACAGCCGCGCTCGCGGTGGTGGTGCAAGACAGGACAGTAACGCGGGTGGCGTGGGCGGGCGCGCTCTGGGGGCTTGGAACCTGCTTCGCCCAGTCGCTTGTTCTTGGGCTGGCAGGGTTCGGTATTTTCCTGGTGTGGGAACATTTTCAGAGAGAAGAGGCCGGAGCGCTTTTGCTCAAGAAGGAGGTCTGCTTACTCGCCAGCTACTTGGCCACGCTTGCCACCTTCAACGCATACTTTGTGTGGAAGGTGGGCTTGAAGCAGTTTTTTTACTACACGGTTATGTTCGTGGCCCGTTACTATTCGGCCGACGAGACCAGTACTTGGAGGACCTACATGGTCGGGCACCCCTCCTTTCATGGCTGGGGGCTCGGGCCGGAATTGGTGACATGGTCTCTGATCCATTTTCTGATACCTCTGGTTTACATTTTGTTTCTGGTGCGCTACGGGAGAGAGCGCAAATTGCTTCCGGACGAGCCTTGGGCGCGTCTGATGCTCATCAACACCACCGGGCTCTGTTTGTTCCTTTCGATCGCGTCCGCGCCCGCCTGGAACCGGTTGTACACCGTTTCACTGTTTGCTTTCATCCTGCTGGTCTGGTTCCTGCATTTTCCCTTTAAGGTGGAGCGGGCATTGTCAGGGATGCTGTGGGCTACGGTGGCGGTATTGGCGGTTGCGCGGCCGATCATTACGCAGACGCGATGGAAGGAATTTCTGAATCTTCCGACCGGGCGTACGGCCTTTTTTGACCTGGGCAGCTACCAGGAAACAAAATGGATACTGGAGCGAACCAAGCCGTCCGACTATTTCTTTGGCGATCAGCTCGTCGGCTTTAACCTGCGGCTGCGGAATCCCAGCCGAGTGGCTTTCATCAGACCCAATGACTTTAGCAGGCCGGAAGAAATTCAAGATCTGGTGCGTGGGCTAGAGGATCACCAGGTGCGATTCGTGTCCTGGTACCCAGGGTTAGACGATTCCTTCGCCGGAACGGGAAACCATTTGGCTCCATTACGGGCGTACCTGGAACACCATTACCACGTCGCCGAGCACTTCGCCAATGGCCACAAGGTATGGGAGCGAAACCAAGCTTCGTCCTCTCCGGCAGAATCTCGCAACTAGGATCTGCGGCGGAACGACTTTGGGCTGTACAGCAGGAGGAACCGCAAGTGTCGCCAGCCATCCCGCCAAGGCCGAACGTGAGATCCGCCTGGGCGTCCGCTCAGCGAGAGAGTAGTCGGAATCTCCGTTACCCGCAGGCCCGACACGGTTGCCTTCACGATCATTTCGCTGGCGAACTCCATTCCAGGCATGTGCAGGCGAAGTTGTTCGATCCGATCGCGGCGAAAGGCGCGGAGTCCGCAGTGGAAGTCGCCGATCGGACTCTTAAAAAGCAGTCTCCCAATCCCGGATAAAACGGGGTTTCCCGCGTAGCGATGTAACAGAGGCATGGCTCCGGGTTGAATGCCACCGCGAAATCGGTTGCCAACGACCAGATCGTAGCCTTCGCGCAGTTTGCTGAGGAAACACTCCAGGTGTGCGAAGTCGTGGCTGTCATCGGAGTCGCCCATCAGAACAAAACGTCCGCGCGCGGCCCCAATGGCACCCTGCAATGCCGCCCCGTAGCCGCGCTCGGGAACGGAGATCACCTTGGCGCCAAGAGCACTGGCGATTGCCTGCGATCCATCCGCACTCCCATTGTCTCCGACGATTACTTCCCCGCGCAGATTCAGTTCTTGAATGGCTTGCAGGGCTTTGGAGACGCACCTGCCGATGGTGGCTTTCTCATTGAGGCAAGGCATGACCACAGATACATCGAGGGTTCCGGAACCGTCGTGGGTCTCGCGAGCATTTTCAACGGGAATGCTGAGGGCGTTCATGCGTCCGGTGCTCTTCAGGTGCAACTGGGGGCAGTCTCAGGCTGTAACCTTTTTGCGTCCACGCTCGGCTTGGGCAGCTTGACGATATTTTTCAGCTGACGGTTGATCCAGAGCTCCACCGGAAAGCTGTAGAAGTCATAATCTAGCCGCACCCGCGCCGGATATGCCGTGAGATGTTGGATGGTCTTTGCAATCCGCCCATGGCCTTTGGTGGCGATCGGCTCCCGATCGAAGGCAATTCGCAGATAATCGCGCATGGTTTGCACACGCTGGTGATCACTGCCTTTAAGCCAGGGGAGAACGGTGTAGCGCGGGAAGTAGTCAGCCCAGCCTTCCAGCGTTTTGGGGACCTCGATACCCAATTGCGCGGCCTGATGGAAGATCGGAGAACCGGGATAGGGGGTGAAGATATTTGTCCAGAACTCCGCACCAGGGAATTTCTTGCAGATATCCATCATGAAAGCGACGGTTTCGCGCCGCTCTTTGTGACCTTCACCGGGAAAGCCAAAAATGATATTGAAGGAAGGGATAACTCCTGCCCGGATGCAGCGTTCCGTCGATTGATAAATGTCGCCCAGAACCTGGAAATCCTTGTTCATCAGCTTCATCACCGTGGGCGAGGCGGTCTCGATACCCTGGCAGATCTGGTGCAGGCCGGAGCGCCGCAAGAGGGTGAGTTCCTCAATGCTGAGACGCGCCGTCAGATTGGTGGTGGCCTGAATACTCCACTTGAAATTTGCGCCGGCGCGGATTAGTCCTTCCGCGATCTTCAACGAGCGGTCCAGGTCCACCAGAAAGTTGTCGTCGGCCATCCAGAGCAGTTCGAGCCGGTAGCGCCGTGTCAGCTCAACCGTCTCCTGCACAACCTGCTCGACGGGGAGGGAGTTCCACTTGCGCCCGTAGACGCCCGCGTTTGTGCAATAGGCGCAGTTGAAGGGACAGGCCAGACTGGAGACATACATCGCCCAGCGGCGGCCGCAAATCTTTTCGTAGGCGTCGAAATCGGCGAGTTGGTATGCCTTCTGGGGCATCTCTTCCAGGCGCCTGAGCGGGCGTTCGGGCGTGAAGTGCAACTTGCCGTCCCGCTTGAAGCCGATTCCGAGTACATCGTCCAGCGGCGCATCGTCGCGCAGGCGGTCGGCTACCGCAAGCATGCTCTCCTCCCCCTGGGCGCGAACGATGATATCGACATATGGGGCTTCGAGCGTTTGAGTCGGCAGCAGAGAGGGATGCCAGCCACCCAGGACGATCGGAAACTCCGGATCCCACTTCTTGATCGCCTTGGCAATGTCCACCGTTTCACGGATCATGGGTCCGGTGACCAGGGAAATGCCCAGGCAGAGGGCGTCTTTCACCTCTTCCAGGACGCGCTTCTTGTAGTCCGGAGTGATCGAGGCGTCAATGATCGCGATGTCGTATCCGGCACTGAGCAGGGGAGTGGAGATGGCGAGAATTCCCAGCGGAGCCGTGGCTTCAATACTGGAAAAGGAGGCAACGAAGAAGACGATTTTTTTCGACGATTTCACGAGGGCCTTTGCTCGAGAGTCACAAAATAGCAACGCGTCCGGAGGGGTTTGTCTCCAAATTGTTAAAAGGCTGCAAAATCGGCCTGGAGAGCAAGATTTAGCGGGCTTTATTTTCCGCCCAGTGACCGAACTGTGGACGGAACATGACAATGTTCCGGGAGCCCGGGCCACAGTGGTTCAACCGCAACAGTTCCGCTACATTAGTGGTTCACGCGGCGTAGTACACGGACTGGAGTCTTCTCACCATGAACATTCGCAGGCTTGGCTTTAGTGTCTGGATCGCAACCGGGTTCCTATGCGTATTCGCTTCCTGCTGCCACGCGCAGACGCTGAACATCTGGCCCGGAGTCGCTCCCGGTTCCGAGAGTTGGACTCAAACGGAAAAGTCGGCGGACAACACGCCCCTGGGTAAAGTGTTGTTTAACGTGGTTACGCCGACTCTCACCCTCTACCTGCCGGAAAAAGCCAAGGCTACGGGGACCGGCATCATCGTGGCTCCTGGCGGAGCCTGCGTTGCGCTGGCCATCGAGCATGAAGCCACTAAGGTCGCTCAATGGCTGCAGGACAGAGGGATTGCGGCGCTGGTGCTCAAGTACCGCATCCCGGAAAAGAAAGGAGAAGGAATTCCCCAGGGAATTAACTTCGATGAGCAGTGCAAGTACGGCATTGCCGACGGGATTCAGGCGATGAAAGTTGCGCGGCAGCATGCGGCGGAGTGGGGAATTTCCCCCGACCGGATTGGATTCCTCGGATTCTCGGCGGGCGCGATGGTGACCAGCGGCGTGCTGTTGCAGCCGGAAGCGGCGGCGCGTCCCAATTTTGCCGCGCCGATTTATGGCGGTCCGTTTGGCGTGATGCCCTCGATTCCGGCGAGCCTGCCTCCGATTTTTATGGCTTGGGCGCAGGACGATGATCTGGTGCTGGAGTCCGTGGTCAAGTTCTATGACGCGCTGAAGGCCGCTGGCAACAAGCCCGAAGCTCACATCTATCGCTTCGGAGGGCACGGCTTCGGCATGAAGAAACAAGGTACCACCAGCGATCATTGGATTGAGGAGTTCTACTGGTGGCTGGAAGCGCAGGGCTTGACAAGGCCTGCGGCCAGGTAACCGGATCGGCAATCATTCCGCTGGTCGGCCTATTGCTGAGCTTGACGTATCATGGATGTGATCCGCACGCTGCGCGGATCATGGAGTCTCACGCCGTATCACTCTGAAGAAAGCATCCTGCCGACAACATGGAGAAGAAATTTCGCGTCTTCGCCACCTGTGACATTGGAGAGGCAATCGATCTGTTGCGCAAGCGCGGATATGACGTGGAAGTGTATCCGCATCCGGAAGCGCCCCCGAAGGGCGTCATCATCAGCAAGGTGAAATCGGGGATTGACGGGCTGATTACGACCTTGCGCGACCCTATCGACGCCGAGGTTTTCGAGGCGGGGAAGGGAACCCTGAAGGTGGTGGCGCAGATCGCCGTCGGCTTCGACAACATCAACCGCGCGGATGCCAACCGTTACAAGATTCCCTTCACCCATACCGCGGATGTGCTGACGGAGGCCACCGGGGAATTTGCGTTTTTCATGATGGGAGCCCTGGCGCGAAAAATGTGGACGGCGGAACATCTGACGCGAGAGAACCTGTGGGGCTTCTGGCATCCGTACCTGCCCTTTCTCGGGGATGAGGTCACCGGAAAGACCGTGGCGGTAATTGGGACCGGCCGTATCGGGCAGGCCTTCATTAAGAAGTGTGTCGGGTTCGACATGAATGTTTTGTGCTACGACCCGGCGTATCAGAATGATGCTTTCGTCAAGGCCGTGCAGGAGATTCATGATCTTCGGCACTCCCGGGGGCTGGTGAAGGACAGGCCCTGGATCAGGTACGTGACTTTTGAAGAGGCCCTGCGGGGAGCGGACTTTGTGAGCGTGCATGTGCCGCTCCTGCGAAAGGAAGATAGCGCCACGCCCACGTATCACCTGTTCAATGAGCAGACGCTGAGCTGGATGAAATCTACAGCGTATCTGGTGAACACATCCCGGGGACCGGTGGTGGATGAGGCAGCCCTGGCCCGTGCCTTGCGAGAAAATTGGATCGCGGGGGCCGCTCTCGACGTCTATGAGAAGGAGCCTTTGCCGGCAGACTCGCCGTTACGGGATGCGTCCATCGCAGACCGATGCCGGTTGTTGCCGCATTTCGCCAGCGCCGCCCGGATCACGCGGCTGTCCACGGATCCGGACAAGGGAATGGCCGGACGGTGCGTGCAGGGGCTGATTGACGTTCTCGAAAGCAATTATGGGGGGGATTTTACGAAGATGCCTTATGTGGTTAACAAAGAAGCATTTGCAGGCTAGTAACGTCAAACCGCCCACCCTCTCGCATAAGACGTGAGAAGGGTAGGGCACCCTCCTGAAAAAAGACTAGAGAGAAAATTGCCGGAGGCGGGTTCAATCTATAGGGCTTTTTTTGCCGGTGTGCGTCAAAGGATTCGCGGGTACAATTGGGCTGGAATCGTCCGAATTAGGAATGGCAATGAACAAGAGACTTTTGGGGATTTTAGGGTGTGCGCTGATTGGCAGTTCGGCTCTGATGGCGCTGGATTCGCCGCGGAGCGCGGAAGTAAAGCTTGAGCCCGCGCCCAAGGAAGTGCAGCTGCGGAACGGGGCGTTCCAGGTAGGCCCGCATACCAGGATTTTTGTGCAGTTGGGGCATCAATCCGAAGACCGGATCGCGGCCGAAACCCTGGCAGAAGAGGTTCTGGATCAGTCGGGGATCAGACTCAACATCGAGGGGATGAAGGCGGCCGGCAAGGCCGAAGACGGATCGATCGTGCTGGCGCGGTTGCAGGACGAGCAGGTGCGGCGGTTCCTCGCGCGTAACGGATTGCATGCCGATCCGGCATTGGGCCAGGATGGCTATCTGCTGTTCTCCGACCAGTCGCACTTGATCGTGGCAGCGAACTCGGGGCAGGGGTTGTTTTACGGCGTCCAGACACTGCGACAGTTGTTGCGTCCGGAGGGCAAAGGGTTAGTCTGCCCGGCGGTGGGGATTCGAGACTGGCCGAGCCTGCAGCAGAGCGCGCCCAGCGTAAGCCGGGAAGTGGCGAAAAGCGAAGTGCGGAGGCCTGGGGAATAAGAGGGATTTGCCTCCGTTTATCATTCGGATTGAGAGTTGGATCAGGCGTCCTTCGCGGGACGCCTTTCTTTTTGTTCCTGCCGAACGTGGTACTCATCAATCGGCGGACGAAGGCGTCCGGCGCCACGTGGCGATTGCGTATATCGCTTAGAATCCAGAGGCATGTTTTCCGAGAGAACCAACTGGCGCCTGGCGCAGAATCGGTTTACCCGCGCGGTGGAAGAAGCCCGTGCCCGCGGCGCCAGCATTCTCGATCTGAGTGCGTCGAATCCTACCCGCGTGGGTCTGGAGTACGACTCACAGGCGATCCTGCAGGCGCTGAGTTCTCCTCGGGCTCTCGACTACGATCCACAGGCGAAGGGACTGCTGGAAGCGCGACGGGCGGTCGCCGCTTATTATCGCGAAGACCACGCAACGGGGGAACTCGATCCCGAGCGGATTGTACTGACCACCAGTACGAGCGAGGCCTATTCGTTTGTCTTCCGGCTTCTCTGCAATGCCGGGGATGAGTTGCTGGTGCCCAAGCCCAGTTATCCCCTGTTTGAATTTCTGGCAGATCTGCAGGATGTGAAGCTGGTGCCGTATCCGCTGATTTATGACCACGGCTGGCAGATGGACTTTCATTCTATGCAGCTGGCTATCACGAACCGCACACGGGGAGTGGTCGTCGTCCATCCCAATAATCCAACCGGATCGTTTGTGCGCCTGGACGAGCGTGAAGCGCTGAATACATTTTGCCGCGAACATCGTCTCGCAGTGATTGCGGACGAAGTGTTCCTGGATTACCGCCTGGATCATTCTCTGCCGGCAAGCTTCTCGGAGAACGCCGATGTCCTGACCTTCACCTTGAGCGGCCTTTCCAAGATTTCCGCGCTGCCGCAGATGAAGGTAGCCTGGCTGGTAACCAGCGGACCTCCGGCTACGGTAGAGGCGGCGATGGGACGGCTGGAAGTAATCGCGGATACCTATCTGTCGATCAATGCGCCCCTGCAGTGGGGCGTAGCCACCCTGCTGGAGCAAAGGCGCAAGATTCAGGGACAGTTGCTCAATCGCGTGAAGAATAATCTTGCGGAGTTGGACCGTCACCTCGCGGGCCAATCCTTATGCCAGCGGCTGTGCATAGAAGGCGGATGGTACGCCGTGCTGCGCGTACCGGTGACGCGGTCGGATGAGGAACTGGCCATCGCGTTGCTGCGCGAAAAGTCGGTGCTGGTGCATCCCGGACATTTTTACGATTTCCCCAGCGACGGTTATCTGATCCTCAGCCTGATTACCCCCGCGGCTGACTTCTCCGCCGGGATAGGCAGAGTCCTGCAGACGCTTGCCGCGTAGTCCTTCGATTACGCAGCCGCCGGGCTTACGGGTCTTCACGGGAACGGAAGCAAACCGGGATTCCAACCAGACCTTCCGCAGCCGCATCCATACTCAGCCGCTTCCGGAGGATATCCATGGATCGTAGAGATCACTGCATTGCGTCCATATTCTTGTCGGCTGCGCTCATCATTCCGATCGGGGCGACGGCGATGCCGGCGCCGCAAGACGATCACGAAAGGCACGAGCGCGAGGAGCACAGCCGCCGCTATTACGCCCGGCAAAACCGTGACTATCACAATTGGAGCAACCGGGAAGACCGGATGTACCGGGAATGGCTGGCCGAGCGGAATTACGGATATGTGGACTATGACCGCCTTGATCCACGCGACCAGCAAGATTACTGGAGATGGCGTCATAACCGGGAGAAACGGTACCGCCATGAGGAGCACGAAGAGCACGAGCACGAGCGCCGGTAGGCTCGCCGGGCCTGATTCCACGGCAGAGGTTTGACCTCTGCCGCTTGCCTTTTTGGGCTATAATGCCGGGCATGCCTGCTGCACCCGGAGCCACCAAGGCCGTCGGGATGGTCCCTGACGAGCTGAAGTTCGAACCGAAGTCCAAAGGACTTGCCACCCCGCGCAAGAAAAAGCCGAAAGAACTTGCCGTCATCACGGAGTGCTGCACCGGATGCGCCGGCTCTCCTGCCTGCGTCGAATACTGCCCGGTGGAAGACTGCATGTTTTGGGTGCCGGACGAAGATAATCCTCCCTTTGGACGAATCCAGGTGGACCCGATTCTGTGCATCGGGTGCAAGAAGTGCATCAGCAAAGGCCCGGATGGATGCTTCCTGGATGGTTGTCCGTGGGATGCAATCGTGATGGTGGATACGGCAGAGGTGGAGAAGGAAGTTGGAGTGATGGCGATCTAGTAATCAAGATTGGTCCTCGCCAGATCACCCTTTACCCAAAAGGACAAACAGCCGCCGGTTTCGTCAAACCTGCCTGAACTATTTCGAGCGGTCCTGGATCGCTTTTTCGGTTTCCATGGCCTGCTGGCGGACGTCGTTCGAGATGTCAGGCAGGTCGCGTTCGTAGGGTCGGATCGCAGGCAGATCGTCCGGCTGTCCGATCAAGTACAGGGCGCGCAAGGCCTCCCAGACTTGTTCGGTGGCGGGATCGACCACAGCGACTTCTGCCCCTTGGGCCACATTAGCTCCGGTCTGCGCCACCGAGCGGATGCGCCCGGGAATCGGGGAGCGAATTTCTACGATCGTTGACGAGGTTGCCGGCGCCAGTTTCGCGATCAGGCCTCCCTGGTGAATCGCGGTGCCTGCACGGTCGGAGTCTGCGATTCGCCCGGCGCTTGGAGCGGTAATATGGGCGGGTTGCAGCAGGGCTGCGATTTGCGGCCGTCCAGTGGCATCCCCGAAGCGGACCAGTGACAAAGCCGCGTTGCCGCGCACCATGGGCGATGGGTCTTGCAGCATCTTCAGCAAGGTCTGGTGGAAGCCTGCGCCGGACGTGTCCTGCCCCATGACCCACGCGTCTGTATTGCGGACCTCTTCCACTGGATTGTCCGCCAGGCGAAGCAGATCCGGATACCAGCGCTGGGCGTTGACATCCCCGTGAGACATGCGGTCGCCCAGTTGCACCAGCGCATGTTGGATGTGGCGGGGCTTCTTGTCATCCTGCAGATACTCGGTTAACTGCCGGTCGGAAAGGTGGCGGCCGAACCAGGTGTTCCACCAAAACAAGAACGGCATGAGGACGATCAGCCACCCGGTGAGGAAGAACAGGATTTTTTGGTTGCGCGACATGCCGCGCTTTGACTTGGGCGCAGGAGACAATCCGGCCGCTGACGTGGGCAAGGTTTCAGTCATGTATGTGTAAGAGAGCGCGAAAGGCCACTAAAAGTTTACTCTACGCGGCCATCGAGAACGAGACAGGCACGGGCAATCACTCGACGTCGGCGTCGAGGATGCGGTTCTGCTCGAGATAGTGCGACATGGCGTACTGGGCCAGAAGCGGCGTCTCCAGGCGGATTTCAGCGCCGATCCATTCGCCTTTGGCGTGAGGAGCGTCGGGAGGGTGGTTGCAGCGGCCGCCGCTGCCGAATTGGGGGCCGAAGTCGGCGGACTGGATCTGATCGAACTGGTGGATTTCCCGCCAGGCTCGGTCGCCTATGGTGCCGGAGACGTCGATTTTTAATTTCAGGACGGGCATGGCTCCAGGCCGGGGCTCAAGTCAATGGTACGGTTCGGCGGCACGACGAAGCAGGCCGCTTCTCGCGAAGCGGATCAGAGTGCCCACCCTCTCGCAAAGAACGCGAGAAGGGTAAGGCACTCCGGGTCGTCAGCTGTGCGGGAACCACTGGTAGAGCATGAAATACACTATGACGCCTGTTACCGATACGTACATCCATAGTGGCCAGGTCCAGCGGGCGATGGCGCGGTGCTTGTCGTACCGGGCGCGCAGGCCGCGAGTGAGAGTGATCACCGCCAGCGGAACGATGACGATCGCCAGCATCACGTGCGAGATCAGGATCGCAAAATAGATTGGTCGCGCCCAGCCCTGACCCAGGAACAAAATATTGCCCACCTTCCAGTGAAAAAAGAGATAGCAGGCGAGGAAGAGGGCCGAGGCAACAACGGCCGCGATCATGCACCGGCGATGGGCTGCCATGCGCCCTTTCGCAATAAGCACGCGGCCGGTCAAAAGCAACACCGCGCTGGTTCCATTCAGGCCCGCGTTGAGAGCGGGGAAGTAGGCGTACTGTTCGGCAATCACGCCGCCGGCCTCGTGGTGCGGCGATTGACCATCAGCAGGGCCAGGGCGAACATCACCAGGGAAAACAGGACCAGGGTGGCCATCGCGGAGTTAACGGCGAAGGTGCTGTCCTGGGCAGGGTAGAGGAGCCAGCGCAATGCTTTTACGCCGTAGGTCAACGGATTCAGGTGCATGATGGCGCGAATCCATGGGGAGGCGCCGTCCAGAGGGAACAGGGCCCCGGACAGCAGCCACAGCGGAATCAGGAACAGGTTCACGATGCCGTGGAAGGCTTGCGAGGAATCCATGGGCCACGCGATGGCGAAGCCCAGGGCCGTCAGGGAAAAGGCGACTAAGAACACGACTACCGCGACCAGCAGAACCTGAATTGGATGCAACTGTACTCCGGCGAAGGGCGCGAAGATCAGGAACAGCAGGCCCTGGACGGCCGAGAGGGTGGTTCCGCCCAGAACCTTCCCGAGCACAATAGCAGTGCGCGGGACGGGCGCGACCAGGACGGAGAGCAGGAAGCCTTCCTTGCGGTCTTCGATCACTGACATCATGGTGAAGATCGAAGTGAAAAGCACGATCAGGATCAGTGTGCCGGGATAGAAATAATCCAGGTAATGCTGCTGCGTTCCGCCTGTCGAGCGCAGAGAGTTCCCGAAGCCGGAGCCGAGCACCAGCCAGAAGACCAGCGGGGATGCGAGCACGCCGATCACGCGTCCGGGTTGGCGGTAGAAGCGGACGATCTCGCGCCACCAGAGGGTGTAGGCCGGCAGTATGACTCCCGCCGATGGGCGAATCATAGGACGCGGCAACGTTGCTGCCCGGGTTGCCATGCTTAACTCGCCTTGGCCGGAGGCGTCTTGCCCGGGCCGGTTTGTTTTTTGCCGAGCAGGCCCTGGTCGCGGGCTTCCCAGTACGCGTTCATCAGAAAACAGGCGGAGAGCGTTAACAGGATCAGCGTCATGAACAGGCCGTCCACGGTGAAGGAAAGCGGAGACAGGACGATCATCCCGCTGGCGAAGATCCAGGCCACTCCCGCCAGGGGCAGCAGGCCGAGCACCAGAGAAAGCACCAGAATCATGGGACGCAAGTTACCTCCTCTTCATCTTTTTCTGCGTGGGGTTGAACTGCGAATCGGGATCGGGATTCTCACTCCAGAACTTGTGGCCGGTGCGGTGGATGAAGACGTCTTCCAGCGCGGGCTTGCTGACGGAAATCGCCTGAATCTCGCCGGGGAAGGCTTCGACGACATCCGGCACGAAGCGGTGCCCGGATTCCTGCTCGATGCGGACCTGACTGCCAAGCACCGTGGTCGCAACCTGAAAGCGGGCGCGAATGTGCTCGGCGAGAGAATTGGCGTCGCGGGCGGCGTCGAGCAGGATGACGTCGCCGCCGATTTCGCTCTTCAATTCCGTGGGAGTGCCCAGCGCCACCAGATTCCCTTCATTCATGATGGCGAGCCGGTCGCAACGCTCGGCTTCCTCCATCAGGTGGGTGGTGACCAGAACGGAAACGTGTTCTTCATCGCGCAGGATCTGCAGGTATTGCCAGAGGTCGCGCCGGGCACCGGGATCGAGGCCCGTCGTGGGTTCGTCCAGTAAAAGAACGCCGGGATGATGCAGCAGCCCTTTAGCCAGCTCGATGCGGCGCTGCATACCGCCAGAGAAAGTCTCGACCCGCTCCCGGGCGCGATCGGCCAGGCCTACCCGGCTGAGGATCTCTCCCACCCGTTTCTTCAGCGCGGAACCTCGAAGTCCATAGAGATGGCCCTGGTGCCAGAGATTCTCATAGGCGGTAAGTTTGGGGTCAACACTCTGCGCCTGGAAAACGACGCCGATTTGACGGCGTAGGCTGGCCGCATCCTGGGCGGCGTCGCAACCCATGACCAGGGCTCGGCCGCTGGTGGGGATCATCAGGGTCGAAAGAATGCGGAACAGCGTGGTCTTCCCGCTGCCGTTGGGGCCAAGCAGGCCGAACAACTCGGCCGGACGCACATCGAATGAGACGCCATTCAGGGCAGTCCGGCTTTCGTACCGGTGAACGAGATTCTGAACGGAAATGACCGGCGGGACGGAAGCCTTCACTTCCGGTCCAACATCCCCTAGTGACGCGACTTTCGAAACCAAATTGGAACCCCGGAGAACTACCATCAGTTTACGACATTCGGCGCAGGATCAGGGCAGTTACCGTTCCTGAAATGCCAGTATTCATCTCTCGATGCCTGCGAAGACCAGTCAAGCTGCGCTCGACCGAACAGCCGACTACGGCTGTCTCTACGTAATCTCTGGATCTTTCTCTTCTCAGACGCCTGTTGCTGATCAGGCGGCAGACGGATTGCGCTCCGCCTGTGGCACTCTTTCATCAAATGCCACTGGAACATGACGCCAGACCTGGATCGCGAGAACTACCGTGGTAGCGAGCAACAGTGCGCCCACGGCAACGTGCGTGACCGTGGAGATCACCATGGGGAGTTCCGGTTGGGCGGCGTCGCGTCCCCAAGAGACGCGAGTCAGAAAAGCCATGAAGCCGAGGCAAAGTTGGGCGATGACCAGCGAGAGCATCATGATCGCGGGACGGCGGATGGCTTCGATCTCGGAATAGACGCTCAAAGCCCGAACCGCGGTCCAGGCCAGCACGAAAGATACAACCGCTGCGTGTACCACGTGAGGCCACCAGCTGAGGCCGTGATGGCGGAACATAGCTCCCAGGAACAGTTGAACGTAAAGCACGAAGATCGACAGCAGGGTCAGCGTGAATAGGCTCGGACGGCGGAGGTCGAATTCTATGCGCGGGACCTCCTCGACCCATTTACGGCCGGTAAATACCGCCATCGCGACCGCGATGCAGAAAAAAGTCTGTGCCAGGGCGGCGTGAGCGGAAGATATCGGCGGGGGCAGGAAGAACAATACGGTCAGCCCCCCGAGAATTCCTTGGGCGATCACGGTTCCGAGCGCGGCGACTCCCAGGAATCGCATCCAGCGGCGTCTTTCGGCGCGCCACGTCCAGATGGCGAGAAGAATGGTCACCAGCCCGGCGGCCTGCGCGATCATGCGGTGGGTGTGCTCAAACTTGACGCCGCCCACCAGCCTCGGGATCTTGTACAGGGAACCAAACGAAGTGGGCCAGTCGGGAACCGAAAGGCCGGCGTCGTTGCTGGTGACAAGCGCGCCGGCGATGATGAGAAGGAAAGTCCAGCAGGCAAGAAAGACCGCTAGCCGGTGGAGGCCGCGGTGGTACGTGGTTGCGATGCCTTTCAGAATAATGCCTCTTGGGTCCCCGGCAGGAATATCCTTCGCTGCTCGGACTAGCCGCGGGCAGGCTGCACAGGGAGCGCAACCTGCTCCGGCTAACCGAACATTTTAACAAAGCGGGCGGCTATTCACCGGCTGCTTTGAAGCTTTGATCCACCGTCTTGGTCTCCTTGGGGGCGACGGTGACTTTCTGCTCCTGCGCGCCGAACTTCTCGTGCACGAATCCCAGAGTGTAATCTCCCGGCGGCAGGCCCTTGATTTCATACTTGCCGGACTTGTCGGTAACCGCGAAGAACGGGTTCTTCACCACATTGACGTACATCTTCATCCAGGGGTGCTGGTTGCACTTTACCGGCAGCATGATCTCTTCCCGCGCGAAGGTCTTTTCCAGTGCGGGCGAGGAGGGAGGCTGCGATTCGTTCCACTCGCGGTTGTCTTTGGGAGTGGGATGAATGTTGTGCGTGGTGGGATCGTCATTCTTGATCTGAACCGTCTGGCCGGCCATCACGCCGAGCACGTGGGGATGATATTGGCAGCCCTTCTGATCGAGTACGACCGGCTCTTTGGGGACGTCGAAGGTGCGGTTGCCCAGGCCGTCTTTGACGTACACGAAGACGTTGGCAAGATCTCCTCCGCTGACCACAACGTTCTCGGCTTCGTTGCTGCCCTTGCAGCCGGGATCCTGGCTCATGTCAATCTTGGAGGGCTTGGGAGCGGTGCCATCGAACTTCACCGTGCCTTTGACCGTGGCTACGGTGGCAGGATCGATCGGCGTGGCAGCGGGTTGTGCCGCCTGCTCTGTCGCGCTGTTGCTGGATTGCTCGGTATTTTCCTTCTTGCTGCATGCCGCCAGGGCCAGTAGAGCGCACAGCGCTACCATGGCGACGATGATTGTCCAATGCTTTCTATTCATGATGTCTCTCTCTCCTGTGGGATCAGAAATCAGTCCGGCTTCGGACCGGTAAGGGCACGAACGTTTCGTCTCGTGCCCTCCCGCAACTGTCGTATTGCAGGAATCTCTGAAGCGGCAATTCTACCGCGATCCTCCGCTGCCCGTTGTGGGATGCGATTCCTCCGCCGCCTGTTTGCGGCGACTTGGTGACTGCACGGCGGCTTTGGCCCGTGGCATCGATGAAGCCACGCGGCGCTGTTCTTCCGGCGTGAGCTGGAAGATATAGTCGGTCAGCAGTTTCCTGTGATCTCCGGCAAAGCCGTTAAAACTCGGCGGAGTCGGTCCGGAGAAGACCCATTGATTGTTCACCTGCCGGAACAGGCCGGACGGCATGGATGTTCCCGGACTCACGGCTTGCGGGTCGGTGATCCAGCGCTCCACCCAGTCGGGCTTCAGGCGCTCCTTGGCCATCAGGAAATTGGGCGCGGTGGCGATCTTGTCGTGCGCGGGATCGCCCGTGGCATGGCACTTCAGGCATGGCGCCGCGGTGCTCGAAAACAGGCTGCGCGCCATATCGCTTTCCTTGGCGGTGAGCGTCGGCACCTGCTCGGGAATGTAGGGAAGCGGTTGCTGAGACAGCGCCTCGAAGAAGCGCACCAGTTTTCTAAGCTCGTTGTCCGAGAAAGAGAAGGTTGGCATCCGCACTTTCAGATACGGACGCACGCCATTGCGGTTGGTGTCGGTCGTGCTCAGCGCGGGGTTCGAGAGGAACCTGCGCAGCCACTCGGGATCGACGCGGGCTCCTTCGGTCAGCAGCTTCGGGGGCAGTTGCTCCTGCGCATCCTGATATTGCCTCAGGCCCATCAGGATCGTTTTCTGGCCGGGAATGAACTGGTGGCATCCCATGCAGTTGTACTTCTTGACTACCCACCAGCCTTCCTGGATATCGTGACGATAGTCTCCGGGCTTGTACTGGTAGCTGGCGGGAAGGGAAGTCTCCTGGCTGCCCATCAGGAAAGTAGTGAGATCGAGCACCTGCTCTTTCGTGAGGTGCACGTTGGGCATGCGCAGAGCTTCGGTTTCGCTCTTTACCTTACCTTGGTCGTACACGTTGGGCTCCGCGAGTTTGTGCTCAAAGAAGCCTCTATGGTTGTACCAGGGGCTGGTGGCAGGGCCATCGGGCAACCGCGCCAGATCCTCTTTATCCTTGATCGGTTCGGAACCTTTTCCTCCACGCTGCGAGGGTTCGGTAAACAGCGCGAAATCGAGGCGCTCGATCGGCTTGCTGCCCTCGTAGGTCAGTTCCGTACCGATTCGGCCCTCATCTTCCATCCCTGAAATCTCGTGGCATCCGCCGCAGCCATAAAAGCGTACCCACTTCTTGCCTTCCTCTTTCAGGTTGGGATCATCCATGAAGGCAGCATCGGGGTAGGAAGACGGCTCCTGTTTCTTCTGGGCGATCAGATAGCTGGCAATGTCCTCCGCATCCTCGGGGCTGAGGCGCAGGCTGGGCATCACAGTCATGTTCTGCACCTGCAGTTCGTGGCCGTCGTTCGGGCACTTGCTGTGCGCCAGGTCCCACTGGTAGGGGAGGCCCTTCTTGGCGTAATCCTCCGGGCCAATGTCCTTCTTCTCGTAGGGACAGTAAGGGCGCGTGCGCTCGCGGGCGTTATGGATCCAGCGGACCAGGTAGTCGTAGTTGGCCTTCTCACCCACGCGAGTCAGATTCGCGGCGAAGGTGCCTCCCATCATCTGATCGCCTTCTCCGATGGAATGACAGGCCAGGCATCCCCGGGTTTCGAAAAGTTCTTTGCCGTGCGCGGCATTGCCCGGCTTGTGCTTGGGAATGGAGTCACGGAAACCGGATTGCCAGATATATGCCGAAATTGCCTGAATCTGATGATCGGTCAACCGGAAGTTCGGCATCTTGGTGGTCGGCCGGAAATCCGTTGGCTTCTTCAACCAGACCGGAATCCAGTTCCTGTTCAGCTTCAGCCGCACATCCTTCAGGTTTGGCCCGATCTTTTTCATGTCCTGCATCAGGCTGTGGGACTGGAAGTCGAGCTGTTGCAGCCGCGCGTCCAGCTTGCTGTTATCCACTCGCAAGTCGACGGCCTGCGTGTTCAGCTTGTTGGCTTCTTCGTTGGATTCCGCCGAGTCGGCCTGCTTCATCAGGTAGGCGGATTGCTTGAAGTTGTCCTTCTTCTGAGTCTCGATCTGCTTGATCTGCTGGCCGATCGAGTTCAGGTCTTCGGGCTCTTTGTCGTATCCCTCGTAGCGATGGCAGCCATTGCAACCGCGCTGGCGGAACAAGTCCTTGCCGGCGTTGATGGTTTCAAACTGCACGTCCCCGCTGGCGAGCAGCATGTCGGCGGAGTGGCAGGTCTGACATCCCGCCTGTGCGTTCTCCTTGGGAAACAGCGGCCAAAGCCAGTGCTCATAATTTCCGTGAGCCTTCTCGACGCTGGTCGTGGCTCGCCCGTTGCCCTGATGGCAGGGAGAGCACCCGAACTTGTCAGGATCGTGAATCTTCAGCAATTCGGGCTGGGGATGACTGGTAAGCGCGGTAGCGTATTCGTCGGGCTTCTTCGCGCCTTTGGAGGTCATGGCGGCCGCCGTGACTTTCACCGGTTCGCGCGCGTTCATGTGGCAGGATTCGCAGCGATCAACGATGTTGGCTTCCGCCACATTGATCTGAACGATGGTGGGATCCCATTCCGTGGCGCGCTTCTTCAGGCCGTCGATCTGCGGCGCCGTCAAGTCGACCAGGTGATCGGTGACGTATTCATCCATCCGGGCGCGAGCCTCGGTCACCGGCTTCAGCACCTCGCCCAATTCCAGGCTGAGTTTCGTGCGCTCGTCGCGGATCTCGTTGTATGTTTCTTCCAGTTGCTTGAAGTCAAATTTCTTCCTGCTGCCGTCGGGGAATTCGACCGTCGCCTGCTCGGCTTTGTACTTGTCGATTTCTCTCTGCTTGCTGGCCTTCGAGGACGCGCTCTCGCTGGTCTCGAGTTCGTAAGTTAAGGCATTCACGTAGGCTCGTCGATCCGTGAAGACAGCCTGAACTGCAAGCAGGCGGGCGCTGGCGTCATCGAGCTTCTTTCGGATTTCGGCGGCTTGCGAAGCGGCGTCCTGACTCGCCTTCTTCCAGGCGGCATTCAACGTCGCATATTCGGAGTCGCTCTCCACCTGCTTTTCCGAACTCTGCGACTTGGATCTCGCCGTGTTCAGAAAAGCGCTATAGCGAGTCTTCCATTGATCCTGGAACGCCTTCCAGGGGCGCTGTCCCCAGGCCTCGTCCCACAACGCCCAGAAGAGCGTGACGATCAGGATGATCGTCGCGATCACGTAGTGCGCGGCATAGGACTTGCTGGTGATCGGATCCTGCTCGGGGATGGGTTTCTCGGGCACCGCTATCTCCCTCTACCGAATGATTTCAGATTGCAGATTGCCGATGGACTGCTCGCTTCCGCCACGGGAGCGGACAAATCTGAATTCTGACTGCTGCAATCCGCCTTCATATGTTGAACCACGGCGTAATCCACACGTACTTGATGTGCCACAACAGGCGCAAGGCCATCTTCAGGGGCAGGGCGACCATGGTGAGCAGCATGAATTGCATGAGCGAGAACTGCAAGAGGCTCATGCGCTGGAAATCCTTCGCCATGCGCCGGCGGAACAGCGAATACACCAGCCCTCCCCCGACCAGGTAGTAGCCGATGACTACAATCCCGCCAAAGATTGCCTTGGCCAGGTTCGAGGTGATGCCGAAAATGTCCGGCAAATCCCGGTTCACTTCATAGATCAGGCGGTTGTGATCCCAGGTTTGTCCCGGCCAGAACCATTGCCACCCCGGGCCGCGGATGAATGTGCCGATAATGATCATCGCCACCCACAGAATGATGAAGCCGAACAGGAATGTGGAGATGGAAAACTTGCGCTGCTTCCAGGTGTAGTAGCCGCTGCCCAGCGGGTTGGTGTCGATATACGGGATCACCATCAGCCCGATAATGATCATGGTCGGCATGACGACCCCGGCAATCCACGGATCGAAATAGACCAGCATCTCCTGCAGCCCCAGAAAGTACCAGGGAGCCTTCGCCGGATTCATCGTCAGGTTGGGATTGGCGGGTTCTTCGAGGGGCGCGTTGAGCGTGATCGACCACACCATAAGGATGATGGTGACAATGATCGCCGCCAGGAATTCGATGCGCAGCAGGAACGGCCAGACGTGAACTTCCTTTTGCCAGCCGGGCTTAAAGGGCCAGGTCTTGCGGTGATGGGTCTTGGCCAGCGCGGGATCGGCTTCGAGCTGGGTGATGAGCTGGTCGTTGGCGTGCGCCTGCTTCCACGCGAGATAGATGTAGAAGATGAGCAGGGGAATCAGACCCACGATGGGAACGTTGTCGGGGGCGGAGCAAATCTCCCAGAGTTGTCGCCAGTCCATAAAGGTTCCTTAAAAGGTTCCTTACGCAATGCCCTTCGTAGAGACGTAGCTTGCTACGTCTCCCTTACTACAACCAGACTTGCCTCTATCGGCAGAGACGTTGCAAGCAACGTCTCTACGAATCATTCCCCTGCAGCCTTCGGCCCCCGGCGCGGCTTGTCCGCTTCTTCGGTCAGCATCACGGGCGCCGGGCCCGAGATGCCTCCATCTTTTCTTACGCGCCAGAAGTGAACAATCATCAGCACCGACGCCACGATGGGTATGCCGATGCAATGCCAGATGTAGGAGCGCAACAGGGCATTGGCGTCAACAATCGATCCCCCCAGCAATCCGAAGCGCACGTCGTTATACGGCGTCATGCCTAACTGCGCTCCGAACGGGCCTTCATGGCCGAGCAGGGGAGTGGCGCGCGCCATATTGGTGCCCACGGTGACAGCCCAGAATCCGAGTTGATCGTCAGGCAGCAGATATCCGGTGAAGGAGAGCAGCAGGGTGAACACCAGCAGCAGGACGCCGATATTCCAGTTGAATTCGCGCGGCTTCTTATACGAGCCGGTCAGGAAAACCCGGAACATGTGCAGCCAGACGCCGATCACCATCAAGTGGGCGGCCCAGCGGTGCATGTTGCGCAGAATCTTTCCGAACGGAACATCGTGCTCCAGATAGAGCACGTCGCGGAATGCCTGCACCTTCGTGGGATGGTAGTAGAACATCAGCAGTACGCCGGTGTAGGTGAGGATGATGAACAGGTAGAACGTGATTCCTCCCATGCCCCAGGTATAGCTGTAACGCACGGCATCGCGATTGATCTTGGCCGGATGCAGGTGGAGAAATACGTTGGAAAGCACGCCCAAAGCGCGGTTGCGGGGCGTGTCGTCGTGCTTGTGGCGGAAGATCGAGGTGTAAACCTGGGTCTTCGTCGGATCTTTGAGGCCCTCAATCTGCTCTTTGGCTTTCGCGGGAATATCGGTCTTGAGGGCGTGAATGTCCTCTTTCACGCCCGTGGTGACTTTCTCGAGCAGTCCCACCTTGGCGCCGTTTTTGCCATTGCCGCTGCTTGCGTTGTTACCGCCGTTCGGGTTGTTTGCGTCAGCCATATTTAGTCTCTAAATTTCTCTTGCTTCCGGCATTCGCGGGCGCCGTCGCCCGCGCGCATTAGCATCACACTCCGGTCAGGAATGCTCCCGGATCGTTGAAGTGGCTCGGCTGTCCCTTGGGCCAGGAGTAGAGCTTGGAGGTGTCGACCAGGATTTGTCCGTCGGGCGCCAGTTCGACCCGGGCGCGATCCATGGGTCGCGGCGCCGGGCCCTCGAAGTTGATGCCCTCGCTGTCATAGCCACTGCCATGACACGGGCACTTGAATTTGTTCTCGCTGGGCTTCCAGTCGGGCGTGCAGCCCAGATGCGTGCAGCGCGCATAGATCACAAACAGGCGGTCGGGCGTGCGATCGACCCAGATGCGGTATTTCTGCTGGAACTTGGTGTCGACCCCCAGCGCAAATTCGGAGGGGTAGCCAATTTTGAAGAGCGTATTCGGTTCGAACAGAGTGCGCGGAAGGAAGAAGCGGAAAAAGGCGAGAAACCAGGCGGTCAGGAATCCGGCGACCATGGTCCAGACGAAGCGCCGGCGGCGCCGATCGACCTCGGTGGAGGGGACGGTTCCGCCGACCCCCGCAGCGGCGGCTGCTTTCGAGGTGCCGACGGCCGGGGTGCCAACATACTTCGTCGCATCCGCCGCCGGCTTGGCTGCGGCTTTCGCTGGGTCCGGATTCGGATTGACCTTGGGGGTCTCCAACTCCGCCATGAGCTTCCTCCTCCTCTGCCTTGTATGACTGGGCCCTTAATCTAATCCGGCAGCCGCGGCGTACTGCGGCGCTGCCAACTTCCTCCCGAGAGTGCGAATCGGAACGGGCGCAGGTAACTCCTGCCCTAATGCCTGCTGTACCATTTCTGTGAGCGCCTGGATGAACCGGGGAGAGTCATTGAGCCCCGCGCTCATCTCAAATTGAGTGATGCCGAGCTGATAAGCCTCTTCGCGCGCTTCGTGATCAATCTCCCCGAGCGTTTCCACGTGATCGGAAACGAAGGCGATGGGCACGATACAGACTTCGCGCACGTGCTCGGCCGAAAGAACTTTCAAAGTTTGATGCAGGGAGGGCTGCAACCAGCGGCTTGCCCCCACTTTGCTTTGATAGCAGAGGCGATGCGGGTTGCTCCAGCCCCCGCGCTCCATCAGCAGGCGTACGGTTTCTTCGATCTGCCGCTGATAGGGGTCACCCTTCTCGATGACCGACATCGGCACGCTGTGCGCGCTGAAAACAATTTCTGGCCGGCTGGGTGAAGCGAATCGCGAGAGAGCCTCGTTAACTTTTTCAACCAGCGCGTCCAGATAAGCCGGCGTTCGATGGAAAGTCTCAATACATCGAACCGGCAGGTCGTCATGAAACAGCCGGTTCCACTCATTCAGGCTGGATCCAGTAGTGGTTGAAGAATACTGCGGATATAGCGGCAGTAAGATGACTTCCTCGCACTGCGCCGCCCGTAGCTCCGCGATTGCCTCGGCGGTAAAAGGATGCCAATAGCGCATGGCTACAAAGCAGTGAGCATCCATTCCATCGCGCCGCAGTTGGCTCTCCAGCGCCCGCGCCTGCCGCTCGGTGTTGCGGCGGATGGGGGAACCTCCACCGATCACCGCATAGTGATGCTGCACCTTGCGCGAACGCGTGGTCGAAATCAGCTTGGCCAGCGGTTTACGGCCGATGCGGGCGAACGGGAAGTCGATGATATCGGGGTCGCAGAACAGGTTATAGAGGAAAGGCTCAATTGCTTCCAGCGTGTCAGGTCCACCTAGCTGAAAGAGAACTATCCCCACACGCCGGTTTGTCCGCGTCATTCCCCAGAATCCCCAGAACGGGGAGCACTTTACTCCCAATGCAGCGCGGGAGTCAATGGCGGATTGCGGGAAGGCGGGCGGCCACGATTTCCCGGGCGCCGCTGGTGAGGGTGGCAGCCCTGAGGTAGCATGCGAGCGGACCTGTTATGCCTGAGCTGCCGGATATCGCCGCTTACATCAGCGCGCTGGAAGCGCGCGTGCTTGGGCAACAGCTCGAATGTGTGCGGATGAACAGCCCTTTTCTGTTACGCAGCGTGGAGCCTCCGCTATCCAGCGTGGAAAAGCGCGCGGTCGAGAGCTTACGCCGCATAGGGAAGAGAATCGCCATCGGTTTCGAGGGAGATCTCTGGCTGGTGTTGCACTTGATGATTGCTGGCCGCCTGCATTGGAAAGCGCCTGGAGCGAAATTGGGCGGGCGACAGAACCTGGCCGCCTTCGACTTTCCCAATGGCTCGTTGCTCCTGACGGAGGCCGGAAGCAAGCGGCGCGCCTCGTTGCATGTCGTGCGCGGAGACGAGAGCCTGGCCGCCTTCGATGCCGGCGGCATCGATGTATTCGCCGCCGAACTCGATCAGTTCCGCTCCGTCCTCACGGCGGAGAATCACACCCTGAAGCGCGCTCTCACCGATCCTCGACTGCTGAGCGGAATCGGGAACGCCTACTCCGACGAAATCCTGCACGCGGCGCAGCTTTCGCCCGTGACGCTCACCCAGAAGCTCAAAGATGAGGAGTGGCAGAGACTGTTTGGCGCAACACGCCAGACATTAAAACTTTGGATGGACCGCCTGATTGGCGAGGCGAGAGCTGCGTTCCCCGAGAAGGTGACGGCCTTTCGCAAAGACATGGCTGTGCACGGAAGATATGGCATGCCCTGTCCCAGATGCGGAGACAAGATCCTGCGAATCCGCTATGCCGACAAAGAAACGAATTACTGTGCGCGCTGCCAGACCGGAGGAAAGGTGCTGGCGGACCGCAGCCTGTCGCGCCTGCTGGGATCGGACTGGCCGAGAACATTGGAAGAATTGGAAGGTCTGAAGCGGCGCTGATCACGGGTGCCTTACGCCTGGACCGGTTTCGTCCTGGTCTGCTCCATCTCTTCAATGACGGCATCGGCAAATTCCGAGGTTCCCGCCTGGCCGCCAATGTCGCGCGTGAGTTTTTCCCGGTGGCGGTAGACGCGCTCCAGGGCATTCCGAATCTGGGTGGATGCGTCGTGTTCGCCCAGGTGCCGCACCATCAACAGGGCGGAGCGCAACAGCGCCGTGGGGTTCGCGAGATTTTTCCCGGCAATGTCCGGCGCCGACCCGTGGACTGCTTCGAAGACCGCGCATTCGTCGCCCAGGTTGGCGCTGGGCACAAATCCTAGGCCGCCCACAAAGGCCGCACACAGATCGGAAAGGATGTCGCCGTAGAGGTTCTCCATCACCAGCATGTCGTATTGGTAAGGGTTCATCACCAGCTGCATGCAGGTGTTGTCCACGATGTGCTCCCCGTAGGTGATTTCCGGGTAGCGCTTGGCTACATCACGGGCGCAGCGCAGAAACAGGCCATCCGACATCTTCATGATGTTGGCCTTGTGGATGGCGTGAATCTTCTTGCGCTGGTTCTTGCGCGCGTACTCGAAGGCGAACTTAGCGATGCGGGTGCACGCTTTCTCCGTCATGATCTTCAGGCTCTCCACCACTCCCGGTACGACCTCGTGCTCAAGGCCGGAGTACAGGCCTTCGGTATTCTCGCGGACGATGATGAGATCAACATCAGGATAGCGCGTCGGAATGTGCGGCAGGTTGCGGATGGGGCGAAAGTTGGCGTACAGCTCGAACTTCTTGCGCAGTGCGACGTTGATGCTGGGGAACCCGCCTCCCACGGGAGTTGTTACCGGGCCCTTCAGGCCCACATGGGTGCGCTCCAGCGATTCGATCAGGTCTTTCGGAATATACTCGCCGGATTTCTCGTAGGCCTCCGCGCCCACCGCGAAGGTTTCCCACTCGAACTTCACGCCCGTGGCTTCCAGGATCCGCACTGTAGCCTTGGTCACCTCGGGCCCGATCCCGTCGCCGGGAATCAGGGTTACTTTATGAGCCATGATGATTGTCCCCAGAATCAGTACTCAGCACGAATGCAGCGATCAGATCTAAACTGTCTTGACCTTCACCAGATCCTTCAGTTCGTTCATGAATTCCTTGACATCTTTGAAATCGAGATAGACGGAAGCGAAGCGCACATAAGCGACTTTGTCGTAGCGGCGCAGACGATTCATGATGAGTTCGCCAAGTTCGCTGGTCTTGCGCTCGCGCTCGGCCGATTCGAGGACGAAGGATTCGGCCTCGTTCACGATCTGCTCCAGTTTGCTGATTGGAACCGGACGCTTCTCGCAGGCTCGGAGCAGGCCATTGAGCACTTTCTGGCGGTCAAATTTCTCCCGCCGTCCGTCTTTCTTTACCACCATGTAAGGGATTTCGTCGATGCGCTCGTAGGTCGTAAAACGCTTGCCGCATTTCAGGCACTCGCGCCGCCGCCGGATGGAGTCGGCTTCCTTGCTCTCGCGCGAGTCCACAACCTTGTCATTCTCAAACCCGCAAAAAGGACATTTCATGGGCGCTGGGATACTTGGCGGCGGAATCCTGCTCGAAACTACCCACCCGGGAGATATACGCCCCCTCGTAGCCTCGAAGTCCCGCCGTTCTGATGATACTGGAAATTGTAACAGTTACCGCGAAGCCCTAAGGGAATGGGCGTCAGCTGCGAGCGGCTGGTGAAGGCGGAAGCGGCGCAAGAAAAGAGCGCTCGCACCCCCTGCGGTACGAGCGCCCGTTTTCCTCATGCCTTCCCGGTGACGGAAGGCTTGAAGTCTGCGATCCTGAACAGGTAATACAACTCACCTCCGCCCTGGGATCTGAACAAAAGTGTGTACGAACAACTGGCCTCATTTGTCAGCGGCATGTCTGAATTTTGTAAAAAATGTACGGGCATGCAAGGCAGGCTGTTTACGTCCGGCAGTCTCGTGAAATTCTGCCTTTCCACTTCTTTTGCGGCTGTTACTGCATCTCGGAGTGTATTGGCTGGCTGACACTCGCCGGCCGCGAGCACGATGGGAGAGGCCGCGTTACGGGGGAGAGCCGCGTTACAGCTGCAGGCCAGCCTCTAGCAATCCGCTAGACCACGAAATACTTTGCCCCCGGGTGATGCACCACGATGGCCGAGGTGGATTGCTCCGGCTCGAGCAGGAAGCCCGAGGTCAACCGCACCCCGACATTCTCTTCCGGCTTGAGAAGAGCGAAGATCTTCGTCTGATCCTCCAAATTGGGACAGGCCGGATACCCGAACGAGTAACGGGATCCGCGATATTTCTGATGGAAGAGATCCCGGATCTCAGGCGCGTCCTCGCCCGCAATGCCGAGTTCTTCCCGCATCTTCTTGTGATGCAGTTCGGCCAGCGCCTCTGCCGTCTCTACGCTGAGTCCGTGCAGGTAGAGGTACTTTGTGTACTCTCCGCCTTCGAACAGGCGCTGGGTTTCCAGGCTGGCTTTCGGGCCGATCGTGACCAGCGATAGTCCAATCACGTCCATCTTGCCCGAAGCCTTGGGTGAGAAGAAGTCGGCGATGCTCAGTCGGCGTCCCTCCTTCTGGCGGGGGAAGGTGAAGCGCAAGAATTCTTTTGCGCTGGCTTCCCATTTGTCGCCGCAGGGGCGTCCGGGCCTGGGATCCGGCGGCTGAAACACGATTACATCGTTCCCCTCCGCCTGCGCGGGAAAATATCCATACACTACGGCGGGAGCAAACAGGCCGGACACCGACACCTCGTCTTCAAGCTTCTTCAGGATCGGGCGGAATTTTTCATCCACCAGGCGCACGTAATCGGACTGCGATGCTGTTTTCAACTGCCATTGATTCTTGAATAATGCCGTTTCATTGATGTAACCGAAGATTTCCCGCAGATCGTAGTCTTTCTTCACCCGCACGCCCCAGAATGGCGGGGCTGGAATATTGGGAGCATCGCTTACGACGGGACTGCGCTCGGCGAAGACCGGGCCGCTTTCTTCGTCGACGGCGGCGGCTTTGGCGTAATCTTTCACCGTTTTTCCTTCGTTCAGGCGGGCGTCGCGCGCGCCGTTCTCCGTGGTCAGATCTTCCATGATGTGAAGCCCAGCGAAGGCGTCATCGGCGTAGAACACGGCATTCGCGTATTCGCGGCGCAGGTCGTCTTCCACATACTTGCGGGTGAGGGCTGCGCCGCCGCAGATCACAGGGAACTCGAGCTTCTGCCGCTCCAGGTCCTGAATCACATATTTCATCTCCAGCGTGGATTTCACCAGCAGCCCGCTGAGACCGATGGCATGGGCCCCATGTTCCTGCGCTGCGCGGATGATGGAGTCGCCCGGCTGCTTGATGCCGAGATTGATGACCTTGAATCCATTATTCGACAGAATGATGTCCACCAGATTCTTGCCAATATCGTGAACGTCGCCTTTAACCGTGGCAAGAACGATCGTGCCCTTCTGCGAGCCGGATTTCTTCTCCATCTTCGGCTCCAGATAGGCCACCGCCGCCTTCATCACTCCAGCCGAGTCGAGGACGGACGGAAGCTGCATCTTGCGGGCGCCAAACAGGTCCCCGACGGTCTTCATGCCGTCGAGGAGAACGGTGTTGATCAGTTCGAGGGGTGAGTAGCTTGCCAGCGCATCTTCAAGCAATGCTTCAAGTGACTTCTTGTGCGCGCCCTCACCCACGAATTTCTCCCCATTAATAATGGCGAACTTAAGCTTATCCTCCACCGACAAGGTATCGACGTGGGCCGTGGTCGAAGCGGCGGGCTTGCCCTTCATGCCGGCGAAGTGCGCCATGTACACCTGCAGGGGATCGCCGGCGGACTCGTCGCGGTAGATGAGTTTGCGCGCCAGATCCACTTCCTCCTGCGGAATTTTGTACAACGGATAGATCTTGGTGTAATTAACGATGGCCATATCGAGGCCATGATCGACGGCTTCGTGCATGAAGACGGAATTCAGCACGCGCCGCGGGTAGGCGTCGAGGCCGAAGGAAATGTTGCTCACGCCCAGGATTGTTTTGACCGAGGGAAGCTCTTTCTTGATGCGCTGGACCGCGTGCAGCGTTTCGATTCCGGCGGTGCGGTATTCCTCCTGGCCGGTTGAAATGGGCAACGTCAGGGCATCGAAGATGAGATCGGTCGAATCAAGCCCGTATTTTTTCGTGGCCAGATCGTGGATACGGTGCGCGATGGCGACCTTCTTGTCCGCCGTGAGGGCCATGCCATCTTCGTCGATAGTCAACGCGATCACGGCTGCGCCGTAGCGCTTGGCCATCGGCAGCACCTTCGACGTGCGCTTCTCGCCGTCTTCCAGGTTGATCGAGTTGATGATGGCGCGGCCGGGAATTCGCTTCAGAGCCTCCTCGACAACATCTGCCTCGGTCGAGTCCACGAGGATGGGCGCGGGCACCCGCGTGGAAATCTTTTCCAGAATGGAGGAGATGTATCCCTTCTCGTCTTCGCCCACGATGGCGCAGCAGAGGTCGAGCATGTGCGATCCGTCGTTCACCAGTTTCTTGGCGAGAGCGAGGATCTCGTCATACTTCTTGCCCTGGACCATCTTGCGGAAATGTTCCACCCGCGTGGTCGTGTTCATTTCCTCGGCAACGATCAGCGGTTTGGGCTCCAGATCGAGCGGAACCGTCGTGTATGCGCTCGACGCCGCTCCCGCGCGTTGCACAGCGCGTTTCGCGGGCTCCACGCCGGAAACCGCCTCCACCACGGCTTTCAAGTGCTCCGGGGTCGTGCCGCAGCAGCCGCCTACGATGCGGACGCCGTAATCCTGGACGAAATGCTTGTGATAGTCCGCGAGTTCCTGGGGCGATAACTTGTAGACCGCATGCCCACCCTCATTCTGAGGCAGACCTGCATTGGGCAGCACGGAAACTTCCTTGGTCGAATTCAGCGCAAGATAGCGGACCGCGTCATTCATCTCCTTCGGACCGGTTGCGCAGTTCAAGCCGATGGCATCGACCTCGAATGGTTCGAGCGCGGTCAGGGCTGCGCCGATCTCCGTTCCCAAAAGCATCGTGCCGCTTTCCTGCAGCGTGACCTGCACCGTGACCGGCAACCGCTTGCCCGCCTTGCGCATCGCTTCGAGCGCTCCGATGGTAGCGATCTTGGCCTGCAGAAGGTCCTGAGCGGTCTCGATGAGCAGCACGTCGACCCCGCCCTCGATTAGCGCCGCCGCTTGCTCTTCATAAGCCTCGACCATCGCGTCGAACCCGATGTGACCCAGCGACGGCAGCTTCGTGGTCGGGCCCATCGATCCGGCTACAAAGCGCGGCTTGTCTTTGGTGGAAAACTGTTGCGCGACCTCCCGGGCGAGTTGCGCGGCCTTGACGTTGATCTCGCGCACGCGATCGCGCAGCTCGAACTCCCCGAGCACGATGGAAGACCCGCCGAACGTGTCGGTCTCGACGATGTCGCATCCCACGCGGAAAAAGTCCGCATGGATATCTCGGATGATGTCGGGGCGGCTCAGCACCAGGACTTCGCTGCAGTTCTCCTTGCCCCAATAATCATCCAGGGTAGGATTGCGCTTCTGGATGTTGGTGCCCATCGCGCCGTCGTAAACCACGACCCGCTCCCGGACGGTTTGTAAGAAATCAGGCATGTTAACTTCTAGCTTCCAGCTCCTGGCTCGAACCTTGCCGTTGATCCGTGTTCATCCGCGGAAATGACGTCTGACCACATGCACGAACGCCGGTCTCTCATGGACCGGCGTGATCACGATTCGGAAACTGATCTCGAAAGCCTAGCTCCCCGGCACCATTTCCGCCGGCGCACCGCCATTCACGTCGGCCTGGTTGAATACGATGTTGGCTCCCATGTGTGCTGGCCGGGGGGCCAGCATCTGCTCCTTGCGGTAAACCAGATTGGTGGCGTTAAAGGTCGCCAGTTCGAATCCATGACCGTGCGTGATGGCGTCGGTGGGACAGGCCTCCACGCAATATCCGCAGAAAATGCAGCGGTTGTAATCGATGTTGTAAACCTTGGCGTAGCGCTCGGCGCCGCTGACGCGGTTTTCGGCGGTATTCTCGGCCGCCTCGATGTAGATGCAATTCGAGGGGCAGTTGGCCGCGCACAAGAAGCAGGCGACGCACTTTTCCAGTCCGTTTTCGTCGCGCTGCAGCACATGCGCGCCACGGAAGCGGGCTTCAATCCTGGCTCCGCGCAATGGACCTTTGCCGTCCGGATAATTTTCCACGATCGTGGGCCTGAACATCTCGGAAAAGGTGATGCTCATCCCTTTGGCGATCGCCGCGATGTTTTTCAGCACTGACATGCTGTATCAGTATACCGAATGCTGCGGCGGGCCGTCGCTGCCGGCGTGGTCGGAATGATGTCCCCGGTCGGGCAGCCCACGGAGGCTGTTCCTGCATGAGTATCGATTATTCTGGCTTGGTGACTCAGAACCCCGAAGCTGGTGAGCGTCCCGGCAAGCTTCCGCAGGTTGGCTTGTGTTCCCGTTGCGCGCACATGCGGCAAATGCAGTCCGACCGCGGTTCGATCTTCTACCTCTGCCAGCTTTCGACGACGGACGCGAGATTCCCAAAATATCCACGATTGCCTGTCATGCGCTGTTCCGGTTATGCCGCTTCGGAGCGTGCGTCGAACGAAACGAGCCATTGATGCGAATCTGCGGGATTAGTGATCAGCGTCACGGCGCACAGCAATGCAGAATGCCAATATTGATAAAGATATTTGCGGGGGAGGAGTAGCTGCATGCTGGTAAAGAGCGTCGCGGTTCTGGCAATCGTTCTGTTCGTGATATGACTGGCCGCCGTGCTCCAGGGCTGGAGCAAAGGCAACACGACGGATCACCTGATCAACATCACCTTTGTTGTGATCTTCGGGATGGGCGCGGTGTGGGGAGCGCAAAGGCTCTTCAGTTTGTGGCGCTAGAAGTTGCGCGGAAGCCAACGCAGTGATCGGCAACTTAAGAGCGCCTGCTAAGCGTGGGAGTCCATCAGAATCAAGGCCGAAAACCGGCCCGCCGCTTCCCAGCCCCCGTGACTCCGGTAACTTTCCCGCCAGCACTCGAGGCACGATAATCGCGCCTGATGCTGGAACGCCGTAAATCCCAACGCCGAAAAATGGTGCTGCCGGTAAAGATCTCGCTCGACGAGAAAACCCACCTGGCCTACACCGTGGACATCACGGGCGTAGGCGCGCGTCTGGGCGGCCTGCGCGGGCAATTGCAGGTGGGCAGCACGCTGGAGCTGCAGCGCGGATCGCGCCGCGCCAAGTTCCAGATCAAGTGGATCAAGCAGCTCGACTCCAAGGAACTGCAAATCGGAGTGGAATGTGCTGAGCCGCAGGACAAGTTCTGGGGCGTGGATCTATCCGACCGCGAGCGCGCCGCCAAGAGCGACATGGATGCCCTGCTGGCCCTGCTCACCGGCGCAAAGAAGTAGACGAACTGCAGCGTCTCATTCCAGCCCCAATTCCTTCGCCAGAGTTTTCCATTTAGCGTCGACCAGGGTCCTGGTCTTTGCGTCCATGACAATTTCGTCCGGCCAGGGCCGGGTGAAGCCTTCGCTGGGCCACTTGCGGGTAGCATCAATCCCCATCTTCGAGCCGAAATTGGGCAGGCGGCTGGCATGGTCCAGGGAATCCACCGGGCCGAGAGTGAACTGTATGTCACGCTCCGGGTCAATGTGATTGAGAGCTTTTAGGGTTACCTCGCCCAGATCCTGCACGTCCACGTCTTCATCTACCACTACAATGCATTTTGTAAACATCGCCTGTCCCAGCGACCAGATGGCGTTCATCACCTTCCGGGCTTGTCCCGGATAAGACTTCCTGATGGAGACGATCATAAGGTTGTGGAACACGCCCTCGACCGGCAGATTGATGTCGCGCAGTTCGGGGATGGTGAGCTTCATCAGGGGTAAAAATATCCTTTCCACCGCCTTCCCCATGTAAGCGTCTTCCTGCGGCGGTTTGCCGACGATGGTGGTCGCGTAAACCGGGTTCTTCCGATGGGTGATGCAGGTGATGTGGAAGACCGGATAAAGATCTTCCAGGGAGTAGAAGCCGGTGTGATCGCCGAAAGGGCCCTCGCTGCGGAGTTCGTCGAGATTGACGTAGCCTTCCAGAACGATCTCACTGCCGGCAGGAACTTCCAGGTCAACCGTCTCGCATTTGACCAGATCGACGGGCGCGCCGCGAAGGAAACCGGCGATGAGATATTCCTCGATCTCGGGAGGGGCAGGCACGATCGCTGAGAAGGTCACGGCCGGGTCCGTGCCAATGGCGACGGCCACTTCCATCTTGCCGGCAGGACGGCCGCCTTCGGCCAGGACGCTGCCTCCGGAGCTGCGCGCCATGATGTCCACCGCCGTGCGGGCCGCCGAACCGGCTCCCGCGTCCCCGCCCGCTGCGCTGCGCCGCATGGCCTCGCGATAATGCTCGGCAGCAACCTTCTGCCTCTGCCAGTGCATGCCCGTCGTACGCTCATCGTAGACCTGCATGCGGTACATGCCGAGGTTGCGCTTGCCGGAATTGGGATCGCGCGTGGTCACGCAAGGCAGCGTGATGAACCGTCCCGCATCCTGAGGCCAGCATTGCAGGATGGGAAAGTCTAGCAGGGAGAAATTGTCCCGCTGGATCACTTCTTTGCAGGGTCCGGTGTTTATGGTGCGCGGGAAAAACTTTCCCGCCTCCGTCAGCAGCGGCAGCATCTTCAGTTTATCGAGAAATCCCTGGGGAGATTTCACATCCATGAACATGCGGATGCGGGCCGCGATTTCATCGTAGGAATTCACGCCCATGGCCAGCTTCATCCGCTCTTCCGAGCCGAACTGGTTGATGAGAAGCTGGGAGCCGGGGTGGCCCTTGAGGTTGTGGAACAGGAGTGCCGGTCCGCCAGGCAGCCGCGATTCGCGGACAGCCGATGGTTCGCCCCTCATGTGCATCTTGGAAACCCGGTCAGTGATCTCGGCGACTTCTAGGATGGGGTCAACTTCGGTCTGGATGCGCTTCAGTTGGCCGGCGCGGTCGAGCGCGGCGATCCACTGGCGAAGGTCGTCGAACGGCAAGGTGGCCTCTCTCTGTGACCGACGATTATAAGGGATTCACTTCGGCCTCTGCGGCCCAGCGCCCGTGCTTATTCGTAGCGCAATGCTTCGATGGGATCGAGGTTGGCGGCGCGCATGGCGGGAACCATCCCGCTTACCACGCCCACCACGGCGAGAATGGCTGTGGCGACAACTAAGATCATGGGCGAGACAATCAGGCGAATGTCCGCGGCCTCCGCGTGCTGGGCGAGAGCGCTATAGAAGGTAATGCGTCCCGCCACGATCGACACCGCGTAGGACAACAGGATTCCCAACATGCCTCCAGCCGCGGTGATGACCATGGCCTCGGCAAGAAACTGGAACAGGATATGGCGCCGCCGCGCGCCTAGCGCTTTTTCGACTCCAATCTCGCGGGTTCGCTGGGTCACGGAGACAAGCATGATGTTCATCAAGCCCACTCCGCCGATGCCCAGGGTGACCGTTCCGATGAAGGCCAGCAGAACTTTCAGAGCCATGGTGATGATGCCAAACTGAGAAAGCTGTTTCTGGGCGTCGAAGACGAACACCGCGCGCTGATCGTCGGGCTTGAATCCATGCGCCGTCGCCAGCGTGTCGCGGATCGTCTTGTCCATCTTGGTGTGATCGAGGCCCGCCGAATCCAGCCAGATGCCGTCAAGGTAGTGATTGTCCTTGATCACATCGGCCGAGGTGTAGGGGATGTAAATGATCCGATTATTGTCGTTGTCGCCCTCCTGCATGCGAGGCGCCCCCACGCCCACCACCTCGAAGGTCACTCCATCAATCCGGATCGACTCGCCCAGCGCGGGCATCCCGGAAAACAGCTTGTCGCGGGCTTGCGATGCAATCACCGCATAGAGCCCGTGCTGCATATTGTCCTGGTCGTTCAAAAAGCGTCCTTCGGATATATCCAGATTCCAGATCGCCTGGATGGAGGGGTCCAGGCCCATCACGGGGAAGGTGAACGCGCGGTTGTTGTTCTGAACCGTGGACTCCTTCTGCAGCATGCGGACCACGTGCCGGCAGAGGGGAAGGTTATTGCGCAGCAGTTCAATGTCGTCGTTAGTGAATCGCACCTGTACCCCGGCCTTGTTGCCTCCGGCCTGCTGCGAGGTGCGTCCCGGGAATACGCCGACCGCGGTGGCCCCGAAACTTTGGAAGATCACCTCAATGGCCTTCCCGAATCCGTTGCCATACGACAGAAGGAGCACGACCGTTGCAATGCCCCAGGCCATCCCGGCCATAGTAAGCAGGGTCTTGCGCAGGTCGTGGCGCATTGCGTAATAAGCCTGCTTGAGAAGATCTCGATGCATAGCTATTCCTTGCGGAGGGCCTCCACCGGCTCAAGCAGGGCAGCGCGGCGGGCAGGGTAGAGTCCGGCCGCCACCCCGGCCAACCCGAGAGAAGTCACGGCCAACGCGGCGGTTGAGGCAACCAGCTTGGGGGGATCGAATCCGCCGCCCAGATCCACGCCCGAAAGCAGCGCCATGAGTCCGGCGGCTCCGCCAATCCCGACACCGCCGCTCAGCACGGTCAGAAACGCTCCTTCGACAAAGAACTGAAACATGATGCTCGCCCGGGTGGCGCCAACCGCCTTACGCAAGCCAATCTCGCGCGTCCGGTCTGCCACTGCGACCAACATGATATTGATGATCCCGATCGCTCCCAGAGCCAGCGTGACCAGACCCACGCTCCCCAGAAACATGTTCATGGCATCGAAGATTTTGCCGATCTGGTCGACGGTCTTTACCGTGTCCCACTCGTCAAACGAATCGGGATTGCCGGCATCGAAGCCGTGATTGCGGGCGATGATTTTGTGGACCTCCTGCTTGGCGGTTTCGTGCAGGGCGCGCGATCTGGGCTGGTAATTGATAAAGGAGATGGTATCGGTAGCGATTCCGGCATTGAGCGGCCGGAAATAATTCTGCATGGCGTGGAAGGGAACGAAGCTGCGCAGATTCATGTTCATATTGTCGCCATGCCCAACCTTCTGCAGAGTGCCGATCACGGTGAAGCGCACGCCGTTAAGCAGGATGGTCGCCCCGATGGCCGGCCGCCCGGGAAACAGGGTGCGCCGCACTTCGTCGCCAATGACGATCACAGTCCGCTTCTGAATGTCATCCAGATCGTTGATCCAACGGCCTTCGTTGATGGGCAGGTACCGGATCTGATTGAAATTCGCCGGCACGCCGGCGATCTGGCCGCTGGCCTGATAGAAATCGCTGACCGCCCGGATATCGCCGCGGGAAATGGCTGGGGCGGCGGCGGCCACGCTCGGACATTCGGTCACGATGTCCTGAAAGTCGCGATAGGTCAGGTAGTACTGCCGGAGCGCGGTGAAGCTGCCCTGCATCACGGGCGCGCGTCCCGACCAGATGAACATCACATTTTCGCCGATGGAGTCGAACTGCTTGCGGTTGCCCGAGCGGAAACCTTCGCCCAGCCCGACCAGCAGCAGCAAGGAACCCACGCCCCAGGCGATCCCGAACATGGTGAGGAAGGAGCGCAATTTGTGCGCCCAAAGTGTTCGCAGGGTCTGCCCGAAAATATCAAAAAGGAGGCGCACGGCTGAAGTCCGATTATACGTCTCGCGCCGGTTTGCCGGGCTCGGAGAATCCACTCGGTAAGCCGGCGCGCGAGCTCTTTGCAGCGCAGACCGTGGGCCGATGCGCAAATGCTTTTGCTCTGCAGGAACGCCGCCTGATCGCAAGCGATCTCGAAAAAGAACTCCTCTTTTGTCGATAATGGCAATGACTGTAAAACCACGGTACCTCGAAACCGCATCGAAGCTCCGAGGTACAACTCACGATAGGAGGATTGCAGATGCGTTTTATAAGGCTCATCGCGCTGCTCGCCATTCCGGTTCTTTTCGCATCCCTGAGCTGGTCGCAGGAGGGGGAGTCCGTTTATAAGTCCAAATGCGCGGCCTGCCATGGTCCAACCGCGGAAGGCAAAATCGGACCTTCACTGAAAACCACCAAACTGGGCGAGGACGACATCGTCCTGATGCTGAGTAAGGGCGAGGAAGCAAGGAAGATGCCGCACAAGAAAGCCATGACCAGCCTGACGGGAGACCAGATCAAGGCGGTGGCCCACTACGTCAAGAGCCTCAAGTAAGGGTCCGCACCCTGCCTTCACAGACCAAGGCGCTTGAGAAATGCTCTGTCCGCCACCCCGCGTGCCCCAAGCCCCACGAATTCCTGATCCGGCATGGCCGAAAGCTAAGGGCTTGGGCACGCCGTGGTGGGCGGGGAACTCCCTTGCCGGAATTTCAGTGGTTTCTGAGCGACTGCAGTGTGGAAGCCGCTCCGGGCGTTAGTGCCAGTCTGCCATCGACCTTTTGCACTACTTCTTGCGCGCCGTCCATTCGCCAGGCTACCCATCTTCGGTAATCCCCGCTGCTCGCACCAGGCTGTACACTAACCCAGAAACTTTCATGAGCCCGAATCCCCCGCGCCCCGATCTGCCGGAACTCGCGCCTTCGTTGCAGCAGGAAGTGGCTCGCCTGTCCGCGTCGCCCGAGGTGCGTTCGGCTTATAACTGGTTCCGCACCCAGGAGCCGCAGTTTCTGCACTGGCAGATGGAAATGGCCCGCATTGCCGCGCCTCCCTTTGGGGAGTCGGCGCGCGGCGCCTGGCTGCAGGAACGGTTCCGTGAAATTGGGCTGGACGATGTCCGCATCGATGATGTGGGAAACGTCTTTGGCACCCATCCCGGATTCGGGCGGCGCTATGTCGCACTGAGCGCCCACATTGATACCGTGTTTCCGGCCAATACTCCCCTGAACATCCGCCAGCAGGGGAGCCGTATCTACGGGCCGGGAGTCTCCGACAATGGCGCGGGGGTAGTGGCCATGCTGGCCATCGCCGCCCTGTTGCGCGCGGTTCGCATCCGGCATGCGTTGCCTTTTGTTTTTATCGGCAATGTGGGGGAAGAAGGCGAAGGCGACCTGCGCGGGATGCGGCACATCTTTTCCACTCCGCGCTGGAAGGATTGCATCGCCTACACGCTGGTGCTCGATGGCGCGGGCTCCGACACGATTGTGGCCGAGGCCTTAGGCAGCCGGCGCTTCGAAGTGATCGTGCGGGGGCCGGGCGGACACTCCTGGAGCGATTTTGGAGCGCCCAATCCCATTGTGATTCTCTCCCGCGCAATCGAAACTTTTACCGCCACAACCGTTCCTTCCATTCCCAAGACCACCTTCAACATCGGCGTGATCCGCGGCGGGACTTCGGTGAATTCCATTCCTGAATCGGCGAGCATGAAGGTGGATATTCGTTCGACATCGATGGCCGAGATGGAGCGGCTGGAGCAGGCGCTGCGCCGCGCTCTGAACCGGGCGGTGGAGGATGAGACCCTGGCTGCCGAGATGCGCTCGCCCGTCCAGAGACGGCCGTCGGGTGTGACTTGCGAAGTCATGGTGATCGGCAATCGTCCCGCGGGAGAGCTGCAGGCGGGAGCGCGCATCTTGCAGGCGGTGCGGGCCGTCGACGCGCAGTTGTCCAATGCCGCCCACGTGCAGCGCGCGTCCACGGATGCGAATGTTCCCTTGTCGCTGGGACTGGAAGCGGTGGCGATCGGTGGCGGCGGTTCCGGCGGCGGGGCCCATACGCTGCAGGAGTGGTTCGATTCCAACGGACGCGAGCTGGCGCTGAAGAGAATTCTGCTGACCATGCTGGCGCTGGCGGGGGTGGGGGAATGAATCTATGGGGAAGAGCGAGCCAGGGCGGAGTGTTTATATTCTGGATCGCGACCGCAGTCATGACTCTTGCGCAAATGCCGGCCGCGGATGAATCCAGGCCGAAGGCCGAGACCATCTTCATGCACGGCAACGTCTACACGGGCGTTCCGGCGGAAGGCGCCTTCAATTCCATTCTCCGCGCAGACGCCATCGCGGTTCGCGGGGGCCGCATCCTGGCCATAGGCAAGATGGCGGATTTGCAAAACTTCAAAGGGGAGCAGACGCAGCTCGTCGATCTGGAGGGGCATTTTGTGATGCCTGGCTTCAATGATGCCCACCTTCATCTGGACGACGCGGGAATGACAAAGCTCAGTGTCGATCTCACCGGCGCGAAGTCATTGGACGAACTCCGCGAGCGCTTGCGCAACAAAGTGGAACACTCGAAGGCGGGGGAGTGGATTCTCGGCTCAGGATGGGACGAGACTCTCTGGCCGGTGAAGGTCACTCCAACCCGCTGGGATCTTGATGAAGTTTCCAACGGCCATCCCGTATTTCTGGTGCGGATTGACGGGCACATCGCGGTAGCGAACACGCGCGCTTTGCAGCTGGGCAGTGTGAACCTCGCCAGCCGCGATCCTCAGGGTGGGCACATTGACCGGAATGAAGCCGGGGAGCCGACCGGCATTCTGCGCGAGACGGCACAGGCAGCGGTGCTGAATGTAGTCCCCAAGCCCAATCACGATCAGCGCCGCGAGGCTCTGCAACTCGCGTTGGCAGATCTGGCGCAACACGGGGTGACCTCGGCACAGGATTACTCGCCCGCCTGGGAGAGCTTTCAAATCTTGGAGGAGCTGGAAAAAGAAGGAAAGCTTACGGCACGCATCACGGAATGGCTGCCGTTTGACGACTCGATGGAGGAGTTGCGGCGCAAGCGCGAGTCGCATCCCCAGTCCGATCTGATGCTGCACACCGGGATGCTCAAAGGCTTCATGGACGGATCCCTGGGGTCGCATACCGCGGCGATGCTGGAGCCCTATGCCGATGACGCCAGAAATTCCGGCCTGCCGCGATACGACCCTGCCAAGCTCAACGACATGACCAGGGAGCGCGTGTTGGCGGGCTTTCAGATCGGTTTCCACGCAATCGGGGATAAAGGCGTGCAGTTGGCGCTGGATGCCTTTGCGGAAGCCGGGCAGGCCGCGAAAGACGCGCACGTTAAGGCCGCGAACGGCGGCGACGACCTGCGGTTGCGCATCGAACACGCACAGGTGACGACCCCCGCGCAGATTGCGCAGTTCAAACAGCTCAAAGCGATTGCCTCAATGCAGCCCAACCACCTGCTGACGGATATGCGCTGGGCCCAGGCCCGACTCGGACCGAAACGGGCTGCAACTTCCTACGCATGGCTTGCCTTCTTGAATAAAGGCGTGACGCTCGCTTTCGGCACGGACTACCCGGTGGAGCCCGTGACGCCGTTCCGCGGGCTTTATGCCGCGGTGACCCGAAAGAGTGAAGACGGCAAGCAACAGTACTTCCCGGAGCAGCGTTTGACGATGGATCAGGCAATTGCCGCCTACACCAGCGGATCAGCCTTTGCCGAATTCGAGGAGAAGGAGAAAGGCAGGCTGGCGGCGGGCATGCTGGCCGATTTTGTTGTCCTGGATCGGGATGTGACGGCGATACCGGCAGAACGAATCCTGGGCGCCAAAGTGCTGCGAACCGTGGTGGGAGGCAAAACGGTTTTCCAGGAAAAGTGATCTTTCCCGCGCCAGGTGAATGATTTAGAGAGATCCCGTGCCCAGCATGCCCCCTGGCATCGTGCACCTTCTGGTTCACATGCGATAAAACGGTTTGGCGCATTTGTGCGTCTAACCAGCAAGAGCAATTCAGTCGCGGTGTCGCCTCAACGCAGCATGCGCAACTCCGGTCGCGTCGCGTAAATAGGTATACTAATAGCGGTTTACAAGTTCGGAGGAAGTGAACATTATGGGCGCAATATGGATGCGCATGAAGGCTCATCGCGCGGCCTACACGCTGAGTATTCTGGCAACTCTGGCACTCGGCATTCTCATCGGCACGGTTATTTCCCAGGGCGTTAAAGGGAAAGAGGGGCAGCAGAAGAGCGATGCGACGCCGCTCACCATGCCCTCGCCGCAGCAGATGTCCAACACGTTCTCGCAGATTGCGAAGCAACTCGAGCCCAGCGTCGTCAATATCAATACCGAATCGACGATCAAGAATGTGCACCGGCGCCGCGGAGCATCTCCCGGCGGTCAGGACGACGACGATAACGGCAACATGGAAGACTTCTTCAACCGCTTCTTCGGCGGCCCCGGCGGGCAAGGTGCCGGCCCCGGCGGCCCCGACGGTGGCGCAATCCGGGAACGCTCCCTGGGGTCGGGAGTGGTAGTGGATCCCAAAGGCTACATTTTGACGAACCGCCACGTGGTGGAAAAGGCCGATCGTATCCGCGTGCGTTTCCAGGACGATCCTCCCGGCGTGCAGCACGATGCCAAAGTGATTGGGACCGACCAGGAGACCGATCTCGCCGTCATCAAGGTGGAGGTGGAACATCCTCTTCCCACCGCGAAGATGGGCAACTCCGACGGCATTCAGGTTGGAGATTGGGTTCTGGCCATTGGCAGTCCGTTCGGTCAGGCTGGAACCGTGACTGCCGGCATCGTCTCCGCCAAGGGCCGCGACATTGTGCCCGGGCGCCAGTTCCAGACGTTTATTCAGACTGACGCGGCCATCAATCCCGGTAACTCCGGGGGCCCGCTGGTGAATCTGAACGGAGAAGTTATCGGGATTAACACGGCCATTCTCAGCGAAACCAATGCCTACGCGGGGATCGGCTTCGCGTTGCCTTCTAAAACCGTGGTGGATGTGTACAACCAGTTAACCGGTCCGGAGCACAAAGTCTCGCGTGGCTCGATCGGAATCATGTTCGACGCGGTGGAGAACCCGGCCATTGCCCGCGTATATGGAGCCGGCAGTGGAGTTACGGTTTCCAGCGTGGTAGCCGGCAGCCCCGCCGACCAGGCAGGATTGAAAGTAGGGGACACGATTACCACCGTGGATGGCAAGAAGGTCAGCAAGGGTTCGGAACTTGTGGCCGATATCGCTTCCCGCAAGCCCGGTTCCAAGGTGAATCTGGGTTTCCTGCGTAACGGCAAGCCTCAGGAAACGGCGGTCACCATTGCCGATCGCGCCAAGCTCTTCGCCCAGCGCCTCGGCGAGGATCAGGGCAACGAGGATGAGAACGCTCCCAAGGCGAGCAAGTTTGGCGTGACCGTCCGCAAGGTGACGCCGGATATGGCGGACCGGCTCGATATTCCTTCCGGCCGCGGCGTGATCGTGCAGGATGTGAAGCCGGGATCCTTCGCCGAGGACGTCAATCTCGCGCGCGGCGACATCATCCTGGAAGTAAATAAACAGCCGGTCAACAGCGAAGAGGACTTTGCACGGATCGAGTCCAGTATGAAGAGCGGTCAGGACGTGGTGTTCCTGGTCCGCCAGCGCGGCTCGTCCCGTCAGGATGGAACCATCTTCCTGGCCGGTACACTTCCGTAATGCGATCCGGCCCAGCGGAAACTGGTACTGTGCTGGTAGTTCAAATACAGTCCCGGGATTCGTTGGGCTTTAATTTTTTGTGGAAGGGGTCTAAGGTCGCCGACCAGTGATTCTCACCGCCAGAATTCGGAACGTAGCGGTCGTTGCGGCGTTTGCAGCGCTTTTGGCGGGCGTTTTGACGGTGCCGGTGAGTGCCCGCGACGAAGCGGCTAAGTCAGGCTCCACTGCCAGTTCTGCGCAACCCAGGAAGCATTCCACCGCGGCCAAGGCGCACTCGGTTTCCTCCAGGCGCCGCAAAAAATCGTCGCGCGTGCGCGGACAACAGAAGATCGATGCTGAGCGCGCGCAGGCCATCCAGACAGCCCTGATTCGCGAGCACTATCTGAGGGGGGAAGCCACCGGCAAGTGGGATGCCGCCAGTGAAGAAGCTATGCGCCGGTATCAGGCCGATCACGGGTGGCAAAACAAGACCGTGCCTGACTCGCGAGCGCTCATCAAACTGGGCCTCGGCCCGAGCAACGATCATCTTCTGAATCCAGAAAGCGCCATGACCACCGTCCCGGATCCACCCAAGGCTGATCCCATCCCGACAACTTCGCACAGCGCGCCAACCGCCACGAATCCTCCACAGGCCGGCGCTAACAGTTCCACTCCAGTGTCCAGCGATACCACCCGTCCGCAGTAATCTCTTCAGCCCGTAGAGACGCAGCTTATTGCGTCTTGCCAGCCCGTAGAGACGCAGCTTGCTGCGTCTTGCAGCCAGCAAATTCGTAGTTGCGCCTCTCCGAATCTGATCTGCCGACGATCCGTCTACCCGTTTTCTGAAAAACACGATGCCGAAATGCTCAACTGCCGCTTCGTTGTCCCGCAGTGATCGGCCCCGGGAAATAGGGCAGCGGTTCGTTGTTGATAATGGCGCGGGGATTGGATTCTACGAGAGCCTCAGCGATCTCTTCTCCGCAGATGGCGGCGGCGGCATCGCGGGCGGTGGACAGAATGGGGACGCGCTTCTGCGTATCATGCGCGTCAGTGGCGAGCACGTGTACGGCCTGGTGATCGAGCAGCCAGCGGGCGACGCGGCGGCTTCGTTCACCCCAGAAGCCGGTCAGCGCCGAGCCGGTGACCTGGATTACGCATCCTTGTTCCGCCCATTCCGCAATGCGCTGTGGATTTTCCCGCAGGATCGGGTTGCGCTCGGGATGAGTGACGATCACGGTCATTCCGTTGTCCCACAACTTGCGAAAAGAATCGGTCATCTGCTGGGGGATGCTGTAGTTGCTGAACTCCACCAGCAGATAGCGCGTCTCGCCGATCACGTAGCGCGAGGGATGGGCAAGAGCGTCCTGCACGTTATCGTAGGAGAGATGGAAATCGCACCCCAGGCTGATCCGGGGAGAATCGCCTACCAGCTTTTGCAGATGCTCGACCAGGCCCTGCAGGTAATCGCGGTCATAGTGATAGCGATCGTTGGCGTGCGGGGTGGCAACCATGTGGGTGATGCCATCTTCCGCTGCCGTGCGGCACATGCTCACGCATGCCTCCCAGGATTTGGGACCGTCGTCGACTTCCGGGAGGATGTGCGAGTGAATGTCGATCACAGGGGTCAGGAGTTTCCGTAGCGCTCGCCGATAAAGTCGGCGATGCCGGCGTATGCTCGGCTGAGGGTCTGCTCGTCCGGAAGGAATACGATGCGGAAGTGCTGCGTTCCCGGTTTCTGGCCAAAGCCGGAGCCGTGAACCACCATGACGTGCTTCTGGCGGATCAGTTCCTTCACGAAAACTTCGTCGCTTTCAGGGATGTCGAGGCGCGGGTATGCATAAAATGCGCCCCGCGGGGCGACGCAACTTACGCGCGGCGTGGCTTCGCACCATTTCTGCGTGAGATCGCGGCGCGCCCGCAACTTGCTCTGCACTTCGATGAGGTGCTCCTGCGGTCCCTCGAGCGCGGCTTTGATTGCATATTGCTCGGGATGGTTCGCGCACAGGCGCGCCCGCAGCAGGCGGTGTACCCCTTCGGTATAACTCTTCACCGCCCCCGCATCGCCGGAGACAATTCCCCAGCCGATACGCCACCCGGGAACGAGATAGTTTTTCGACATGCCTCCGAAGGTCACGCAGGGGACGTCGGGCGCAACCGAGGCGAAAGCGATATGCGGCGTTCCATCCAGGATCAGCTTGTCGTAGATTTCATCGGAGAAGACGATCAGGTTGTGGCGGCGCGCGAGTTCGGCGACCTGCTCCAGCATTCGCGCCGTGCACAGTGACCCGGTTGGATTATTTGGATTGATGATGACAATGCCGCGGGTGCGCGGGGTGATCTTGCGCTCGATGTCGGCCAGTTCCGGCTGCCAGCCGTCTTCTTCGTTCAGGTAGTAGGCGTTCAGGCGATTGCCGAGTTTGCACAGCACCGCGGAGTAGAGCGGGTAGTCCGGGCTGGGAGTCAGAAAGTCTTCGCCCGGATTCACCAGCGCCGAGAGGCACACGTCCACCGTCTCGCTTACCCCTGACGTTACGAAGACATCCCGCACCGTCGTGATTCCCTTGCGCGCCGCCTCGCCGCGGAGCGCTTCCAGCGCCTCCCCGACCCCCTCCGACGGCGCGTAGCCGTTTTTGCCGTCCCGCATCGCCTTATGAACCGCTTCGATGATGTGAGCGGGAGTCTTGAAATCAAAGCTCAAGGGATCGCCTATATTCAGCGGGAGGACCTTGTGCCCGTGCTTCGTTACCTCGTCGGCCACGCAGGCCAGGTCCCGAATCGCGTAGCGAACGTTGCTGAGGCGTGAAGCGGAGCAGATCTCGCGGGCTTGAGTCAGCGGCATAGTCAAATTCTAACCGCTACGGCCGCCCCTTGGTAAGGAGAAAGCTAACTCAGCGCCTCCAGAATCGGATGTTGTAGAGACGTAGCTTGCTACGTCTTCCCGGCCACAACCATAGCAAGCTGCGTCTCTACAGAAGTGCAGGAGAGTTGAACCTTTACTCCGGCCGGTCGATCTGCGCCTTCTGCAACTTGTCGGAGTAATCGACGTACACCGACTTCCACTCGGTGTAAAAGTCGATGGCTCCGATTCCGCCTTCGCGGTGTCCGTTGCCGGTAGCCTTGGTGCCGCCAAAGGGCAGGTGCACCTCGGCGCCGATCGTGGGCGCGTTGATGTAGGTGATGCCCGCATACAGGTCGCGGATGGCGGAGAACGCCTTGTTGACGTCCTTGGTATAGATTGCCGACGACAGTCCGTACTCGATGCCGTTGGCAATCTCAATGGCGTCTTCCATGCCGTCGCAGGCAATGACGGAGACCACTGGGCCGAAAATTTCTTCCTGCGCGATGCGCATCTTCGGATCGACATCGACAAAGACCGTCGGCTCCATGAACCAGCCGTACTGGTGCTCGCCCTGGTCGAGGCGATGCCCGCCGCACAACATCCGGGCTCCTTCGTTCTTGCCGATTTCGACGTAGTTGAGATCGGTCTCCAGCTGTTTCTGGTTAATGGCCGGGCCCATCTGCACGGTTTCATCGAGGCCGTTGCCAACTTTGAGCTTCCTGGCGCGCTCCACCAGCCGATCCACGAACTCGCGATGCACGCCCTTTTGCACGATGATGCGGCTGGTCGCGGTGCAGCGCTGGCCGGTCGTCCCGAAGGCTCCCCAGAGCGCGCCCTCGATCGCAAGGTCGAGATTGGCGTCGTCTAGAACAATCATGGGATTCTTGCCGCCTAGTTCGAGTGAGCAGTGCTTGAAGCTCTGCGCCGCAATCCTCCCGACGATGCGTCCGACCGCCGATGACCCGGTGAGCGAGATGGCACGGACCTCGGGATGCTCGGCGAGCGGGGTGCCCACCTCCGCTCCGAATCCGGTCACGATGTTGATCACACCCTTAGGCAGGCCCGCGTCAGTTAGCGCGCGAACTAGATTGAAGGTGGACAGCGGCGTATCTTGCGCGGGTTTGATCACGCAGGTGTTGCCGCAGACCACGGCGGGCAACAGCTTCCACGATGAGATCGCCATGGGAAAATTCCACGGCGTGATCATCCCGCAGACGCCCAGGGGCTGGCGCACGGCCATGGCGAACTTGTTGGGCATCTCCGAGGGAACGGTGGGCCCGAACAGGCGCCGACCTTCGCCCGCGTTGTAATATCCCGCGTCGATGGCCTCTTGCACATCGCCCCGAGTCTCGGCCAGTACCTTGCCCATTTCCCGGGTCATATCACGGGCATAGTCTTCTTTGCGTTCAATGAGAATTTCGGCCGCGCGAAATACGATTTCGGCGCGGCGGGGAGCGGGAACCAGGCGCCATTTCTTGAAGGCGCGTTGGGCGGCTTCCACCGCCGCGTTTACGTCCTCTTTTCCGGACTTCTGGAAGATGCCGACCAGCTCGCGGGTATCGGCGGGATTGCGGTTTTCGAACGTTTCCCCGGTCGAGGACTCTACCCACTCGCCGTCAATGAAGTTCTTGAACACCCGCGTCTGGCTTGCGCTGAGGCTCGCGGGAGTGGCCAAGGTATCGGTTGCCATAAGGTCTCCTTGCTCGATTGCTATGAATGCCCAAACCTTTTGATGCTACAACGTGCGGGAAGGAGCGGCAAGGCGGGGACCGGGGAACCAAGGGCCTGGGCCTTGCCCGGCGGCCGCGGGGGCCGCCGGGGCATGATCTGCTTCGGCTTTAGTTTCCGGCGGGCTGTGCGGGTTCGGCTGTGCTCCGGAATTCCTCTTCCATCCACTTCTGCAGGGCGATCATGTTCTGCGGGCGGCCCAGAAAGTCCTTGACCAGGTCATTGGCTGACCTTGACCCTCCAGGCTCGAGCACCAGCCGGCGGTAACGCGCGGGGGCGTCTCCCGCCAGCAGGTTTTTATGGTCAAACTGCAGGAAGAAATCCTCCGCGATTACCTTGTCCCAAAGATAAGTGTAGTAGGCGGAGGAATAGCCGCCGAGGTGTCCGAAGGATGCCCACATGTGAGTTCCGGGCAGCGGCGTCAGATAGGTGTATTGCTGCTCGGCGTTGCGGGTGACCGCATCCAGGTCCACATCCTCCGGCTTGCCTTTGTAAATATCGTACGAGATGGCGGTGTAGTCATTTTGCCGGCAGACCCAGGCGGCGCGCCCGAAGGCAGATGCGCGGTTCATCCGGGACACCAGTTCGGACGGGATCGGGTCGCCGGTTTGGTAGTGGCGGGCGAATTTGGCGAGGACCTGCGGGCTGCGCAGCCACTCTTCCAGCATCTGCGAGGGGGCTTCGCCGAAATCCGATTCCATGCTGATGCCGCTGATCCCGGCCCACTGCTGTTGTCCGCCCAGAATGTGGTGCATGAGATGGCCAAATTCGTGGAAGAAGACCTCCACATCGTCGTAGGTCATCAGGCCAGGATCGCTGGCGGAGGGCGCGGGGAAATTGCACACCAGAACTGCTTCGGGCAGTTGCCGGCCGCGAATGCCGTCCAGCACCGCCACCATCTCCGCGTGGCTGAATTTTCCCGGCCGCGGATGCAGGTCGAGATAGAAGCGTCCGATGGGCTTGCCTCTATCTAACGCGATCCACGTTTCTACCGCCGGGTCCCAGGAGGGCACGTTCGCCTCCTGTTGGAAGCTGAGGTGGAACAGGTCGCCGGCTGCATCGAGGATCCCTTGCTTCACCTGCCGGAAGGGAAAATAGGGCCGCACTGACTGGGAGTCGAAGTTGTATTGCGAGCGCCGGAGTTGCTCTGCTATGTAGCCCGATTCGTAGTCCCAGATTTCTTTCGCGCCGGGGCTGGTCTTCTGCTTCTCGGCCAGCATCATTTTGAATTCGCGATCGGCAAGCGGCCGCGCGGCATCGTTCACGCTCTTGATGAAGTCTCCGATGCTCTGGCCCTTCAAGATCATTTTGTCGGCAGCGTTGTAGTCAGCCCAGTTCGAGTAGCCCAGGAGCGTGGCAATCTCGTAACGCGTTTTCAGAAGGCTGGACAACACCTCCTGATTTTTCGGATAGGCGCGGTTCAGATAGGCGAGATAAAGCCGCCGCCGCAGGGCGTCGCTCTTGGCAAAGGTGAGCACCGGGAACGCATCCGGATAATTGGTGCTGATGTGAATCTTGCCGTCGGCTCCCGGCTTGTGGTTGTCGATGAAATCCTGCGGCAGGCCGTCCAATTCGCCGAGCTCCGCCTCTACGCTCTTCTGATCGTCCGCGATGTTGCGGTCGAACATGGATTGCTGTTCGGTCGCCCGATCGTTCAGCTGTTTGATCCGGTTGCGGGTAGCGTCGTCCTTGTCTACTCCGGCAAGGCGGAACTCCAGTAATTGCCTTTGTACGTAGTAGCGAGTGGCGCCATCGGCGCGGGAAAGATCCAGGGCGGCGAGTGCGTTGTAAACGTCGTGATTCAGCGCCAGTGCGGTCTGGACCGCCGAAGCACGGGTAACCATGGCGGTGGCGTGATCACGGAACGTCGCGTCGGGATGCACCTGCTGCATCAGTCCGGCGAGATACGCCGCGGAATTAATCTGGCGGATTGCTTCGTCAAACGGGCCGAGAGTGTTCTCGATAGTGCGCGCCCCCTTGACCGCCACCAGCGTATCGACGGAGTGCTGGGCCGCGGTCAGGCGGTCGTTCTCCATCTTCTCGAAGGCGGCAACGTCTGGTTTCGTAGCCCACACCGTTGGCTGCGAGATGGAAACGGTTTGCGCCGCGCTGTTGACAGCCGCCAGAGCGATGGAGATCAGGCAAGCGGAAAAGCGAATGAACATGAGAACCTCTCGGAGAATTTCGGGGGCGTGTGACTCCGCCAATCGGTACGGAGAGCACTGCATTGTGGTGGACCGGATGAGCGGAAGTCAAGGCTGGACGCGCGTTTTAACAGAAGCACGCCGGTATTGTTTTGTTCTGTTCAGCGCCAGCGCTTGAGATGCGGCCACACGTTGCTCCAGCTATCGAACTTCTTTCCCATGCACAGGAAAACCGGGATCTGCTGCTCCAGCGCGTAGGCATTGGGCGAAGAGATGCCGGCCAGTTCGACGTGTTCCCAGTAGCGTTCTAGAACCTGCTGCTGGTCGTCGAGCACAATCATGCAATCGCCGGAATATCCGCGGGGCCCCCACAGCCAGTACGTCCGGTCCCCGCTCATCGCCGGGGGTAATCCATGCCGGCGCCCGAAGAAGTCGATGGCCCCGGCTTGTCCATAATCCTGCGCGAAGATGCCGCAGTCGGCGCGGGCAGTCTCCGGAACCTGGTTCCACGCGGCCTCGGTCTCGTCGGCGATCTCCTTCCATCCGAACTGGTCCGCATACCACTGTGGCAGCGCGGCGCGGGCGTGCGAGTGTTCGGTCAC
>DASREX010000060.1:0-80163 GCA_035651855.1 Candidatus Sulfotelmatobacter sp.
ACGAAAGCCAATGGATGGATGCCGCTCCGGAGTCGGAGATTTCGGGGAACGCCTCTTCCTTGATGGCGGCCACTACAACGTCGTAGCCCTGAGCCCGAGCGGCATCGAGCACGAGAAAGGGGAATTTGCCGTTGCCGGCAATCAAGCCGAGTTTCTCGTTCCGGGCAGGCATAGAACTGCGATCCGTGGGAGCGCGGAGTCAGTCTAGCACTCGTGGTTAAGGCAGGACGGGGTCAATCAACGCTGTCGCTATTGCTGGTACGTTAACTACGCGGTTCGCTTTCGGAGGCGGGGTTGGTAAGGCTCCCAGGTCTCGCAAAGGCGGCGAGACCTGGGGCACCCCTGGGTCATACCTGTTGCGGAGGGCCTACTGCTCGTAGCCTCCTATGTCGATGTTCGATGCCGGCAAGTCCGTACGGTTCTCTGAGGGTTGTGTTCCTCGGAGACTCAACTATGTGAGGGTCTCACTTGATAATCCCGCGTTCCGCCTTCTCGACGAAGCGGATCAGCATATCGACATCTTCGCCGCGGCCCGGCTCCGACTTGAGCTTTTCCAGGGCCTGCGAGGTATTCATCTTCGAAGCCAGCAGAACCTTGAACGCATGATGAATCCTGGCAATGCGTTCTTTGGAAAAGCCGCGGCGCTGCAGGCCCACTCTATTCATGCCGTAGGCGTGAGTCTCGCGGGCGGCCGAGGTCATGGAGAAGGGCAGCACGTCCTGCGTGATGGTGGTGCCTCCGCCAATGTAGGAATGCGCGCCGATCCTTACGAACTGATGCACCGGGCAAAGCGCACCGACGACTGCCCATTCTTCCACGGTCACGTGTCCACCGAGCGTCGCCCCATTGACCAGCATGACGTGATCGCCGATCACGCAATCGTGGCCGATGTGGGTATAAGCCATGATCAGCAGATGGCTCCCGAGCCTGGTCAGCCCTCCGCCTTTCACCGTGCCACGATTGATGGTGACGTACTCGCGGATCTCGTTGTGATCGCCAATTTCCAGTCGCGTCGGTTCGCCGCGGTAAGTTACATCCTGCGGTGCCATGCCAATCGCGGCAAAAGGAAAGAAGGTGTTGTCGGCGCCAATTCTGCAAGGGCCTTCCAGCGAAACGTGGGACAAGAGCCGGCAGTTCTCTCCCAGTTCTACGTGCGGTCCGATCACGCAGTACGGGCCGACGCTGCAGGAAGCGGGAACCTTTGCTCCCGGATCAATGATGGCTGTGGGATGAATCATGGGAGAGGGCGGCTGAGGCTGGGTTGGCATGCGCGAGTTTACGATCCGGCCGCCCCGTCACGGGAAGCGCGCCCGCGCGAGCTGTCGACGAGTTGGCAGGATACGATAGCCTCAGCGACCTTCTTCTCGCCCACGTAGGCGTATCCCTGCATCTTGGCCGCCGTCATTCCCGGTACTGAGCGCCACCCTGTGACCATCACCTCCAGACGCAACTGGTCGCCGGGGCTGACTGGCCGGCGAAATTTCGCCCGTTCGATGCCGGTGAAAACCATGACTTTGTCGGTGCGATCTTGGATCTCGGTCAGCAGCAGGGCGCCGCCCGCCTGGGCGATTGCCTCCACGATGAGAACGCCCGGCATGATCGGCAGGCCCGGGAAGTGTCCCACGAAGAAGGGCTCGTTGATAGTGACGTTCTTGATGGCGACTACGCGCTGCTTGCGCTCCAGCTCCAGGACGCGGTCAATCAGCAGCAGCGGATAGCGGTGAGGCAGGATCTTGAGAATTTCGTGGATGTCGTACGCGATCTTCGCCGCCCCGGGCGAAGCGTCCGGCGCAGGGTTGTTTTCAGTCATAGTGGTGTGAAACGGCGTGACGATTATACTGTACGGCTTGTGCGGGAACACGCGGCAGCGCAAGCGGGAGGAGGGGAATGAAGGGCAAGAAAAGGCGGGCGCGATCGCTGCAACCGGACTGCACCTGGCCTGACCGGCTGCGGTACTGCCAGGAGAGGCTGCCCGAGATGGTCCAGACGATCCGCGAGTTCGTGGAAGTCGAATCCCCCAGCGACCATAAAGCCGCGGGTGACCGCATGGCTGCCCTTTTGGCGGGCAGGTTCGAGTTGCTTGGGGGAGAATCCAGGCTGCACCGCGCGGCAGATTATGCCGATCACCTGCAGGTCGAATTTGCCGGGCGCGCGGATCAGAAACCAGTGTTGCTCCTCGGCCACTTCGATACCGTGTATCCGCTGGGGACGCTGGCGAAGATGCCGTGCCGCAGGGAACAGGAACGTTTGTACGGGCCCGGCGTGCTCGACATGAAATCGGGCATCGCTTTGATGCTTTACGCGATTCAAGCGCTGCAAACCTGGCACGGCGCATTGCCGCGGCCGGTTACCGTATTTCTGGTTTCTGACGAAGAAGTCGGCAGCAGTTCCTCCAGGGCCATTACGGAGAATTTGGCCCGGGCATCCGCGGCAGTGCTGGTGCTCGAACCGGCGGCGGGAACGCGGGGCGCGGTGAAGACGGCGCGCAAAGGCGTGGGGGAGTATAGGTTGACGGTGAAAGGAATTGCCGCCCATGCCGGGCTGGATCCGGCAAAAGGGCACAGCGCGATCGTGGAACTGGCGCGCCAGATCACGGCGATCTCACGTTTCAACGACCTGCGCAGCGGGATCGCGGTAAATCCCGGAGTGATCCGGGGAGGCACGCGCACCAATGTAATTGCGGCGGAAGCCACCGTCGAGATTGACGCCCGAATCAAGAAAGCGAAGCAGGCCAGGAGCCTTGACCGCGGGTTGCGCGCGCTGAAGCCTCGCGATAAACACTGCAAGCTCATTATCGAGGGCGGCATCAACCGTTTGCCCATGGAACGCACCTCCGGAGTCGCCGCCCTGTATGCCGAGGCCAAGTCCATTGCTCGGCAGATGGGATGGAGCCTGGAGGAAGCCGCAGTCGGCGGCGGTTCCGACGGGAACTTTACCGCCGGCATCGGAATTCCAACGCTAGACGGGCTCGGCGGGGTAGGCGAAGGCGCGCACGCCGTACACGAACACATCCTGATCTCCGAGTTGCCGCGACGCGCTTTGCTTTTGGCAGGGATGATCGAGCAAGCCCAGTAACTCTCAGTGCTCGGCCGCGAACACCAGGAAGTAATCCATATCGTCGGCTTTCACGAAATCGTACTGCTCGAGCAGGGTGTAGCCCGCCTCCTTTGCCTCGCGCACTACGACCTCCTTGCCGACTCCATGATTCTCGCCATTGCCGTTACGGTCGATAATTCCAATCTTCGCGCCCGGGCGCAGCGCGGCGCGCAAATTGCGCAATAGCGACACCGGATGGGCCACCTCGTGATAGGTCTTCAGCAATAGGACGGCATCGACAGAGTCCGCAGGCAAAAGCGGATCGTCGGCCCGGCTGAGAACCGGCTTCACATTCTGCAACCGCTCCTTTTGTGCGCGGTTCCCGATGTAGCGGGTGGCCTCGGGATTGATATCCACGGCGTACACAACCGCGTCCTTGCCCACCCGCCGGGCCGCACGCACGGTGAACCAGCCTGAGCCCGCGCCAATGTCAGCCACAGACTTTCCGGGCGCGATACCGAGAATCTCCATCACGCGGTTGATCTGCAGCCGCTGGTCACGGCCGGGAGACTCGAAGATCGAGAGGTCGCCCGTGTAGGGCTCGCTGGTGTGACGCTGCGGCTGCTCGGGAGCGCCGCTGCTCTGCTGCGCTGCGGCGCGCGGCAAGCGGAACGGCGCGAGAAGCAGCACTCCCCATAGCATGATTGAAACAAAGCGGAGCCGCGTCATCATTGTCCCTCCACCTGGATAAGACTCCCAGGCATACCGGAAGTGAGCTCTCGGGTCAGCCGGTAAGATGCCCGTCTTTTTGACTATGATCAGCACCTGGCCTAGAATTTCATGAACAGCGGATTTCAAGCTTCCAACCAGCGCTCTGACGAGCGGAGGAGTATTTTATGGGCGGTAAGATCGGCCTGACCGAGATCATCTTCATTGCGGCCATCATTATGCTGCTTTTCGGACCCAGCAAATTTGCCCAGCTGGGGAAAAGCTTTGGAGAAGGCATCCGCAATTTCAAATCGGCCGTGAAAGAAGAAGAGCCCAAAGAAGAGGAGAAAAAGTCTTAGCCTGTCTACGTCCCGCCAGTGTCTTCCCATCTCTCCTCCACCAGCATCCGATAAATCAGCGCCACCGGCAGTCCTACCACGTTGCTATAGTCGCCTTCAATCCGGGGGATCCAGCGGGATGCCCTGCCCTGGATGGCATACGCTCCGGCTTTGTCCATAGGCTCGCCGGTAGAGATGTATTCCAGGATCTCCTCATCCGAGAGCGGGTTCACGGTTACCGAGGTTGACTCGGAGGCGATTCGCAGTCCGCGATTTTCGGCAGTTGCCAGCCGGTACGGCAAGGGCCGGGGGCTGGATGGCGCCAGGGGCCCACTCCGCGGCGCATCCACCGGCACGACGAGGCAGACACCGGTGATCACCTGGTGCACGCGGCCAGCCAGCATGCGCAACATACGAACCGCATCCGCGTGATCGAGTGGTTTGTTCAGAATGGCGTGACCGGCCAATACCACGGTATCGGCTCCGAGGACGTATTCCCGCGGATGGAGGCGCGCCACGGCCAGCGCCTTCTCGCTCGCGAGCCGCTCGGCGCAAGCCCGCGCTTCCTCTCCCGGCAGGGGAGTCTCGTCAATGTCCGCGGATTGAGCTGTAAATGGAATACCTGCGCTGCGCAAAAGATCCTGGCGCCGGGGGGACGCCGATGCAAGAACGAGCATGGTTCCAGATTGTACCGGGAACGCGGGCCGGCGAGCGCGCGCCGGGCGAGAGGCAATTCGCCGGAATGCACGCCCAGTGGCCAAACGATTTTGCGGGAACCAAGAGAATCACTTTGATGCGGGGGGCGATGATTTGAAAATCAGGGGACAGCACGACCGCGCTCCACGTTCGTCGAAAATTCGCTGGAACCTTCCAGTGCACGCTCGCGACATTGTGGGCTTTCGCCCAGGGAGAAGTGAATTATGGCGGGACAGGTAGTTTTGTACTTCGACGATCAGGCGGACGCGCTTCGTTTTGCGCTGGCCGCAGGCTCGGTCATGGCCGGAGAAGCGGGCAAGGTCACCAGCAGTTTGGTGGAAGGAACCGCGCGGGTGACCCGCATCCGGCTCGATGCGGTGAATTCAACGAATACCAAGAAACCGAGTTCGGGGCGCGTCGCGTAGAGGGCCGGGCTCGAAGCGCACCTTCGTCAGCGGAGGAACTGCTCAACCGCGGATGCTGGTTCCGCTCTTTACGCCGTCCCGGCGTTGGTGAAAGCCTCGATAGCGTCGGAGAGCGTAGGAAACATCAGGAAGACCTGCTCCACCTTCGTAATCTCAAAAACTTTCAGCACGCGCTTGTTGACGCCGGTCAGGGCGATCCTGCGTCCCGCCTTCCGGGCTGAAGTACAGGCACTCACCAGGGAGCCTAACCCCGAAGAATCCAGGTAGGGCACGCCGCTGAGATCCAGGATCATGGTGGGAGCGTTCTCGCGACGGACCGCGTTCAGGAATGGGGTGACGTTTTCCATGGTGAGCGGGCCGCGGAAGCTCAATACCCCCCGGTCGAGACGCTCGATCTCCAGTGGTTCGGAAGCCATGGGAAAGCGATTCTACATACAAGGTGAAGCTGGGTTCAAGGCGGCATGTACTTCTAAATTGCGTTTGCCTTCTGCAACCAGGGGATCCACGCTTTGTAATTTTTTTGTGATATCTGCATGCCGCCGCACGGGAAAGCACGCCCAGCATCTACCATGAGAGCAACGGCATTGTGGGGAGAAACGGATGATGAGAAAAAGTGGAGATCCACGCTGCTGGCAGTTCTGCTGAACCAGGCGCAACCCATCCCAAGGGGAGGCAAGCGCGCGTTCTGCTGAGCTCGGTCTTCGGTCCGTACGCACAGGACGACGAGTTTGGCAGCCGCTCCATCAATCCGATGGAGCTGTATCACAACCAGGTCACGCGTGCCCAAGGCAGTTTCTCGCTGCGCATGTTCCATCGCTCCTGGGGCATCATGCTGATCCAGGCGAACATTTCAGCGCCCTGCACGGTACTGGATTTTCCCACGCGCGAGGATTTCACCCGCGAACTCCAGAGCCATCCCTACGATATTGTCGGCATCTCCTCCATCATCGTGAATGTAGCCAAGGTGCGCGAGATGTGCCGCATCATTCGGGAAACTTCTCCGGACTCGAAAATCGTCGTGGGCGGGCACGTGTCCGCCATTCCGGGCATCGCAAGCATGATTGATGCCGATCATATTGTGCGTGGCGAAGGCGTGGCCTGGATGAGGCGCTATCTGGGCGAGGACGAAAATGCGCCGATCCGGCATCCCGCCATTGTTTCCGGAATGCGGACGCGCATTATGGGCATTCGGGTGCCCGACCGGAAAGGATCGACTGCAGCCACGATTATTCCCTCGGTCGGCTGTCCCATGGGATGCAACTTCTGCACAACGTCAGCCTTCTTTGGTGGCAAGGGGAATTTCGTGAACTTCTTCGAGACCGGCGATGAATTGTTCGAAGTCATGTGCCGGATGGAAGAAGAGCTCAAGGTGCGGTCGTTCTTTGTGATGGATGAGAATTTTCTGCTGCACCGTGCGCGCGCGATGCGGCTGCTCGAGCGCATGAAGGCGGAGGGCAAAAGCTGGGCGCTATCGGTATTCGCTTCGGCGAACGCAATTCGCAAATACACGATGCAGGAACTGGTGGAATTGGGCGTGTCGTGGCTGTGGATGGGTCTGGAGTCGCCGCAGGCAGGCTACAGCAAGCTGCAGGGGACGCATACGCTGGAACTGACGCGCGAGCTGCGCGAGCATGGAATCCGCGTGCAGGGATCAACCATCATCGGACTGGAGCATCACACGCCGGAAAACATCATGGCGGAGATCGAGCATGCGGTCTCGCACAACACGGACTTTCACCAGTTCATGCTGTACACCCCGGTGCCCGGCACTCCGCTGTACCAGCAGATGGCAGAGGAGAAACGCATGCTGGATGATGTGGATTTCGCGGATGTTCACGGGCAGTTCAAGTTCAATTTCAAGCACGCCGCCATTTCCCGAGACGAATCGAAGCGCTTCCTGGACCTGGCATTCTGGCGCGATTTTGAGGTCAATGGGCCCAGCCTGTACCGCATGGCGCGTACGCTGCTCATGGGCTGGAGGCGTTACCGCGATTGGCCGGATGCCCGCGTGCGGGAGCGGTTCGCGGGTGAAATGCGGCGGCTCAGCGGAGTCTACGCATCGGCGCTCTGGGCCATGGAGCGGCAGTTCCGCAGAGTCGATCGCGCCGGGAGCGAGCGGATCCGGGCCCTGCGCTACGAGTTCAAGAAAGAATCGGGGATGTGGTCGCGAATGCTCCCGGCCATGCTGGGCCCGATATTCCTGTGGACGACCCGGCGGGAAGAGAGGCAATTGGCGCGTGGGAAAACTTATGAACCGCCTACCATCGTAGAGCGCACCAACTGGGCGAATGCCTGAGTACCAGCGGATTCCCGCCATGCTGGCTTTTTTTAATTTTCGGCTTGGCCCGTGGGGGCTCTAATCCCACAGCAGATTGCCATCTTCAGTTCCCATATGCATCAACAGAATGCCCAGGTAAGTTAAGGCGTTGACCAGGTCCTGGACTTCACGCGGGTTGCTGGGAGGGGTGTGCTGGAGTTCCAGCGTGCGTTCGCGAATTGCGTTTCGAGCCTTTTCGATTTCGAGCAGAGCCTTGTTGCGATCGTGCTCGACCATGGCGAGAAAATAACTTTGGTACCAGGCGGGTTCTCCGGACCTTTTTCCCGCGACCATGTTTAACTGTCGTTGCATGGCGACTTTTTCGGTATAGATATACGCCTGCGAAAATCGTAGTTTGCGGGCCATGATGTACGGTTTCGCGGCGTGAACAGTTAACAGGAGCCGGGACGGGCCAACAATAGGGAGAAACACGTATCCGGTTGGATATAACTCCAGGGGCGGCTACGGGGCGGCGGAGATCCACCACAGCACTTTCCCCACGATGCGCCAGCCCGTCGCCTTGCTGAGAATGACCGGATCGTACTGGCGATTTTCCGCTTCCAATACGTCAAGCGTGCCATAGCGGCGCAAACGGGACACGCAGAGCCCGTGCTGGTCCTCCGAAGCGATTACTACTTTGCCGTAGAGTTGGGAGCGCTCCGTCTGGTAGGAGTCGACGGCGAGAATGTCTCCCTGGCGAATCAGGGGCTCCATGGAATGCCCCTTCACCCGCAGCAAGCTGGTGTAAGCAGGATTCGGACACCAGGACGCGGGAGCCCCGATCATTTCTCCTACAGGGATGGTTCGCAGACTGCGGCGATCTCCGGTGACGCCGTGGGTTCCAACTATTCCTTTGAGTAAAGGAAGGCCTACGACCTGCGAAAGCTTTTCCGCAGCGCCCGCGCCCGCGCGAGCCATTTCGAGGCGCGGGGTGCCCCCGCGCAAGGTACGACTGCCGCTGAGGGACTGCACCATCTTGGCGGGTTCGATCCCCGCCATCTCCCAGAAGAACCAGGCCTTGGTTTTATTACCGAGATTACCGAGTTGCACGAAGTGTTCGGCGGACGGCTGCAGCAGGCCTCTTTCCCAGCGGGAAATGGTCATCGCGGAGCATTCCATCCGGCGCGCCAATTCGGCTTGATTGATCCCCAAATCTTCGCGCAGGGCTGTGATCTGCCTGGCCCACTCGGGAAGCGTGCTTCCTTTCGGTTTTGGTTTCATGGATTCCCACCCTTCGCCGCGGGAGGGCCGAAGTCGGCGGCCTCGGGGAAGTCCCACTGCTGTGCCGCAAGAATAATTAGGAGAGTATACTGCCGTGGATCGTCTGCGGCTTGGGTGTTTTTGAGCCGGATAATTCACAGGCGTGCGAAGAACGTCGAGTTTGGGAAGACTGGATATGGCTAAGTACGTGATAGAGAGCAAGCGCGGTGCTCCGCCGCAAGGAGCGTATTCCCAGGGGTGGCGGGCGGGTGATTTCGTGTTTGTTACCGGGACGGTTCCGATTGATCCCGTTACCGGACAACTGGTGGGCGATACGATCGAGCGGCAAACCGAGCAGACCATTGATAATCTGGCCGCCATTCTGGAGGCGGATGGGGCGTCGCTGCGGGATGTCGTGAAGGTGAATGTTCATCTCAGCGACACCAGCCTCTTCGCGCGTTATAACCAGGTCTACTCACGGCGCTTCTCGCGCCCCTACCCGGTACGGACGACCGTGGGCAGTAACCTGGGGCATACGCCGGGGATGTTGATCGAGATTGATTGCGTTGCTTACAGTGTCAGGACAAGGCGGCGTACGGCGGGCCGCAAAACCAGGGCTGCGAAGGCGCGGAAGAAATCCAGATAAGCTCCGGCGGCACGCGTTTCCACTTCAAACTAGCGAACCTGCAGCGCCCCTGAGAGCCGAGGACTGTCCAGCAGAGGCATCTCGCGGCCTCGAGCGGAGACTTTTTCAACGGACTCAATCTGGCCCCCTCGCACCAGCAGCGCGGAGTCGAAATTATTCACGGTGGGGCAAACATGGCGCGGGACCAGGAAAAGAGTGTCGCCCAGGTGCGGCGCCTGCTCCGATATCACCTGCAAAGGCAGGTGCTCTTCGCTGGGGGAGAGAGGAATGATTTCGGGATGCCCAACGACTGCGCAAGTGGGCACGCCGGCATCGGCTGAGACCGATTTGTGGCCGGCATCGCAGGTAACGATTTCCCGCGATGGCTGGCTCACGACGCGAGTCAGAACCAGCGCCGCGGGGGTATAGCCATAATCGCGCGGCAATTGCGCCATGCAGGTGGCGTCACAATACACGATGGTTCCCGGCGAGACGCGGTGAACCAGGCCCGCCTCTCGAAATCCGCCGTAGGTCAGCGAGCACGGGAACGTCGGGGTTCCGGCTGTAACCAGTTCGGGGACGGCGAATCCCTCGCGCTGAATTTCTGTGACAAGGTTCATCAGGCGGGCATAGCCGGAGTGCGCCGCCAGCGTACGCTGCGGCTCGTCAGCGTGGCCGTATTGACCGTCATAGTAATGCAGGCCGCGGAAATCAAGCTTCGCGTCGCGAACCGCACGCATAAGTTGAATCACCTCGGCAATCCGGGCCTGATCAATGCCTGTCCGGTTCATTCCGGGATTGATGTCGATAAATACTCCGACGCGGGCGCCGGTCCATTGCCGTGCTTGCTGCTCATGTTCCACCAGCACGGAAATGCGCACGGCGGGGAATCGATCGGCGATGTCACGCACCCTTCGCGCATTGGCCCCCATGACGGGATAGGCGACGAGAACGTCGGTGGCGCCGCATTCGCAGGCCGTGAGTAATTCCAGAGTGGTGGCGCACTTGAAATTCCGGACGCCATGTTCCAGCAATTGGCGCAAGGTGCAGGAAAGTTTTGCCGTCTTGATGTGGGCGCGCCACCGGTCCGCATTGCCGCCCAGCAGCCTCAAGGTGCAATCGATGTTGGACGCCACGATCGCGGGATAGAGCAGGAGAGCCGGCGTGAGCACGTCATCGGTATCGAGCAGACGGTATCTATCGTCCCAGGGAAAATCGCTGATCATGGATTTGTGTGCGCTCACGGTTCCGATGATATCGCGCCGGAGCGTAGCAGGCCAGTTTGACCGCTTCCCGGACCAAGAGTAGGCTCTCCATTTCTGCGATGACGACTGATCTGGAAGACCCTCGATCGCGGCAGTCCGAATTGGTGCGCGGTCTCAGTTTGTTCTCAGCCATTGCGATCGTGGTGGGGGACACCATTGGTACGGGAGTCTTCCTGGTAAGCAGCGATATGGCCCGGGCCGCGGGCACGGCGCCACGCGTGCTGGCGGCGTGGCTCATTGGTGGTTTGATCGTGCTCTTTGGTGCTTTGTGCTACGCCGAACTAGGCGCCGCGTTCCCCAAAGCGGGCGGACCGTATGTCTACCTCAGCCGCGGCCTTGGCCCACTATGGGGCTTTCTGTTTGGCTGGATGACTTCACTTCTCGACCGGCCGGTGGCGATGGCCACCCTGGCGGCGGGCTTCGTGCGGTTCCTGGGATTTCTCTTTCCGGTCCTCACCGCTCCCTGGTTCACCACGCACCTTGGCGATTATGAGTTCACCTTCACGACCGCGCAACCCCTCGCAGCGCTGGTGGTGGTGATTGCCACCGCGATGAATTATTTCAGCGTGCGCATGGGCGGTGCCATTCAGATTGTGCTCACCGGACTCAAGATGAGCGCGATCATGCTGATCATCATCGGGGGTGCACTGGTCGAATCGCCTGTGCAGGAAACCGCCTCGGCGGCCGTCACTCCACTGCTCAGTCTGAAAACCGTCGGGGCGCTGCTCACCGCGCTCGTGCCCGCCATGTGGGCATACAACGGTTTCAATGACCTTGGCCATCTGGGAGAAGAGATTGTCGATCCTAAGAGGAACATCCCGCGAGCGCTGATCATTGGACTTCTGACCATCGCCGGTCTGTACCTTTCGGCCAACGCCATCTATTTCCATGTATTGCCCTTTCATTCTGTGGCCGCTTCGCAACACGTAGCCTCTGACGTCGTGCAATCGCTGTGGGGCGCGCGCGGGGCGAAGTGGTTGACATTGGCCATGGCAGTCTCCGCCTTTGGAGCGCTTCATGTGGTCATACTAACGGGGGCCCGCGTTCCGTACGCCATGGCGCGGGACGGCGTCTTCTTTGCCTTCGCGAAGCGTATCCATCCTTCTTTTCACAGTCCAAGCGGAGCACTTGTATTCTTTGGAGGGGTCGCTGCAGTGCTAGCCCTGAGCGGAACCTTTGAGGAGCTTTACTCGCTATTCGTATTTGCGGTCTGGATATTTTTTGCACTGACCGCAGTCGCGTTATTGCGGTTGCGCAGGACCGAACCGGATCTGAATCGGCCGTATCGGATCTGGGGCTACCCGTGGACGCCGCTCATCTTCCTGATTGCCGCCATTGCCCTGACCCTGAATCTTTGGACGCTCAGGCCGGTTCGCTCAACCATTGGACTGCTGGTGATCCTTGCGGGCGTTCCCTTCTATTATCGCTGGCGTGCGCGCGTTGCCCGGCCAACGATCTTCAAAGACCAAGGCCGGACCTGATAGCAGAAGGCCGGCAGTCGATCTGCCGGCCTTCTCGCCGTTAATGGAGGTAAACGTTAGCGGTTCGTGCTGCCGGTCGTGCCGGAGCTGCAAGTCCCGGAGATTTTCTTCACCTTCGTGACGTTAAACATCTGACCTGCGCCGGTGGAACCAGTCGCGGATTCAGACCCGGCGGACGATCCAGTCGATGTGCTGGCGCCCATGGATGCACTGGAACCCGAGGCATTGCCCTTCACTTCCACTTCGTGGTTCACCTGCTGGCTGAGCTTGGAGGTGTCGCCGGTCAGCTGGTACTGAGTTCCCGATGCGTCGGTCAAGGTGTAGCCGCCACCGGAGCTGCTCAGGCAGCCCCGCAGCGTGGTGTGATTACTTCCGCCCATCTGCCCCGAGGAAGAGCCAGCCTGTCCGGACATCTGGCCGTTTTCGCTGCCGCTCTGACCGGTTGTCTGGCTGCCGGTCTGGCCTGTGCTCTGGCTGCCCGCCGGGCTGCTGGAGGATGGAGAAGTACTCTGCGCCGCAACCCATGCGGTGCAGCAGAGCAAGGTGAAGGTCAATAGGATCGCTTTTCTCATGGTGAATACTCCTGTTGTTAATGCTGATTTGAACGACGATGTGGTCGCGCGACTTGGCAGGACTTCAGCGGCCGCAGTTTAAACTCCCGGGAACTCGCGGCGTACCGGCACGCTCGATGCTTCGCGAGCCGCTTCGAAGACGCGCGGGCGGGAAATAGGATGACCCGGCCTCCGGCCGAGGTTGCCGCGCGTTCGTTTTGCTGACATTCCGAGCGGCGTCGCTTGCAGCGCGATTCCAGCGGGCACATTCATTTATCTCCAACCGTGCCTGGCGGATCGGCATCGCAACTGGTACTTGCATGACGGATTCCGTGCTCAGCACCGATCAGCAGATTGAATCGATTTGGGCTCTCGGGGGCTTAACGTGGCGTGAGCTTGCGCGACGATTGTGGGGAGGCATCAACCGCAACGATCTGATCAATCGCGCCTACGAGCTGGCCTATAACTTCCTGCTGGCCGTATTTCCCATGCTGCTGTTTCTGCTGGGATTGCTCGGGATGCTAGCCTCGGAAGGCAGCAAAGTACGCGCCGATCTCTTCTACTATTTCCAGCTGGTGCTGCCCCCCATGGCGTACGATCTGCTGGTTCACACCATCCGGGAGGTCACGCCAAATTCCACCGGCGGGAAACTCACCTTCGGATTGCTGTTCGCGCTCTATTCGGGATCGGCTGGGATGACCCAGCTCATGTCCACCTTGAACGCCGCCTATGAAGTTCGGGAGAGCCGTTCCTGGCTCAAAGTTCATCTCGTTTCTCTCGCACTCACGCTGGCTATGGCGATCCTGCTGGTAGCCGCTCTGTTCCTGGTCCTTGCCGGCGGCCAGATGGTTGCGACGGCGGGGAAGTCGTTGGGTTTCAATGCCGCCGCCTGGGTATTGGTGAAAGTCCTTCAGTGGGTTTTCGCGCTGGGCTTCGTGGTGTTTGCCTTCGCTGCTATCTATTACTTCGCGCCCAACGTCCACGAACAGCATTGGTACTGGATTACTCCTGGTTCAGTGGTAGGAGTGGCGCTGTGGGCGCTCGGCTCGGCGGCGATGCGCCTCTACCTGCATTTCTTCAACAGTTACAGTAAAACCTACGGATCCCTGGGCGCCGTCATCATCCTGATGTTGTGGTTTTATCTGACCGGATTGTCATTTCTGATCGGCAGCCAGATCAATGCAACCATAGAGCACGCTGCCGCGGAGCATGGTCACCTGGAAGCCAAGGGGCCGGGGGAAAAGGCCGCGTAGAAGTGATCAGGTTGCGTCCGGCATCTGGCGGAGGGTAGCTCCCATTTGCCTGGGTTCTGGGGTGCCTTCCTGCAAGGGCAGTTTCCAATCTCGCGCGGAGACGTGCCCAGCATGAATCCAGGCGATGCGGGTGATCAGCGATCCGGCGATTGCGGACCACGATGCCCAGCGCCGGAGCGAAGACGCTCGTTTCCGCGAGCCAAACAGGCTTGCCAAGCGCAAAATGGCCGGAACCGGACCGGAGAGCGCGCCTCCGGTTCGCGTGATCCAGCCGCTTGGGCCGTGTTTCAAAGGATCGAGGCGGTAATGCGACCGGCCTTCGATGCGAAGTCCTTCCCAGGTCTCGAAGATGGCGGCGCCCAGTCCGAGGGCTTGCAGGGCGCTGCTTTTGCGGTGGCCCAATAGTTCCAAAATTCCTACCGCGGCGCCGAGTCCCGAGGCCGCAAAGTGCAGCGGCAAGTCCCCCGCGTTGTGGTTCCACACTGGAATGGCGGTCGCCCCGATGAGGACCCCGGTGTAATTGGAAAACGGAAGCCCGAAGGCCAAAGATGCGGCCTGCCCGGCATTTTCGAGCACGTTCAACGGTAACGACGGACCGTAGCGGTCCCGCAGAAAACCTGCGAAGGCAGCGGCGGCCGCGCCGGTCGAAAATCCCAGCAGGGTCCAGACTCCTACGGACATGGGGCTTTGCGGCTTGAACACGCGCAACATCGCGAGAAAACGTTCGGGACGCCCCAAGTCGGAGACCAGCAGCGCGGGGGAGATCACCGAACCCGCGGCCGCAACCCACCGGGCATGTCGAACCAGTTCCCGGTCGGCTCCGGTGTAATCGGCGATCGCGCCAATCACGGCCGCTGCTCCCGCGGCGCCGCCGACAAAGAAGTACAGCGGAATTTCCCACGTCCAGGGAGGCTGCTTGAGCAAAGGGATGCCGTAATAGCCGGTTTCCGGAGAGGCTTGTGGAAACGGAGCGCCAGCCGGGCGGGTGCTGATGACCTTCATCTGCCCACGGCGCTCGGCTTCGCGCCGTATCTCGTCCAGGCGTCGCTCGCGCTGAAGGTCGCGCTCATCCATGTCGCGCAATGGTAGCAAATCGCTCATCGGCTGCTCCCGTTGCGCCGGGCTCCATCGGAAAGAAAAGCCAGGAGTGTGCCTCCTAACAGCAGCCCAGCCGCGATGGCGGAAGATTGCCAGCTCTTTTTCAGATAGACGGTCGGCACTTCCGGCGAGGGAGGAAGATTGTAAGCGCGGGCATCGCCGCGAACGATGAACATGGCGTGAGTTCCTTCCACACTGGTCTGGGTTGGATCCCAGATCGCGGCATCCTCCATGCCGCGGCGGTGCAACTCCTCGATTCGCGCTTGCGCCGCCTGGCGGAGATCTTCGATTTCCCCGAACTTGATGGACTCGGTCGGGCATGCCTTCGCGCAGGCGGGTTGCAACCCAACTTTCTGGCGGTCGTAGCAGAAAGTGCATTTGAAGGCACGGCCGTCTTTCGAATTGCGTTCGACCACTCCAAAGGGGCACGCGGTCACGCAGTATCCGCAGCCGTTACAGACGTCGGGCTGGATGAACACTCCACCGAATTCTGTGCGCACGATGGAACCGGTGGGGCAGGCCTCCAGGCAGCCGGCATTTTCGCAGTGCTTGCACACGTCGGAGGAAAAGCTCCAGGACATCTGCTCTCCCGCGTTCCCGCCGAATCCGGGCACGGGAGCCTGTTCCACGAACTTTACGTGCCGCCACGTGGAAGCGCCGACCGCTCCGGTGTTGTCGTACGAGTAGCCGCTCCAGGCGAGGCCGTCCTCGTCGACCCCGTTCCACTCCTTGCAGGCCACCTCGCAAGCTTTGCATCCGATACACAGCGTGGAATCTGTGAGAAACGCGGTTATGCTCATGCGTGCTGTCCTTGGTACGAATGTAATCGCTGCAATGCTTCCTGCCTGCGAGGCCGGCGCCCGGGGACCACGTTGCAAACCAGGGCCTTGGTCTCCATGATGCGAACGTTGGGTTCTTCGCTTATCACGAGGAGATCGTTCACGACGTCTCCCGTTACCTGGCCGCGATAGCCCCAGTGATACGGGAGACCGACTTGATGAACGGTGCGCCCGTCGATGCGCAACGGCTGCATGCGCGGGGTGACCATTACGCGCGCCTCGATCACCGCGCGCGGCGTCATGATGGTCGCCCATCCTCCGTGTTCCAGACCCAATTGCGCGGCCAATTCCGGAGAAACTTCGGTAAACAATTCCGGCTGCAGTTCACTCAAGTGCGAAAGATGCCGGCTCATCCCGCCCGCGGTGTGATGCTCGGTGAGCCGGTAGGTTGTGAGAATGAACGGGAAGCGCGAATCCTGCGGAGCAGCATAGGGATTGTCGGGGCGCTTCTTGCGGTCGGCCGCAGGATTGGTTTGCTGGCTGTAAAGAGGATTTTCGACGAGAGATTCCAGAGGTTCGTAGTGGGTCGGGAGCGGCCCGTCCTTGAGCCCGCTGGGAACATACAGCCACCCTAGTCCATCGGGATGCAGGGTGAACGGCCTTGCTCCGCCCAAGGCTTTAGTGCCTTTGCCCTTATGCACGTTCGCCGGCGCGTCTGGCGGCACCGTTTTTTCATAATCGGCGTTATCCAAGCCAGTCCACTCTTTCTTGCCTTCATCCCACCAGACCAGTTTTTTGCGCTCGCTCCACGGCTGCCCATCGGGACGAGCGGAGGCGCGGTTGTAGATGATGCGGCAGTCATTAGGCCAGGCGAAGCCCCAGCCGTGTCCCAGCAGATCTTTGGGATTTCGTTCATGGGCGCGGTTGTAGTCTTCTTTGGGAAACACGCCGCAATAGATCCAGGCGCCGCAAGCCGTGGATCCGTCGTTGCTCAACTCCTGGATGTGCGTCAGTTGCTTGTGATCGCCGACCGAGTATCCATTGATCTCTTTCAGGACCTGCTCGGCGCTGGGCTCGGCGTGTTTGCCATGGACGGAGTAATCCCAGGTCAGGGCTTTCAGGCCTTCATTGCGGGGGCGAGGATCGTTCTCGGCCTTGCGCTTCATGCGCCGGCCAAGGTGATACATGAACCAGAGTTCGCTGCGCGCGTCGCCGGGAGGATCGACAGCTTTCTCGCGGTATTGCAGCAGGCGCTGCGTGTTGGTGAACGTGCCTTCCTTTTCCGCGGTACCGGCTGCGGGGAACAGAAACACCTCCGTGCCGATGGATTCCGCGGAAAGCTCGCCGCGTTCGACCTCCGGCGAGGCGTACCAGAAGGAGGCGGTTTCAGTCTCCACCATGTCGCGAACCACCAGCCACTTCAGCCGGGAAAGCGCCTTTCGTTCCAGACGCCCGTTCGAGGCTCCGACCGCCGGATTCTGTCCCATGACGAACAGGCCCTCCAGCTTGCCGTCCGCCATATCAAGGCAGTAGCCAAAGTGAGAGTGATCTCCGCTGACGGGCGGAAGCCAGTTGAAGCCCCAATCATTGTCCTTGGTTGCCTTATCTCCGTAATACGCCTTCATCAGGCTGATGAAGTATTTGTCGAAGCCGGACCATAGACCGGTGCGGGCGCTGTGCTTCTTCAAATAATCCTGGAGCTTGTGCGAGTCCGCCTCGAAGAAGGGCATCGGCAGGTAGCCGGGAAGAATGTCATACAGGGTCGGAATGTCGGTGGAGCCTTGAATCGAAGCGTGGCCGCGCAAGGCGAGGATGCCGCCGCCCGGGCGGCCGATATTGCCGAGGAGGAGTTGCAGGATCGCCGCCGTGCGGATGATCTGCACACCTTTGGAATGCTGCGTCCACCCTACCGCGTAGCAGATGGCTGCAGTCTTTTCAGGGCCGGAAGCGGAAGTGAAGGTTTCGGCAGCCTTCAGGAAGACCTCCTGCGGGATGCCGCAATATCGCTCGACTACTTCCGGCGTATAGCGGGCAAAGTGACGCTTCAGCACCTGGAAGACGCAGCGCGGATGCTGCAGGGTCGGGTCAGATTCGTACTTGCCGGCATCCTGGGCTTCGCCGCCGCGGTCTTTGCCGTGACCGCCGCCTGCTTCGGAGTGTCCTGGAGCCTGGCTGGTTTCCTTGCTGGGAGAGCCTTGATAAAGCCAGCTCTCGGGATCGTATTTTTCTTTCTTCGCGTCCCAGCCGGAGAAGAAGCCGTCGAGATCCTCGGTGTCGCGGAAATCCTCGCGAAGAATAGTAGCGGCATTGGTGTAGTTCACCACGTAATCGCGGAACTCTTTCCGGTTTTCGAGGACGTAGTGAACCAGAGCTCCCAGAAAAATAATGTCGCTTCCGGCGCGCAGCGGTACCCAGATATCCGCCATGGCGGAGGTGCGGGTGTAGCGAGGATCGACGTGGATGACCTTCGCGCCCTTCTCGCGCGCTTCCACCACCCACTGAAAGCCGACCGGGTGATTCTCCGCCATGGAGGAACCCATGATGAGAATCGCGTCAGCATTGCTGAGATCTTGTTGCGCCGTGGTAGCGCCGCCGCGCCCGAACGATGTGCCCAGACCGGGCACGGTGGAGCTATGTCATATCCGCGCCTGGTTGCTGACGCATACCATGCCCAGCCCGGCCGTGAATAGTTTTTTGATCAGATAATTCTCTTCGTTGTCGAGGGTCGCGCCGCCGAGGTGGGCCAGGGCGGTGGTCTGCATCAGGGACTCGCCGTCGCGTGTCTCCTGGAAGGTACGGTCGCGAGTCTCCCATACGCGCTCCGCCACCATGTCCATGGCGGTTTCGAGATCGATTTCCTGCCACTGGCGAGCGTAGGGCGCGCGGTATTTTACTTTTTTCAGGCGTCCCGGGTGGGTATGTAATTCGAATGTGTCCGCGCCCTTGGGGCAAAGATGTCCCCGCGAGATCGGCGATTGTGGGTCGCCTTCGATCGAGATCAGCTTGCCTTGTTTATGGTAGACAAGTTGCCCGCATCCCACGCCGCAGTACGGGCAAATGGAGCGGGCAACTTCCGCGCCGTGATTCTTCGGGGTCAGGTCGCGCGTGCGCCGGGTCATGGACTCCGGACCCGTTCCATCCACGCCGGTGCGAATTTGTTCGATCAAAGGCCAGCGAGACAGCAGAGATTTGAGCACTGGTCGCTCCTTGCGGAATTACGCGGAAGATCTTTGTTGAAGATTTTCCATCCACGGCAGCACGAAGCCACCTGATGGGAGCGGATTTTAGCAGGCCTCTCGATCCTGCTCCTGTGATTTTGGAACCGGCCAAACCGGGCAGTCCATACCGTGTTTCAGGTAAGAGCACTGAAACAATTGAATTTGGCCATCGACGAATCTTTCGATAGCCCCGAGGGCAGTCGGACCTATCCCTTGATGGCGGAGCGGATCTTGGGTGTGCCGGAGACAGCGCCTTTCAAATCGGCATCGCTTTCGACCAGGTGAAGCACTCTGCGGGTCATCTCCTCATCGATATCAGGAGCTCTGCGAATTTCAACCGGGTATCGGACCAGCAACTCCAGCCCGCCGTCGGCAAATTGCAGGCGGGCTTCCGGGCGCGGAGTCTCGATGAGAATATCGACACGGCGCTCGATATCAGCATGCTGGCGCTCAATTTCCTTCCGGTAGCCGGAATAGACGTCGTTGACCATGGCCACCAGCTTTTCCTCGGCGGCTTTGTGATTGCCGGCGGGCGCGATCATCACCACGACTTCATGCCAGGCGTACTCGGTTCCGGGGATCTGCTTGAACAGCGGCGTTCCCGTCTGGAATAGAACCGAGTTGGAAAACACGACTAACCGCCCGGTGGGATAAAAATCCAGGCCAGTGCCTGCCATTTCCATCAGGTAAAGCCGGACCAGTCCGATATCGACTACGTCTCCAGTGATTCCGGCGACACTGATGCGGTCTCCCACTCGGATGCCGTAGCGGCCTATGATGAAGAAATAGGCAGCAACGGAAAGCAGAACGGCCTGCAGTCCTACCGCGATGCCGGCAGTAATGAAGCCGGCAAAGGTGGCAAGCGAACTGAACTCGCTGACGAACCCGAGAAGTAGAACCACCACCATGAGAAAGCCGATCACGATCCGCCGCAGCACCAGGAAGTGGCGCCGGCGGCGGGGGTCGCTGATGTAGCGGAACGTGACCCGGCGCCAAACCTCCGACAGCACCAGAATCACGGCCAACGCCAGCAGGATTCCGCCCACCCGGATGAGCACGGAGCGCAGCACCTGTCGCGACTCCCGGCCGATCGAACCTCTCCATTCTTCGAAATTGGTTTTCGCATCGTCGAGCACGATGAGTTCCTGGCTGAGGGGCAGCAGGATCGCGGAAAGCTGCTTGAAGCGCTCAGTGATCTCCTGAAAAGTCTCGCGCTCGGTCTGCAACTGCTGCGGATCGTTGCCGGGCTGGCTCGCCAGTTTCTGGCTCTGTTGAATGGCCGCTCGCAGCGTATCCCGTATAGGGGTCCGCAGGTGCTCGGCCGCTGCGTGGGTGTATTCAGTTTGCTGGATCGCGTTGTCGATCTGGTGGACCGCCGTCATGTACTCATAAAGCGTGGCCGCATCGCTGATCAGGCCGCCGGAGTTCGCCGCCGCCGGCTTTGCGGGAGCCGAAGCGGTAGTGGGCTTCTCCGGAGTGATCGATGGACCCATGACCTCGGGGATGGACCTGGCAACCTGGCTGATCGCGCCTTCCAGGCCGGTCGTGATTTCGCCATTGTTCTCGACGAAAGCCGCCATTTTCTGCACGGCTTCGAGCAAGGCCTTCTGCAGGTCCAGTTGACTCTGCAGCGCCTCCTGCTGCGACTTGAGATTCTCCCTCTGGGATGGCCGGGCGCGGGACAGTTTCGAACTGGTAGCGGCAATTTGCGACTCGAGTTCCTGGATCTGGTTCGAAATCTTCACTTGCATCTGGGCCAACGACTGTTCCTGGGTCGTGGCAGACCCGGGCTGGCTGCTATCCGCGACTTTCTGTTGGCTCTTGACGAACGCAGCTTCCGCTTTGGCGGACTGGAATGCCAGCTTCACCACCTGGGCACCTAGACTTTTACTGTTGTCCTGATAAATCGTATCGCTGGGCAGACCCACGGAAGAGACCCCGGTGGTTGCACGACGGTACCAACTGATCACCTGGTTCAGGTGGTGAAGAGGAGCATTCGTGTCGAACTGAAGCGGCGCAAGATGCTTCGGTGCGACCGGGACAGAATTGACCAGAGGGGTGGAAGATGATTTTGGTTTCGAATCTTGTGCCTGCGGTGCTGATGCCGCCAGCAGAATGACGATCCAGGCGGGGAATCGTCGGCGGGCGTTGCACCGACGGAACCCGGGCTGACGCCGGCTCAGTGTCCGCCGTCCCACTCCCATCGTCTGAATGGCGAATCGAACGATCGAATCTATCATCGGGCTTCGCGAACGCCGACTCAGTTTCCCTTCAATCGCTTAGGGGAACCGGAAGCACTAAATGGTGGATGCGGGCAGTCTCGATAATGTGCACAGGGAAAGCCTTCGTTACCTTGTAGTCCTGGTAGTCGATGGAGAGCCTTGACTTACCGCCAAAGCGAACCGAGGTTTCAGTGCAGTTTTGAGAAGGCAGCCAGAAATCGTCCACCTTGGCATAGTAATGAGCGAAATCGGTCTTGGTGATCCACATGGAAGGGTTCCGGTTCGGCTCGCCCTCGATCCGCACGACTGCGAAATCTTTGGCATCAACCCAAATCCTTCCGCGATACAGATACTTGTTATTGTTCTTCGGCTGCAAGCTGAGCACGTACTGCGGGCCTTCCGGCGCATCTTCGTATCCCACGAGAGCGAAGCTGTAGTTGTCGCGGGAGAGCGCCGTCTCACGGCGATTGTCGCCCTTTCCCGCCTCTTGTTCCGCGTCCAGCAGTTTCTTGAACACGTGATCGATCACAAACTTCGAGCCGGACTGCGAGACCACGGTGAACTGCTTGGAATTGGGCGCGCTGAAATGCACATTCACCACCATCTCCGCATCGCGGTCTTTGAAAAACCCGTGGTACTGCATGCGATAGATTCGCTTGGCGTCGAACTGCTGCAGTTCGGCTGCGCGTTTTGCGTTGCGCTGCTCCAGGTTAGTGAGGACCTGATCCAAACTGAGTTTCAGTCCCTCAGAGTCCGCAGACACCGGGCGTGCTTCTTGAGCAACAGCCAGGGAGACGAAAGAGAGCCCAACCAGCAGAGGTGCGGCTGAGATTGCGGAGGTGAGGGTACAACCCAATCGTCTCATGGCGATGGTTTGGATGCCGTGCGAGGGTATGTTGCTGCCATCGAAAGAGCCACACGAAGGTAGGGGAACCCACTGCATAGCCAGGCAGGGCGCCGGTGCGTAGGTCATACCTTTAATCCTGTAGACAGAAGATGCCGCTATAGTCGTGACAAATATGCGCCATGCGGTGGCGGGGCATCCAAGAAGTTGCGAATTCTGCCGCTGGCTACGAAATCCAGCCCGTGGTAGAGAACGGTGGCACCTTGCTCTATGCCCAGCGGCAGGCTCAAGCGAACGCGAAGGTTTCCATTCCTGCGAAACTCCGGGATCGCCGAGCTGCTCGCCCTCGCCGCCGAAGAAGCGAAGATGCCTCTGCAAAAAGCGCTTCGGCGAGCGTCGCGCAAGGCATTCCTGTGGCCGGAAGAAGCCGCTTCGATGCTAAAGGAGGGCCGCTCACTCCTCGAATTGCCCGCCGTCGGACCTCACCTTTCCCGCCTGATCACCGGCTGGATCGAGAATCCTCCAGAGGTGCCCCGGCCGCCGGAGATCCGCCGAGGCTTCCTGACGCTGCCCGAAGCGCGTGCGCAATTGGAGAAAAGCCCTACCCTGGCGCTTGGCGTTAAAGGCGACCTGCAGATGCATACGCAATGGAGCGACGGTTACGGCTCCGTCGAACAGATGGCAAGGGCGGCGGCGGAGCGCGGATATCAGTACATCGCCATCACCGATCATTCCAAGGGTTTGAAAATTGCCGGCGGAATTGATGAAGCACAGCTTCGAAGGCAGGCAGAGGAGATAAAGGCGGTGAATGAGTCCCTGAAGGCCGAGGGTCTGCGCTGCGAGGTTCTGCGATCAATTGAATTGAACCTCAATCCTGCGGGTGAGGGTGACATGGACTCCCGTGAGCTTGGCGAACTGGACATCGTGCTGGGCTGCTTCCACTCGGCGCTGAGAAAGAAAGAGGATCAGACGGAGCGCTATCTTGCCGCCCTGCGCAATCCGGACATCCAGATTCTGGGGCATCCACGAGGCCGTATCTATAACTTTCGCCTCGGTCTGAGCGCCGATTGGGACCGTGTCTTTGGGCTGGCCGCGGAATTGGACAAGGCTGTCGAGATCGACGGCTATCCCGACCGGCAAGACTTGAATATAGATCTGCTCAAACTGGCGAAGAAAGCGGGATGCCGAATTTCGCTGGGCACCGATTCCCACGATCCTCAGCAACTGCGCTTCATGGAATATTCTCTGGCAGCCGCGGCTGGAGCCGGAGTGCGCCGCGATCGCATCCTGAATTTCATGACAGCAGGGGAACTGCGGACCTGGACAGCGGGCCTGCGCAATCCCGACTAGCGGAACTTTGCTAGACTGGCTGCCTCATGCCGGTTCCGCGGAAAACAATTCATGACGTTCTGGTGATCGGTTCCGGCGCCAGCGGCGGGTGGGTGGCGAAAGAAGCCGCGGAGCGAGGCCTAGGTGTTTTGATGCTGGAGGCCGGGCCGCCGCGCGTTCCCACCCGCGACTTCACCGAGCACGTATGGCCTTACCAGCTCAAATTCCGCGGCTTCGGCGATCAGCGGAGCCTGCTCCGGACCCAACCGGTGCAGCGCTTGTGCTATGCCTGCGACGAGTACAGTCACCAGTTCTTCGTCAACGACCTGGAGAATCCGTACACTTTTCCGGCGGACAAGCCGTTCATGTGGATCCGCGGCCGCCAGGTCGGCGGCAAGACCTTCTGCTGGGCGCGCGAGAGTTATCGCTTCTGTGACAACGAATTCAAAGCCGCCAGCCGGGATGGCTATGGCGAAGACTGGCCCATCAGTTACCGGGAACTCGAGCCCTACTACGACAGGGTAGAAAGCTTCATCGGGGTCAGCGGCTCGCGTGAAGGGCTGCCGCAGATGCCGGACGGCCAGTTCCTCCCTCCTATGGAACTTTCCTGCGGAGGAATGCAGGCCCGGGACGTGATCGGAAAGAAGTTTGGCTGGCGGGTGATTCCGGACCGGGTCGCGAATTTGACGGTGGAACATCGCGGCCGCCCGGCCTGTCACTACTGCGATCAGTGCCAGCGTGGATGCTTCACCGCTTCCTACTTCAACAGTCCATCCGTTACCCTTCCCGCGGCTGCACGCACCGGAAAGCTTACCCTGGTGAGCGACGCCGTTGTCAGCCATATCATCATGGGCCGGAACGGAAGAGCCGAGGGCGTCCACTACATAGACCGGATCACGCGCGAACATCGCGAAGTGTATGCGCGCGCCGTGGTGGTTGCTGCCGGAGCGCTCGAGTCCACTCGCATACTTCTGAATTCGAAGGCGCCATCTTATCCCCAGGGAGTGGGGAATTCCACCGGCGTCTTGGGCAAGTATCTGATGGACCATTTTACGATCGAGGGCGGGGGCGGGTTCATGCCCGCCTTGCGCTCTGCGAAACGCGAGCCGGTTGGGCGACCCTGCGGTTTTCTGATTCCGAAATATGTGAATGCCGCGGGCACCAGCGATGTCAACTCGAACTTCCTCCGTGGCTACCGCTTCGACGGCGATGGCAGCCAGGAGGTTTACGGCCACGCCTTCCTGTTGCCCGAGTTCGGGAACCGGTGGCGTGAGCGCGTCAGGAATGACATCCCTTATTACTTCGCAATTGAGGCGCAAGGCGAGTGCCTGCCTCGGGCGGATAATTTCGTCGAGCTGCATCCGACCAGAAAGGATGCCTGGGGCATCCCGGTACTGCACATCCACGCGAGCTATGGAGAGAACGATCAGGCGATGGCCCTGGCCATGCGCAATCATGTTGCGGAGATCCTTGATGAGATGAAGCTTGCCGATCTGACCATGCCCAGGAAAGAGCTCAGCATTTTCGGCAAGAACATTCACGAATGTGGGACCGCCCGCATGGGCGACAAAGAGGAAAAGAGCGTCGTGGACCGCAACTGCAAAGTGCATGACGCGCGCAATGTGTTTGTTACCGATGGCGCGGTGTTCGCGACCCAAGGTTGCTATGAGCCAACCCTCACCATCATGGCAATATCCGCCAGGGCGGGAGAGCACATTGCGGAGACCTTCCGGCGAGGCGAACTATGAAGCCAACTGGTTCGGACGTCGTCACCCAGATCACCCGGCGCCAATGGCTGCTTCGTTTGGGCGAGACGGTCGCTCTCGCCGGGGTCAGCGGGCTGGTTCCGGAAATGCCGCTTCGCTGGTTCGATGCGGAACCGCAGCGGGCGGGCCTGCCTCCGGGCCTGTATGAACCCTCCTCGGATGATCTGGTGCATGTGCTCGGCGCCCACAAGCTTGCCACCCCTCCAAAAGGCAGCGAGACAGATTACGTCCAGCCCGGAGTTCCTCAGGAATTGCAGTTCTTCTCACCCTCAGAGTTCCGCATCATCCGGAGTTACGTCTCCATCCTGTTGGGCGATGTGGAGCCGGGTGCACTCAGCGAAACGGCGGATTGGGTCGACCTGTGGTTTCATTCCGCCGAAGGCGTGCGGCAGGCTGCCCGGGACCTTGATCCGCTGCATCGCACGCTGGCCGTCGCGTACTTCGGGGAGGGGGCAGTGAAGGAAATCGAGGCAGCCGACCCAGCGGCCGTGGCGCGGGAAGGTATCAAGGCTCTTGACAAGCTTTGCCTTGAGCAGCATGACAAGGCATTCGCAGACCTTGACGGTTCAGCGCAGCAGGAAATTGTGAGCGCGATCGGCGCAACCCCGGCGGACGCGTCTCCCAGAAACTTTCTGGAACTGGTCCGCAACGAGTCGATTCGCGGCTACTACACTTCTGCCGCAGGGCTGAAAGAGCTCGATTACAAAGGGAATGCATACTACCCCTACTGCCCGGGCTGCGAATCGAATGCGAAGGATAAAGGATAAGTGATCACCCGGTTTTGCTTCGCCCGACGTCCCCCGCCTCATTACTGAACTCGTCCGCGCCGTTCCCATTCCTCAAGTTCTGAGTCTCTGAGCCGATGACCTAAGCGTCGACTGCCAGAATGGGCCGACGTGTTGATACAGCATTGGCCTATGCGGACGCAACGAACGGGCTGAGTCATGGATGACATCGTTAAGGAATTTCTTATCGAGAGTCGGGAGAACCTTGATCGACTCGATCAGGAGTTGGTCAGCCTGGAATCGGATCCCAATTCCAAAGAACTGCTGAGCAGCATTTTTCGCACCATGCACACCATCAAGGGAAGTTGCGGATTTCTCGGATTTCCGCACTTGGAAAAGGTGGCGCACGCGGGGGAGAGCCTGCTCGCCAAACTGCGCGACGGCGCGCTGTCTCTGAATGCCGAGATTACCAGCGCGCTATTGGCGACGGTAGACGCAGTCCGCCGCATGTTGAGGGAGATTCAAGCCACCGAGGGCGACGGCGAGAATGACTACCCGGAACTGCTCGAACGTTTGAAGAAACTGAATGCCGGAAACCCGGCCTCAGCCTCCCCTGTGGCTGAGACGGCCGCGATTGGAGCAGCCTCGCCGGCGAATGCGTCTTCTGTCGAAGTGCCGAAGGTGGAGACGCTGCCAGAGTCCGGGACGCGGGCCGGTGACCTGCCAGGCGGCAGCATCACGGGACAGACCCGCCCTTCCCCTTCGAAGATTGGCAGTCTTTTAGTGGAGCGAGGGTGTGTAAAGCCCGAAGATCTTTCCTTCGCGATTCGGAAGCAGGAAGAGGGGGACCGGCGGAGGCTGGGAGACATCCTGGTTGCCCTTGGCGCGTGCAGCCAGGCCGACGTGGATAGTGCGCAACAGCTTCTGGAGGCGCGCGGGCGCAACGCCAGTCTGGAAACCGTTCGCGTGGGAGTTGATCTTCTGGATTCGCTCATGAACCTGGTTGGCGAACTCGTGCTGGCGCGCAACCAGCTCCTGCAACTGGGCCACTCTTCGGAAGATGCCAGGCTGCTGGCGGTGTCGCAGAACCTGGACCTGATAGTGACCGAGGTGCAGGAACAAGTCATCCGGACGCGCATCCAGCCCATCAGCAATGTGTGGAACAAATTTCCACGCAGCGTGCGCGACCTCGCCCTCAGTTGCGGCAAGGAAGTGCATCTGGAAACCTACGGGCAGGACACGGAACTGGACCGCACCGTCATTGAAGCCATTCGCGATCCGCTCACCCACCTGATCCGCAATGCCATCGACCACGGTATTGAAAACCCGGAGACCCGGCGAAAAGCGGGGAAAGATCCCGCCGGACGTTTACAACTCCGCGCTTGCCAGCAAGGGGGCAAGGTCATCATGGAGGTGGCTGACGATGGCGCTGGCCTAAATGCCGACCGCCTGTGTAACAAAGCCATCGAACGAGGCATGATCAGCCGCCATCAGGCCAAACGCATGAGCGAGGCCGAGATTTTCAATCTCATCTTCATGCCGGGATTTTCCACGGTGGAGAAGGTCACCAACGTTTCCGGCCGGGGCGTGGGGATGGATGTGGTGAAGACCAACGTGGAAAAGATTGGCGGCGCCATTGACATCGAATCGGTCGCCGGGAAGGGCACGACGGTCAGAGTGAAGATGCCCTTGACCCTTGCCATAGTTCCCGCGCTGATTGTGACCTGCCGGAACGAACGATTCGCCATCCCCGAAGCCGGCATTCTCGAACTCGCAAGCCTCGACGGCAGCGGACCGCGGATCGAAAATATTCAGGGGCACCCGGTCTTCCGCCGTCGAGGGAACCTGCTCCCCGTGCTTTATCTGGATCGTGAATTAGGACTGCGTGACGCCTTTGAGCCGCCGAATTCGCGATCTGCGAAGAACATCGTAATACTGCAGGCCGACGCGCGACAGCTGGGTTTGGTGGTGGATGACATCCTGGATACCGAAGAAATCGTCGTAAAGCCCCTGGGCGAGCAGTTCAAGCGCCTTAAGGTTTATGCCGGCGCCACGCTCCTGGGCAACGGTGGAGTGGCATTGATCCTTGACGTCGTCGGACTCGCCCAAAGAGCCCACGTCATTCCAGAGATGCAAGCCTCTGCACCTCCAAGTCATCCGCCAGAGGTTGGCGCGGTCCCGTGCGACGATCGAGTGTCCTTTCTGCTGGCGCGCAACGGGTCCGACGGGCAGGTTGCCATCCGTCTTCCGGAGGTGGCGCGTCTGGCTGGCGTGCTCGCCAGTTCGGTCAGGCGGGTGGGACCGCGAGAAGTGATGGATTATCAGGGCGAGGTCATTCCGATCGTACGCCTGTCGCAGATTCTTCCGCATGCCGGCGACAATCAGACAAGCGGGCAAAGTAGTTCGGTTGAACTTGTGCTCTACATGGAGAACGGACACAACGTGGGAGTGATCGTAGACCGCCTCGTCGACATTGTGGAAAATTGCGTCGACCTCCAACCGCTGGCGTCGCGACCCGGTGTGGTGGGCTCGTTCGTGATGGAGCACGACGTCGTGGAAATGCTGGACCTGCCGGCCATTGTGCGGGCGGCGATTCCGGGGGTGGGCAGCGAACTTAAGTAGCGGCGAGCAGCGTCCCAAGCGGGCGACGCGCAGAACAGAGTTGACTCCGGGTGGTGAGTGCCCGGAGTACAGGGAGGCATAAACCGTGTTCAGCTTCAACAGGATGCAGATCGCAACCAGGCTTGCCCTGCTGGTCGGAATCTCTACGCTGGCACTGCTGATGGTCGCGGCGATGTCGTATTTCAGCATCTCCCAAGTCTCAGGAGGGCCGCTTCACCAGGAACTGGAGCTCTACTCTGACCTCGCCGCCGACGTATCGCCGTCTCCTCTGTGCCTCGAACGCGTCCGCCTCACCGTTCGCGGCATGATGATAAACGGCAGGGCTCAATTGCCCGAAGCGATTGACCGCTACAACCACGACAAGCAGCAATATGAGGCCGCAGTTGCGAACTGGTCGAGGCGCCTGCCGGAAGGCAACATTCGAGAGTTGCTGCTGGTCACGGCCGATGAAGCCAATCGCAAATATATGGAGACAGTCGAGAATCGTGTGATCCCCGCCTTGAAAAAGGGGGACCGCAAAACTGCCTCGGACGCGGAGGCAAAGCTGCTGGCTTTTTCGGACCGCAATATGGCTGCGAGAGAGGAAGCGATTCGCTTGGTGCAGGCGCGCCAGGCCCAGGTTGCCGGCAGGACGGCGACCGTAATCCGCAGCGCGACGTTGACCCTGGCCGGGCTTGCCCTGATGTTTGCGCTATTGCTTTCCGCCATCGGCCTAGTGACCGTCAAGAGCGTCGCGACCCCGAGCCGGCGCGCTCTGGGCTTTGCCCGTGCCCTGTCCGATGGAAATTTAACGCAGGAACAGATCGAAATCAGCGGGGCGGACGAGCTCGCCCAACTGGGGACCGCCCTGAACACCCTGCAACAGGGGCTGCGCAGCGTGATGCAATCGCTGGCCGGCAGCGCCCGGGATTTCGCCTTCTCGAGTGAAGAGCTTACCTCCACCAGTGAACGGATCTCAGCCAACACCGAGCAGACTTCCGCCCAGGTCAATGTCGTCTCGGAGGCTACCCGGCAGGTGACCCACAACCTGCAGAGCGTCTCGGTTGGCGCAGAGCAGATGACCACCACCATCCAGTCCATCGCCTGCAATGCTCATGAAGCCGCCACAATCGCGACCAAGGCGGTGGAGACGGCGCAGGCTGCGACCTCGGCAATCGGCAAGCTGGGCGAGTCCAGCGGCCAGATCGGAGATGTCATCAAGGTCATCACCTCGATCGCTCAGCAGACCAAGCTTCTGGCTCTAAACGCGACGATTGAAGCTGCCCGCGCGGGAGATGCGGGCAAGGGATTTGCGGTGGTGGCCAGCGAAGTGAAGGAACTTGCGCGCCAGACCGCGAAAGCCACCGAGGACATCAGCCATAAGATTGCAACCATTCAGACGGACACCAACCGTGCCGTGGAGGCGATTGCGACCATCAGCGGGATCATCAATCAGGTCGATGAAATTTCAGGCACAATCGCGACTGCAGTTGAGGAGCAAAGCGCGACCACCAATGAGATGACGCGCAATCTCGCCGATGCCGCGAAAGCATCCACGGACATTACTCAGACCATCGTCGGGGTTGCCGACTCTGCGCAGGCAGCGTCGGCCAGCGCCGGCGACTCACAGAAAGCCGCCGGTCATTTGGCGGAACTGGCATTGCAACTGCGCCAGGAAGTGGAGCAGTTCAAAATCTCCACTCAACCCGGCGCGGAACCGCCACCAGCGAAAGCTGCGGATCTCAACGCCAGGGCCGCTCACCTGACCGCTAGTGCGGCTTCTGCTCCGTGACCTTGTCGAGCTTCTGCAACATTTCGCCAATCTCCGGATTGGCCATGAACGACTTCCACACCAGCCCGCTGCGGTAGTTCTCCACCATCACGGTGATCGGCGCCTGGTTCAATCCCATATAGATGATCGAGATCCAGTCCTGCCCCGGGTTGTATGCATCCCGAGGCCCGTAAATATCCCAGACCTGTGCCCCGAGATCGCGATAGTAGTGTTTCAGCGCCGCCATGGATTCTTGCGGCGTGTATGGAAACGACGCCAGGGCCCCTGTCAGGGTCAGAGTTCCGCGATCACTGCTGTCGTCGGGCGCGTGCGGCACGTATCCCGTGGGCCCGTCGCTCGCGGTAAGGCCCCAGGCGTCTTCGCTGTAGCCCGGGAAGTGTTTCGGATTAGCGATGCAGTAAGCGCGATTGATCAGGGCGATATTGCGGTTGTTGTCGAAGTAAGAAGAAGTAAAGCGGTCGTGTAGGGCGTGGGGGTCAAAGCCGAAATAGGAGTAGTGGGTGAAAAAGAGCGGTCCGCCCGTTCCCACGCCGACGTCAAGCTTGATTCCGTAATAGGAATGCCCGTTGCCATAGTGGTCGCCGTCCGCCGCACCCGACCACCCGGCGCGATATTGAATCGCGCGCTGCGACTGGCTGGCCCAGCCGGAGTAATACATATCCGGCGGAATGGGGTGAGTTGGCGAGGACATGGCCAGCAAGTACGTGATCATCACTTCGTTGAATCCGATCAGGGGATGCTGGATCTGCCATCCCCACTCCGCCGACCAGTGCCAGTAAATAAAATCGCCCGGCTGCGGCCCCCGGTACCAATCCCACTCGACCGTTTCCCACAGCCGCGTGATTCTCCGGTAAAGCTCGCGTTCGGCATCGCTGCTGCCGCGGAAATATTGACGCGCGGCCAGGAGCCCTTCCATCAGAAACGAGGTCTCCACCAGGTCGCCACCATTGTCGAAGACGCCGAACACCGCCATGGTCTTGCCTGTGGCCCCATTCATGAAGTGCGACCAGACGCCGTGATAGCGGTCTGCGTGCTCCAGAAAGTTCACGATTTTCGTAAGCCGCTCCACTCCTTGCGCGCGCGTGATAAAGCCGCGGTCCACTCCAACCACCAGCGCGGCAATGCCCATGCCGCTGGCACCCGTGGCCACAATGCGGTCGTCGCCGGGAATATTTTCCCGCGCCATGCCAGAGTGCGGCTCTGCGCCCTCCCAGTAGTACTGGAAGCAGGCTTCCTGCAGCATGGTCAGCAATTCTTCATCGCTGAATTCCCGCGTGGAAGCGCTGGCGGCTGCCGAGAGCGCGGAATTTCGATACTGCCAGTCGGAGGCCGCGACTTTATACTGCGCAGTAACTCCGGACTTCCCGACGAAATCTGAATAGCGGTGAATATCGGGAACTTGAATTCCAATGGGCTCGAAATTCTTGCCGTCGAGCGACCGGTAAATCACGTACCGGCCGACTTCGGAATCGTTCACTCCATCCCAGCGCACTTCGACGTGCCGGTCGTATCCAACAGCGCGCACATTCTGCGGCGCGCGCGGGGCAGGTTGCGCCTGAGCCGCGGCGGGCGCATCTCCCAGCCGGATCTCGTCGAGGATAAGAACGTGCGGCGCGCCATCGGCGCTCCGCTGATGGAAGACAATGCTTCGCACATACTGCGGATCGAACTCATATATGGAACTGGTGCGGAATTGCGATAGCGGGATCCGCACTTGAACCCACTTCCCCGCAGGAATGTCTCCCGTGACCGACCCCAGGGCCAAAGGTTCGGTGAATGCTCCCGGGAACTCGGCCACCTGCAGCCCTTGAGTGGTGTTGGACAGGACGATCGCGGGAAGATCGCCGGCGGCGATTCGCTCGGGAGCAAAACACCAGAAGTACAGAGTATGTCCTTCGAACTGTGGGAAGCGGTTGCGGTACTCATTCACGTGGACCTCCGCTTCCCAGCCGCCATCGGCTTTGGACTGCCAACTCAGCCGCAAGGCATTGGGTGGAGTGAGGAAGGTCTTGCTCTCGACCGGGAGGTGGCCATTCTTCAACTCAAGAGAACTCGAACCATTCGCCAGACCCTGGCTGTAGAAGTAGCCGTCGGCAGTGAGGCTGTTGTCGAATATTACGTGACGGTAATACTCGGTGTTGGCCAGCGCTGGCGAGGCGATGGTGATCCACCCAATGGTGCAGGCGAGCAACTTGACCGCGCTGACTAGACTGCGCGTCCTAATTTTCATGAACGGTCTCTCCGATTTTGGCAGGCAAATAATGTTCAGAATTCTATGGGACAATCTGCGCTTGCGCGGGCGTGCCGTGAGCCGAATCGGGAGCGATCCAGATGGTCAGCTTCGACGGCTCGGCCGCAAACTGGTTCCGGTCATTCCAGACGGCAAACGACTCCGCGGGCAAGTCAAACTTCACCTCTTTGCTTTCCCCCGGCGCCAAGGACACGGTCTGGAAACCCTTCAGAGCTCGAACCGGTTGCTCGGTGCTGGCGCCCTGAATCCGGACGTAGAGTTGCACGATCTCATTGGCCGCTCGCGAGCCGGTGTTGCTCACCTGAGCCTCGGCGCTCAGCACAGCATGACGGTTCCCGCCAAGATCCCGGTTCAGCTCGGTCGCGTTCAGGTGATCGGAGCTGACCTTGGTGGGACCGTAGGAAAATGTCGTGTACGACAAGCCGTAGCCAAAAGGAAATTGCGGAGAATTCTGCTCGTCAATATAGCGGGAGACATACCGGTCCTGAATGTTGCCCGGGGCATGGGTGAGGTCGGTGGTCTCCGCCGGCCGGCCGGTGTTCATGGCGTTGTAATAAAGAGGCTCCTGTCCCACGCTGCGCGGCCAACTCACGACCAGCTTTCCGCTCGGATTCACATCCCCGAACAGCGTCCGCACCAGCGCCGGGCCGCCGCTCATTCCTGGAAGCCATGCTGCCACGACCGCGGGCACGTGCTCGAATGCCCACGGAACCGTCAACGGCCGCCCGCTGAACAAGATCAGGATGACGGGTTTCCCTGTGCGGACCACAGCTTCCAGCAATTCCTGCTGCCGTCCGGGAAGGCCGAGATGAGCGCGCGAAGCAGCTTCGCCGCTCATGTCCGGACTTTCACCCAACGCCAGAATCACGATATCGGATTTCCGCGCGCCGGCAACCGCATCTGCCAGATCCTGATCGCTGCCTTCCAGAATTCCGGTGCCCTTGTAGCGCGTGACGTGCTCTTGTCCTGCGCGCTGCACCAGTGCCGCAAGCAGCGTGGTGCGGGGGCCGGACCCCGGCGGGGCTCCGTCGGGATACGAAGAATCCTCCGCCAGCGGGCCAATCAAGGCAAAATTCTGCGTGCCTTTGGCGAGCGGGAGCAGAGGCTGTCCATCCCCGGCAGATCCGTTCTTCAGCAGCACGAAAGAACGTTCGGCGGCGGTTTGCGACAACGCTATGCTTTCCGGATGGTAGAGCGCTTTGGGGGCCGCAGCTTCATCCACAAAGGGATGCTCGAACAATCCAAGAGCGAGTTTCACGCGCAGCACGTGGCGCACGGCCTCGTCCACGGCTGCCGCCGGAATCTGCCTTGAACTCACCAGCGCCTGCAGATGGTCGTGATACAAGCTGCTGACCATATCCATGTCGACGCCGGCCAGAAAAGCCTTGCGCGCTGCGGTTGCGCCATCGATCGCGAGCCCGTGCGGGATCAACTCTCCCACTGCATTCCAGTCGCTGACCACCAGTCCCTGGAAGCCCCACTCGCGGCGCAGAACTTGCCTCAGGGTAAAAGGATTCGCCGACGACGGGGTGCCATTCAGGGTATTGAATGCGCTCATGAGTGAAGCGGTTCCGGCTTCAACAGCCGCATGAAAAGGCGGCAGATAAAACTCCCGCAATGTGTGTTCGGAAATCTCGGTTGTGTTGTAGTCTCTTCCGGCTTCGGCCGCGCCATATCCGACGAAGTGTTTCGCGCAGGAGGCGATGCTGCCGGGAGCGTCCAGCCGCGCGCCCTGGTATCCGCGCACGTACGCGGCGGCCATGGCGGAACCTAGGTACGGATCCTCTCCCGCCCCTTCCGCCATGCGGCCCCAGCGCGCATCGCGGGCAATATCGACCATGGGCGAAAACGTCCATCGGATTCCATCCGCAGCCGCTTCCATGGCCGCGACGCGGGATGCTTTCTCGACGATCGCCGGATCCCAGGTCGACGCCAGTCCGAGCGGGATCGGGAACTCGGTTTTAAATCCGTGGATCACGTCCAGCCCGAACAGGATGGGAATGTGCAGCCGCGACTTCTCCATTGCAATCCGCTGGTACATGTTGATCTGATGAGGTTCGATCACGTTAAACAGCGATCCGATCTGCCCTTTCGCGATCATGTCTTCGTAGTCGCTGCGCCCCGTTCCCGGCCCGGTGGGCTGGCCCGCGGAATACTGGACCAGTTGCCCAATCTTTTCCTCCAGCGTCATTTTCTGCAGAATCGCATTGACTCGGGCCTCTAATGCGGGATCGCTGATGCCGTCCGCCTCGCTCCGGGGCAGCGCCTGCGACAGGCAGGCAGTACTGAAGCAGACGCAAACAAAGAGATAAAGGAAAAGACGGGAGAGGCTGCGCGCCTGAGCGGCGCGAACCTGGCGAACTGAACTGCGCGGAAGAAGGAACTGAGAGGATGAGGGCGGCACCATGCCTCCATGAGACCGACGGTTAGCAGCTAAATCGTGTTAGTTGGGGCATTCCCGCTGTGTATGAAAACCCTTTTTGCCCGCGATGTCAATACGTTTGATGCCCGGACCTCGCCCGCCGCGACCCGCGACGCAGGAACAAGACGCAAAGGCCGAATCAGTTTTACCTTCTTTGCCGTCCGCTGATTTCCGAGGCGAGAGGGCCGGAGACTCCAGACCTGGAGCGCTCCCCGCTGACCCCAACGCTAGGCCCCGGGTTGGAGCCGCTGAGGAAAATCGTTAAGGTACTGCCCTTAATTCCTTCCAGCTATTTGCGCTTGACGGTCGAAAATCGCCTGTGTTATAAGCCCTTCCGGCTGTCTACTAAATCGCTTTTGCTGGGTTTTGGCAGAGGCGGAAGGTGGAATTGGGAGCGGGTCTGTCGGGACATTGTCGGCATGCAAAGGGGCTTCTATGAAACGATCAGCGTCATTCGTTCGCACAGGCGTTTGCTTGATTTCCGTGTTGTTTCTCGCCGCTTTGGCTCAGGCGCAGTATCGAGGGTCCATCCAGGGCGTGATCACAGACCAGCAGGGGGCAGTCGTCTCGGGGGCCAATGTAACGCTGAGGAACCTGGAGACCGGCCAGACGGCCACCACGGTGAGCGGCGATAACGGCGTCTACAATTTCAATGGGCTTCCGCCCAGCAAATTCTCGCTGACCGTGGAAAAATCTGGGTTCAAGGCCAAGACGGTCGAGAACTTTGGCATCCATGCGGAGCAGGCCAACGCCGTCAACGTTCAACTGGATTTAGGACAGGCGACCGAGTCCGTCACCGTCACCGGTGATGCCGCGCCCTTGCTGGATACGGAAACCGCCAACGTTGGCGGCGCGGTGCGAGCCCAGGAGTTTCAGAAGCTGCCCTCCTTCGGTCGTGATCCCTTCCAGCTTCTGCAGTTGGCGCCCGGTGCCTTTGGCGATGGCGCGCAAGCGGCTGGAGGTGGAACCCAGAACCTTCCCGCGACCACCGTCGGAGGCACCGGCGGTACTGAGGGCGTATTCAAGATCGAAAATGGCGGGCAGATCAGCGCGAATGGCGCACGAACCGGAGAGAACAACTACCAGATCGATGGTGTGGGAACCACTAGCGTGACCTGGGGCGGAACTTCGGTGGTCACGCCGAACGAAGATTCCATCAAAGAGATCAAGATCATCACCGACAACTACGACGCGGAGAATGGCCGTTACCGTGGCGCCCAGGTGCAGATCATCTCTCAGAACGGAACCAATACTCCGCACGGCAGCTTCTTCTTCAAAGCTCACCGCCCGGGCTTGAACGCATTCACCAAGTACAACGGGTATAACAGCGACGTCCCGGGTTGCGTGAACACCAAGGAAGGCGGCTATTGCGGCAACGTTCGAGATGATAACCGCTTCAATGACTGGGGCGGAACGTTGGGCGGGCCGATTTGGAAGAACCGCATCTTCGGGTTCTTCTCCTACGAGACCATCGACAATAACGCGGTTCAGTCCAGCGGAGGCGGGTGGTATGAAACGCCCGCCTTCCGTGGATTGGCCCCGGCCGGATCGAATGCCGCGGCATTCCTTTCCTACCCCGGAGTTGAGCCCAATGGCGGCGCTCAACTGGATCAGAACTGCGCCTCGATCGGGTTGATTGAAGGCACCAATTGCATCACGATTCCCGGACAGGGCCTGAACCTGGGGCGACCGCTCACTGCGCCCTTAGGCACGCGGGATGCCGGATACGTCAGCAACACCGCTCCCGGAACGGGCGGCGACGGCTCAGGCGCTCCCACAAATCTCGACCCCACGACCGCGGATATCGCGTTCTATCAGGGCACCCTCGAGCCCAACAAGAGCACGCACCGGCAATTCAACGGCCGCGTAGATTTCAATGTAACCAGCAAGGATCTGCTGGCCTTCAGCTTCTACTACGTGCCCAACTCGAGCACCTCGCTGAATGGCAATGGCGACCGGCAGATGAACAAGTTCAATACGTCGTATAAAAACCGCGCCGCCACTGTGCTGTGGGATCACACCTTTGGCATTTCCATGGCGAACGAAGCGCGAGTGAATGCGGCCGGATGGATGGAGAAGGACCTGGCCAGCAATCCCAAAGCGCCATGGGGCCTGCCGCAAGTAACTTTCAACCAGACCGGCGGGGTCACCCTTGAAGGATACGGCATCGGATCCTTCAACGGCTTTGATCAGTGGACCTACGCTGCCAAAGATGTCCTCACCAAAGTCCACGGCGCCCACACCATGAAGATGGGCGGCGAATTTACCCGCCTGCTTTCGGTGGATGCACCCTTCTGGTCGGACCGCCCCGGCTACACTTTCAACAACATCTGGGACTTCCTCAACGATGCTCCCATCTCGGAAAACGCCCAGTTCGATCCCGTCACGGGCGTCCCGTCCGCCCTCCGCAAGGATTTGCGGAACAACGTCATCGCCTTCTTCTTCCAGGACAACTACAAGGTCAAGTCGAACCTGACAATCACGGCTGGCCTTCGCTGGGAATATTTCGGCGCAATCCATGAGAAGAATGGGAAACTGGCGACGGTCCAGTTGGGCAGCGGGCCCGAAATGTTCACCGGTCTCAAGGTCCGCACCGGGGGAAGCCAGTACAATGCGCAGAAGTCCAACTTCGGCCCGCAACTCGGTTTTGCCTGGAGCCCGGGGCGGTTCATCGGGCATGACTTCAACAGCAGGCTCGTTCTGCGAGGCGGTTTCGGTATCGCTTACAACGGGCTGGTGCAGTCCAATACTCTCGACGTCCGGTTCAATCCACCGTTCGTCTATAACAGCCAGAGTCTGACGGGAAATCAGATTCTCTATATCGGCAGTTTCCCGGCGGACCAGCATTCGCCCTACGGCTATGCCTCGAACCCGAATGCGGTGGTTCAATTCGACCCCAACACCAACCTGCCGATCGATCCCGTTACCGGGGCGCCGAAATGCTGCGTGGACCTGACCGCGTTGCCGGCCGATTTGCCGACGACCTACTCCATGCATTACACCTTCGGCGCGGAGTATGACCTGGGTCACCAGTGGATGGCTTCGGCGGGATATCAAGGCAGCCAGACCCGCCACCTTACCGATCATTACAACCTGTACAATCCCGCCTCTGCCGCCGGTATTCCTTTCAATCCTGTCGTGCACGGCGTCACCATGTATGCCAATGACGGGACCGCGCATTTCAACGCCCTGTTGCTGGAGGCGAAACACAACTTCAGCGAGTCATTCCAGCTGGACACACAGTACCGGCTGAGCCACGCCCAGGATATCGGATCGAATGCCTATGCGGGTCCGTTCTACCAGTGGAACCTGGCGACCGCGCTGGGCACTGCCGACTACGATGTGAGGCATGCATTCAAGGTCTATGGAGTGTGGTCTCCACGCCTGTTTAGCGGCAGCCGCTCCTGGCTGGAAAAGGTAGTGGGAGGTTGGAGCTTGTCGGGGATTCTGAATGCGCACACCGGCTTCCCCTGGACCCCGCAGTATGGCATTGCCGAGTTGGACGCCGGCGGAGGTGATCCGGTGTACAGGCTCGGTACCGCAAATGAGGGAGGATCCTCCGGCAATGCCGGATCCGGTAATCTGCTGCCTGCCGCTTACAACGGTGGGTTCAGGCCCGATTACCGCAGCAATGCAGCCGTGACCAGCGGAAATAATCTGACCGGCGGACAAGCATTTTTTACCCAGCCGACCGTGGTGCCCGGCACCCTGTTTGACTGTCTGTTCCCCAACCCGGACCCGACCGTCTGCCCCGCGGGACAGCAGGGATTCGGTCCTTTGCCGACTCCTCCCGGAATCGCTCGCAACACATTCACTGGCCCCGGCTATTTCGACGTGGATGCCACTCTCAGCAAGACCTTCGGCTTGCCCAGAAACAAGATCCTGGGCGAACGCGGCCAACTGGAGTTCCGGGCGAACTTCTACAACCTGTTTAACAAGCTGAATTTGAATGGCGCTTGCCAATACAACGGGATTCAGTGCGACATCATGAACTCGCACTTCGGGCAGGTTCAATCCGCGCTCGGAGCCCGCGTCATCGAGATGCAGGCGAGGTTCAGCTTCTAACGGATGCCGGCGCGGGAAACCGCGCCTCTCCATCACGGCTGCCGCAAGTTCATCTTGCGGCAGCTTCTCATTTAGACTGAAATGCGGACTTTATCACGCCGCACTCCCAATTGTTATCCCGGTTCCATCGATGTAGCCTCGTCGCCAGGGTGCTCTGGCTGGTGCTGGCGAGCCTTCTGAGCCTGAGTCCCGCGATTGCCCGGCAACAGCAGGGAGATCCTTCTGCCCTTGGCAACTTCGCCGCGCTCTCGGGGAAAGCCAATGCCGCCCGCGACGCCAACCGGCTGGATGAGGCCACTACTCTTTACCGCCGGGCGCTCGCTCTCAGGCCGGCCTGGGCCGAGGGTTGGTGGTCGCTCGGCACCATTGAGTATGACCGGGATCATTACGCCCTAGCCGCGAGCGCCCTGCGAAAATACGTCGCCCTGCGGCCGAAGGATGGCACCGCCTACGCCATGCTGGGACTTTGTGAATTCGAATTGGGCCGTGAGCAGCCCGCATTGCGCCACATCCAGAAGGGAAAGGCGCTTGGGTTGCAGAAAAATCCCGATCTCTGGCATGTGGTCCTCTATCACGAAGGGATACTGCTGCAAAGGGCGGAGAAATTCCAGGCCGCCCAGGACGCGTTGGAGGAATTGTGCCTGCAGGCCGGGGCCAACGACAAAACGGCCAACGTGCTGGGCATGGCCATGCTGCGCCTGGGGGCAAATAATCCTCCCGTTGCCGGCAGCCTCGATGCCGATGTCGTCCTCCGCGTGGGCAGGGCCCAATGTCTGGCCGGACAGAAGAAATATGAGGATGCCCGCCCGCTCTATGAAGCGGTAGTGCAACAATACCCGCATTATCCCAATGTGCACTACGCCTATGGATTATTCCTGGTCGAACTGCGGGACGTGCCCGGGGCAGTCAGCCAGTTCAAGCAGGAGATCGCAAACTATCCCCAGAACGTAATCTCGCGCCTGCGCCTGGCGGCGGTGGAGTTCAAAGAAGATTCGGCAGCCGGAATCCCGTATGCCGAAGAAGCCGTCAAGCTGGATCCGCAGTCCCCGTTCGGACATTACATCCTCGGACTGCTCCGGCTGGATGTGGACGATTACCAGAAAGCTATCCCGGAGCTGGAGACGGCTCAGAAAGGCATGCCGAAGGAGCCGAAGCTGTACCTGGCCCTGGGCACGGCCTACTCCCGCGCCGGACGCAGATCGGACGCGGCCCGGGCCCGCAGCACCTTTCAGCGCCTGACCGAGGAGGCCAGGAAATCAGCAGGCGGCGGGGCCGCGGCGAGTCCCTCGCAGGAAACGCCGGTGCGTGTGGGGGATGCGCCGCAGTGACCTTTACGGTTTCGGTTCTTCCACGGTAAGAACCTGATCGGCGGCGACGTCCCGAAGGATTTGCCTGGCGCCGCTGGGCCAGCGGATCTTCACTTCTTTGACGCGCCCGTTCTTGCCCAGGCCGAAATGCACCCGGCTGTCGCTCGATGAGGTGTAGCCCGCAGCAGTTGTTGCCTCATTCCATTGCGAGGCGCCGTCTTCGGTCGTGATCTGGATCTGCGCGCCAATGCCCATACGGTTGCTCTTCGTTCCCTGGAGCTTCAACAAGAGCCAGTGATTGCCGGTCTCGGAAGTGTTGCGGAGAATCTTGACAGATCCATTCAGCACCGTGACCACCGCATCGATCCGGCCATCATTGAAAACATCGCCGAAGGCAGCTCCGCGGTGCGCGGCCTCCTGCTCGAAGTCCGCCCCCGCCAGCGGACCGGCCTCGGTGAACTTGCCATTTCCCAGGTTGCGGAACAGGGAATTGGGCTCGGGATACTTGCGGGTGGGCGTCAACTCGCTGATATTGTCGAGCACATTGGCGCGCACCACGAACAAGTCCTTCCACCCGTCATTGTCGAAATCAAAGATGCCGTTGCTCCAGCCCGACATCTCCTTCGTGGACTCGAGGCCGCTGGCCTGCGTCAGATCGTCAAACTCGCCGCCTCCGTGGTTGATCAGGAGCGGAAAGGTCTGGTGCTCCACCGCCGTGTACCAGATATCGGGGCGGCTATCGTTATTGACGTCGCGGAAGTCCGAACCCATGCCGGACAAGGTGACGCCATCCGGCGCATAAGCCACTCCCGCCTGCACTCCAACCTCTTCGAACTTCTTTCCGCCCAGATTGTGAAAGAGAAATGCGGGCGTAGTGTCGTTGGCCACGAAGGCGTCAACAAAGCCGTCTCCATCGTAATCCGCAAACGAAACGCTCATACCCTTACCCAGGTGCGCGGAGATGCCGGTCTCTCTGGAAACGTCGGTGAAGGTTCCGTCTCCATTGTTGCGGTAAAGGGTGTTGTGCAGGGGAGCGTAAAGCTTGGGATGGCAGTAGCCCCGCACGCCGCTCTTAATCGGGCAGTAGGGATCCTTATTGACCTCCCACACGCAGTAATTGACCACAAATAGATCCAGCTTGCCGTCATTGTTAAAATCGAACCATCCCGCCCCCACGGACCACATTTTTTCCCCGTTCATCAGAGCGCCAGCCAGGCCGGCTTTTGCGGTTACGTCGGTAAACGTGCCATCCCCATTGTTGTGGAACAGCTGATTGCCGGTGACATTGGCGAGGAAGATGTCAGGGCGGCCGTCATTGTCATAGTCCCCCACGGCCACACCCATGCCGTAACCCGCGCCCGCAACGCCGGCGCGTTCGGTGACATCGGTGAACGTGCCGTCGTGATTGTTGCGAAACAGGCGGTTCCAGTAAGCGGGAGACTCCTTCTGCAGGGAAGGAATAGCCGCGCCGTTGACCAGGTAGATGTCGAGCCATCCATCGCCGTCATAATCCAGCAGGGCGACGCCCGCCACCATGGTCTCGATCTGATTTTTATTTGGGGTCGGCGAGTTGCGGGTAGTGAAATTGACGCCCGCTTTAGCCGCGACATTCTCGAAACGAATGGGAGATGGAGCCGGCACGGTTGCCAGCCGAAATGCGCCGAGTCCCAGGGCAACAATGAAGATCCAATAACGCATGCATGCAAAGCGCAGAATGATGCGGCGCCGGCGGAATCATCAATTTTAGAGCATATCCCCGAACCCGTAGCGGCGGACCCATTGGTCCGCCCCGCGAAGCAGAGGAAGCGCATTCGGTGCTAGCGGTTCTGAGACCCGCGGTAGACTGCAGCCAGTTCCTGGGCCAGGTTCTCCGCCGCTTCCTTCACCTTCGGAGAGACCCCGGTTCCAACCTCGAATGACGAGGCCTCGATTCCGAAAATCCGCAGCTTTGCCGGAAGCCTGCCAAGCTTCCGGGCGAGAGCGATGGCCTCGCCCACTCCGAAGCCGTGAGTAGACGCGGATCGGGTCCCGGGAATCTGCGCTTCCCATCCGTTCCAGGCGTGCACGGTGCCTGGCGCGGCTCCCGTGCGTACCGCATCTACTACGATGACGTCAGCTGCTCCGCTCCAGGATTCCAGCAACGCGGTGGTTTCGCCGGTACACATTTCCACCGCAATCCCCGCATCCCGCAACCACTCGGCTACGAGCACACCCGCGCCGTCGTCGCCCCGATGCCGGTTGCCGCAGCAGATGATGCGAATCACTCGGAATTGGCCGCCTCTTCGCGGTCGATGGTGACAGTCAGGAAGTGGGTGGCGCAAGAGATGCACGGATCATAGTTGCGAATCGCCTGCTCGCATTTCCAGGTTGCTTCCTGCTGCGGCCATGCAACCAGTTGAGCGGCGTACTCGCGCAAATCGTCTTCGATTCTCTTCTGATTCTGCGACGTCGGTGGAACAATTTTCGCGCTCAGGATAAGGCCGTGATCGTCGACCGCATAGCGGTGATACAAGATTCCGCGCGGCGCTTCGGTGATGGCGTGCCCGATGCCGGCACGCGTCGGCGCCTCCACCTTGGCCAGCGCCGGAGGCTCGTATTCGCGAATCATGCGTAACGCCTCGGCACACGCGAAAACCAGCTCGACCGACCTGACGACAATACTGCGGAATGGGTTCTTCACCGGAAGCTTCAGCCCGGCCCTCATCGCCGACTCCCGCGCCACCGCCGGCAGCTTCTCAAAGTTGAGATTGAACCTGGCCAGCGGACCCACGAGATACGAACCGCGCCCGCGGAGGACTGACTGCAGCGCGTTCGAGTGCTTTACGTGCACCTCGCTGAAGTGATCTTCGTACTCGGAGGCATCGATATTCAGCCCGCGGTTGGAAACCAGACGTCCCTCGTTCAGCGGGTATTCATCGGGATAACTCAGCGCTACAAATTCATAATCCTGTTCAAAGTTGGGAAATTCGAGGCCGGCTGTCCAATCTACCGTCTCCAACGAGGCTTGCAGCCCCCATTCCAGGTCAGCCACGAGTTCTTTCAGCTGGGTTTTCGTTGGAGTCCGGTGAAAGCCGCCGACTGCCATCGAGATAGGATGAATCTCCCGGCCGCCGAGCAGGGTCATGATCCGATTGCCGATCTTCTTCAGCCGGAGGGCCTTCTCGACCAGTTCGCGATGATCGGCCGCCATCGTGATGGCGTCCTCGTATCCGAGGAAGTCCGGCGCGTGCAGCATGTAAACGTGCAAGGCGTGGCTCTCGATCCATTCCGCGCAATAAAAGAGCCGCCGCAGCAGGCGCGCGGACGGATCGGGCCGGACTTCCAGGGCGCGCTCCAGGGCGTGCACCGCGCTCATCTGGTAGGCGATCGGACAAATTCCGCAGATGCGCGCCGTGATATCGGGCGCCTCGGAATAATGCCGCCCGCGCAGGAAGGCCTCAAAAAATCGCGGCGGCTCGTAAATCTTCAGCTTCACGTCGGCCACCCGCTCGCCCGTCATCTTGATGTACAGCGAGCCTTCGCCTTCCACCCGGGCCAGCGTGTCCACGCGAATGGTGCGGGTTTTCATTGCCGTTCACACTCCTCGCTTGCCTTGCGGAACTGCCATGCCCAGGCGTTGAATCCGCGGAACGCGCGCACGGATTGATCGGGGGGCAATCCTAGATACTGAAAATGATTCGCCAGCGAGGAGGCATTCGCGCTTTCCATGGGACCGAAGCAGCCGTAACACCCGCGGTCATAGGACGGGCACAGCGCGCCGCAGCCGGCCTGCGTTACCGGCCCCATGCAGGGGACATCCCGGGTGACGGCAATGCAGACATTTGCCTTGCGCTTGCATTCGATGCAAACACTGTGGGTCGGAATGTTGGGCTTGCGCCCGGCGAGCGTAGCCGAGATCAACTCGATGAGTTGCAGCTTGTTGATGGGACATCCACGCAACTCGAAATCCACCGGCACATGCTCGGCAACCGGCGTGGACAGCTTCAGCGTGCTGATGAATTGGGGCGAGGCGTACACTACGCGGATGAATTCATCCACGTCCTTCCAATTCCGCAAGGCCTGGATGCCGCCGGCAGTAGCGCAGGCGCCCAGCGTGATCAGCGTCTTGCACTCGCGCCGCACTTCCTGAATACGCTGCGCATCCGCGTGGGTTGTGATGGACCCCTCGACCAGCCCGATGTCGTAGGGCCCTTTTCGCATGATGCGGGACGCTTCGGGAAAATATGCGATCTCGACGGCGTTGACCACGTCGAGCAACTCATCCTCGGCGTCTAACAGGCTTAGCTGGCAGCCGTCGCAGGAGGCGAATTTGAATATTGCAATGCGCGGCTTGCTTTTCGACTTTTTCTTAGAGCTCATATTTGTCCAGCAGCGGCCGGATTTTCTGGTACGGGAACACCGGACCGTCTTTGCAGATGAAGTGAGCCCCGTACTGGCAGTGCCCGCAGAAGCCCTCGCCACACTTCATATTGCGTTCCATGGATACGTAAATGTCATCGCGATTGAGGCCTAGCGTCTCCAGTTCACGGGTGACGAACCGCATCATGATCTCCGGGCCGCAGATCATCGCAATGGAGCGCGAGGGATGCAGCCGTGCATAACGGAACAGGGTGGTCACGACACCCACGTGCCCGTGCCAGCTCAAACCTCCGTAGTCCACGGTCGTAAGCACCTGGGTCTCGCGCTGCCGGGCCCATGCCGACAATTCCTTGCGATAGATCACATCGCGCGGGCTGCGGGCGCCGTACAAGATCACCAGCCGCCCGTACTGCTCGCGATTGCCCAGAACTTCGTAAATGACCGGCCGCAAGGGCGCCAGCCCGATCCCTCCGGCGACAATGACGACGTCGCGGCCGCGCGCGGTTTCCATTGGCCAGCCCACGCCAAAAGGCCCGCGCACGCCAACCTGATCGCCGGCGCCGCGGCTTACCAGCGCATGGGTCGCTTTGCCCACCGAGCGCACCGTGTATACCAACTTGTTGGGCTCGCTGGCATCGCCGCTGATCGAGATGGGCAACTCTCCCACGCCGAATACCCAAAGCATGCTGAACTGTCCCGGACGGAAAGGAATGGGCTTCACACTTCCTTCCGGATGGAGCGTGAGCGAGAACGTGTCCGGCGTGTCCTGATCGACGCGCTTCACCACGTAAGGCTCGGGCAGCCTGGGATCCTGAGCCGGCGAAATAGTGTCTATCGCAGCCATTGCGGTCACCGTGCCGCGTACACATCGAGCAATTGAAAGCGGGTCGCGTGCAGGCGCCGCACCATGATCTGCGCGAACCGCTTCAGGAATTCGTAACCCAGATCATGATTCTGCTCGCATTTTCCGCGAAGGCATTTCCCGTCCAGCGCGATGGCCCTCGTCTCCTGCAGCGCGCGTGCGTGAAAGTTGCAGACGTAGGGCGGCACCAGCCAGGACCAGCCCAGCACGTCGCCTTCTTCCAGTGTCTCCACCGTAATGGGGCTGCTTCGCCCGGTCAGGGTTTCCAGCGCAATCTTGCCGGAGCGAAGCAGGTAGAAATGGTTGGCTTCCTGCCCTTCCCGGAAAATGTAGGTGCCGGGGCTGAACCGCACGTTGGAGGCGCACCCGGTCAGCAACGCCGTGTAAGCCGGCTCGAGATCAGCAAAGAATGGATGTTCCGCAATAATGCGTTCAAGGGTTTCCATGGGAGTTCCCTTCCCTGAGAGTTCGGATGGATTCGGTAACGTCGATGCCCACCGGGCACCACGTGATACACCGGCCGCAGCCCACGCATCCCAGGCTTCCAAACTGATCGATCCATGTGGAGAATTTGTGAGTCAGCCATTGCCGGTAACGGGCGTGCGTGGATGAGCGAATGCTGCCGCCGTGGATGTAAGAAAAGCTCAGGGTGAAACAGGAATCCCAGCGGCGCCAGCGTTCCGCATGGGTTCCCGCCAGGTTGCTCGAGTCTTCCACCGTAGTGCAGAAACATGTGGGACAGACCATTGTGCAGTTGCCGCAGGTCAGGCATCGAGCCGCCAACTTCTGCCATCCCTCATGGTCAAAATTGTCCTCGAGGAATTTCTTCAATCCCTCGGTTTGTACGGCGCGCTTCTGAGAACGGGCGGCTGCCTCGACCAGATCTGCTTCGAGACGCTGCTGCTCGTCCGTGGCCGCGGTGGTGTCCAGTTCCGACAGAAGTTCGACCCCGCGTTTGCTTCCGGTTCGAACCACAAAGCAATGGCCGCGCGCGTCCGTCATTTCGGTCAGGCACAAATCGAATCCGCCGGCGGCGCGGGGGCCGGTCTGAAGCGACGCGCAGAAGCACGTTTCCGCGCTTTTCGTGCACTGCACAGCCACGATGAACGCGTTCTCGCGGCGGCTGGCGTAGGGAGGATTCCGGTACTGATCGCCCATCATGACGCGGTCTTGCTTTGCAATCGCCGCCAGGTCACAGGCGCGCACGCCGAACAGCGCAAACGGACGCCCAGGCTCCCCGGCATTGTTCAGAATGCGGAAGTCTCCATTCTGCTTCTGGGCGGACCACAGCATGAGTTCAGCCGGATGCAGGTACTTCTTCCAGCTGTCAGGCCCTACCGCATAGCCGAAGAAGGCGCGGTCCTCGCGGGATTTCAGGCGGTAGTGCCCGGCAGTCTGCTCATCGGTCCAGCCCGCCGGCAGTTGTTCCGGACTTTGAATGTGGTCCAGAACAATGGCGCCATCGCGGACCGTTGGGCCAATTACGTCATAGCCATGACGTGAAAGAGTTTCGAGCAAAGTGGGCAGGAGGCGTGCCTCTAAGACTTGCGGTGCATCGTTTTTTTGCTTCAACCGCGCCATACTTGCCTGCCTTCGACCCTTTTTTGGGGGGGCGCACGGAAACGCCCAGTCCCAGCCTCAGCGGCCTGATTCCGGCCGCCCTCAGATCACAAAGATCTCGTAACCCAACGTTTCATTGTGACGGGTGGGGTATGTTTCGGCTGTGACCGCAATCACTCGCTCAGAAAAGTGTTCCCGCTTCGGAACTGCCTTGATGATGAACAATGGAAAGGGTTTGCGCCGATTGCGTGAAGGAAGGCGCAGAACACGCGGCATGTACGTTGCGGGCCGGGCTTTGAACGGCAGGCTGACGTCCCGCAGGGACTCAGGACACAGTGATCCTGCGCTCCTCCTCCAGTTCCGCCATTTCGCCCTGGCAAGCGCTTATCTCTGCCAGTGGGCAATTGGGCGAGAGATAGCTCAGCTTGCGCTGCATGATTTGCGGGGAATACTTGCCCAGATAGTGGGAGATGGTCTCGACTCGAATCTTGATTCCTCCGGAGGGTTTGGTGGAGTCGAGATCGCCGAACTTGAAGTACAGGGTTCCGGTGGCCTCAACGATCTTTTGCGACGGAGTGTAGGTGGGCTGATCCATGCCGCACTCGTAGCTGGAGAGTCGTACCACGCAGGTGATCCACGGGCAGCGCGCCGCGACCTTGGCTCCCCACATGATCTCGTTGGTATTGCTGCTGTACGACGAGGTCCACACATCGGCAATATCAAACGGACTCCTGATCCGGCCAGCTTTCAGGTCCGCCTCGAACAGCCAGTTCATGAGATCGAGATCGGTTGGCAGATATTGCAGCCAGAGAATCGGATAACCACAGGCCTGGATCTCAGCTTCGATCTCGTGGCCAATTCCCGTATCCATGTGATAGGGGCGCGCCAGCACCAGCACGCAAGGCTTCTCATTCCGGGCGCACCACGTCAGGATCTCGCGCCCTTGCCGCCGGATGCGCTCGGTCACGTCGTCGAGCGCGCCAAAGCCCCTGTCCACCGCGCGCGCGGTCTCCTCCGGATCCAGATCGAATACATCCTTCAGCGATGAGTAAAGTTGCTCGGTCACCATGTGCCGGTCGCCCAGGCTGACGAAGGGCGACGCATAGACGACGTTATTCTCGGCGAAAATATCGCGCTCTTTCAGGAATCCCGCCTTGATGTTCTCCGGGCCCGCCATTACCCGCGTGCACGTCACCGTATCCACGACATGCCCGTAGAGCGGCGAGGGCAGCGAATGAATCATCGGGCTCAGAAGAATGTTGATCTTCTTCTTCTGCCCGAATATCAGCTCTCCGTAATGCCCGCTCATGCACTTCACCGGGTAGCAGCAGTCCACCGTGCCGCGTCCTTTGCCGAACTCGCGCCCCTGTTCTTCGGACGTGTCGGAACTGAAGATCATGTTCTCCGACGACACTCCCAGTTCCTTCAGGAAGCCCACCCAGAACTGGTGGGTCGTCCAGATGTTGAGCACCTTGGGGATGCCCACGCGCAGGTTCGACCGGTCTTTGCGCCTGCCCTTAGTTGCGGCGGAAGCCTTCTTGCCGAACCATGTCTGCAATGTTGGGAAAGGCATTCTTCGTTTTCTCGATTCCGGCCTTGATGACCTTCATTTCGTTCAAGTCTTCGACCAGTCCCTTGGGGCAGGAGTTGTTCACAATGACTCGCTCCCATCCGGTGGCGAGCGGGACTTTGCTCCAGGGACGTCCTTTGCCCTCGAGCAGTTCCACGTCGATGAAGCTGCGCTGGCAATTGACCGGGCACCAGTGGCAAACCGTATCCACCGATGTAGCCGTCTTGTAAGTCAGCTTCTCGATTGCGTCGAAGCCGCGAAAGAGCGTTTTGCCGCCGTTTTTCCACCAGTCGAGAGCCACCAGTCCCGCCCCGATGGCCCCGGCTTCTCCCGAATAGGGATGAACCACGACTTCGGCATCCGGAACTTTGTTGAGAATGAAATCCACCTGGGTCTTGACCACCGCCAGATTGCGGTGCGTGCCGCCCTGCAGGATATATTTCCGCCCCACTTGCTGCAGGTTGTTCATGCCTCCGGCATAGATCCATACATTGAGCGGCAGGATCGCGCACAGGCCGGCCAGAATTTCTTCTGCCTGCCAGCCCTTGCGCTGTTGATTCACGATGTCGCTCTGCAGGAACACACCGCATCCCATCGAGAGCTGCGGCATGGCCTTCGCCTGGAAAGCGCCGTCGGCCATATCCCCCATGGGAATGTTGAATCGCTCGGCGACTCCCTGTAGAAACGCGCCGTTGCCGGAGGAGCATTGCGAATTCAGCCGGAAATCGGTGACCGCGCCGTTGTTTAGGATCATGATCTTCACATCCACGCCGCCAACATCGCAGATGCAGTCCGCGTCGGGAAAGAAGTGAAGCCCGGCGGAGGCGTGGGCGATAGTCTCGACCACCGGGCAGTCCGCGCCCAGGATGCCCTTCAGCAGGTCCTTGCCATAGCCGGTCAGGGCGAGCGCCAGGATGTCCTGATCGCTCACCACATTCCGGACCTGGCGGAACAGCGACTTGGCATCTTCGATGGGATTGCCTTTGCTCAGGGCATAGCACGAGAACAGGAGTTCCTTGTCGGGCGACATGCACACGGCCTTTGCCGTGGTCGATCCGAAGTCGCAGCCTAAGACAACCGGTCCCAGGGTCTTGCCGGTGGCCGCAGCCTGCGCAGCCGGAGTTGCGCTCTTCTGCCGTTCGTATTTCGCTTTGAAGTTGGAAAGGTCCGCCTCGTCCCGGCAAAGACCGCCGCGCCCCATCTTTTTCTTCTCTTCATACTGGCCTTCTTCGATCCAGTACTTGAGCCTCTCGTAACCCGTATACAGTCCGGTGGCGGCATTTTCGCGCAGGGCGACTTCCACGCATCCCAGCGCCGCATAGTAAAGCGCGTTATCTGGAACACGAATGAGAGTGGAAACGTCGCGCTCATCCGAGATGGGAACCTTGCGCTCCTTCCATACTTTTCCCAGGTGATAGCGCCAGGCCTCCTGCAGGCCTTTAAAGAACAGATTGGGTCCGCCCAGCAGCAGGATCTCCGGCATCGGGGTGTTGCCACGCGTGAGCGTCGCCAGGTTTTGATAGACCACCGCCTCGAATAACGACGCGATGATCTCCTCGACCGGAACGCCCGCTTTCAGCAACGTGTTGGCGTCGGCTTCGGCGAAGATGCCGCACTTGCTGCTGACTTTGTGCAGGGGATAGCCGGAGTAGCCCATGCGGGAAAGAGTCTCGGGCGGAATCTCCAGCTTACGGGCGGTTTTCTCAATGAAGGTCCCGGTTCCACCCGAGCAGGCGCTCTGCATCAATACCTGCTTGCTGCGCGCGGCGCCTTCCCCGTTAAAGAAGATAGTCTTCATGTCCTCGCCGCCGATTTCGCTGACGAAGCGGACATTGGGATGAAGCTTGTCGACCGCGGCCGCGACGGCCACTACTTCCTGCACCACCTTGCCGCCGACCAGCGGCGCAATAATGCCCGCCCCGGAGCCGGTAAAAAAGACGCGGTCCCGCCCCGGCGTGAAACCATGATTCGACTCCATCATGGTGAGGAAATGCAGGATTTTCTCCGCCTGGCGGGTGTTATGGCGCTCGTAGGCCTGCGCCAGGACGTCGCCTCGGGGGCCAGCCAGAACGTACTTGCAGGTGGTGCTGCCGACGTCCAGCCCGCACAACAGGCTCTCCCCTTCGAATACCCGGGGAGAGGCTACGGGAGCCATTGCCGCCGGCTCCCGCGTTATGCCCTGAATCTGCACTAATCCGTCTGCCATGAACTCTGCCCTCACTCAATGCGGTATTCGGTTCATGTTTCCGCTCAGGCCCGGGCCAGGCCCCGGTCCTGGGCGAGATGCAGTACGTAGTTTGCGGAGGTTCCCGAATATCCCTTGTGCGGGATTTTGTAAGTGGCGCGCCGCAATTCGGGATGGCGCTTCTCGTAGTCGTGAATGGCCTGTACGGTGAGTCCAGTCTTCTGTAAGACTTCTTCAAACTCCGCCTGTGCCCGCTTCTTCGCCTCGGTGAGAATCATCTGGCAGCGCGAGAGTGCGTGCACCTCCGCATCGCCTTTAACCTCGATGGGCGCGTAGAGCAGGTCCGGATATTTCCCGATGACATTAGCCATCGAGCCGATCGACATCGTGTTCGGCATGCAGGAGTAGGGCGAGAGCTCGCAAACCATGTGCGCTTTTTTGTGATGGTAGGCGTACAGCGCCTTGCCAATCAGCATGTGTCCTTCGCCGCCCCGCAGTTCGAAGTGATAAAACGGCTCGGCCAGGTTCTTCAGCTCCATCTGGTCCGGCAACTCGCTGGGAATATTGGCCAGCGCTTTGCGAAAACGGTTATAGGTGCCGACGTAGATGCGCTCCAGCACTTTCAGGATGAACTCGTCACGCCTGGGATGCCTGCTGGGCGAATGGCGGCGCTCCAGTTTGCGGATGGCGGGGTGCATCAGATAATGCAGCCACACCGCAACCGGCGGAGGCGCGACCTCGGAGTCTTCCTGCTCCAGCCACTTCTTGATGTTGTAGTTCCCGTCTCCCTCGTGAGTCTGCAGCCAGAACTCGCCCGTAATCTTGACGCGTGCCTTCACGCGCGTGCGGTCTACTTCGATGGCGTCCCATTTCCGCCGGACTTCCCGCAGAGCTTTCGTAAAGTAACGGCTGGCCAGGTGGAATCTCAGGGTATTCAACTTGCTGCCCTGTTCCGGGCGATCGTGGAACACGCCGTACATGTACTCGATGCAATCTTTCAGCACGGCATCCGTCTGACCCGGATTCACTTCGTAGGGCCGGGTTGCGTACTCCAGGTCGGTGATGACGTCCCCGCAAAGGATGGCCCAGATGAGCCCCAGACTGAGAGGCATATTGATCTCCAGGCCACCTCCGCCCGTATCCCCCTGGTCGAGTTCGTCCTGCGCCAGAAGAAAAAGGCGGAAGTCCCTCAGGCCCAGCCCGTCCAGAGCCATGGAATACGATTCGTGATACTGCCCGAAGCGGCAGGGGCCGCAGGCTCCCGCGGTGAGATAGACATAATTCTTGTTCGTCTGCTCTTTTCCATGCAGGGCGACTTCTTTCTTCAGGAAGTTGACCAGGCTTCCTGTCGTGAAGATTGTGGGACAGCAGGCGCCGACATCGATCAGTTCTTTACCGGCATCGAGATCTTCGCGCGCGATATTCGGCAGGGGCTCGGCCTTGTAGTTGAGGTTGTGCAGCGCCCCCTGCATCATCCGTTCGTGCTTCCACGTCAATCCGCCAAACAGCAGGGTCGTCGTGTCCCGCTGTTCGCGAGTGAACGGCCTGGGACGATACGCTTCATAGTGTTTGACGGGCGGGGCGGCGAAATTGCTGGAAGGATTGGGGTCGATACTAACAAGCTGTCCCATTCGGTGCTCCTTACCGAAGAATTTTGGGCCCAGACGATCCGGATCGAGGTCAGATGGTGGAAGGTTTTGCTGGCACCGTCATGGATCACAGCCCCCGAAGAGGCGGTTCAGCCATGCAGGTCAGCACACGACCGTGCGAAATACTCATCGCTGATGAACCCAAAAAAAAGGGTTCCGACGGTAAAGAATCATGCTGCCGATGCGGCTATTCAAAAGCCGTATCGCCCTCAAACCCGACGGCAGGCCCGTATCGCACAGGTAGGAGTGCCGTCCCCCCATTGAAGGAATGCGACATGATACCTCTTAACTGCAATCTGTTGTCGTATTTTTCCGTGACTATTTGCCGATAAAGGCAGGTTTTGGGCTGGGACTCGCGCGGTCTCAGGTAGGGGTTGGAGCCGCTCCCAGGGACTCCAACGCCCGCAGCGGCGAGCGCAAGGGGGCGATCGATCCCTGCCTGGATTGTGGTTCCCCTGCCGGTTGGCTCTTCGGTACAGGGAACCGGCAAAGCTGCCGCGGACTACTGGCTGGCAGAAACCCCCGCCCCGCCCAGCATCTCCGGAGGATCAAAGAAGCATTGGCGCCAGAACGCCGAATCGGATAGCGCGCCTGCTTTCCACTGCTTCATAACCGGAAGGGTGGCAGCGATCATGCCACCATCCGCGGAATCGAAGATGAGAACGATTCCCGCCAGCGTGTCCGCCTTTTGTGCCAGTTCGTTATAGCTCTTGTCCAGGACCGACTTCGCAAATTCCAGCCTCATGGTTACGCCGCTGTCGGAGGCGGACTGATCATTTTTTTCGACCGACAGAATCCTGACGCTCTTGCCCCGCAACGGCTGCCAGTCTCCCGGAAAGGGCGCGGTTTCCTCGCGAGTGACGTGGAATGGCTGCGCTGCGGCCGCATTCGCTCCCGCACCCGGACGGGCGAGAGTGTCCGGGATGCCCTCCGGCATCTCCAGGCTGTTGCGCCAGATCCAGCCGCGGGAAAGTCCCGAAATGCGCACGTGGACCCAATCGGCATTGAAGTCGAGCATCTCGAATTCATCGTGCGCGCTGGCCAGGAAAATAGTTTTCGCCGTAAGGCTGGGAGAGGCTACCACCGCCGTTCCTGATTGTTTCACGGCCACGAGATTACTGGGATGCGCCTGGTTGTGCAGAATCTCCTCGAGGCTCTTGATCTCGGCTTGCAGATCTCCGTCAGTCCCCTTTGCTGTGTTCGCGACCTGTTCGCGCGGCGGAAAGGTCGGGCTCAGCGGCGGAGAAAATGGTCCCGCAGCGGCTGGTGCCGCGGGCTTGCCTGTGCCCGGCGGTTGCTCAGTAGGCTGAGTCGCCACGCCCGCTGCTGCCGGAGCGGGCGCGGGAGCAGCACTGGCCTTGGCGAGTTCCTCCGAGAGTTGATCCAGAAGGTCGGCTTCGAGGCGTCCGTTGGAGGGTAAGGCCCGATAACCGGAGTGAGCCCCGGACGGGTCGGCATACCACGCCGTTATCTTGGTGCTGACTCGAACGACCGAGTTTCCCGGTTGCGCCGCACTCACCTGCACTGACGTCTGGAAATAAGGCCGCCGGTAGCGGTCGAGCGGCTGATCCCCAGGCGAGACGAAGCCGTCGAGCATGGGAAGGCGCCCACTCAACGATGGTTGCAGGTTCTTCAGGGCTTGTTCTAGCGCGACCTTGGATTGTGGAAAGGTGCGCTCCGAAGAGGCTGGGCTCTGAGATTCGACCCGCAAGAGCAGCGCGAATGCGATCAGGACACACACGCCGATCTCTTTTCTCAGGAGTCTCGCCCATTTCATGGCAATAACTCCAATTGCTCGCGCGCTACCCATCCATGCTGGCCCGCGTGAGTTTCAACCCCGTACCAGTAAGGGGTTGAAATCACGATCAGAACCTCGGTCCCTGAAGGAAGCGAGACCAGGGTGTGGGCGCTCTGAAAAGGCGAAGCCTTGAGCGGGGCGCCCGGAGTCTTCACCACGCGTTCCACTTCCCGCCGCAGATTCTTCAGGCGTTGCTCGGGCGTTTCCTCCGCTTTTGAGTCCGTGACCATGGGTTGGCTCAGAGCTGCAGGCGCCTGCGCCGCCGGGGCCGGCAGAGTAGCGGGAACGCTCTCCTTCGCCATCAGTTTGTCGCTGACCATAGTGCGGTGTTCCGCTTGAGCCTGAGTGCCCAGTTGTTTCATGGACTGCAGCGTTTCCAGGTGGTCGTGAATGCTTTTGTATTCTGCGCCCTCTACAGATCCGTTGGACGGATGCACGGTGTGGCGGAAATCCTCCATGAAGATGGAATCGATGCGCAGCACGGTATTGTTCTGGCCCTGGGCTTGTACCATGTAACGCACGGCCACCGTTCCCACGTCCCCGCTCTCTTTAAAGTTTCTGGGATCGAGAGCGTGGGGGCGTACCTTGTAAAAGACTTTTCCGCCTTCCTGCCACGGCGGAAAACCGCGGGCGGAGGTCGCCTCCTCTGCGCCGGTTATGTACTCCTCGCGCTCGTATTCCTTGCTGCCCCGAATGGTTCCATTCTGTACGACGTCCTGAACCGCCTGGGCAACGTCTGCTTCAGGGAAGGGCAGGTTTACGATGAGCCCGGCGCCATATTGAGTGGTGTCCTTTTCGCGGCCATAAAGCGGTGAGGTCGCGAGAACAAGCGCGAAGCCGATTGCGACGGCGACAAGGAACGATCCCGATTCGCAGAAGAAGTTCCGTCGCATGCAGGTCCCCATTTTTCGCCGCCCCAGGCACTCAATAAGGAATCTGCGCCGCAAGAAACACGGAAAGGCGAGGCGAATCACCTTCATACCGCCGGGGCTGCCGCTCTGTCAACCGGGGTAGGCGATTGACGTTTTAGCGATTGCGTTGTCCCGAATATGTTGTGTCACCAAAATGTAAAAAGAGTTAGTCAATCGATTGTCGTCTCCCGCACCGCAAAGAGAGGCGCAAATAGTCTCGCTGCACTTGAGCTGCGTCAGTGCCGGACGAAAAGTAATAAGCGCAGGCTTTCCAGTCCAGGCACGTTGCTAGGGATGAGGGCTCGCCAGTCCCAGATAATTTCCGTAGCCGACAATTACGGTTGAAGCAACCAGCAGAAACAGCGCCGTTGTGAGCAACACTCCAGCCCGGGTGCCGGCGCCCTTCCACTCTTTGAAGCCGATTCCCCAAAGGCTGCTGAAGATGATGATGCTGGCCATGTGCAGCGTCCAACTGGAGAAGCTGTATCGGCCCATCTGGCTTTCTCCCATGGTGTAGAAGAAAAATTGGAAGTACCACGTGGTGCCTGCCAAGGCACAGAGAAGGTAGTTGCGCAGCATCGGGGCGCGCACCGCTAATTCCGCCGGAGGTGTTTGCACCATCACCCCGGACCCGCGCCGCGCAGAACCTATGTGTTCCACGACCTCGCGGCTGGGCGCATCCAGAGCCGTTTCGATGATGGCTTCGTCGCTGATGCTGTTGTTCCTGATCTGAGCGTTGAAGAATTGATATCCCGTGTGATTACGTTTGAGCAGGATGAGACACCAGATGAAATTGGTCAGGAAGCCGCCGACCAGGACCACGATGAGCACCGGCAGGCCCTGCCACAGCTTGGCCGTGCCATGCTGCAGGGTAAGAGCTTTGATCGGATCTCCTGCTGCGAGCCCATAGGCAAAACATGCGCTCATCACTCCCGAGAGAACGGCGACGCCAACGCCCTTGCGCAGATCGAACTCCTGAATGGTGGCTTTCTGTTGCTCGGGTGACATCACGCGTTCTTTGGAGATGCCGGCCAGGCCGGCCGCACCAATACCGACCAGGCAGACGAAGATTCCGAAGAGAATGACACGGCCGGAAGAAGTTCCGACCACCTGAGTCATGAATTCGCCGCGAAAAATTGGCGGCATGAGCGTGCCGAATGCGGCGCAAAGTCCCAGCACCACCGCCATCCCCAGGGACAAGCCAAGGTAGCGCATGGTCAACCCGAACGTCAGCCCTCCGACTCCCCACAAGAGGCCGAAGAAAAACGCCCAGAAAAGCGCGGTCGCCGGAGCCTGGCCCAGCACCGCGAACAAGTCCTTGGTAAGAAGCGAGGCCAGAATCCAAGGGGCAATAATCCAGCTGAAGAATCCGCCGGCCAGCCAGTAGGTCTCCCACGCCCAGTGCTTTACTCCTTTGTAAGGGACATAGAAGCTGCCCGAAGCCAGACCGCCGAGCCAGTGGAACAGGACACCCAGTGCCGGGTTTGGATTCATTAGGTCCTCGAATGTGAACTACAGGTGGAACACTTCTTCCAGCGGCCGCATGGCGCGATCGGGAAGTGCGCCGTCACGCTGGACGAAGAAGCCGGCCATCTCACGCTGCCATCGTTCATTGACTTCGCGCTGGGCCATGCCTGCGCGGGCGCGTTCGAAATTCTCGGTCTCCAGATATCCGACCAGGAGCCCATCGTCGCGCAGAAAAAGGGAATAATTTTCCCACCCCGTTTCGCGCAAGGCGGCTTGCATGTCGGGCCAGACATGGCGGTGCCGCTCCTTATACTCTTCCAGTCTCTCCGGCTTGACCTGCAAGACAAAACAGATGCGCTGCATAGCATCGCTCCTCAACGCAAAAAGGCTTCCGAGAGCCCGCCGTCTACCGGGATCACATGTCCAGTCGTCTTGCCGCTGTAATCCCCGGCCAACCAGACGATTGCATTAGCGCAGTCCTGAGGCAAAATGGGGCGCCGGGTCAGCGTACGCTGGGCATAGAAATCGGCCAGTTTGTCCCGCAGTTGCTCTGTGGATTCCGCTTCCGAGAACTCGATTTTGTACTTCTGCAGCGACTGGATCACGCGATCCCGCGGAAACATCGTCGATCCAGCCACAACGGTTGCGGGCGCAATCCCGTTCACCCGCACCTGAGGACTAAGCTTGATCGCAAGTTCGCGAATCAGATGGTTGAGAGCGGTTTTGCTGGTGTCATAGGCCTCGCTGCCCTTTTTAGGGACAACGGCGTTCGCCGAACTCGTCAAGACCATAGTGGCAGGCAGTTTCTGATCCTTGAACACCCAGTCGGTTTCACGGGCGAGAAGGTAATTGCCGGTGACGTTCAGCATGAACGTCTTAGACCACTGCGCTTCCGTAAGTTCTCCGTCGGAGCCTGCCACCGGATAAATGGCTGCGGTGTTGACGATGACGTCGACACCACCGAATTTCGAGACTGTGAAGTTGACCGCATCGGCCAGGGAGGCAGATGAACCGATATCCACGCGGGTGTGCGCAACAAATTCCGGCGAAGAAAGGACGCCGGCCTCATCCGCAACTTTGGCTGCACCGGCTTCGTCGAAATCGGCAATCACCACGTGCGCCCCGCGCCGCGCCAGCAACAGGGCTACTTCGCGGCCGATGCCGCTGGCCGCCCCGATGACGACCGCGATCTTGCGGCTGAATTCTGCCTCCGCCGGCATCCGCTGAAGTTTGGCTTCCTCCAGCGCCCAATACTCGATCCGAAACGCCTCCGACCGCGGCAGCGCGACGTAGTTGTGGAATTGGGTGAATTGCTGTGATTGCTCCGGAGTGCGAGCCTGGGGCAACGGATGAGCGACTTCGCCGTCCTCAAGGGCATTCGCCCCCGCCATTACGTGAATGGCATTGATAAAAAACTCAGTCGTGATCCGTGCTTCCTTTTTGTTCTTGCCGAAGCCGAACAGGCCCAGGCCGGGTATAACTACCAAGGAAGGATTCGAATCGCGCAGTTTGGGGGAATCGGTTGTCGCCCACTCTTGATGATACTTCTGGTAAGCGGCCCGGTACTGGCCAATCTCGCCTTGGATGCGCTTTTTAAGAGCGTCCACACTGCCGTTCGCAGCATTCCAGGACAGGAACCAGGGGCAGACCCGCGTGCGCAAGAAATGGTCCGGGCAACTGGTGCCCAGCGCACTTAACTCCTGCGCCCATTTCGAGCCCGCAAAAGCCAGAGAATCGTTATCGTCGGCGTAGTGGGCGATCACCCGGCGATTGGAGGACAGAGCTCCGCGGAGAGCGGGCAGGATCTGCGTGGCAATGGCCTGGCGGTCCGGCAGCGGCGCGTGGTCGATTCCCCCGAACAGCGAGCCTTTCTTCGCTTGATGGCGGAGAATAAATTCCCCCATCTGATCGATGGTGTGAACGCTGTTGAGATAGCAGTCGCGCTGCGTCATCCCCCAGGTGAACAGGCCGTGGCCGCCGAGGATAAGGCCTTCGGCGCCCGGGTTTTCCTTGACCGCTTTTTCAATCATCAGGGCCAACTCGAATCCCGGGCGCTGCCAGGGGGCCCATACGATCTTGCGGCCGAACTCCTTGTTGAACTGCTCCAATTTCCGCTTGCCGTTGGCACTTGCGGCCAAGGCGATGGCCCAGTCGGGATGCAGGTGATCGACGTGCGGGAAGGGAAGGAAGGCATGCAAAGGGGTATCGATCGACGCCGCTACGCGATTTTCCCCGAATGCCGAGAGCGGGTAGTAGCGGACCATCTCGTCTTCGTGCTTCTCTCCCCGATACAGTTGCTTCAGTTGCTCGAGGCGATCCAGGTAAAGAAGAGCGAAGCCGGCCTCTGTGATCGAGCCAATATCGCCGCCGCTGCCTTTTACGGCAAGGACACGGACAGGCTTGCCGGTGAAGGGATCGGGGAGTTCGATTTTTGAGCTGGTGTTCCCTCCCCCGAAGTTGGTAATGCGCAAGTCCGCTCCCAGCAGGTTAGAACGGTATCGCAAGAGCGCCAACTGATCGTCTCCCAGCCGCCGGGCGTGTTCTTCGTTCCACAAATCTTTCAGGTGAGTCGTTTCCTTAATCTCAGGCATAAGTCATCTCGCAGTATTGTTCGAAGCGTTGTGCTTGCCGCTCCCATTGGCCGGTATCGAGAGGTTCAAACACCTCGGTCGGAAAAGACCGATCGACGATGGCGCGGACTTCGGCCAGGGACGATGCTTCGCCGGTTGCCAGGATCTGGATCGCAATGTTGCCCAGCGCAGTCGCTTCGGCGGGGCCGGCCAGAACCCTCCTCCCGGTGGCATCAGCGGTGAACTGATTTAACATCCGGTTCTTTGAGCCTCCACCGATGACCCGAATTTGTTCGATACGCCGCCCGCAAACTTGTTCAAGATCACGCAGCACCAGGCGATATTTCAAAGCCAAACTCTCCAGCACGCAGCGTACATAGGCCCCCGGGCTGGCGGGAACGGACTGATTTGTTTTCCGGCAGAAATCGTCAATCGCCGCGGGCATATCAGCGGGACGCAGGAAAGACTCGTCATCGGGATTGATCAGCCGCGTAAGGGCCGGCTCATGGCCTGCCAGTTCGACCAGTTCGCGATACTCGAGGGTCTTTCCCTTCACGCTCCAGGCATGCCTGCAGCCCTGCAAAATCCAAAGGCCCATCACATTCTTCAGCAGCCGGGTGGTCCCGTTCACCCCGCCTTCGTTCGTGAAATTCAATCGGAGTGCTTCCGGTGTGACTACGGGCGCGTCAATTTCCGTGCCGATAAGGGACCAGGTTCCAGAACTGAGGAAGGCGGTACCATCACGTCCGGAAATCGCTGCCACGGCGGAGCCGGTGTCGTGGCATGCCGGAGCGATGACGTCCGTTCCAGCCAACGAAGAAGCCTGGGCCACACTAGGCAATAGGCACCCGATGGTGGATCCCGGCTCCACGATTTGCGCGGGCAACTCCGGGCGTAACCCCACCCTCCCGATGAGATCTGTCGCCCACTCACGCCGCACCGGGTCTACCATCTGCGTGGTCGTTGCATTGGTGAACTCGCAAACCGCATTTCCGGTAAGCCAGTAATTGAACAGGTCGGGGATGGTGATAAGTTGCCTGGCGGCCGCGACCATGGAGGGCGTATCCCGCTGCGCGGCGAAAAGCTGGTACAGAGTGTTGATAGGCATGAACTGAATACCGGTCGCGCGGTAGATCTCCTCTTTGGGTACACGGCGAAACACTTCCTCCATGACTCCCTGGGTGCGCGGATCGCGGTAGTGATAGGGATTTTGCAGTAACTCGCCACGCTCCCCGAGCAGGGCATAATCCACGCCCCAGGCGTCCACGCCGATTCCAGCCAGTTTGATGGTTTGCACGCAGGCCAGGGCCTTGCGAACTTCGAACCAGAGTCTCGGCATGTCCCAGTGCAGAGATCCACCGTACTCTACCGGTTCGTTGGGGAAGCGATGCACCTCTTCGGTAGTGATGATTCCCGACTGCAAATGGCCGAGAACGGCACGCCCGCTCTCGGCTCCGAAATCGAACGCGAGGTAAGGCTTGGAATGGCCGGGATCACGCATAGGAAGAAACGTTGTGGGAATTCCTGGCTGACCGTTCCTTCGTGATCCGTTCCAGATATCCGCTCTGGCGGAACGCTTCCAGCGGATCCCTGGGCAGGCCCTTGGAGTCACGCCAATCCTGGATGGCGGGCCGGACGTCGGTGGCGAAGGCATCCTGCAAGAGTGACTCGGCTTTGACCAGGTCGCACTTGTTCTGTGCCGCCGCGAGCTTCTCGGCATCGACCAGCGCCGCTTTCGCAAAGAGTTGCTGCGCCATGGTGACGGTCTGAATCATGGCTTCCATCTTGCCCTTCAGATTGTGGCTCTGATCTACCATGTAAGCGATGTCGGCGCGCTTGCCGGTTTCCCATTCAAAGAAGCGGATCTCGTGAAAAATACGGAAGACCTGATAGGGATCAATCGAACCCATGGTCAAGTCATCGTCGGCGTATCGGCGGTCGTTGAAGTGAAAGCCTCCGAGCATGTTCTCCGAGAGCAGCCAGGCTACGATTTGCTCGATATTCTGCGCAGCGTAGTGGTGTCCGGTGTCCACCAGGACTTTGGCTTGAGGGCCCGCGGCGCGCGACAGCAGCAGCGCCATTCCCCAGTCGGCAATATCGGTGTGATAAAAGGCCGGCTCAAAGGGTTTGTATTCGACCAGCATTCGCTGGTCGGGCGAAAGCTCGCGATGCGCTTGCTTCAACGCTTCTTCAAACCACTTCTTGCGCTGCCGGATATGCCCGGTTCCGGGATAATTGGAGCCGTCGGCAAACCAGAATGAAATATCCCTGCTGTGCAGCCGCCCCGCGATCTCGATACTGTCTTTTGCGTGCTGCAAGGCGCGCTGCCGTACCGATTGATCCGGGTTACCAAAGGAGCCGTACTTGTATTCCTGATCCTGAAAGAGATTTGGATTGATCGAGCCGGGCGCAACTCCATAGCGGCTGGCGAAGCTCTTGATGTCATCGGTGCTGTCAACGCCCCGCGGGCAGTCCCACAATACGTGCAACGCCACCGTGGGGCAGACGCCGGTCAACAGGTGCACCTGTCCCGCATCGCTGAATTTTTCCTCGGTCGTGGTCGCGGCGGCTGCTTGGATGAACTTGCCGAAACGCGTGCCTGTATTCGCGAACCCCCAGGATGGAAGCTCAATGCGAAATGTCTCGAGCGCGGCAAAAACCTTGGCACTCGTGCTTGCGTCCATGCATGCCTCTTTTCGGGACCGAGATTACCTTCCTTCAATCATAGCGGTCACGATTTTCTTTGGCGAAGCCGTTCGTTTCGCATTGCGAAATATGATTCGGCCTCGGGACGGCATGAAAGGGATCACACGGCAAGACATGGACTGCCGCTGACTTGCAATGTCGGGGAGAGTTCGAGCTACCGCTGGATTCATAATTTCGCGATGTAGAACCTGTCGCTTTGCAGGCTGTGAATTCCGGACGTCATTTCGCGCTCGGAAAATCCAGCCTGCGAGAGCATTAACGATTTTGTGGCTGCAGAAGGAAGGATCCGTGCTCGCAGAACCTCCAGCTTTCCGGGCTGACCCTTCAGAACTGGGCACGAGCCCGCTTGAGAACGGCAAGGAGACAGCAACCGTGCGGGAATAAGCGGTAGAGAAGCCACCCCTAAATTTCGCTTTGCAAAATAGAAAAAATAGGTATGATGTCAACTCTGTATGAGCCCCGTCGCTCAGACGCGCGATCCTTATCTCGTTAAATCGATCGTCCACTCCTCTCAACTTCTGGCTGCATTTCATTCTCCCGGCGAAGCCCTGCCGCTCAAGGAGATATCAGCGCGTTGCGCCTTGCCCAAGACCATGGTGTTTCGTCTGCTTTACACCCTGGAAAAGTGCGGCATGGTCGACAAGGTCGGACAGAACCTGTATCAGTCCCGGGTGCGTCCGTGGAAGCAGCGGCTCTATCGCTTGGGCTACGCCGCCCAGGGCACGGATTATCAGTTCTCCCGCGAGATATCGGAAAGCCTGCAACGCGCCGCTGCGGCTGAAGGCATCGAACTGATTTCGCTGGACAACCGGTACAGCGCGAAGATCGCGCAACGAAACGCGGACCTGCTGGTTCGGGAGAAAGTCGATCTCGCCATCGAATTTCAGACTGACGAGGAAGTTGCGCCCATTGTCGCCGCCAAGTATCGCGAGGCGGGCATTCCCATGATTGCCATCGATATCCCGCATCCCGGGGCAACCTACTACGGGGCCAACAATTATGAGGCAGGGCTGATCGGAGGCCGGTACCTGGGACGATGGGTGAAGGAGCACTGGCATTCGGAAGTTGACGAAATCCTCTTGCTGGAACTCAAACGGGCGGGGAATCTCCCGCGCATGCGATTATCGGGGCTGCTGGTAGGCATCAACCTGGTGTTCCCTGGCGCAGCGAACTGCCGGGTGACCTACCTGGAAGGCGGCGGAGAACTCGGGCCCAGCTTCGAGGCGGTCCGCCGGCATTTGCGTGCCTCGCATGCCAAGCACGTGCTGGTAGGGGCTATCAATGACCCCAGCGCGCTTGGAGCTTTGCGGGCATTCCAGGAAGCCGGCCGGGCGGAGAACTGCGCCGTGATGGGGCAGAATGCTTCACCGGAGGGACGTGTGGAACTTCGCCAGCCCCGGACTCGCTTTGTCGGTTCGGTGGCCTATTTTCCTGAGCGCTACGGCGAGAACCTCATCCGGGTCAGCCTCGACCTGCTGAACCAGAGACCCGTGCCGCCAGCGGTTTTCGTGGAACACAAACTGATCACTCCCGGCACGGTCGATCACTACTATCCCAATGACGCCCTGGCGCAGTTGGTGCGAACCGAACCCTACGATTCCTCGCGGCCCGACATATCGCGCTGACCGTGCGTAGGCCCGGCGCATAGATCGAGAACATTCGCACGTACCTCTGCAACCGGAGTACAGGACCTTTTCTGCAGCTGCCGAGCCACGCGGGATTTTCTACATTGCAGAATGAAATGCCCCGGCTGTAGGCATTGTCCATTCCCACGGCAGTCGCAACGGTCGAATTGAATGGGCTGCCAAATAACGATTTGCTGGCGAAAGGGGGCCCCTCGGAGCCGGTTTTTCATAGCGAAACGGCTTCAGTTCCCCGGTTGCGAGTTGACGGTCCCCGATGACCAGTGGGAGTATCCGCCCCCAGTACAGGGCGACCACTGCGTGGGGCAGGGGCAGTCTCAATAAAGTTCAAAGTGCCGGTTAGCTGACTGCACCCAGGCTTGGAAGGTCGCCGGGAGAGACCAAATGTCTGCGATGACACGTATTCTCGCTGTGTGGTTGGTAGCGCTACTGGGGACAGCGTCCCTTTATGGCCAAGGCGGCGCCTACGGGACCATTCTTGGAACTGTCACCGACAATTCCGGAGCGGTCGTGGCGAATGCCAGCGTCGATGTCACCAACCTGGGAACGAACGTTTCAAAGCACACGGCGACAACTTCTTCCGGCGATTTCACGGTGCCTTATCTCGCGCCGGGCCTCTATCGCGTGACCGTGCAGTCCCAGGGATTCCGGAAGTCAGTGTTGGATAACATCGCGCTCGTGGTCGGTCAGGAAGCACGCGCCAACGTCACGCTGAAAACCGGAGAAGTGACGGAAACCGTTGAAGTGCAGGCCAACGCCGCAGCTTTGGATACCGACAGCTCTGCGGTGTCGCAACTGGTGAGCGAGAAGCAAGTCGAAGAGCTGCCGCTGAACGGGCGCAATTTTCTGAACCTTCTGTTCATCGGGGCGGGAGCCGTCCAGACCGTTGGAGAGCAAGGCCAGATGCGCCAGGGAGCAGGAAACGCCATCAGCATTAATGGCGGCCGTCCCGAATCCAATAACTACACTCTGGATGGGCTCACCAATACCGACACCGCTCTGAACACTCCGGCCGTGATTGTGTCGCAGGATGCGATCCAGGAATTCAAGGTCGCCAGCGAGAACTATTCCGCGGAATATGGGTACAGCGCGAACCAGGTGAACATCATCAGCAAAAGCGGTACCAACCAGCTGCACGGTACGGCGTTCGAGTTTCTCAGGAATGACGCGCTGGATGCCCTGACTCCCACGCCCTTTCAAACTCCAATCAAAAGCGAACTCCGGCAAAATCAGTTCGGCTTCGTAGTCGGCGGGCCCGTATACATTCCCAAGGTCTATGACGGCCGCAACAAGACGTTCTGGCTGGTGAACTACGAAGGCTGGCGGATCCGCAATGGATTTGTGGTGCGAGGCCAGGTGCCCGACCCGGCGCAGTTGAGTGGCGATTTCTCCGCCTCGGGCCTGCCTGACTACGGCTCTGCGGCATGTGATACAGGCTACGCTCAATCGACGCCGCAGCCGTGCATGCCGGTGGACCCGCTTACCGGAAACCCATTTCCCGGTAATATTATTCCGGCGGCTCGCTTTTCACGATTGGCCAATGTCGCCCTTGCGGCCCAGGTCTTTCCCGCGCCAACACCCCTATGTTTAAGTGATCCCACGGCCTGTCAGGGAAACAATTATCAAAGGGCTTTAGCGCTGCCTAACACTACCAACCAGCAGACTTACAAAGTTGACCAGGCTTTGGGGCGCTGGGGATCCCTGTTCTTCCGGTATACCAAGTCCAGCTTTACCAATGAGAATCCACAGAACCTGAGCCCGGCCTTCAGCATTAACAACTTCACCGAAGACACGACCAGCTGGATGTTTTCTCACACCATCACGCTGGGGCACTCCACCGTCAATAATTTCCGCTTCGGCTTCCTGCACCCCACGGCGATTCAGGGTGCGCCTCCGCTGTCTCCAGACCAGGTCAGCGCATTGGGCTTGACGGGGGTATTCACCAATCTTCCTGCTTACGCCAGGGGCTTTCCGACGATCACGCTCACTGTGACTAACTCCAATCTGAACGACTCCTACGGAAGTCCCGGAAACAACCCCACGACCAGCGATCTCCCCACTTGGGAATTCGCCGATTCGATCAGCATGGTCCGGGGGAAGCACACGATTGGAGTGGGGTTCGACTACCGCCGGTTTATTCAGAAAAGAGATCTATCCACGAACTTTCTGGGAGGATACAGCTACAACAACAATACGGTCGTGCTCGACACGAGCAATGGTTGCCCCGCGCCCTACGTCACTTGCGGGACGGGCAATGCCGTGGCTGATTTCCTGCTCGGTTTTTACGGCAGCGCGAACACGTTTCAACCCGGCCCATTCAGCAAACCGAACGTAGCGGGAAACTTGAACCAGTACCACTTCCTGTATTTTGCTCCTTACGTGCAGGATGACTGGAAGGTAAGCAACCGCCTTACGTTGAATCTTGGCCTGCGCTGGGATTACCGCGCCGTTCCTTACGAGCAGGACAACAAGATGTTCTGGATCGATGACCAGAACAAGCCGGGAGGCTCGCGATTCACCGGCGGCGGACTGTGCTTCGCCAATCCGGCGCTCGCCACCAATGGCGTGGCCCCACCGGGCAACGGTTTCTACAACTACTGCGGGAGGCGCAACCCGGCCGACGGTTCCAAGACCCCCTTCGCTCCGCGCTTCGGCTTTGCCTGGCGGCCCTTTGGAGGAGAAAAAACCGTGGTCCGCGGCGGCTATGGAATCTTCTGGGACTCCTCGCTTAGCCGGGAGATCGACGATTCCGGGGATCTCTACCCGTACGTGGAGCGGACTCAGTTGGATACTACGAGCCAGCCAGTCTCGGTAGCTCCCAAGACCACCGATCAACTGTTCGTCCCGCAGACCGCGATTGTGCCCGTAACCGCGCCCAACAGCCAGTTCGTTGCGGTCATCATCTCCGATCACCCGCGTAACCCTTACGTGCAACAGTACACGTTGTCGGTGCAGCGCGAGTTATTCAGACGGACCAATCTGGAAGTGAACTATGTGGGTAATCGCGCTCTGCATCTGCTGAACCGCATCTACCTGAACGAGCCGGACCCGATTCCGGCGGCTACCCTTCCCACTTGCCAGGCAGCGTTTGCGGCCAACGATAGCGCGACGCTCACCGCGAACAACTGCAATTTCTTTCAGCGCTTCCCCTTGCCCAACTTTTCCTTCCCCGGGCCCCTCAACAGCTCCTGGACGGGATACTCCAACTACAACGCGGGCAACGTGAAGCTGGAGCATCGCGCAGCCGACTTTGCCCTTCTCACGGTTTACACCTGGGCCAAGAGCATGGACGACAAGTCTGCGCCAGCCGGCATTGGGTCTGCGGGCGGAGGGTTCCAGGGACATCTGGATGACCGGAATCCGCGTCTGGATTACGGCCCCTCCGATTTCAGCGTCAAACATCGCTTCGTAAATAGCCTGGTCTATAGCCTGCCCATCGGCCGCGGCAAGCGCCTGCTGGGCGGCACCAATCGGGCGGCTGACCTTGCCGTCGGAGGATGGCAGCTGAGCGTGATTACCACCTTCCAGACAGGATTCCCCTTCTCCGTTACAGCCACCGACTTGGGGCTGGCAAATGGACAGCTGGGGAATCAGCGCGCCGACCAGGTGGGGAGCCCGAGCGTCAGCAACAAGAGCATCAGCCAGTGGTTCAATACCGCAGCCTTTACTCAGCCGGCATTTGGAACCTTTGGAACCTCGAGGCGGAACATCCTGACGCAGCCCGGGATTAACAACTGGGATATTGGTTTGGCCAAGACCTTCCAGTTCACGGAAAGGGTTGGCTTCCAATTCCGGATCGAAACCTTCAATACCTTCAACCACACGCAATACGGAGTGGACCCGACCGCAGCTGCGGCGGGAGGGCCGGGCCAGAGTGCCGTGGATGGGAACATTAACAGTCCCACCTACGGCGACGTAGTCAGCGCCCGCCCTGGCCGGATTGTCCAGCTTGGGGGCAAGATCATTTTCTGATTTGTCGCGAATCGCCTGCAGAAGAGCCGTCAGGTCAGCCACAGCCTGGCGGCTTCCCTTTTTATCGGTGCCGGATGCGAGCTCAGGGGCTTTGGCGCATCTGCCAATTCACGGATTTAGTTGAGTTACACTCGCCAAATGCGATGTCGAGATGGGATGATCCGGCTCAGAAATACCGCTTTCTTGTGCTTTGTGAGCTTGCGAGTGTTTGCTCTGCCCGGTCAGGACAGCGCGAGCGAAAAGTATGCGGCAGAAGGACAAGCAGCGCTGGCGGCCGGCCGCTATCAGGAAGCGGAGCAAGCGTTTGAAAAGCTGCAACAGTTGGAACCAGGAATGGCCGAGGTCCACGCCAACCTGGGCCTGATCTATTTTGAGGAGAGAAAATTCGATCAGGCCGTACCGGCGCTGCGCCGCGCGTTAAAGCTGAAGCCGAGCTTGACCAAGACGGAAAGTCTGCTGGCCATGTCCTTATCCGAATTGGGACAGTACAACAATGCCTTGCCGGGGCTGGAAAAATGTTTCCGGCATTCCGCTGATACGGAGATCAGGCGTATGTGCGGTTTGCAACTGCAACGCGCCTATATCGGGCTTAAGCGCGACAGCAAAGCGGTAGAAACCGCAATGGAGTTGAATCGGCTTTATCCCGATGATCCGGAAATTCTCTACCAAACCGGGAAGGTCTACGGGAACTTTGCTTTCTTGACCATGCAGAAGCTGGCACAAGTTGCTCCATCGTCGGTATGGAGGCATGAGGCCGCCGCCGAGGCTTATGAGAGCCAAGGCTCCTACAGCCTTGCCATTACCGAGTACCGACAGGTGCTGGGCATGGAACCGGACCGTCCCGGCGTACACTACCGCCTCGGCCGAACCCTGCTGGAACGGTCGTTTCAAGTCACGTCAGCTCAGGATACCGCGGAGGCCGCCAGGGAATTCGAGCAGGAACTGCAGCACGATCCGGCCAACGCCAACGCTGCCTACGAACTGGGAGAACTTCGGCGCAAAGCGGGGCAATTCGAAGAGGCGCAGAGACTCTTCGAGTCGGCTCTCAAGAGCTACCCGAAGTTCGAAGAGGCCCATCTCGGGCTGGCAAGCGTGTGCTTGTCGCTGCACAAGCCTGAACTGGCCTTGCCTCACCTGCAAGAGGCCATCGAAGTGAACCCGCGAAACGAGGTCGCCTGGTACCGCCTGGGGCAGGCGGAGAAGGCTTTGGGCCATATCGCGGAGCAGCAAAAAGCGCTGGCTGAATACCGCCGCTGGCATGACGAGACCAGCCAGCTCCGCGAACTCGATCCGGTCTTCTCCCCACACGAGGTCACCAAGCAGGAAGTCGATCCTAATTTGCCCCAATAAGCGGCTATGGCAAGGTGAGGACCGCCACCGAGAAGCCTCCCAACTTCACGACATCGCCGGTCAGCCTCGCGGTTGCGGGAGGGTTGAACGCAGTCGTCTGATCCACGTAGTCCACCCGTCCCCCGGCTCCGCCGGCAACGGACACTTCCGCCGCGCGGTCCCGCTTATTCACCAGAAGTAACTTGCGCTTGCCCGCGTGCGTCGCGAAGGCCAGAGAGTACAGATAAGGATTGTTAGGCGCGGAGGGAGCGGCCGGTTCAATCTCCACCTGCTTGTCGCCCGGTCCGAAATTGTCGTGCAGCAGCTTCAGCACCCAAAAGCGTGCGTTCGGCTTGCCATTGTTCCAATCCACCATGGAGACGCTGGGGAACTGCGTAGGGAAGCCCACTAACTGGGACTCGCCCGCCACATCGATCCCGATTTGCGCGAGCTCTCCGAAGACATACGCGTACATTGCCCCGGCCAGGTTCCAGTAGGAATTGGGAATGGGCTGAACCACGTGCCCCGGCTCACCTTGTGCGAGATCGTCCGCTGAAATCACTCCCAGTTCGTCGACGGTGGTCTTGGTTTCCGGAGATAAACGCTTGCGGATCGCTTCGATGTAGCGAACCGATTTGAGGAATCCGTCCGCCTGCGCGAAATAGGTGAACTGCTCCACCTCCGGCGTTTCGTCCACGGTGGGAACCGCATAAAAATGGTACGAGATGAAATCCAGCGGCACGCCCGGTTTGTGGTTCTTATGATCGAGAAAATATTCGAAATATTGCGGATTGGTTTCCATCGCTAGAGCCAACCCGACGAACTCGGTCCGCGGCTGGACCTTCTTCATCGCCAGCACCACCTCGTCGTAGAGCTTGGTATATGTTTCCGGGCTGATGTGGTGCTCGAAATCGATCTCATTCAGGACTTCCCAGTACGGGATCGAATAGTGATATCCGGATTCGTGGCGTTTGCCTAATTCGTCGGTAAATCCACCGTTGGTGTACCAGGAGAGCAGCCGAGCATAGTACCCCGCCACTTCTTTCATGCTGGGATCGCGCAATTCGGTGCCCTGTTCATACTCCCACGTCACCTGGTTCGGATCAGCCGGGTACGGGACGGGCTTGTCAGTTTTGTACATCCACTGCGGGATGGTGCTGAAGTTGAGGATCGTGGAGTGTCCCTTGGTCGCCTCCAGAAAATCGATGGTCATGGGATCGATCGGGGTGAAGTCCCACGACGTTTTGCCGTCTTTTGGCGGCTCCAGTTCGGCCACTCCAAGCTTGGGATATGGAAGCCACGGAACGTACCGCACGTAGTCCGCGCCCAGGTCGCGCAAGGCCTGGAATGCGTTGTCATGCACGGGTGTGCCGCGCTGCAAAGGAGGATTGACTACGACCTGCAACGTCGGCGTAGTCTGTGTGACCCGGACGACTTTATCCCAGTTGACTGTGACCTTGCTGACACGGTCCTGCGCCGCGGCATAAGCCAAACTACAGAACAGCACCGCCACTACCGCCGGCATCCTTGGTTCCAGCCGAATCTTCATGCCCATCCTCCACCATTAACCCAGCGCGCTCCGGCAGGCGCCGCTTCACGCGGGGACTCGAATGTTGGCACCAGGACGTGGAAGACGTCAATGGCGCAGGCAGGACATCATGTGATTTCGCCATAAGAAATGGCCGGGCGGTGGGCGCGGCGATGTATGCAAGGTTTCCTTCGCCAATTGCTGCATCGGCTCTCGCCTGGTTCTGGGTGTGCGGTCGGGTGCAAGAAGGGATATTCCCTGCGTTTCGCATCTTAAAATGACCGGGCAGAGAGGGGACATGGTTGTGGCCGGGATCAACAACGGCTATGCTGGCGACGATTCTGACAGTGTTCCCGTTCACAGACGCCATGAAGCATTCACTCAAGATTGGGCTGTTCGGCATCGGCCTGGAAGCCTACTGGGCCCAGTTTCCTGGCCTCCAGGACAGGCTGGCCGGATTCACGCAGAGAGTCGCTGGAAAGCTGGAGAGATTCGGCGTGCAGGTGGTTAATCTGGGGCTGGTCGATACCCCGGAAAAGTCCGTTTCCGCAGGACATGAATTCCGCCAAGCCGACGTCGACCTGATTTTTCTCTACGTAACTACCTACGCATTGTCCTCAACCGTGCTACCGGCGGTCCGCCGCGCCAAAGTACCGGTCATCATTCTTAACCTGTCTCCTTCGCCTGCCATCGACTACCAATCCTTTAACCGGCTTGGAGACCGCAGCAAAATGACCGGAGAATGGCTGGCGCACTGCCAGGCTTGTCCCGTTCCTGAGATCGCGAATGTCTTCCATCGTTGTCGGATTCCGTTCTTTCAGGTGACCGGCATGCTTGAGGACGATCCGGCGGCATGGGCCGAAATCGGCGAGTGGATAGAGGCCGTTCGAGTCGCCCATGCGATGGAGCACAACCGCTGCGGAGTGATGGGTAATTACTACGGAGGAATGCTCGACATCTATTCCGACCTGACCCAGCAGTGCGCCTATTTTGGAGGCCACATCGAGATTCTTGAGGTGGAAGAACTGGTGGCATTGCTGAACGAGGTCAGCGACGCGGAGGCGGGGCGAAGGGTTGCCGAGTTCAGGTCTGCCTTCGATGTGCAACAGGATTGTCCGGACGAGGAACTGGCTCGCGCGGCGCGCACCTCCATCGCGCTCGATCGCATGGTCGAAAGGCACAAACTGGGCTCGCTGGCGTACTACCACCAGGGGATTGGCAGTCCCGAAAACGAAGAGGCGATAAGTTCCATCATCCTCGGAACCAGTCTCTTGACGGCGCGCGGCATCCCCGTGGCCGGCGAATACGAGATCAAGAACGTCCAAGCCATGAAAATCATGGACCTGTTCGGAGCCGGCGGTTCGTTCACCGAATACTATGCCGCGGACTACAACGATGACGTGCTGCTGATGGGGCACGATGGCCCTGGGCATATCGCCATCGCGCAAGGCAAAACTAAAGTTCGTCCCCTCCAGGTGTATCACGGCAAGACCGGACGCGGTCTTTCTGTGGAAATGTCGGTCAAGCATGGGCCTGTCACATTGCTGGCAGTGGTACAGACAGTGAATGGACAACTGAAGCTGCTGACTGCCGAAGGCGAGTCCGTCCCCGGGCCGATTCTGGAAATCGGAAATACCAACAGCCGTTACCGGTTTCCGCTCGGCGCCAGGAATTTTCAAAATGAATGGAACCGGCATGGCCCGGCCCATCACTGTGCTGTCGGGATCGGCCACATCTCAACCAAGCTGCAGAAGTTGGGCGCCTTGCTGGGCATGGAGTGCGTGCGAGTCGGGTGAGGCCTCCTCCAGCCCCCTGTTCTGCATTGCGAAACGAAATCCTCGGGCTGAACGCTCAATGCCGGAACTGCAGAACTGTTTCCTGACAGTTTGAAAGTGTTGCAGCCACATTCTCGCGATACTCCGCTATCATCTAGCCTTTCACATTGCGAAATCGTGCCCGTTCCCGCCGTCTCGGTTGACACCAGACTCCGGCAAGTGAAACTATCCCCGCGCATCCTTGCCAGCCTGTCCGGTGCGTTGCGTGCGCCCCGACGGTTGTTGTTTACGCCACTATGCGATACCCCATGGAAGAGAACCGGATTAACCGTTTGAGATTTGGACGCGTATTGATCGCCATCGTATTCCTGGCGACCGCCGCTGCCGCCAGGCCAGTTCACCTGCGCTGTGAATACCGGGAGAACCCCCTCGGGATTGACGCCCTCGCCCCGCATTTATCGTGGCAAAGTGACAACACTGAGCGGAACTGGAAGCAATCTGCCTACCAGATCGTGATCGCCAGCAGTGCGGAGAGATTGCGTTCAGGGCAGGCGGATGTATGGGACAGTGGCAATACGGCTTCTGGCGAATCGGTTGGAATTGCTTACCAAGGTCCCGCGCTGGAGTCCCGCAAGCGATATTACTGGGCGGTTCGGGTCTGGGATGCGGCCGGGCAGATGTCCCAGTCCAGTGAAGAAGCCTGGTGGGAAATGGGCCTGCTGCGTCCCAGCGACTGGCAGGCCAAATGGATCCTGTGGAAGAATCCGGACGACGAAGCTGATCGCGCGGGGATGCGCTGGATCTGGGCGCCGGGGCAGGATGCCTTTGCGGTTGAACCCAAAAAAGTTACGACCTTTCGCGTCACCTTCCAATTGCCGGAGAAGCCGAAAACTGCGGTTCTTGACCTCGCGGTGCGTGGAAGCTTCGTGGCAAAGGTTAACGGTCACGAAGTCGACCGCAAGCACGGGTGGGGCACCTTCGATTGGAGAGATATTTCCGACGAGCTCGTCCGGGGCGACAACCTCGTTGAGGTGACGGTCACAGCGCCGGAATCCCCGCAATACGGACCAGAAGCTGGGGCCAAAACCACGATAGCGGGTTTGGCCGCCCTGGTGAAGATCACCACCGCCAATGGGCGCACGCTGCGCTTTCCGTCAAACGAACACTGGAAGGCCGGCGTGGAGAGCGGCTCGAACTGGCCGGCCGCCCAGGTCGTCGCTGATTTGTCCAACAAGAGAATGGGGGATCCAGGAGCGCTCCCTCAGCCCGCGGCGCAACTACGCCGGGTCCTGACCCTCTCCAAAGTCGTGCAGCGCGCCCGGCTTTACGTTACAGCCCTGGGAAGCTACCGCGTGTTTCTCAATGGAGCGCGGGTGGGCAATGATGTCTTGACTCCTGATTTCACCGACTACCGCAAGCGGGTCCTTTATCAGACCTACGATGTGACCAATTTGCTGGTGAATGGCAAGAACGCTATCGGTGCGTTGCTGGGGGACGGTTGGTATGGCAGCGGACTGACCTGGGTGGGAATGCACTTCTTTTCACCGCCGGATCGCTTTGTGGCCCAGCTCGAGATCGACTACGCCGATGGCAGCCATGAAGCAATTCTTACCGATGATTCGTGGAAGGCGGCCCCGTCCGCAATTCGTAGATCAGATATTTACGGCGGGGAAGTCTACGACGCGAGACTGGAAGCGGCCGGGTGGGAAGGAGCCGGGTTTGACGATTCCGGATGGAAGCGGGCAGTGGTCGGAGATGCGCCTTCCGTAGCGGTTTCCAGCCAGGATACCGACCCGGTGCGCGTCGTCTCCAGCCTGACTGCGAAGCAGGTAACACCCGCACCCAACGGCGCCTACATCTTTGACATGGGTCAGAACATGGTGGGATGGGTAACCCTGAAGGTGAAGGGCATTGCGGGCACCAGGGTTCAACTTCGATTCGCCGAGATCCTGAATCCTGACGGCACGATCTACACCGCCAATCTGCGCAATGCGGATGCCACCGATGTCTACTTCCTTCGCGGCCAGGGGGACGAGAGTTTCTCTCCGCATTTTACTTTCCACGGTTTTCGCTATGTCGAAGTGACGGGCTATCCCGGCGGGGCGCCGCCTGCCGATGCGATTCGAGGGGACGTTCTCAGCAGCGTGAGCGGCGAGCCTACCGGGAAACTGACCACTGCCAGCGATCTTGTAAATCGCATGTGGGGCATCGGCATCTGGGGCCAGCGGGGAAATTTCCTGAGCATTCCGACCGACTGTCCGCAGCGCGACGAGCGCCTGGGCTGGATGGGCGATGCTGGCGTCTTCTGGCGAACCGGCAGCTACAACTTCGACATCGCCGCCTTCTCACAGAAATTCATTCAGGACATCGTTGATGCGCAGACCAGCCAGGGAGCATTCACCAATGTGTCCCCTAACACGCTTCCCTTTGGCGGAGGCGGGACGGAAGGAACGTCGGCCTGGCAGGAAGGGATGGTGGGCGCTCCCGGATGGGGCGACGCCGGCGTGATCGTGCCCTGGACAACCTGGCTGCAGTACGGAGACAAATCCGCCATTGCGCAGAACTGGGACGCCATGGGCCGGTGGATGGATTTCATCCTTAGCCGCAACCCCGACTTCATCCGGAAGAATGGAGTCGGGCCGAACTTCGCGGACTGGCTGGCGCCCGACGAAAATACCAACAAGGATCTGCTGGCGACGGCTTACTGGGCGCTGATGGCCCACATGATGTCCCAGATGGCGCACGCAGTGGGGAAAGAGGCCGATGCCCGGCGCTACGACGAACTCCTGAACAACATACGCGCCGCTTTTCAAAAGGCCTACATTACGCCGGACGGGCAGGTCGGAAGTGGAACTCAGACCTCGTACGTCGTAGCGCTCTATACCAAAATGGCTCCCGCGGCGCTCGAACCGTCATTGGTTGAAAAGCTGGTGAAAGACATCGAACAGCGCGACTGGCACCTGTCTACCGGGTTTCTGGGCACACCGTTCTTGTTATTCACCCTGGCGGATCACGGCCGCCCCGACGTGGCGTACCGCCTTTTGCTCAACGAAACTTACCCCTCATGGGGCTACATGCTCTCCAAAGGGGCAACCACCTGGTGGGAGCGCTGGAACGGCGATACCGGTGATCCCGCGATGAACTCGTATAACCACTACGCGTTTGGCTCGGTCATCGCATGGGTGTATCGCTATGTTGCCGGAATCGACGCCACTCCGGACGCGCCCGGTTTCCGGGAAATCATTATTCATCCGCATCTTGACTCCCGCATGCCCTCCGCGCGCGCGGAGTACGACTCGGTTTACGGGAAGATCGTCAGCGATTGGCGGGGCAGCGCATCCGGTCCGTTTGCCTTGCGTGTGACCATTCCTCCCAATACGACGGCCAAAATTTTCCTGCCGGTTGTCTCTGGAGCGCGGGTTACTGAAAGCGGAAATCCCGTTGAAGGGCAAGCGGAATCGGGATCGTACCTCGTGCAGGTGGGCTCCGGCACTTACAACTTCGAAGTCAAGTAGGCGGAACTTCAGGTTCGATATGACCTTGAACCGCAGAGAGTTGTTGCAGAAGGGAGCGCAGATTGCGCTTGGAATTGGTATGGGCTCCGGCTTACTGGCCGCGGGCAGGACTGAGCTGATCGCCGCCGGCACCGGATCGCCTGCAGACAGCAAAAGCTTTCCCGCAAGGTTCTTGTGGGGTGCGGCGACAGCAGCGCACCAGGTTGAGGGCAACAATATCAACAGCGATGCCTGGCTGCTCGAGCATCTGCCGAAGAGCATGTACCGCGAACCGTCGGGCGATGCTTGCGATCATTACCACCTTTACGAGCAAGACATCAACCTGCTGGCGGATTTAGGTTTGAATGCTTACCGCTTCTCCATCGAGTGGGCGCGGATCGAGCCGGAGAAGGGCTATTTCTCCCGCGCCGAACTCGATCACTACCGGCGCATGCTGGACGCCTGCCACCGGCGCGCTCTGACCCCGCTCGTCACCTACTCTCATTTCACTCTGCCGCGCTGGTTCGCTTTTCAAGGCGCGTGGGAAAATCCAGAATCTTCCGATCTGTTCGCCCGCTACTGTGAGCGGTCAACCAAGCACCTCGGGGATCTGATCGCATATGCGGCGACATTCAATGAGCCGGACCTCTCGTCTCTCTTCCACTGGATCAATCTTCCCGACCTGCCCGCAGGCTCTGATCTGGCATCCACCATGGCGGCGCAAAAAGCCGGGCTTCGCCAGGCACTCAACGCCCCGGAGTTCAGCGGTTTTCTGATTGGGGACGCTCGGAAGACGCCAGAGAACATCATGGCGGCGCACACCAAAGGAAAGGCCGCGATCAAATCCGTCCGAAGTGCCATTCCCGTTGGCCTCACTCTAGCCATCGAGGATGATCAGCCGGCAGGCCCGAACAGCCGCTTCGCCGAGAAGCAGGCGGAGGTCTACAGCCCGTGGTTCAAGCTGGCGAAGAACGACGATTTCATCGGCGTGCAGACTTACAGTCGCTCGCGAATTGCTGACAAGACGATTCCTCCCCCGGAGAACGCCGAACGGACTCAGATGGGCTACGAGTTCTACCCTGAGTCGCTCGAGCACACTATCCGCCTCGCGAGCAAAGAAACGGGAGTGCCGGTCATCGTCACTGAAAACGGCGTGGCCACCGAGAATGATGCGCGACGAGTGGAGTACATTCAGCGCGCGCTGGCGGGGGTAAAGCGCTGCCTGGATCAGGGGATCGATGTGCGCGGCTACATTCACTGGTCGCTGGTCGACAACTTCGAATGGATTTTCGGCTTCGTGCCGAAGTTTGGGCTGATTGCCGTGGATCGTGAGACGCAGAAGCGCACTCCGAAACCAAGCGCGGCCATATTGGGCAAGATTGCAAGGAACAATTCACTGTGACGGTTGCCACCGCGCTGCGGGTAAGAACACCCGGCCATCGCGGCTCGGAACCTGACGGCAGGGAGCGAATCGTGAGCCACAATCGAATTCTGAGCAGGATCAGCCTCGCATTTCTGGCGATTGTCGTCGGTACATTCCCATCCACCTTCGGTCAGAATCCCGCGGTTTCCCTGGAAGACGGTTTCAAGAATCCGCCCAACTCCGCCCGCCCGCGCGTGTGGTGGCATTGGATGAACGGCAACATTACTAAGGAAGGAATCAAGCTCGATCTGGAATGGATGAACCGCGTTGGGATCGGAGGATTTCAGAACTTCGATGCCTCGCTGGGCACGCCCAAGCTGGTGGATAAGCGTCTGACCTACATGACTCCGGAGTGGAAGGACGCGTTCCTGTACGCCACGACATTGGCGGATCAACTGGGCCTGGAAGAAGCCATCGCAGGGTCTCCGGGGTGGAGCGAGTCGGGTGGCCCGTGGGTGAAGCCAAGCCAGGGTATGAAGAAAGTTGTCTGGAGCGAGACCCGGCTGGAGGGCGGGAAGCCCTTTCACGCCGTGTTGGCCCATCCTCCGCAGGTGAGTGGGCCATTCCAGAACGTCCCACTCTTCGACTTTCTCGCCATGATCAGTGGGCAAGCCCCGACCGCAAGCCCATCGTTCTACGCCGACACCGCAGTTATCGCCTACCGCTCTCCCGAAAAAGACGTTCCGGTCGAGTCTTTGCAGCCGAAGATCACGACTAGCGGCGGAAACCTCAATCCCGCTCTGCTGACCGACGGCGACCTGGTCAAGACGACACAACTACCCAAGGCTTCCGCCGGCAATCAGGCATGGGTGCAGTATGAATTCGCCAGTCCCCAGGTGATGCATGCGGTGACGCTGGTTCTGAACGATCCGACAGCTGCGGCGGCCAATATGTTTGGCGCTGCCCCATCGATTGCCGAGGTCCAGGCCAGCGATGATGGCCAATCGTTCCGCAAATTGGCCGACATTCCCAACGATGGCGGGGACGAGCACACGATCGCGTTTTCCGCCACGTCTGCGCGATTCTTCCGCATTGCCTTTACCGACAAGCCCCCATCCGGATTCAGCGAGATGACCTTTGACGTGGAAAATCCGTTCGGCGACTTCAGTAACGTAAAGCCCAATCCTAACTTCGAGATTGCGGAACTGGTGCTTCACCCCGGCGCACGGGTCAGCCGTTTTGAGGAGAAGGCCGGCTTCGCCAACCTGATCGGCCTTGAGCAGTATCCCACTCCGCCCGTGGATGCCGGCGATGCGATTCGCAAGTCCGATGTGGTAGACCTGACTGCCAAGATGCAGCCTGATGGAACCCTCGACTGGACTCCTCCTGCGGGCAACTGGGTAGTTCTTCGCTTCGGATACTCCCTCACGGGAATTACAAACCATCCCGCCTCCCCTGAGGGCACCGGCCTGGAGGTCGACAAGCTCAGCCGCGAGGACGTGAAGGAGTACATGAACACGTATCTCGACAGCTACAAGAGCGCCGTCGGTTCCCTCATGGGCAAGCGCGGCTTGCGCTTCATGATCAGTGACAGCTGGGAGGCCGGCACCGCGAACTGGACCGACGACATGGTGGCTGAGTTCACCAAGCGCCGTGGCTACGACCCTCGCCCCTGGATGCCAGTGCTGGCAGGCCGTGTGATCCAAAGCTCTCAGGACAGCGAGCGCTTCCTATGGGACTTCCGCAAGACCCTCGGCGACTTGCTGGCGGAGTATCACTATGACCAGATCAACGACATACTGCATGAGCGTGGCATGGGGCACTACGGAGAGTCGCACGAGGAAGGGCGGGCGTTCATCGGCGACGGCATGGAAGTGAAGCGCCACAACGATGTTCCCATGTCGGCCATGTGGACGCAAAAGCCTGGCGTGAACAACGAGCAGTATGGCTACAACGCCGACATCCGCGAATCGGCGTCGGTGGCACACATTTACGGGCAGAACCTGGTGGCCGCAGAATCGCTGACTGCCTCCTCGGGTGCCTGGGCGTGGTCTCCCGCCACCCTGAAGCCGACCGCAGATAAAGAATTGGCCATGGGACTGAACCGGTTTGTGATTCACACCTCGGTTCACCAGCCGCTGCTAGATAAAAAGCCGGGCCTCGCGCTTGGACCCTTTGGACAATGGTTTACCCGCAACGAGACCTGGGCGGAACAAGCCAAGCCCTGGATCTCCTATCTGGCGCGCAGTTCCTATCTTCTGCAGCAAGGGCGCTTCGACGCTGATATTGCTTATTTTTACGGGGAAGATTCGAATCTGACTGCATTGTTTGGAAAGAAGGGCCCGGACATCCCCGCCGGCTACAACTTCGATTACATCAACAGCGATGCCCTGATTCACGTCCTGACCGTCACCGATGGCCAGCTGGCTACCCCGAGCGGCATGAGATACCGCGTGCTGGCGCTCGATCCTCACAGCCAGTCGATGTCGCTGCCGGTGCTGCGCAAGATTCGGGACCTGGTGCAGGCGGGGGCGGTCGTAGCCGGCCCGAAACCGGCTGACACGCCCAGCCTCAGCGACGATCCCAAAGAATTCCAGAGTATCGTGAACCAGCTATGGGGTTCCGGAAGCGGTAATTCGGTGGGAAAAGGCAGGGTGTACGGAGGCAAGAGTGTGGGAGATGTTCTTATAGCAATCGGCGTAGCTCCTGACTTCGACTACACCAAGCCGGAACCAGACACGAACCTGCTGTTTGTCCATCGCAAGCTCGCCGACGGCGATCTATATTTTGTCGACAATCGCAATGATCGTGACGAATCCCTCCAGGCCACGTTCCGCGTAGGCGGAAAGGAAGCTGAGCTGTGGCATGCGGACAGCGGAACTGTTGAGCCGGCCGGGTTCCAAATCGCCAACGGTCGCACAACCGTCCCATTGCACCTCGAGCCCTGGGGGACAGTCTTCGTTGTATTCCGCAAAGCAGCGAAAGCCTCGTCGCGCAGTTTGCCGACGCTGGCCGACTCGACGCTGATGACAATAGAGGGACCTTGGGACCTCACCTTCCAGCCCGATCGCGGAGCTCCGCCGAAGGTCACTCTCCCAAACCTGTCTT
>DASREX010000061.1:0-8139 GCA_035651855.1 Candidatus Sulfotelmatobacter sp.
AAGGAGCCACTCCATGGCAGACGAGCGGGGCAAGGCGATTGACCTGGCGGTATCGCAGATTGAAAAGCAGTTTGGCAAGGGCTCGATCATGCGGCTGGGCTCCAAGGAAGCGATTGTCCCGATCTCGGTGATCCCGACGGGCTCGATCTCCTTCGACGCTGCCCTGGGCGTGGGCGGATTTCCGCGCGGGCGGGTGGTGGAAGTGTTCGGGCCGGAATCTTCGGGCAAGACCACGATCACGCTGCAGGTAATTGCCGAGGCCCAGAAAACCGGCGGGATGGCGGCATTCGTCGATGCCGAACACGCGCTCGATCCCGGCTATGCCAAGAAACTCGGCGTGGACGTCGATAATCTGCTGGTCTCGCAGCCGGACTATGGCGAGCAGGCGCTGGAAATCACCGAAGCCCTGGTGCGCTCCAATGCCATCGATGTGCTGGTGGTCGATTCGGTGGCGGCCCTGGTGCCCAAGGCCGAACTGGACGGCGAGATGGGCGACAGCCACATGGGCCTGCAGGCGCGGCTCATGTCCCAGGCCCTGCGCAAGCTGACGGGGACGGTATCGAAGTCGCGGACTTGCCTGATCTTCATCAACCAGATTCGCGAAAAAATAGGCGTCATGTTTGGCAATCCGGAGACGACCACCGGCGGGCGGGCACTGAAGTTTTATTCCTCGGTGCGGGTGGACATCCGGCGCATCGCCGCCATCAAGGAAGGCGACGTGGTCACCGGGTCGCGGACCAAGGTGAAGGTGGTGAAGAACAAAGTTGCGGCGCCGTTCCGCGAGGCCGAGTTCGACATCCTTTATGGCGAAGGGATTTCCCGCGAGGGCGATCTGCTTGATCTGGCCGTGAACCACAACATTCTGGAGAAGTCGGGGTCGTGGTTCAGCTACAAGGGCGAGCGTATCGGGCAGGGGCGCGAGAATGCGCGGCAGTTCCTGAAAGACAACAAGGACGTGATGGCGAAGCTGGATGCGGAAGTGCGGAAGGCATTGGGGCTGACCGCGGGGCCGGCGGCTCCGGCCGCGAGCGGAAACGGGCGGGTGACGACTATGCCTCCGCCGGAAGCGGTGAAAGCTCCAATCGTGGCGGCGAAACGGTAGATTTGTTGCTTCCGGGCGCGGCGGACTCTCTCTCACGGAGCCGCGCCCGGGTCCCCTTGGGCGCACGGGGGCTAAAGCCCCAAATTATTCAATCGATCTGACGCGGCCCTGAAGGGCCCCTCTTCCACGGCGGTTGTCTCTGCATCGTTGGTTGTGCGCTGTCTCGCGGATTGTGCTTTGCCTCGGTGGTTGTGCCCTGCAGAGGGGATTGTTCCTGCATGGGTCGTTGTGTCTGCATTTGTGGCTGTTACTGCATCGGTAGCTGTTCCTGCATCGGTTGTGTCTGCATGGGTGGTTGTTGTCTGCATGGGTGGGTTTGCCTGCTGCAGCGGTGGGTTTGCCTGCATCTCTGGGCTGCGATTGCTATTGTTTGTTCTTCCCGCATAGAATCGTCCTTTGCTGCGCGGTTGCTCTGGAATCACCATCATCGGTCCCAACCGAGGAACATTGAACAAGGGCTTGGCCATTTACCCGGGGTCGTTCGATCCGCCCACCAACGGGCACCTGGATCTGATCCAGCGCGGCAGCAAGATTTTCGAAGAGCTGGTGGTGGCGATTCTGCGGAATTCGGAGAAGGTTCCGATGTTCAGCGTGGCCGAACGCCGGGAGATGCTGCTGGAGCTGACCTCCGATCTCAGCAACGTGCGCATCGACATGTTTGACGGGCTAATGGTGGAATACGCCAAATCGATCGATGCCATGTGCGTGCTGCGGGGGATTCGCGCCATCAGCGATTACGAGTACGAACTGCAGATGGCGCTGATGAACCGCAAGCTCGAGCCCACGCTGGAAACAGTGTTCATGATGCCGGCGGACAAGTATTCTTATGTAAGTTCGAGGCTGGTGCGGGAAGTGGCGCAGGCCGGGGGCCCGGTGAAGGGCCTGGTACCCGAGGCGGTGGAGCAGAAGCTGCGCGAGAAGCTCGATCCAGCCTACAAGCTGCAGGAAGCCAACGTGATGGAAGTCTCCAGGAGAAGGAAGAAGAAAGCATGACCACGGCAACGACGGAAGCGCTCAGGCTCACGGAAAGAATCAACCGCATCGAACCTTCGGCCACCATGGCGGTAGTGGCGGAAGCGGATAAGCTGCGCTCGCAGGGAGTCGACGTGGTCGATTTCGGGGCGGGCGAGCCGCACTTCTCCACCCCGCAGCACATCAAGGAAGCGGCTATTGCGGCCATCCAGGGCAACTTTACGAAGTACACCGCCGTGGCAGGAACCGCCGAGCTGCGCGATGCCATTGCGCACCGCCACAACGTGGACTTCGATTCCGACTACCGCCGCGAGGAAGTCATTGCCTCGGTCGGCGGCAAGCATGCCCTGTTCAACGCTATCCAGGTGCTGGTCGATCACGGCGACGAGGTAATCCTGCCCGTTCCCTACTGGGTATCGTTCAAGGACATCGTGCGCTACGCGGGAGGAAACTGCGTGCTGCTGGACGCCGACGAGCAGCAGGGATTCCGGGTTACGGCCCAGATGGTCGCGAACCTGATTACCCCGCGGACCAAGGTCATCATCCTGAACTCGCCCTCGAATCCGTCAGGGTCGGTGATGAGCGCCGAGGACATGACGGAGGTGATCCGGCTGGCCCACGAGCGCGGCATCTGGGTGCTGTCGGATGAGTGCTATGTGTATCTGAACTACACGGGACAGAACTTTTCCGTCGGCTGCCTGCGGGAGTATAAGGAGCGCTTCGTGGTGCTTGGCTCCCTCTCCAAGACCTATGCCATGACGGGATGGCGGCTGGGCTATGCGATGGCTCCGGCCGCAGTGATCAGCGCGATGGCCAAGCTCCAGAGCCAGTCAACGTCGAATCCCACGTCGATTGTGCAAAAAGCTGCAGTCGCCGCCCTGAAGGGGCCGCAGGAGTGCGTAGAGCAGATGCGGCGGGAGTATATCCAGCTGCGGGATCACGTAGTGAACGGGTTACGGTCGATTCCCGGGGTGACCTGCACGAAGCCCGAAGGGGCGTTCTATGCCTACCCGAACATCTCATCTTTTCTTGGTCGCGGCGGGCTGAAATCTGCATCTGATGTAGCCGGCAGGCTGCTGCGCGAGGCGCATGTGGCCACCGTGCCCGGTGAGGGGTTCGGCACCAGCGACCACATCCGGGTCTCGTATGCTACCTCAAAGGCGGAACTGGATCGCGGGCTGGAACGGATGCGGAAGTTTTTTGCGGCGCTGTAGGCCATCCGATCCGAAGCGAGTGTTCAGCACAGAGGGCACAGAGGATCACAGGGGAAAGAATTCAGGTTCGGCAAAGGCCGTTCCGTTTGCGAGCGGTCTTTTATTTTTCCCGCCAACATTGAATGGACAGTCTATATCCATTGCTGATGCAGCCGGGATTCGATCCGCGGCCCTGGGGCACGCAGGATTTGTCGCCCATTTATCCGAATCACCGGTTTGAGCAGAGGATCGGCGAAGCCTGGCTCACGGGGGACGAGTGTAAGGTCGCCAACGGCCCGCTGGGCGGGAAGACGCTGGCGCAGTTGAGCGAGCTCTACCAGCGCGAACTGGTGGGACAGGCGGCGCGGGATGAGCGGCGATTTCCCCTGCTGCTGAAGTTTCTATTTCCGCACGAGAAGCTCTCGGTGCAGGTGCATCCGGACGATACCCAGGCGCTGCGAGTCGGGCAGCCGTGGGGCAAGACGGAATGCTGGTACGTCGCCCACGCCAAGCCGGGATCGCAGATTGGGCTGGGCCTGAAGCCGGGAGTCACGGTTGCGAAGCTGGAGGAATCCATTCACCAGAACCGGGCCGAAGAGGTGCTGAACTGGATCAATGTTTACGCCGGCGACATGATTTACGTGGCGGGGGGCACGGTGCACACGCTGGGCCCGGGCTCGGTCATCGTGGAAACCCAGCAGCAGTCGGACACAACGTACCGCCTCTACGACTACGGCAGGCCGCGGGAGTTGCATTTGCGGGACGGCATGGCGGCCGTCAAGGAGAAAGTGAAGTCGGGGAAAGTGCTGCGGGCCGCGCCCATCGAGACGGCGAGCGGGAAGATTCGCTATTCGCCGCTGGTGGCGGCGCCGTACTTCGCGGTTGAGATGTTTGAGAGCAAGGCGCCGCTTTCCCTCGAAACGCGGGATGAATCGCACAGGAGTTCGGTGCAGATCCTGGTGGCGGTGGAAGGATGCGGGATCATCGAGGCAGCAGGGGCGGAGGCAGTCACGCTGGCCAAGGGCGATGCGGTAATCATTCCCGCGTGTCTGGAGAAATTTTCGGTTCGGCCGCAGTGGACGCTGGAATTCCTGCGGGCGTATGTGCCAGGCAAGTCGTATCCGGAGCCCGAGACGAGGATTTGAGACCCATTTCAGATTGCAGATTTCAGATTGTAGATTTCGGATTTTTGCCGGGCTGCGCGGCGCAAGGCTTTCGTCTGAAGCTTCAATCTGCAATTTCTTATGCCTAAGACCTCTAATTTCTATCCTGTCATCCTGGCCGGGGGGCGCGGAACCCGCTTCTGGCCGCTGAGCCGGAAGAAGCGCGCCAAACAATTGCTGGCGCTGGATGGCAAAAGCACCATGATCCAGCAGACCATGGCGCGGCTGCTGCCGTTGGCACCTCCGAAAAAATTCTGGGTCATCACTAATGAAGATTTGCGGCCCGCCATTGCCAGGCAACTGGCGCGCATTCCCAAAGGGCAACTGGTGGCCGAGCCGGCCGCCCGGAACACGGCTCCTGCAATCGGGCTGGCGGCGTTCCTGTTGCTGAGGGAGGACCCCGAGGCCGTGCTGGGGCTGTTTCCCGCGGACCATGTGATTGGCGACGAGGGGCGCTTCCGGGAGACGTTGCAGCGCGGCATCAAGATCGCCGCGGCGGGTGCTCACATTGTCGTGCTGGGTATCCGCCCCAATCGCGCCGAAACCGGCTATGGCTACATCGAGGCCGGAGGAGCGTACCAGGGCGAGGCCCTGCGCGTGCGGCGCTTTACCGAAAAGCCGGATGCAAAGAAGGCGGATGAGTTTCTTACGGCGGGAAACTTTTACTGGAACAGTGGAATGTTTTTGTGGAGCGCGCGCACTCTGGCGGATGCGTTGCGCGAACATCTGCCGGTCACGGCGACGCTGCTGGAAGAAATCGCGGCGGCCTTCGGGACGAGCAAGTTTGCCCGCACCTTTCGCAAGTGCTATCCCAAATGCGAAAACATCAGCGTGGATTATGCCGTGCTCGAACCCCGTTCTGCGAAAGGAGAGGAGGCTGGAAACATCTTTTGCCTGCCGGCCGACTTCGGATGGAACGATCTTGGCTCCTGGACCGCGCTGCACGAGCATCAGACCGCGAAGAGCAGTCCGCCGGAAGAGAATGTCATGGTGGCCTCGGGCATGTTCCTGCTGGATGCGCGGGGGAATTACGTGCATGCTCCGGGAAAGTTCGTGGCGGCGGTCGGAGTTCGCGATCTGGTGGTGGTGGAAACGCCAGACGCGTTATTGATCACGACCCGGCAGCAGGCCCAGGATGTGGGCAAGGTTGTGAAGTATCTGGACGAGAAGAAGATGAGCAGGCTGACGTAGAGTTTCGAGTTTCGAGTTTCGAGTTTCAGTTTCGGTTCGAGTGGGCACAACGTCTGAAGTTGATCAGTGTTCTTGAAACTTGAAACTTGAAACTCGAAACTACCTTAGAACTGACAGAATATGGCGCACGAGATCAAATTCGGCACTGACGGCTGGCGCGGGATTATTGCCGACGACTTTACCTTTGAGAACGTTGGGCGGGTGGCGGGTGCCATCGCTTCGTATGTTTTGAAATACGAAGAGGCGAAGCGTGGGGTTATCGTGGGGTACGATGCGCGCTTCGCATCGCCGCGGGCCGCGCGGATGGTCGCGGAGGTGATTGCCGGGGCGGGCATTCCGGTGAAGCTCGCTAGCGATTACACCCCCACCCCTGCCGTCTCCTACGCGGTACGGCATCAGCAAGCGGCGGGCGGAGTGATGGTGACATCCAGCCATAACCCGTGGAACTGGAATGGAGTGAAGTTCAAGGGCAAATTCGGCGGGTCCGCGACGCCCGCCATCATGAAGAAGATCGAGGAGGAACTGGCTTCGGGCGCGGCGCCGCAGGGGAACCGCGCTGCCGTCGAAGAGATCGATCTTAAGAAAGACTACGTAAAGGCAGTCTGCGCCTTCGCCGACATGGACCTGATCTCCAGGACCAGATTTAAGTTCGCGGTGGATGCCATGCATGGTTCCGGCCGGGGAGTTCTGCCTGGGATATTCGCTGATCGCGGGGTACAGTGTGTAGCGATCCGCCAGGAGTTGAACCCGCTGTTTCCGGGGATCAATCCAGAGCCGATACAACCGCATACGCAAATGCTGCAGGATACGGTGGTGCGGGAGAAGTGCGATGCCGGTCTGGCCACCGATGGCGACGCGGACCGGATCGGGGCAGTGGCCGAAGACGGGAGCTTCGTGGACTCGCACAAGATCTTCTGCGTAATCCTGCGCTGGCTCTTAGAGCGGAAGAAGTGTCCGGGCGAAGTGGTCAGGGCTTTCAACACCACGCGCATGATCGACCGCATCGCCGCCAAGCACGGGCGCAAGCTGCATGAAACCTCCATCGGCTTCAAGTACGTTGCGGATCTGATGATGGAGCGCGAGATCCTCATGGGCGGCGAGGAATCCGGGGGAATCGGCTATTCCCGCTTCCTGCCGGAGCGCGATGGGGTATTGAATTCGCTGCTGCTGGCGAATGTGATGGCCGAAGAAGGCAAGCCCCTGGGACAACTGGTGGCGGATGTGCAGCGAGAGTTCGGCAGCCACCACTATGGACGCAGCGATCTGCACATACCAGACGCGATGAAGCAGAGCGCGATTCAGAGGGCCCGGGCAGAGGGCACACAGAGCCTGGGGCGCTACCGGGTGGTCAAAAAGGAATACCTGGACGGGGTGAAGTTCTTCCTGGACGCGCCCACCAACGGCGGGGGAGCGGAAGCGTGGGTATTGTTCCGCGCTTCGGGAACCGAACCGCTGCTGCGCCTCTACACCGAGGCATCCTCGCCGGAACTGGTGAGCGAATTTCTCGCGACCGGGGAAAGCTTCGTCAGAAACGCCTAGGGCGCGAGCCGGGCTCGGGATACGATACTTTCAGCAGGGTCGTTTCAGTTATGGCAGAGAGCGCACCAGCAATGCAGGCGGATACGCCTGAAGTCCGGAGCTACAACCAGGTCCGCCGCTGGCTGGGCATCGCCGATTTCGCGGCGGGGTTCCTGTTCCTGATCGTGTTGCTGGTGACGCGCTGGTCCGAATCGCTGCGCGATGCGGCGTACAAAGTGGGATTCCAGAATTACTCGCTCTCACTTTTCGTGTACCTGGTGTTCGTGCTGGGAATCGGCAAACTGCTGGGTTTCGGGCTGGATTATTACGGCTTCCGTCTGGAGCGCCGGTTCAAGCTGTCCAATCAAAAGCCAGGCGCTTGGGCGTGGGACGAGGTCAAAGGTTTTCTGGTGGGGCTGGTGCTGGGTGCGATCGTCGTCGAACTGGTGTATTTCACGATCCGGCAGTGGCCGCTGCACTGGTGGCTGGTGGGCTGGGCGCTTTTCATGGGGCTATTCGTGCTGCTGGCGCAGCTGGCGCCGGTGATTCTGTTTCCCATCTTTTACAAGTTCGAGCCGCTGGAGAATGAAGAATTGCGCCGGCGCCTGGTGCTATTGAGCGAGCGCGCCGGAACCCGCGTGCGCGGAGTGTACCGCTGGAAGCTATCCGAGAAGAGCAAGAAGGCGAATGCGGCGCTTACGGGACTTGGCCGCACGCGGCGGATTATCCTGGCCGACACGCTGCTGGATAACTATTCCCCGGATGAGATCGAGGCCGTGCTGGCTCATGAACTGGGGCACCACGTGCATAAACATATTCTGAAGAGCATCCTGGTGCAGGCGGGGATCACGCTGTTTGGATTCTGGGCGGCCAACTGGACGCTGCACTATGCGGTGGACCAGCGCATGTTCGAGGAGTTGTCCGATTTCGCGAACCTGCCGCTGCTGGCGCTGGTTTCGGTCGGCCTTTCGTTTCTGCTGATGCCGGCGCTGAATGCCTA
>DASREX010000062.1:0-86862 GCA_035651855.1 Candidatus Sulfotelmatobacter sp.
GATCAGCGTCGCCACTTTGGCGGGCATGGTTAAGATCACTTCGGAATCGCCGCGGGCACACGCGTCCACCACCTGCCTGGCAGCACGGTTAGCGTTCATGGAAAGTCCGGGAAGCGCGTCACTGATGCTGAACCAGGCGTACTCCGCTTCGTTGTTTCCCTTGAATAATGCGTTGCGCGGGCTGCCGGTGCGCATCAGCCCAGGGCAAACCGTTGTGACATAGACTTTGTCCTTCAGGAGTTCGGAACGAAGGCCTTCGGAGAATCCGGTAAGCGCAAATTTGCCGACGCTGTAGGGAACCAGATGGGGAACGCTGATCTTGCCTCCAATGGAGGAAATGTTGACGATGCGTCCCGAATGCCGCCGTTTCATTCCCGGCAGCACTGCCATGGTGGTGAAATACGGTCCCCAGAAATGGGTGTTGATCGAGTCGCGGTAATCGTCGATCGTCATGGTTTCGATGGGGCCCACGCTGATGGTACCGGCGTTGTTGACGAGAACATCGACGGGACCGAAGTGCTGCTCGATTTTCTGGACGGCAGATTCGGCCTCCTCCCGCATGGTCATGTCTGCCGCGATGGCGAGTACGTCGGCGCCATCGGCGCGCAGCAGGCTCTCGGCGCGGTCCAGTTCCTCGGAATCGCGGGCGGCGATGGCTACCCTGGCGCCGCGGGCGGCCAGTTCACGCGCAAGCAGTAGTCCCAGGCCACGCGATCCTCCGGTGACAAAGGCGATCTTGCCGCGAAAGCTGATCGGGGTACGGCGGCGCAGCAGCGTGCTGGCTGCGATTCCGGCTGCGATTCCGGCGGCTATGGTCAGGTTGCGTCCCAGCATGGGTCCTCACAAAGGAGACGGCTGCGGGCGCACCCGCAGCCGGATGACTGTAGTTTCAGGTTCACTGACCGGAAGGACGCTCCGCTTTGGCAGAGGTCTTCGTTGACTTTTGCGTGGGAGCGATTTTCTCGGCTTCTTTTAGATGTTCGCGCAGGGTCGGCAACGTCTGCTCGGCAAAGCTCTTCACGGCAGGGTTCTTGGAGATCTTGCTCTCGCGGGTGAATTCCGCAACGTCACTCTTGTGATCCTGTACCATGGCGCTCATGTAAGCCCGGTCAAACTTTTCGCCCGAAAGCTTTTCCAGCCGCGCTTTGGTCGCTTTGTCTTTGGCGTCGAGTTCGGTGGGAACATCGATGTGTTCCTGCTGGGCGACCTGCTTCAGCTGATCATTCGCCTTGCCGTGATCGTCGACCATGCGCTGGCCGAATTTCTTCACCTCTTCACTCGATGCCTTTTGGGTAGCCAGTTGCCCGAGCTCGACCTCAGCCAGTCCTCCGCGGGCGGCCCTCTTCACAAATGCGGCGTCGGTTGAAGCATGTCCGGCTGAGCGCTTGGCAGACATGGGCGTGCCGTTCGGATCCTTGTCCTGCTGTGCCACCGCCGAGGTCATGCTCATTGCGGCGGCAAAGGCAAATACGAATAAAGTGCTGAGTAAACGATTCATGGAACTCTCCAGATTTGCTTTAGGATGTGTTATCCCAAGCCTAGTTTCCAAAGGCTTCAGGATGCCATCGGGCGTTCACTCTAAGGCTTTTCCTGAACTGACCGTAACCACCGCCCGCGAAGTAGCTGAACGCTAAGAGCCCTAGGGGTTGCCCCACCCTTGTCGCGCCTTCTGCGACAGGGCGGGGATTTTGAAAGGAGGCGTCGTTCCCGCCGGGAAAGCTCTCGGCAGGCCGTCAGGGCGCGTGGTATTCTAGCGCTGTTATGGGCATGCCAGGCCTTCTCCGCAAAGTGTTCCTCCTTGACCTCCTGCAGGGATTGAAGGTTACCTTCCGCTACCAGGATCCCAAGGAGATCTATACCGAGCAGTATCCGCTGGAGAGGCCGCAGGTGGCGGAGCGTTATCGCGGAGCCCCCCGGCTCAACGTCAACCCCGACACCGATGAGACCATGTGCATTGCGTGCGATCTCTGCGCGCTCGCCTGTCCCGAGCATCTGATCGTGGTTTCGAGCGAACGCAACGAAAAGACCCGCCGTAAAGAACTGACCAACTTTACCTACGACCTGAGCCGCTGCATGTTCTGCGGATTGTGTGAAGACGCCTGTCCCACGGACGCTTTGGAACTGACTCAGGATTTCGAGCTCGCCAGCTACACGCGCCAAGGCTGGATCTGGGATCGAACCACGCTGGAAAAGGGTCCGGAGCCTACGCAGTACCGCAAATAGCGCACTTCTGAGCCGAAGATTCGCACATTCCCGCCGTGCAAAATCCTTGGGTCCCGGTGTGAATTCCCAGCTTCGCCTTCTACGGGATTTTCCGGATAGCAAGCCTTATCCAGGACTTTCAGACTCTAGCTAGATATGAATCAGTTCTTAGCGGAGGCTTGTGATGGCAATCCGGTTTTCATTCCTGTTCGCACTCTTGTGTTGTGCAAGCTGGGCGGTAGCGCAAGCTCGTCCAGCTGCGCCACGACCTCCGGCCACAACCACCGGATCATCCGGGCAAGCGACGCCCCCCGCATCTACTATTGGCCCACCCACGCCGATCACGACCCAGGCTGCGGGTCCTGGAACGACACAGTCTCCCGCCATGTCGACCAGCCCGGTGCAAGCGCCCACCGGACCGGCTCAGCCGGCAAATCCAAATCCGCCAATGGTGCCTTGCCCAACACCGGCGACTCCCAGCGCGCAAAATGAACCCGGAACGGCCACCGCAACCGCGGGGACAACCGGTGGAGCGCCCAGCCAGTCCCCCACCGCTCAGCAGGGCGGGCAGCCTTCTAATCCTGCCGCCACAGCCACGAATAATCCGGGGACGAATCCGCCGGCCAATGCCACGGCACCCGCTCCAGCGGCAAATTCGGGCGGTACAGCTCAGGCGACCGCGACCACGACTCCCAACGGAACGCCGTGCCAGCCGAGTCCAGCCCCGGGGCCACGCACGCCCCCTCAAATGTAACCCGGTGCCAGATTCTCATTCACCAGCGGGCTTCGGGAGAGATTTTAGATTACAGATCTAAGATTGCAGATTGAAAAGGCAATGGTCCAATCTGAAATCTGCAATGTGAAATCTAAAATCTTCAATCTGAAATTGTTTACTCGGGCTGCTGCTGTGTCATGCAGTGCATCGCTCCGAATCCCCAGATGAAATCTCCCGAGTAGATGGGAACGATCTCGCGGGCGGGGAAGAGGTGTGCCAAAGTGTCGAGGGCAATGCGATCGTTCGGGCGGTTGAACACGGGCGCCAGCACGATCTTATTCGCGATGTAGAAGTTGGCATAGCTGGCGGGGAGTCTGCGGCCTTCAAAAACCACGGGTTGAGGCATCGGCAGTTCGACGATGTTGAGCGGCCTGCCTTCCTGATCGCGGGCGGCTTGCAGGCGGCGCAGGTTGGCCCGCAAGGGCGCGTGGTTCACGTCTTTGGAGTTGTGCTCGACCATGGTCACGACCGTAGTCTTGTTCACGAAACGGCTGAGATCGTCCACATGGCCGTGCGTGTCGTCGCCGAAGATGCCGCGTCCCAGCCAGATAGTGTGCGGCGCGCCCAGATAGTCCGCAAATGCCTTCTCGTAGTGCACCCGCGCCATGTGGGGATTCCGGCACTGCTGCGAGCTCAGCAGGCATTCTTCCGTGGTGAGGATCGTGCCGGCCCCGTTGACATCGATGGAGCCGCCTTCGAGGACGATGCGCGTCCCGCGGGAAACGGGGCGAATCTCCCGATGGTGAGCAGCCTTAGCCATCAGCGTGCCGATCTTCTCGTCGTGCCGCCAGTTGGAATATTTCGCCCAGGCATTAAAGCGAAACTTGAGGGCGATCAACGGGTTCTGGGGTGAACGCTGGCCTCGCCTGTCCTGAGCGGAGCCGGAGGGGCCCTGCGGCCGGGGAAAGCCCGGCTGCTTCGGCGTCAAGAAGATGGATCCGGAATCCCGTAACCAGATTCGGTTGGTAGGCCAGCGGTGAAATTGAATGTTCGGCGACCAGGCATCGGCGCGCTGCAAAATCCGCCGCGCCTTCCGGGCAGCGGCGGAATTATTGACCACCAATTCCACGCGCTCATGCTTGGCCAGGTTGCGAACGATTTCCGCCATCACCCATGGGATGGGATGGAATTTCCCCGGCCAGTCCAGTTCGTAATGAGGCCAGGCCAGCCAGGTTGCGGAGTGAGGCTCCCATTCGGCAGGCATCCGGTATCCGAGGGAAGCCGGCGCGGGAGTGAATGTTTTACTTGAAGAGCGGGCCACGTTCCGTTTAGTCCAGTAACCGGCTTGTAATAGGAGCGTAACTGTCAATGCGGCGGTCGCGTAGGAAGGGCCAGTTGCGGCGAATTTCTTCCAGCGCCCTCAGGTCGACATCGCCTATGAGGATTTCTTCGCGATCGTGGGAGCCCTCCGCCAGCACCCGTCCGAAGGGATCGCAGAAGAATGATCCGCCCCAGAATTCCAGTCCCTGGCCAGGCGCGGACTTGCCGCGGATGTTGCCGGTCTCGAAGCCCACGCGGTTCACCACGGCCACAAAGACTCCGTTGGCGATGGCATGCGCGCGCTGAATGGTGCGCCAGGCATCGTGTTGCGCCACGCCGAATTCGGCTTTCTCGGCCGGGTGCCACCCGATCGCGGTGGGATAGAACAATACATGCGCCCCCTGCAAAGCGGTGAGCCGCGCCCCTTCGGGATACCACTGGTCCCAGCACACGAGCGTCCCCAGTTTGCCTGCGCTGGTCTCGAGCGCGCGGAATCCCAGGTCCCCCGGAGTGAAGTAAAACTTCTCGTAGTAGAGGGGATCATCGGGAATGTGCATCTTGCGGTAGATGCCGCGCAAGGAGCCGTCGCTGTCGAACACCGCGGCGGTATTGTGATAAAGGCCGGCCGCGCGTTTTTCGAACAGCGAGGCGATCAGGACGACTCCATGGCTGCGTGCCGCCGCCGCTAGCTTGTTGCTGCCCGGTCCGGGAATGGGCTCTGCCAGATCAAAGAGCGAGTGATCCTCCCGCTGGCAGAAATACTGGGTCTGGAACAACTCCGGCAGGCAGACGACCTTGGCGCCGCGCCCGGCGGCATCGGCCACGCGGCCAAGAGCCTTTGCAAGATTTTCTTCCGGCTCCGGCCCGCACGACATCTGGATCAGGGCCACGCGAAATTTTTCAGGGGGCAAACCTTCGGACCTCCGCGATTCACTATAGCAGGAAGGCAGCCGGCGCCGATCAGCTCTCGGGTTGGAGGGATAACGGCCACGAAACGGGCCGGAGCGCTGCGGAGTTTCGCTCCCGCTGGACGAGGGGAGGTCCGGCTTACTCGGGCGCTACTCCCGTGCCCGCGCTTGGATTTTTATTCAGCTTCTTGTGCCTGGCTTGATCTTCCTGCTCCTGCAGCAGCTTCTTATGATCCTCGGTCGAGGCGTCTACGGTTTCGATGGCGTTATTGAGCACGAACTCGTACTCCTGCGCCTCGGCGCGGGGGACATCCGCCGTATCTTTTAAAGCGCGGAGCTTGGCCTGAAACTCCGCGTCCGCCTCGATGATGATCTTCAGCGGCTTGCGAATATCATCATGCCGATCGACGTAGGTGTCGATGTTGTCGTTCAATTCGTCGTAGAGCAACTGGAAGGCGTCCAGCAGGTCGTGAGTCTGCCTGGCCCGGCCGGCGGCTTTAGGATCGCTTCGGACTTCCTCCAGTTTCACGAGGCGCGCCCGCGCGAATTCGACGTAGAGCGGGAGGCGCAGCTTCGGCTCCCAGCTGCTATCGCGGATCTTGTCGATTTCCGGCTGGGTGAGCGGATCACGGCGTTTCTGGGCCACGGCCGCACAACCGGCCAACAGGAAGGCGACGACTACGATTCGCAAGGACCTCATTTGCCACCCTTCTTGAACATCGATGCCAGCAGGTCGTCCCGCACGCGGTCCAGTCGGCTCATCGCGTCTTTCACCGCCGCCTGATCTGCATTCCCCAGCGTGTGCAGGATCTCGGTGAGCTTGCGTGTCATGCCTCGCACCGCGATTTCCGATTGCTTCTGATATTTGTGGGACTGGATGGAATAATCCCGCGCCAGCTCCGAATAAGCGACCACGTCGGTCAGAGCGGCTTCCGCTTTCTCCAGGTCGCCCGAGGCATAAAGCCTATCGGCCTCCTTCAGTTGCTTCTGCGCCACTTCCACGCAGAGATGGGGCTTGTCCCCCACATTGGCCGAAGAGATCCGCGCCTTCAGTCCCTCGACAGTGGGCTCGTCGCGCGGAGCCGGGCTTGCCGCCGCGGCCAAGAGCAGCAAGATCGATAGCAGAACGCATTGCTTCCGTCTACTCAACTCACCATCCCAGGGCGGGTGCGTAATGTATCGTGCGTCCGATGCGCATGATCTGGGAATGCCACCCGCTGACTATTTCTTCGGCTCCAGCGCGATCAGGCGGTGTTTTGCCTGCCACTCCTGATCAGGATACTTCCCATCGGCCCCCTGCAGGAAGAGGCGATAATTCGCCACCGCCTGCTTCACATCGCGAAGATGGTCGTAGGCGGAGGCGCGCAAAAAGTATGTGATGGGAATGTCCGGCAGCAGCTGTGCCCGCGCATCCAGCGCTTTCAGCGTAGTGGCGTAGTCATTATTCTCGCTGGCCGCGAACGCCAGATCGCCGTAGGCTGCGGCGAAACCGGGCTTCAGCTTCACGGTCTGCGCAAACTCCTTCTGGGCATCGGCGGACTTCTTCTGCTTCAGCAAACTCACGCCCAGGCTATGGTGCAGTTCCGCGTCGTCGGGATGCACAGCGAGCAGAGTGCGGTAGGCGGCTTCCGCCTGCCCGTTTCTGCCGGCGGAGCTGTAGAGGTCGGCGAGATCACGCTGCAGGGAACCATCTGCCGGGCTCATCTTCATTGCCGCCTCGAGCTCGGCGATGGCATCGTCGTTCTTTCCCTCGGCAGCCAGAATTCGTCCGAGCTGAATATGGGGCGCGGGCTGCTCGGGATGCGCTGCCACGATCTTGCGCAGCTGCGCCTCAGCATCAGGGAAGCGCCGCCCGCGCATGTAGATATTTGCCAGCCCGATCATCGCGTCGGAAGATGCCTGGTCAATTGCCAGCGCCTGTTTGTACTCCTGCTCGGCGTCGGAAAACTTGTTTTCGGCTTCGAGCAGCCGGCCGGCGCCCAGGTGCGGCTCCACATCACCGGGCAGCAGGGCAGCAGCTTTCCGATAGGCGGCAAGGGCGTCGGCGGGCTTGGCGGTCTCAAGTACGTGGGCCAGGGAAATCCAGGCACGAGCCTGGCCCTCTTCCACATGGCTGGTTGGCTTTAACTGGGTGGCGGCTCGAAGAAACTGCTCCGCATCCGGATGGCCGGCCTTGGCCAGCTGCAGTCCGAGATTCAGGTTGGATTCGAAGACATCAGGCTTGGCAGCAACCGATTTGCGATAGGCCGCGATCGAGTCGTCCCGCTTGTCCAGGGCGTTCTCCACAAAGCCCAGATCGAACCAGCCAACGTAATTCTCGGGATCGCCCGCCAGCAGTTTTTGCAGCACCGATTCCGCCTGGGCAAAGTCCCGCTTCTGAATCAGATCCTCAGCCTTTGCCAATTCCGGCTGCGGCCCCTCTTCCTCGGCGACCGTGGTCCGGTGGCGATGCGGCTTCTGGCGGGAAGACGAAGAACTGGCCTGGGGAGCATTTCCGGATGACTGGGGCGAGCCTGGCGCCGCGCCGGCCCCGGGAAGACAAACCACGGTCAGGACCAGCACCAACCCTGTTCCGACCGCGATTTTACGAGCGCCCATTGGAACGCGATGTCCCACTGCCGTTCAAAACCCGCGCCAGATATTTTCCCGTATACGAGCCGGACAGCTTGGCAATTGCTTCTGGAGGGCCGACGCCGACGATTTTCCCGCCGCGATTGCCGCCTTCGGGACCGAGATCGATCACCCAATCCGCGGTCTTGATCACTTCCAGATTGTGCTCGATGACGACAATCGAGCCCCCTGCTTCAATGAGACGGCGAAAGGCGGCCAGGAGTTTGCTGACGTCGTCAAAATGCAGTCCGGTGGTGGGCTCGTCGAAGATATAAAGCAGGCGCCGCTGGATTTTCTCCCCCGCAGGACGCCCGGAATCCCGGGTGGCGGGCTGCAGGTGCGCTGCCAGCTTCATGCGTTGCGCTTCGCCCCCGGAGAGCGTGGTGGCCGACTGCCCCAGCCGCAGATAACCTAAGCCGACTTCCTCCAGCGAGCGCAATTTTTCGGTGACCTTGGGCGCTTCGGCGAAGAACTTCAACGCCTCTTTCACCGTCAGGTTCAGCACTTCATGGATGTTCTTGCCGCGATATCGAACCTCGAGCACTTGCGGCTTGTAGCGCGTCCCCTTGCACTCTTCGCAAATCAGTTCGACATCGGCCAGGAACTGCATCTCCACCGTGACCGTGCCATCGCCCTGGCAGACTTCGCAGCGTCCGCCGGGGATATTAAAGGAAAAATGTCCCGGGCCGAAGCCGCGCTTCTTGGCCTCGGGAAGGGAAGCGAACAACTCGCGAATAGCGTCGAATGCCTTGATGTAGGTCACGGGATTGGAGCGGGGCGTCCGACCGATCGGCGACTGATCCACCAGCACCGCTTCCTCGATGTACTGATCGCCGTCCAGGCTTTCCCAGTTGGCCGGGGTGCCTGGGCCGGATCCATTTCCGGCCTGCTGTTTCGCCTGCGCCAGGGCGCGGTACAACACCGCATGCAGCAGCGTCGATTTGCCGGATCCCGACACTCCGGTGATCGCCACCAGCATGCGCAGAGGAATGCTGATATCGACGTTCTTCAGGTTGTTGGCCCGGATTCCCTTCATCTTGATTTGCTGCGGACCGGGCTTACGGCGCGTGCCTGGAGGCTGAATGCGCAGGTCCTGAGATAGATATCGGCCGGTGAGCGAGGCCGGGTTGTGCAGGATCTGGTCGTAGGTGCCTTCGGCAATCAGCTTGCCGCCGTTCTCGCCGGCGCCGGGCCCCAGATCGAGAATGCAGTCTGCCGAACGCATGATGTCGGGATCATGCTCCACCACCAGGATCGTATTGCCGAGGTTGCGCAAATCGTGCAGAATTTTCACCAGCCGGTGCGTATCGCGCGGATGGAGCCCGATGGAAGGCTCATCCAGCACATACAGGGTGCCCACCAGCCGCGAGCCCAAAGACGTAGCCAGCTGAATGCGCTGCGCCTCGCCGCCGGATAGGGTCGAGGACAGGCGGTCCAAAGTCAAATACTCCAGGCCAACCTCGTTCAGGAAGCGCAGGCGCTCGCGAATCTCCTCCAGCACCTTGTCGGCGATTTCGGCCTCCTGCGCGGTCAGCCGCAGTTTCTCGAAAAACCGCAGCGCCTCTTCGACCGTCAGAGAACAAATTTCGCATAGATTCCTGGCATTGATCTTGACCTGACGGGCCTCCAGCCGCAGGCGCGAGCCGTAGCAGTCGGGACATACCGAATATCCGCGGTACCGGCTCAGAAACACGCGCACATGCAGCTTGTATTTCTTGCGCTCCAGGTGAGCAAAGAATCCGCGGACGCCTAAAAACTTGCCCTCGCCATTGAGCACCTGGTTGCGGTGCTCCTCGGCGAGATCGATCCAGGCCATATCCAGCGGAATGCCCGCCTGTTTGGCGTAGCGCTTCAGATCGGTAAACAGCGGACGGTACTTGGGCTTGTTCCAGGGCTCAATCGCGCCGTCCGCCAGAGACTTCAGCTTGTCGGGAATGACGAGATCCAAATCGAAGTCGATCGTATTCCCGAATCCCTGGCACTTGGGGCACGCGCCGTAAGGGTTGTTGAAGGAGAAGAGCCGGGGTTCCGGCTCCTCGTACTTCAGATTGCAATGCTTACACTCGAACTTCTGCGAGAAGCGGAGGATTGACGATGGGGCGCCTGCGGCCGTGGGCTGCTCAAAAATGACCTCGCCGGACTCCCGGTAAGCGGTCTCGATCGCATCGACAATGCGCGACCGGGCGTCAGCTGAGACGGACAAGCGGTCGACCAGCAGGAAGACTGGACGGGCGAAATCAAGATCGAGCAGCGATTCGGGCGTCGAGAACTCGAATACCTCTCCCGCCTGATAAAGCCGGTTGAAGCCGGCCTTCCGCAGATCGAAAAGCCGGGTCTTGAGGGGGTCGCTCAACTGCTCGGGAGCGGCACTTCCGCCCGATTTCGGGACCATTGGCGACTTCTTCGGTTTCCGCAAGGCGGTTTGCTTTTCCGATTCCAGCGTCACCGTTCCCGGCCGCTGCAATGGGAACAGCACCTGCAACCGGGTTTCCGCTTCCAGTGCCAGGATGGTGTCCGCCACTTCATCGACGGTATCCTTCTTCACCTCCGCGCCGCAGTTCGCACAAAACGTGCGCCCCACGCGGGCAAATAGCAGGCGCAGATAGTCGTAGATTTCCGTAGCTGTGGCGACGGTGGATCGCGGGTTCCGCGTCGTATTCTTCTGCCGGATGGCGACTGCCGGCGCGATTCCGTCAATGGCGTCGGCGTCCGGCTTTTCGATCCGCTCCAGAAATTGCCGGGCATACGCCGACAGCGACTCGACGTAGCGGCGCTGTCCCTCCGCGTAAATGGTGTCGAAGGCGAGGGAAGACTTGCCCGATCCCGACACGCCGGTTACCACGGTCAGGCGGTTATGGGGGATCTCAAAATCGATGTTCTTGAGGTTGTGAACGCGCGCGCCGCGCACCACAATGCTGTCTGTCTGGGTCGAGGTAGAGGACATCGATAAGGGCCCAACAGCCACACGCCGCCCCGAGCGCAAGCGCACAGAGGCGTCCAGATGGCTTACTGAATCTTTCTATTATAAGGGAATTTCCGGGCTGGCAGAACTCGCGCGGCCGCGCCGCCGGGAAACGAGAGTCAGTCGCCGGCGGAGGTGGCCGTCGGGATCTCTTCCGCCGCAGCCCTTCGCATGAAGGCCGGGGGAGCTTTCTGAAACTTCAGAACGCCATCTTCCATCCGGCCCAATTTCATCTTCAGCATGTCGAGGATGTAATTTTGCCGGATCACCCAGGGCTGCCGGGCCGCCTGCTTGGGCAAGTTCGCGGCCGCCCGCATCACGTAGCCCGAAGTGAGATCGAGCAGCGGTCTGGATTCCATTGCTTGGGGATCGCAAACCGGCATCGAGATCCGGTACTGGTGACGATCCATATGATTCAGCAGGCGGCAGACGAAGGTGGAAGCCAGATCGGCGCGCAGCGTCCAGGAAGCATTGGTATACCCGATGCAGAACGCGAAGTTGGGCACGTTGCCCAGCATCGTTCCCTTGTAGACGAATGCCTCGCCAGGATGGATGGGAGTGCCATCCACAACCAGGCGGACCCCTCCGAGCGCGAGCATCTGCAGTCCCGTCGCCGTCACGATGATGTCGGCTGCGAGCTCCTCGCCCGACTGCAGCCGGATGCCGTTTTCCGTAAACGTCTCGATTTCATCCGTTACGACGGAAGCTTTCCCCTGGCTGATCGCCTTAAACAAGTCGGAGTTCGGCACGAGACAGAGCCGTTGATCCCAGGGCTGGTAGCGCGGATTGAAGTGCTTCCCGACGTCGTAGCCTTGCGGCAGATTCTTCGCAGCTCCCCCGCGAAGCAGTTCGCGAGTGAAGCTGGGCGCGCGGCGGCTGAGTTGGTATATTCCCAAGCTGATCAGGATGTTCTTCCAGCGGACAATCCGGTGCGCGGGGCCGGCAGGCAGCAGCTGTCGCAGCCAGTCGGCAACGGGGTCGTGGTCGGGCAGGCTCAGGATGTAGCCGGGCGATCTTTGCAGCATCGTCACATGCCCCGCCGTAGCAGCCATCGCCGGCACGAGGGTGACTGCAGTAGCTCCGCTGCCGATCACGACGACTTTCTTGCCGGCATAATTGAGATCTTCCGGCCAACGTTGCGGGTGGACAATCTGTCCGCGGAAACGATCGGCGCCGGGAAAACCGGGCTCGTAACCGCCGTCGTAGCGGTAGTAACCGGTGCATCCATACAGGAAGTCGCAGGTGTAGCGCGCGATGTCTCCACCCGCTCCCCGGCTCACTTCGAGGGTCCAGCGCGCCTCTTCCGAGGACCAGCGAGCCGACTCGACGCGGTGTTGAAAGCGAATATGGAGCTCGATTCCAAATTCCCGCGCCGTGTCACGCACGTAGCGGAGGATGGATGGCCCATCGGCGAGGGCCTTGGAGCCTGACCAGGGACGGAAGGGATAGCCGAGGGTAAACATGTCGGAGTCGGAGCGCACTCCGGGATAGCGGAACAGATCCCAAGTCCCCCCAATGTCACTGCGGGCTTCGAAGATGACGTAGCGCTTTCCAGGACACCGCGTCTGCAGGCGGTAAGCCGCCCCAATGCCGGAGAGGCCGGCGCCTACGACCACTACATCGAAGTGCTCGATTGACATGACTGAGAGCCCCTGCTCGATCCCAGGGCCGAGTGGCTGGCAGGAGCGCTTTATTATGCAACGAAGAGAAGTTCTTTGCCACCTCTGGAATGGCCGCTGGGATGCCTCGGCCAGCGCTTTCACGCCCAAGCCTCGGCCAAATAGGGTGCCAAAGGAAAAGGAGCACGGACTCACCGTGCTCCCTGGATTTTCTGCCGTGCTTAGTGCCGGTAATTGGCATTGGGCGATGCAATCTGATCGTACGGCACATCGCTCGGGATGTTGTACCGCGCCATGATGTCCTGCATCTTGCGAGCGTCCTTCTTGATGTCGTCGCGGTCGTTCTTGCGGCTGTCGTGCACCCATTTCTCGTATGCCTTGTCGAACTCCCGCTGGTCTTCGGCAGAGAGCCGGGTCTGGCCGTAGCCGCCATATCCGCCGCGCGAGTAGCGGTTGTCGTTGTAGCCGTTGTTATATCGCCCCGAGGTCGCAATCTGATCGTAAGGAACATCGGACGGAATGTTATTGCGCTGCATGATGTCCTGCATGCGGCGGACGTCGCGGTCCGCGTCATCGCGGTCGTGGCGCCGGCTGTCATTTACCCATTGCGAGTAGTAGCGGTCGAAATCGCGCTGGTCCTCCGGAGACAGCCTGCCTTGGCCGCCCCAGTTCTGCCCGTTCTGGGAATAGTCGTTGTTGTTGTATCGTCCTTCCCCATTGTCATACGGGCCTTGCTGGCCGTAGGCGGGGCTGGCAAGCTGATCGTAAGGAACATCGGGTGAAATGTTGTTGCGCGCCATGATGTCCTGCATTCTGCGGACGTCTTTGGCAAGGTCGTCGCGATCGTTCTTGCGGCTGTCGTTGACCCACTTCGCGTAAGCTTTATCGAATTCACGCTGGTCCTCTGGCGAAAGCCGTCCGTTCTGGCACAGCGCAGGCAATGCCAGGGCTGCTATCAGCGCCATCATCTGTAGAACTCTCTTCATGGTGTGACCTCCGAATGTTAGTCGCACGAAGCGGCTGGGGCGCGCACTCGCATCGTTACCCGTATCACTCAGATGAACCCCAGGGGCTGGTTGTTGGCTGCAGAAATGCGGTAGGAAGGCATCCTGAGCTCCCTACAAGAGCCTTCTTTGCACAAGGTTGGCTGGAATTGGAGAGGTGAGCGCGAAGGGGCGCTTTCGAGATTCGCTTTTCGCTGGCGAGCGAATTGTTCGTCCGGACGAAGGTAACTAGCCGGAACGCCACGCGGGGCGCAGAATCAATCAGGACAAATGTAGAGAGCTGGCATAAACGGGAAGAGGCAAACATACAAATGCGCAAACAAAGAGGCTTCTCACTGATTGAACTGCTGATCGTGGTGGCTATCATCCTGATCATCGCAGCCATTGCAATTCCAAACCTGCTGCGAGCTCGGATGGCAGCAAACGAATCATCCGCGGTCGCATCCATCCGCACCATCACCGTGGGCGAGGTAACCTACCAGACCGCTTATCCGACGGTGGGTTATGCCCCTGCCCTGGTGAATCTGGGCGGGGCGCTGGGCGCTGCGTGCGTTCCCAGTTCGACCACCAGCTGCCTGATTGATTCCGTGTTGTCAAGCAATGGCAATCCGGCAGGCAGCGGCAAGAGCGGATATTCGTTTACGACCGGTGCGGGTACCGCCGCGGCCGGCGTAAATGTGGGATATACGGTTGTAGGGGTTCCGCTGACCATCAACCAAACCGGTATCCGTGCTTTCTGTGCGGAAGAAGATGCAGTCCTTCGCGTAGATCCGGCCGGCGTGTGCTCCAACACCGAAGCGGGCGTCCTGACTTTCAACCCGCTGAATCAGTAAAGCGCCATCCAGCAGGCCACGCGTTTAAGGCGGCATCTGAACGTGTGGCCTGGCACTCCAGCACGATTCCGGCAGCCTGTCGGCCGATCTACGCGTCAAGCCTTGCACAAAAATATGGATTTCCCAACCTGTTCTGAGGTACGCTAGCGCGCAGACTGGAACGGCACGTCCCACCTGTTGCTGATTGGGCCCCTTCATAGGAAGTCATATTCAAGGTCCTGATTACCGGGAGCGCTGCCGTGCCCAAGCGTCTCTTCATTTTGGTACCCCTGCTGGCTGCCGCGATCGCCATGGCGCGCGAACACGCGGGAAGCTGGATCGCGGTGCAGGGTTCCCGCTTCACGGTTGTCACTGACTCAGGCGAGAAACAGGGCCGCCGCATCGCCGCCCAGTTCGAGCGCATGCAGGCCATCTTCCAACAAGCCTACCCGCAACTGGGAGACGATCCCGAATCCGCCGTCTTTGTGTTGGCCGTTAAGAAGAAAGACCAATTCCAGGCGCTTGAACCTCCTTCTTACCACTCCCGGAACTCACTGCCGCTTCACGGGATATTTGTGCGGGCTGCGGACAGAAATTACATTCTCATGAGACTCGATTCGGAAGCCGGGAACCCTTACCCGGTGGTGTACCACGAGTACACTCACCTGTTCTTGCGCGAGGCTGAGGAACGGGTGCCATTGTGGCTCAACGAAGGCCTGGCCGAGTTCTATCAGACCAGCGCGATCTATGATCAGGAGGCTGTGCTCGGGGAACCGAATCAGCAACACCTCATGTTGCTGCGCCAGGAAACGCTGCTGCCTCTGACAACGTTATTCACGGTGGACGAGAAGTCCCCCGACTACCTCGAGGAAAAGAAGGGATCGATTTTCTATGCCGAGTGTTGGGCCCTGACGCACTATCTCACGCTCCGGGATTACGCGGAGAAAACTTCGAAGGTGCGGCAATACATCAACCTGGTAAATGACGAAGTGGACCCGGTCACCGCCGCAGCCCGCGTCTTTGGCGACCTACGCAAACTGCAAAGAAGTCTTGAGTTGTATATCGAGCAGCCCAGCTTCGACCACTTCGAAGCGAAGGCCTCGCACAAGGTGGATGGTTCGCAGTTAGAAGTCAGGCAAATTCGTCCGGCGCAGGCACAGGCCATGGAGGCGGATTTTCTGGCCGCCAGCGGTAGGGCAGAAGAGGCGCGCACCCTCTTCCCGTCCGTCCAGGCGCGCGACTTGCCGGCTCCAGAAAGCATGACCGTTGTGCAACCGCTGCAGCCGTCGGCGGCGGAAAGCCAGCCGCTGCGTGACACTGGAAACGATGTACCGTGTCCCTTGGCACAGATCCTTCAGGGCGCCAGCCAGCGGGCCGCCGAGATGGTGGACAATCTGCAGCGCTTCACGGCCACCGAGGAGATTGAACATGCTGAGTTCAGCAAGAGCGGCAGGTTGCGGAAAACGTCTGACCATTGGTTTAACTATGTAGCGGAGATCGCTCAGGGTACGGGCGGAGCATTCTGGGTGGAGGAATACCGCTCCTCCAAAGCCGAGGGCGATTCGCCTCCGCTTTCGGATACAGGGACGGCAGCTTTTGCATTAATCTTCCACCCGCAGAAGATCGGGAACTTCGCGTTTCACTGTGAACGGCGGACAGACTTGCAGACCCGGTCAGCCTGGCAGCTTCGCTTTGAAGAGAGTCCGGACCAGCGCAAGTCGTTTCATCAAATCCGCATCGACCGTTCGGTCTATCAGCTCAGGTTCAGAGGCCGCGCGTGGATCAGTACAGATACGTATCAGATCCTGCGCCTGGAGACCGATTTGGTCGCTCCCATCCCGCAGATTCGCCTGCAACTCGAGCATCTGGACATCTCCTATGCGCCAGTCGAGTTTGACAAAACCAGGTACAGCCTCTGGCTGCCGGAAAGCGCTTCGCTGCAAATCGGGTACCGCGGCCGCCGTTATCAGCGCGTGCACAGATTCAGCCATTTCCAACTCTTCCTGGTGGTGACCGAGCAGACGGTCAAGGAGCCCAGTGCGGGGCCGGGCTAGGGTCTCCGGATCATGCATCAACGTGCCTGCAATCCTCCGAAGCGCATGAGTAATTCGCGATCGTTGCGCCGGACTCCCGCTTTCGGTCCTCATTGACATGTCGCACGCGCAGGTATCCAATGGCGCGACACCGACTACCGTTGTTTCCATAACTCTTGCGGCAAATCAAAGGAGAAGCGTTCCATGAAGAAGAGCTTGACAGGGGTTTTGCTCGGATTGGTTTTATTGGCCGGTACCTTGTGGTCGCAAATGGGCAAGACGGAGCAGGCTGTGACCGCTCTGGAGCAAAAATGGCTACAGTCGCAAAAGGAGAATAATCCTGATCTGATCGCACCGCTGCTGGCCGACAAATTCGTGGAGACCACCAGCGAGGGCAAGGTGATCGACAGAGCCACGGCGTTAGCCATGGCAAAAGCCATGAAATACAGCAGCGCCGATTACGACGACGTGAAGGTGACCGTCTTTGGAGATACGGCCATCGCGACGGGAGGTTTCAAAGGCAAGGGCACCGACTCCTCCGGCAAGCCTTTTGATACGAACGAACGCTGGACCGACACATGGGTCAAAATGGCAAATGGAAAATGGCAATGTGTTGCCAGTCAAGCTACGTCATTACTGAAAATGTAGAAGATTGAACAACCTGCTCGCGAAAACGGGCTGCCCTCGACCTGGGGGCGGCTCTTTTCTTTATCCCCCGGCTGATTTCGCGTGAATGCGGTCGCCGCTCTACGCCCGGGTCAGGAAACATCTTTAAGGCAAACTTTCCCAAAAGAGTTTATGGTTGCAGGCGGCACTAACTTCGTGTTGGAGGACTTACACACGTGTTGAATCGCAGATCCTTTCTCAAGGCAGCGGGCTCAGCTACGGCAGGCAGCGTCCTGGGAGCTAAGGTATATGGGCTGGCAGCGCCTCAAAACGCGCCTGCGACCCCGGTGACGGCGAACGATCACATACAGATTGCCCTTATCGGCGCCGGCGGCCAGGGCATGGGAGACACCCGTGCCGCGCTCCAGGTCCCCGGGGTGAAGCTGGTCGCCGTATCTGATTGTTACGACGGGCGGCTCGAGCATAGCAAGGAACTGTGGGGCAACGACATCTTCACCAGCCGGGACTACAAAGAAGTGCTGGCGCGCAAGGACATTGATGCCGTGATCATCGGCACGCCCGATCACTGGCACAAACAGGCCTCCGTGGACGCCATGAAAGCCGGGAAGGATGTGTATTGCGAGAAACCGATGATCCACGAGTATGCCGACGGGCCGGAGATGGTCCAGGCGGCGCGCGCCAACAACCGCATCCTGCAAGTCGGAAGCCAGCGGGTCAGCTCGATTATTTATGCCAAGGCGAAGGAACTGCTCGCGGCGGGCGCCGTCGGCCAGCTCAATATGGTGTCGGCGCACTGGGACCGCAACTCGTCGATGGGCGCGTGGAACTATACCGTTCCTCCCGATGCCTCGCCGGAAACCTGCGACTGGCCGCGCTTCCTCGGGACCGCACCCAAGATCCCATTCAACGCCGAGCATTTCTTCCAGTGGCGCAAATGGAAAGCCTACGGCACCGGAGTCGCTGGAGACCTCTTCGTGCATTTGTTCAGCGGAACGCACTTCATCACGGGGAGCAACGGACCTACGCGCGCCATGGCCACCGGCGGGCTCCGTTTCTGGAAGGATGGCCGCGACGCCAACGACGTGTTGCTCGGGCTCTTCGACTATCGCGAGGGCTTCAACCTGGCGCTGCGCGTGAACTTCGTCAACGGGGGCGAGGAGAGCGAAGGCCTGCTCTTCACCGGTTCTGAGGGCACCCTGGAGATTGGCTGGAACCAGCTCACCATCAGCCGCACCCCGCGCGAGAAGGAACCCGGCTACACAGTGGACACCTTCACCGAGGCCATGCAGAAGCGCGTTCTGGACGCTTACCGCCAGAAGTACCCGCGGACTCATCCCTCGGGCCCGGCAGCCGTGGAATACGAAAAGTATGTGGCACCCCCCGGCTACTCCGATAGCTATGACCACTTCAAAAACTTCTTCGCGGCGGTCCGTTCGCGGCAGGCTGTGGTGGAAGATGCGGTGTTCGGCTACCGTGCAGCTGGAGCCGCGCTGCTCAGCAATTTGAGCGTGGAGCGGGGAGCTGTCGTGAAGTGGGATCCCGACAATATGAAACTTCTGAGCTAAACGGCAAGCTGAAACCAAAGCTAGCGCACACTCAATCCCGTCTCAGCGCTGTTCGGGGCGCGGCTGCGGGTGAACCTTGCGCGCCAGCCACCAGTTTGCCGCGGCGACCAGCACGGTCACCCCCATCAGTAACGCCTGGCTGCTTTCCAGTCGCGCGATCAGCACGATGGACATGAATATTCCGATGACGCTGAGCACGGGGCCAAAGGGCACACGCAGTGCATCGGCTTGGGGCTGAGTTCTTCGCAACTGGATCAGGGCCGCGCAAATGCTGATGTAGAGCACCATTGAAGCGGCGGCGGTAACCGCCAACAGCCAGAAGAACCCGCCCGACACTGCCAGCAGCCATACCAGGGCGGCGAACGACCAGATGGCCAGGGCCGGGGTGTGAAAGCGCGGGTGCAAACGTGCCAGAGCCCCGGGGAATTCGCCTTCAGCCGCAAGGGAGAACATCAGGCGGGGAGAGTCCAGCATCAGGCTGGAGTTTGCGCCGCCAGTTGAGATCAGTACTGCGATCGTGGTCAAAATACCGCCTGCCGGTCCGATCAGCGCGGAAGCCGTGTCGGCGACCGACCGGCCGCTTGTACTGGTCCCGATGGTGGCCACGGTGACAAATTGCAGGAGCGTGTAGACCGCGACCACAAGCGCGAGACCAACTCCCAGGGAAAAAGGCAGCGTGCGCCGGGGATTTTCAACCTCGCCGCCGGGAATGATGGCGTATTCGAAACCCTGATACGCGAACATCAGCAGGAGCAGGGCATTGAGCCACGCCCCCCAGCCGGGAGCGGCGATCTCCGCCAGGTGAATGACCTCCACCCTGCCGCCGAAGCGCACCAACCCGAGCCCGATAATGACGGCGAGAGGCAAAATCTTCGATACCACCAGGATGCTGCTCAGGGTTGCGCCCTTGCTCACGCCGAAATAATTCACCATGGCCGGAATGCCCACAAATGCGAGCAGCACCAGCGCGCGAAAGAGTCCGCGTCCGGCAAGGGGAAGCTCCCCCGCCAGGTATACGACGAATAAGTTGGCGATGGCGGCGGCCGCAGCTACCGCCGAGAGCAGCGAAAACCAACCAATCTGGAGTCCGATGAATCGTCCGAACGCCCGGCGCGCGTAAAGATAAGCCCCGCCTGCTTCGGAAAATTGGGAGGCGACCTCCGCCGCGGGGGCCATGATCGATGCCATCAGCAGTCCGGCGGCAATCATCGCCAGAGGGCTGGCGCGGCCCAGCAGCCGATTCAGTTCGCCGGGCAATCCGAAGATGCCGCTGCCAATGATGCAATTGATCACCAGGCCGGTCATCGCCCAGCGCCCGATCGATCGCACAAACCCGGTGTGGTGATTCATTTATGGGGAGGAGGCTCTTGTAGCACCGAATGTCGCGAGAAGCAAGGCGGCACTCGACCGGCGTTCACCCGAACATTGCCGCCATCGGCACTGGGCTTTGCTGCCGCCCGATGACGACGATCCCGGAATCGGTCACGTGCCAGCCACGGGCGCGGTCTGACTCGAGATCGAAGCCCACTTCGGCGTCCGCCGGAATACGCACGTTCTTGTCCAGAATGGCGCGGCGTACCTTGGCGCGACGCCCGATATCGCAGTTGTCCATAATGACGCAGCCTTCCACCAGGGCTCCGGTATGGACGCGCACCCCGCGCCCCAGAACGGATTGCCGCACCACGCCTCCCGAAAGAATGCATCCGCCCGAGACGATGCTGTCGAGGGCTTCACCGCGCCGCCCCTCTTCATCGAAAACAAACTTGGCCGGGGGATCGGGATAGCTGGTGCTGCGTACCGGCCACTCGCGGTTGTAAAGGTTGAGCGCCGGCTTCACATGATTCAGGTCCATATTGGCTTCGTAGAAAGCATCGATGGTTCCGACATCGCGCCAGTAGGGAGAAGAGTCGACCTCGCCGGGGATGCGGTTCGCCTCAAAGTTGTAGGCGTACATGGGCGCGTTGCCGGCCAGCTTGGGCAGGATGTCCATGCCGAAATCATGATGGCTGCCGGGGTTTTTAGCGTCGGCCTTGAGCAGATCCAACAGGGCGCTCGTGGAGAAAATGTAGTTTCCCATAGAGGCGTACACGCGGCTGGGATCGCCCGGCATGGTGGGCGCATCTTGTTTCTTCTCGTGAAATGCCAGGATGCGTCCCTGGTCGTCGGCCTCAATCACGCCGAATTCGCGCGCCTGCTCGCGCGGGACCGGGTTGGCGGCAACCGTCACCTCCGCCTTTCTTTCCAGGTGAAAGTCGATCATGCTGCCGACGTTCATGCGGTAGATATGGTCGCCCCCGAAGATCGCTACCAGGTCGGGATCTGACTGTTCCACCAGGTTGATATTCTGAAAAATGGCGTCCGCCGTGCCCTGGTACCACGACTCGCTTTCGGAACGCATCTGCGCCGGAACATTGATGATGAAGTGGCTCTTCAGAAGCCCGCTGAACTGCCAGCCCTCGCTCAGGTGTTGCAGCAGCGACTGGCTGCGGAACTGGGTGAGCACGTAAATGGAAAAAATTCCCGAGTTCACGAAATTGCTGAGGACGAAATCGATGATGCGGTATTTGCCGCCGAAGGGAACCGCGGGCTTGGCGCGCTCCCGGGTCAGAGGGTAGAGCCGGGTTCCTTTTCCGCCCGCCAGCACGATACCCAGTACCCGAAGCGGCACGCTTGCTTGCACGATGATGCCGGGTTGTTGCGCAGGGATCATCTCAGCCATTCAGCCCTCCCAAAGATCCGGTTGCAGGAAATGCTACCAAAGCGGAGCCTTACGCGGTGAAAGATGATGCGTGCGACAAGAGATGCGCCGGATAATTCAGGGGTTGGAGGAATGCGCAAGGAGGGGCTTGCCCGGGCTAGTCGGAATGCCGCTCGTTCTCCCGGTCCCGCTGCTTTCCGTACCGAATGGCAAATCCGAATCCCAGCGTCATGATGCCGAGCGGCGGCACCAGCATGACCAGCACAGCCCGGTTAAGGGCGAGTTGGCCCTCCTTGGGTGTAGCCTTCGCGTTCGCCCGGCACATAGCGCAGCCTTGCCCAAAAACGGGCGCGGTCCAGAGAGCGAAGGCCAGCACCGCCCAGGGAAGCTTGCGCGATAGCTTCACGTTATTTGACCCCCAGGGTGGTGATCCGCCCCGCATCCGGGAAGAAGAAGAAATACATGATGACGAAGCAGGCAACCACCGACAGCGTGATCACCCAGCGCATGAGCGCCGTCTCAAACTTCATGTGCATGAAGTACCCGATAATCAGCGCCGACTTGATCACGGAGAGAAGCAGCAGTACCTCGAGCATGCGCAGCGGCGAGAAGACCTGTTTATACCCTAGTACGACTTCGATGGCGGTCAGTACCAGCAGCGCTCCCCATACCCAGAAATACTGTCCCTTACTGTCGTCGTGCTTGGCGATATCGTGCATGGCTCGGCTCCTCACTCCAGATCTTGATCTATCCGCATCACCCTGGCACCAGCGCATCCCTGCCGCAATCCGCTTCCGGAAATTCTTGTATCCAGCCCCTGAGGGCCCCTAGCTGACCTTGGTCGACATCAAGTAAACCAGCGGGAAAATGAACATCCAGACCAGATCGACAAAGTGCCAGTACAAGCCGCAAACCTCCACGTCATGCGCGTCATAATCTTTCGGCTTGAGCAGCAGAATCACTCCGGCAACCAGCAGCCCGATTCCCAACGCGTGAGCCGGATAGTGGAATACGTTGCCGGAGGGGATCAGGAAGGCTGCCGCGATCCATATCACGCCCAGCGCTGGCAGAAACCACTTGCGAAACGCGACTACGCCAAGATAGATGACGCCGATGGTTACGTGCAGCATGTGCATGGCTGTGAGTCCGAAGAACGCCTGCGAGAACTGCGGCACATTCTTGGAGATCTCGGCGAGTTCACCGCTGGCCGTTGGTTTAGACACGCCAAGGATGGTCATGAACCCGGGCAGCGTCAGTCCTTCTCCGATCAGCTTCGACCACTCCATCCCGTGCAGGACGATGAACGCCGTGCCAAACACCATGGTGGCCAGCAGCCAATTGCGCGTCCATGGCCGATCCCGGCGCTGAGCCGCGAACACCGCGAGCACCATGGTCAACGAACTGGAAAGCAGGCAGGCCGTCATGATAGTGGCGTTAGCAATGCTCTCCGCGTGAAAGGGGGTCGGCCAGGGATTGGTATAGATGCGGTTATAACTGAAGGCAAACAGCAGCGCCCCGAAGGTGAGCGAGTCCGAGGCCAGGAACAGCCACATCCCGATCTTCTTCGAATACGCGCCAAACAGCGGAGCTTCGTACTCCCCCGGGGCACTATGTCCGGCGGGTATACCGTGGTGGACCGCATCATGCTCAAGCGTGGCATCAGCCATTGCTAAAGTTCCCCTTTCCCGTCCATCAAGACAGCGAACAGAACTTCCTGAGAGTAGCCTGTTGCTCTTCGCGGTGAATGAGTTTTCCTGCCTACTTCGCGAACCCCAGCAGCGCGAAAATGTAAATCCACAATACCGCCATGAAATGCCAGTACCAGGCGGTGATATCCACCACGATGCGGCGCGCTTCGAGCGGCTTGTTCAGCAGGGAAGCGCTGGCCGCCCACAGCAAAGCGATCACGCCCCCGCCCAGGTGCAGTGCGTGCGCAATCGTAAGCAGGAACGCGAACGAACTGCTGGGATTCGTGTTCACATAGAATCCCCGCGTGTGCAGCTCGCTCCACGCCAGAAACTGTCCTGCCAAAAACGCAAAGCCGAGAAGCACCGTTACCCCGAGCCAGGGAAAATTGCTTTCCTCCCCCAGCGAGATCCCCGGAATGGATTTCACCGGAGCGAGCGCCGCCTGCGTGGCAGCCCGCCGCCGCGCTATCTCCATAGTCAGGCTGCTCACCGCGAGGATCAGCGTATTGATCGCCAGCAACAGCCAGGGTAAATCGATTCTGCCCCAGTCGCGAACGTAACTGTTCGACGCGCCATCGAAAGTCGGCAGGCCCTGCCGCACAATATAAGCGCTGGTCAGCGAGATGAATACCATGCATACCGTGGCAATCCCGCAGATCAGTCCCAGCCGCGCCCTTCGCAGCCGCGCTCCATAATCCGGCGCTTCGCCGCCGCGCCCATCATCGCCTCCACCCGTCTCCGGAGGCACAGGTGGTTTATTGCCGATATCGTCAACCGGGGTCCCTGGAATATAAGTCGCCATACCTACTTAGTGCAGCAATGCCCGTAACCGGGTTGCGTCACAAAAATCAGTGCAACATGCTCTTCGTAGAGACGCAGCTAGCTACGTCTCTACCACGAGGTGACCCCACGTCGATGGGGTGCCCCACATCTCGCCGATGTTGCGAGATGTGGGATTCTCAACTCAATGCGCCGGCGCAACCGCCGGATCCGTCTGCATCACGTAATCCTTCGCCGCGCCCGGCACCCCGTACTCGTAAGGCCCGTTATGCACCACCGGAGTTACGCCTGCAAAATTATCGTGGGGCGGCGGAGTTGCCGTCGTCCATTCCAATGTCGTGGCCTCCCAGGGATTGTCGCTGGCCTTTGGACCCTTGAAGATGCTCCAGAACAGGTTGATGACGAACACGAATTGGGCGGCGATGGTGATGATCGCCGCGTACGTCATAAACGTCTGCAGCGGCAAGAGCTTCGCCTGATAAGCCACTTCGGTGAACTGCGAATAGCGCCGCGTCTGTCCTGCCATGCCGAGATAGTGCATGGGCATGAAGATCGCGTAGGTTCCCGCCAGGGTAACGAAGAAGTGAATCCGCCCCCAGGTTTCATTCATCATCCGCCCGAACATCTTCGGCACCCAGTAATAAGTAGCGGCGAAGATGCCGAAAATGGCGGCCACGCCCATGATCAGGTGGAAATGTCCGACCACGAAATACGTGTCATGCAGTTGAATATCCAGCACCGGTTGCGCCAGGAATGGCCCGCTCAATCCGCCCGAGACGAATAGCGATACGAAGCCGATGGCATACAGCATGGGAGTGTGGAAGCGTATATGCCCCTTCCACATCGTGCCCAGCCAGTTGAAAGTCTTGATGGCCGAGGGCACACCGATGCACATGGTCAGAATGGAAAATGCGAATGCGGAATAAGGGCTCATCCCGCTCATGAACATGTGGTGGCCCCATACCATAAATCCGAAAAAGCCGATGGCCAGCATCGCATAGACCATGGCGCGGTAGCCGAAGATCGGTTTGCGGGAGAACGTCGATAAAATCTGGGACGCTACACCCATGCCGGGCAGAATCGCGATATACACCTCGGGATGCCCGAAGAACCAGAACAGGTGTTGCCAAAGAAGTGGCGATCCACCCTTGTGGCCCATGACCTGGCCGTTGACGACAACCAGCGGAACGTAAAAGCTGGTTCCCAGGTTGCGATCCATCAGCAGCAGGATTCCGGCCGAGAGTAGAACTCCAAACGCCAGCAGTCCGAGAATCGCCGTGATGAACCATGACCAGCAGGTGAGCGGCATGCGCATCAGGGTCATGCCCTTTGCCCGCAGATCGAGCGTGGTGGTGATGAAGTTCAGCGCTCCCATCAGCGATGCGACGCAGAAGATCGCAATGCTGGTGATCCACAAATCGGCGCCCAGTTGCTCGCCCGGCCCCGACGAAGAAAGCGCGCTGAGAGGCGGGTAACCTGTCCAGCCATGCAGTGGCGCGCCCCCAGTCACGAAGAACGCGGCAAGGATCACGATGAAACCGACAAAGGTCGTCCAGAACGACAGCATGTTCAGGACCGGAAACGCCATGTCGGGGGCGCCTATCTGAATGGGCAGAAAATAATTTCCGAATCCGCCCTGGGGCGCGGTGGTCAGCACGAAGAAGACCATGATCGTGCCGTGCATGGTCAGCAAGCTCAGATAGGTCTCAGGCTTGATCTCGCCCACCAGCGGAATTGCCGCGTTGGGCCAGATCATGTGAATGCGCATGAGCAGCGACAGGAACATCCCCACGAACACTGCCGTGAGCGCCAAAAAGAAGTACTGAATCCCGATTACCTTGTGGTCCAGGCTGAAAATATATTTCCGAATGAACCCCTGAGGAGCGTGCGAATGAACTGTTGCCGAGGTCGCCATTACTGTTTCTCCGCCTCCCGAGCCGCCAGCCACTTGTCGAAATCTTCCTGGCTGACCACGTGCACCATTCCATGCATTTTGTAGTGCCCCAGGCCGCAAAGTTCGGCGCAGGCAATCTCGTACTCGCCAATCTCCGTGGGCTTGAAATGCATGTGAATGTTCAATCCCGGCACCGCATCCTGCTTGAAGCGCAGGTTGGGTACGAAGAAGCTGTGAATCACATCCACGGCGCGCAGGCTGATATCGATTTCACGGTTCACCGGCAGATACATCGTGCCTGTCACCACGTCATCCTTGGCGGCCGCGTCTGAAGTATTAAGCCCGACTGCGGCCTCGCCGCCCGAGGACGGATCCATCAGGCTGGCTTTGGTCGCGCCATACTTCCCATCCGGCCCGGGATAACGGAAGTACCAGGCAAACTGCATGCCCGTGACTTCCACGGGGACGGCTCCGGCCTCCGGGGGATCGAAGCGCTGGCTCGCCCACACTCGGCTGCCCATCACGTTCAGTCCGATGAAGAGAATGGCAGTCAGCACCGTCCAGGTGATCTCCATGGTGGTGTTCCCGTGAGAATAGGCCACCGGCGGAGACTTCGGAGTCTGCCGGTACCGCCAGACGATGTAGCCCAGCCCCAGCTGCGCCGCGAGGAAGACCACTCCCATGATGAGGAAGGTGAGGGTGAATTGATGGTCGATGAATCCGGTCGCGGCCGATGCGCCTGCCGGAAGCCACCAGGTTTTTGCCACGAAAAAGTACGTGCTGACCAGAGTGATCAGCCAGATCAAGACCAGTAACGCGAGGCCCATTCCCCAGTACCCCCGATCCGGAAGACAAGAAGGATTTCCCCACGGCTGTGCCGCGTCCCACAACGCCAAGCAACAGTCGGCGGCGAGTTTATCACAGCCCCGAGCTGAAATGGCAAGAGCTTAGTGAAAGAAAACCAGCGCACTCATCATAATCAGCCCTCGGGTGCCCCACTTCTCGCAGCCTTTGCGAGAAGTGGGTAAGCGTAATCCTGAAGCGCCCCTGCGCCTCTACTTCTCCGACCACTGCGGCACTCGGCCCGGGGTCCAGGGCGCCCCGGCCGCTTCCATATCTTTCTCCAGTTTCGCAAGGTCAACCTCCGCCAGGGCGCGGAGTTTGCCCAGGACGTCCGTAAACTCGGCCGCGCCAATGTTGTACTGATCAACATGCGACTGCGTTGGTTTAGCCAGGGAGAAGCGCTCACCCTCCATGATGGAATTCACCCTGTCGTTGATGGACGAGGGCACGGGCTCATTCCTTTTCGCGATTTCCTGATCTCCGCGAAGAGCCTGGAGAATCTCCCGATCCCGCTGCTCCAAAGCATCCGCCACGGCGCCCAATTGCCTTTCCGCCGCCGGAGTCTCCCGCAGCGCGTCGCGAATCTGCTTCAGCCGGTCCTGAACGTCTTCTGCCGTGCGCGTTGCCCCATACACGGCGCGATACAGCCGCGCCACCTTCTTGAGGAAGTCCTGCTGCGCTGTCCGGTCTGCGGCGCTCATCGACGCCAGGTTCTCCGTGGTGACTTTAAAGGACTGCGGCGCGGAGACTTCTGTGACCACGCCGCCAACTTTCTCGAACATCCGCACCGAATAGTTCCCCGCAACTACCATCGGATCCTGATCCGCCGCATCGGGAAAATCCGCGTCGTTCTCTTCTGAATGTTTCGCCACCCGCGCCGCCGGATAGCGCAGATCCCAGGCCACACGCTGAAATCCCGCATCGGTCTTGCCTTCGACGCGGCGCACGGGCGCTCCGCTTTCGTTGTACACCACGAAATAAGCTTCGGGCTTCGCTTCCTGGGCTTCGGCACGAAGTTCATCGTTGGAAGGGTAGGGAAGCGTCTGATTCTTTTTCGCCGCCTCTTTCTCCGCCTGCTGCCGCTTTTCCTTTCTCGTCTTGATCTTCTCTTTCAGGTACGCCGTGAACACAGCTCCGTACGGCGGATTCTCCGCAGCGTAGAAGGCGTCGCCCTGGAATCCTTTCTTCGGACCGCCCAGGGGATGCCGCTCGATATACATCAACGCATCCCTGACCGGATAGATCGCCGCCGCCTGATCCGTCGCCTCGGGCTTCATTTGGCGCAAGGGCGTGATGTCGTCCAGCACATAGAACCCGCGGCCGAAGGTGGCGATCACCAGATCGTTCTCCTTCGGCTGGATCAGCATGTCGCGCACGGCAATGGTAGGCAGTCCGCCCTTCAGCCGCACCCAATGCTTCCCGCCATCGGTCGTAAAGTACGCGCCGAATTCTGTTCCGGCAAACAACAGGCTCCCATTCACCGAATCTTCGGCAAACGCCAGGACCGGCCCGTTTTCCGGCAGGTCGCCGGCGATCGAAATCCAGGTTTTTCCATTATCCGAAGACTTCAGCAGATAAGGCTTGACGTCTTCTTCCTTGTGATTATCGAAAGCGGCATAGATGGTGTTCGGATCGAAACTGGAAGGTGCCAGCCGGCTCACGTAAGTTTTCTCCGGTACGCCGGGAAAGGTTCCGTACCTGGTCCAGTTGGCGCCGCCGTCCGTCGTAACCTGAATCAGTCCATCATCGGTCCCGACGTAAATCAGCCCTTCTTTCCTGGGCGATTCGGCAAGCGCGACGATATTGCCATAGAAGGAAGTGGAGGCATTCTTCGCCACTGCATCCGCCCCCCAGACCTTCCCCATGACCGGCAGCTGGTTGCGGTTGATCTGCCGGGTCAGATCGCCCGAGATTGCCTTCCAGGTATCCCCGCGATCGTCCGAGCGGAACAGTTTGTTGGCCGCGAAATAAAGCCGCGTATGCGAATGCGGACTGATGATGAGGGGTGAATCCCAGTTCCAGCGCAGCGGAGGCTCGCCCTTGCCCTCCTGCGGCTGCAGCACAAGTTCCTGTCCCGTGGCTTTGTCATAGCGCACCAGCACGCCGTACTGCGACTCCGAGTACACCGTATTCGGATCCTGCGGATCAATCTGCGAGCGAAACCCGTCCCCGCCGGTTGTGACATACCAATCGGAATTCACAATGCCATTCACGTCGCGCGTCCGCGCCGGGCCGCACCAGGAGAAATTATCCTGCGTGCCCCCGCACACGCGATAAAACGGAGATTCATTGCTCACAGCAAGATCGTAAAATTGCACTGTCGGCAGATTCGCCTTGAATTCCCAGGTCGTGGCATTATCGCGGGTCTCATACATCCCGCCGTCGGACCCGAGCAGCCAATGCCTGGTATCGTCCGGGTCGATCCACATGGCATGATTGTCGCCGTGATGATTCACCTCGTTCACTTTGTGCAGGGTCTTGCCGCCGTCGAGCGACTCGCGCAATTCCACGTTCATCACAAAAATGCGGTCTACGTTCTTGGGGTCGGTCACGATGCGCGCGTAATACATCGCTCCTTGATCAAATTCATTCCGCCGCTCCCAGGTGGCGCCTTTGTCTGAAGAACGGAAAATCCCGCCCTTTCCGTCGGCAGCCTCGATCGTGGCGTAGACCACATTGGAATCCGCGGGTGAAACAGCCAGCCCGATCCTCCCCACGTCAACCGTGGGCAATCCCGAAGTGACCTTGTTCCAGGTCGCACCCGCGTCGCTCGATTTGTAAATGGCGCTCTCAGGCCCGCCATCGATCAGGGTAAACACATGCCGCCGGCGCTGGTATGCCGCCGCATACACAACGTCAGGATTCGAGGGATCAAGCTGCACGTCCGCGACGCCGGTGTTCTCGCTGATGGTCAGCACGGCTTTCCAGCTTTTCCCCCCATCGCTGGACTTATAGAGCCCCCGATCTCCGCCCGCCCCCCACAGCGGGCCTTCAGCCGCGACATAAATAACTCTGGAATCGCGCGGATCGATCACCACCCGGCCGATGTGCTCCGACTTCTTCAGGCCGAGATTCTTCCAATCCTTGCCCTTGTCGTCGGACCGGTAAATGCCGTCGCCGTAGCCCACACTGCGTTGCGCGTTGCTCTCCCCTGATCCGACCCACACAACAGAAGAATCGTTGGGATCGAGTTCGACCCAGCCAATCGAATACGAACCCTCGTTGTCGAAGACAGGAGTCCAGGTAGTCCCATCGTTGACGGTCCTCCAGACGCCGCCTGAGGCTACGCCGACGTAATACTCAGATTTATTCCTGGGATTCACCGCAATGGACATCACGCGCCCGGAGGCCACCGCCGGCCCGATAAGACGAAACCGCAGCCCGGAGAAGGTTTCGGCATTCATGCCGGGTTTAACCTCTTCCTTCTTTTCGGGCTCGGCCTTCTTCTCTTTCTCTTCTTCCATCGCGCTCTTCTTCTGCCCCTTCTTGTTAGCCGCGGCTACAGCCTGTTTCTTGTCCGCGTCCTTATCCTGCGCTTTCTGATCCTGTGGGGTTTGGGCGGTGAGGCGGACCGAAGCCAGAGCGAGCACGAGAACGCAAGCGGCGGACAATTTCATAGACTCTCCGATACCGCGACCTGGCAAGATGAAGGCGGGAGCTGGGGCCCTCTGCGAGGTCGGCGTGAAGATTTACAAAACCGATATGTATACAGGAATCGCGGCCGGTTAACAAAACTCCCGGGTGCTGCGCTGCGGCCGCGGTTTGCCCTGCTCAGCTAAAATCCATGCATGCCCGGCAAGCCTCATGGCCACGAAACCGACGCTCTCCGCCCGCGGAAGAATACCTGCTTCGTCTGCGGCCCGGATAACCCCGAGGGAATGCGTCTCATCTTCACACTGGACGAAGCGCGCAACGCCTTCGTCTGCGACTTCAACCTGGAGGAGCGCTACACTGGCCCGCCCGGCCACTGCCACGGAGGCATCATCGCCAGCATTCTTGACGACGCCATGGGCAAGGTGAACAAGCTCCGGCACGTGGTTGCGCTGACCAAAGAAATGACGGTCGAATATCTCAAACCGGTCCCCCTGCATCAGCCGCTGCGGGTAGAGAGCAGGGAGGTGGCCGTCCACGGCCGCCAGCACGTCAACATGGCCGAGATCATGAACAAAGATGGCGAAGTCCTGGCTCGCAGCAAAGGCATCTTCATCGCGATAGACCCGGAAAAGATGTTCGGCAAATTCGTAGAAAGATAGCCTTGTGTGGAAAGGACACCGCTCATGACTCCCACCGCGTTCCGCAAGATCGCCCTCTCGCTGCCGGAGACCGAAGAGCGCAAGCACATGAGTCATCCGGATTTTCGAGTTGGTGGAAAGATCTTCGCGACACTCGGTTATCCCGATAAGACCAGGGGCATGGTCAAGCTCTCGCCCGAAGATCAGCACAATTTCTCGAAGGACTTTCCTGAAGCGTTCACTCCGGTCAAAGGTACATGGGGACGGCGAGGCGCGACCAGCGTTCTGCTCAAAGCTGCGCACAAAGAGACACTCCAGAAAGCCATCGAGGCGGCCTGGCGTTTGAATGCGCCCAAACGACTCCTGAGATAGAGCGAGGCCCCCGTGGGGTTCCGCAATCGTCCCAGAAGCGTTAAACTGATGTAGCGGCCAAACCCCTCCCAGCTTCATCAAAATAAGGGTTAGCTGAGCGCCGGCAGCCGAGAGCTGACAGCGATTCTTGACGATTCCGAAAAGAGATCTCCCATGTCCCAAAACAATGGTTCCAATTCCACTTCGCTCCGCCTGAAGACCGGCCTCGCCGAGATGCTCAAGGGCGGCGTAATCATGGACGTCACCAACGCCGAGCAGGCGGTCATTGCCGAGAAAGCCGGAGCCGTGTCCGTGATGGCCCTGGAGCGCGTGCCGGCGCAGATCCGCGCCGAAGGCGGCGTCGCCCGAATGGCCTCCCCCAAAAAGATTCGTGAAATCATGGACGCGGTCTCCATCCCCGTCATGGCCAAGTGCCGCATCGGCCACTTCGCCGAAGCCCAGATCCTGCAGGAACTCGGAGTCGACTACATCGACGAGTCCGAAGTCCTCACTCCGGCCGACGAAGCCCACCACGTCGATAAGCACGCTTTCAAGACCCCGTTCGTGTGCGGCGCGCGCAATTTAGGGGAAGCCTTGCGACGGATCGCCGAAGGCGCCGCGATGATCCGCACCAAGGGCGAAGCCGGCACCGGGGACGTCGTACACGCCGTGAAGCACATCCGCCAGATCGTTCAGGAAATGAAGATCCTCACCGTGCTCAGCGAAGAAGAACTCTACGCCAAGGCCAAGGAGCACCAGGCGCCCTACGAGTTGGTGAAGATGGTCGCGAAAACCGGAAAGCTTCCGGTCCCGAATTTCAGCGCCGGAGGCATAGCCACACCCGCTGACGCAAGCCTGGTCATGCAACTGGGAGCCGAAGCGGTATTCGTAGGCTCGGGAATCTTCATGAAGGATTCGACTAGCTTCGCTGATCCCGAGGAGGCGGCCAAGCGCGCCCGCGCGATTGTACTGGCAGCCACGCACTATCAAGACCCTAAAGTATTACTTGAAGTCAGTGCCGACCTGGCGGGTGCCATGAAAGGGCTCGCAGTCAGCGGCCTGGACGAAGCTCACATGCTGCAAACCCGGGGCTGGTAGGGCGTGGCAGTGTAAAGGGCCCCGGGCGCATGCGTCCGGGGCCACCTGCTTTTTAGTTCCTAGAATTTCATTTCGTCCGCCATCCTTCCGGTGGACTTCGCCATCCATTAACTACCACCGGTATTCCCTATGGCCTTGAGTTGGATGCAAAACGTGTTCACGCGCCGCCGCGGCATTGTCCTGCCATTGTTTTGTCTGCTTTTGATTGGCACATTTCTGCCCGTTACCCTGCCCGGGGCCGACAACAAGGTCATGGGCGAAATCGAGTTTCAGGGCAAATCAAAAATCGAAAAGACCTCCGGCGTGTGGGTTGACGGCCAGTACGTCGGCTTCCTGAAGGAGCTCAAGGGAGACAAAAAGGTTCTGCTGCTTCCCGGCGATCATGACATCTCTGTGCGCCAGAACGGCTACCAGGACTTCAACCAGCACATCACCGTGCGCCCCGGGCAAAAATTGGTCATCCCCGTGGCGATGGAGAAGGCCGCCAGCGGGCCGCTGCCTGCGGCGTGGTCCGTCGTGAAGATCGACGTCGTTCCTTCCCGCGCGGCCGTCTTCCTCGACGGACGTTTCGTGGGCCATGTCGGCGAGTTCCAGGGGATGGGCCGCTCCTTGCAGATCGCACCGGGACTCCACCGCATCAAGATCACGCTACCCGGATTCAAGACTTTCGAGACCGAGATCAATCCTCTTCCCAAACAGAAGGTCGCGGTAAAAACGCAGCTGGTAAAGACCGACAATCCTCTGGAAGATCCATCTCTCAAAGGAATCCAGGAAGACCGCTCCATCCCACCCCCCGAACCCGCCCCGCAATAGTCAGCTTCCCGATCATGAGGTTCTAGCAAAAGCCGGGGTGCCCCACCCTTCTCGCGTTGTGAGCGACAGGGTGGGGAAGTTGACTCCCTTTCAGTGAGGAACACCGAGCCCTCATTGACGCACACCCCGAACCCAGCGATCATAACCAGCTAAGGCACCTTTCATGATCAAAAGCTCCGTCTTCGTAGGAACCAGTGTCGACGGCTTCATCGCCCGCCCCAACGGCGAGCTGGACTTTCTCCCGGCAGGCGGTGGCGAACCCCACGGTTACCGCGAATTCATTACATCCGTGGCTGTCATTGTCATCGGCCGCAAGACGTTTGAAACGGTTCTGGCGTTTGCGGAGTGGCCCTATGGCGAAAAGCAGGTCATCGTTCTCAGCACTCGGCCTCTCAATTTCTCCAGCCTTCGCGGAGCCCAGGTCGAACAAATGTCGGGATCCCCGGCCGAAGTTCTGGCTCAACTCTCCGCGCGCGGATTCCACCACGCCTACGTCGATGGCGGAGTCACCATCCAATCCTTCCTGCGCGCCGGCATGATTCAGCAGTTAACCATCACGCGAGTCCCTGTACTGATTGGACAGGGAATCCCACTTTTCGGCGCCCTCCCGCACGACATAAAGTTGCGGCTTCGGGAAACCAAGCAATATGCCAGCGGCCTGGTAAAAACAGAGTACGAAGTCCTGTCATAAATAACCGGGTGCCCCCCTTCTCGCGTCGTGGCGAGAGGGTGGGGAAGTTGACCCCCTTTCAGAAAAGAGACACTGCCCCAAAAACCCGCGTGCCTTTCCCGTTCTCCTTTGTCCGGATACAATGGGCGCGCCAATTTCCCGGAGGAAATTTCTCATGACAAAAGTCCCGTTTCTCGGAATAGCCCTGCTCGCCGCAACATTCGCGCTTCCCGGCGCTGCCCAGGACGCGATGAAGAAAGACGCCGCCGCCGTCAAGCCCGCTGATCCCGAACTCAAAGTCGTGGTGGATTCATGGAATGACATCGGGCGCAAGCTGATCGCCATGGCGGAAGATTTTCCCGAAGACAAGTACGATTTCAAGCCCACGCCTGCGCAGCGCAGCTTCGCCGAGCAACTGCTGCACGCCGCCGGGGCGAACTATTACTTTATTAATCCGGTAAAGGGTGAGAAGCCACCCGCCGAGGAAGACGCGAAGCGAGACCAGTACAAGACCAAAGCTGACGTCGTAGCCTTCGTAAAGAAGTCATTTGCGGATGGGGCCGCCGCCATTCAGTCGAAAGGCGAAAAAGGGCTGACCAGCACCATCGATGACCCGTTCGCACACCAGAAAGTTCGCATCGTCGATTACGCCAATGGCTTCATCGAGCACTGCGGCGAGCATTATGGACAACTCGTGGTCTATTACCGGCTGGCAGGCTTGGTCCCGCCGGAATCTCGTCCGAAAAAGTAAGTAATCAATTCCGGTGGCACGGACCTGCCGAAACGGAGCGGAACGGCGTTCTGCCCGTGCCGCCGGGTTGAAGACAATTTGGAAATATCCTTCTCCCATCTCCTCGGGATCGAACCCTTCAGGGAGGGAACTATGAATCATCACCGCCCACTCACGGCGCTCACACTCCTCAATCTTGTGCTGCTGATACTTCTTCTGTTGAACCAGATCCGGTCTGTGGAGGCGAGTAGTCCTCCCATGCTTCGAGGCCGCGGGTTGGAAATCGTCGATGCTCAAGGAAAAGTCCGGGCATCCATCCAGATCGTGCCCTCGGGGCCAGCACGCAAGGCAGACGGCTCCGTTGTGAGCGACGGTAAGACCTACCCTGAAACCGTGCTGCTTCGCTTGATTCGTCCGGATGGACGGCCATCGGTGAAGATCGCCACTTCTGAAGATGGTTCGGGACTTTCTCTGGGAGGAGGAATTGATCCTACGTACATCGTGTTAGAGGCGAAAGGCGGCGACCCTTCGCTCTCTCTGACTAACAAGGACAAGCGGCTGCAACTCATTAAACCGTAGCTCGCTTGAATCAGCGGTAGGCATACGGATATCTCCTCGTACGCTCGCCAAAGAGCTTGACCATCAGCAAGCCGGCCACAAATCCGCCCACGTGCGCCCACACTGCCACGCCGCCCACATCGTGTCCCGGCCTGGCCATGGACAGGGAAGCGGCCCCTGCGAAGAACTGCAGCACGAACCAGTACCCCAGCATGATCCAGGCGGGAATATAAAACAGGAACACAAAGAACCAGGTCAGTACCCGGGCACGCGGGTACAAGATGAAATAGGCCCCCAGGACTCCCGCAATCGCCCCGCTGGCCCCGACGGTAGGCAGGTTCGAATAGGGGTAGATCAGCACCTGCGTTGCCATGGCAATCAGCCCCGAAACCAGGTAAAACAGCAGGTACTTGAAGTGTCCAAGATAATCTTCAATGTTGTCCCCGAAGATATACAAAAACCACATGTTACCGACAACATGCATCCACCCGCCGTGGAGAAACATGGAGGTGAATAGCGGAAAGACGACCTGGCCGAACGAATAACGGGGCGATCCCTGCAGGAACGCAGTCAGATGAGCCGGAACCACGCCGAAATGGCGGGCCGTGAGATCCGCTAGGCGGGGGTCCTGAGCCCATTGCAGCCACTGCAGCAGATAAATGAACAGATTCAGCCCAATCAGGAACCCATTGATATAGGGCGTACTGTAACGCGGCTGATCGTCTCTGATCGGTAGCATGGCAGATTTGGTAAGTTAGTGATGGGACTGCTGCAGGAAGTGAATGCCGCGAACGCAAGCGTCGATGGCTCCTGCTTCCCCATCATAAATTACTCAAACATCAAATTACGAAATTACCCGGATGCTTATGAATGGCGTTCTGATCATCGACAAGCCGGCCGGTATTACCTCTCACGACGTGGTCAGCCGAGCCCGGCGCATCCTGGGCCAACGCTCTATCGGACATCTCGGGACCCTCGATCCCATGGCCACCGGAGTGCTGCCGCTGGTCGTGGGCAACTTCACCCGCCTCGCCCAGTTCTATCTTAGTTCTGAAAAAACCTACGAGGGCAGCATCCGTTTTGGATTCTCCACCGATACCTACGATGCCGAAGGAGATCCCACCAGCATCCCCCGGAGCGTTTGCTTCGAAGCTGCCGAAGTGGAGACCGTCGCGCAGAGGTTCCGCGGGGTGTTCGACCAGATGCCGCCGCCTTTCTCGGCCAAAAAGATCAAGGGCACGCCAGCTTACAAGCTGGCCCGCAAGCAAAAGGAAGTCGTCCTCAAGCCCGTGCAGGTGGAAGTTAAAGAACTTGAGATTCTATCCGTCGAAGGGGACCGGGCCCGCTTTCGTGCGCGCGTCGCTTCCGGAACCTACATGCGCTCCGTGGCTCACGACATGGGTCAAATCCTGGGGTGCGGAGCTCATCTGGAAGCCTTACGGCGGACCGCTGTCGGAGAATTCACGCTGGAGGATGCTCACACTCTGGAGGAGTTGGCGGCAGGGAACAGCGAGACCGGGAGGCCCGGATGGAACTCCGATAAGACGCCGCCGCAATTCTTCGTTCATCCCCGAAAAATCCTCTCACAGTTCCCGTCAGTGGCGGTGGACGACGCAACCGCAGCTCGTATCCGGTCGGGGCGTACGGTCAACCTTTCGGACCTCTCCCGCGCCCGCTATGTAAAAGTGTTTATCGGCCAGGCAGAATTGATCGCAATCGCGACCCGAGTCGCCGGAACATTGTTCCATCCTAAAATCGTCCTGTGCGGCAGTGAAGCCCCGGTGAGTCGTCTGTAAGGGCCCAGGTTCTGGGGTCCGCGCCAGGGGTATAAGAGGTCGAAAAAACTTTCCCGCTTTTGCCGGCAGTGCATCTAACTGCCGCGCATGGAGAATAACCAAAGCCGTGTGTGGGATATGTTCCGCCAGATTCGCCACGGCGGACCCGCCTTGTGCAATATCGCCATCACCAATTCCTGTAATGCCACCTGCGACTTCTGCAATTTTGCGAACGGCAAGATCGCCCGCCGGGATCTGCGCTGGATCGATGCGCAGCGACTGGATTCCGCGCTCCAGATTCTGCATGGCCGAGGCGTCCGCTATGTGAGCTTTTTCGGAGGAGAGCCCCTGCTTCATCCCCAGGTAACGGAGATGGTTGCCATGTCGGTGGCGAGGGGGATGGGGACAGCGCTGATCACGAACGGCTGGCTGCTGCCGTCGAAGCTCGAGGAACTGGCGGCCGCCGGACTGAAGACCATCTACATCTCCATGGACGCCGCCACAACCGCCGCGCACGAGAGCAATCGCGGCCTCAAGCGGCTGGTGGAACGTATTCGCGCCGCCACCTCCAGAATGCCGGAACTGGGCATCACGCCCATCGCCCAGGTGGCCATGAGCAAACTGATCAGCGACTATCGGGCGCTCGGAGCATTCCTGCGTGAACTCGGCTTCGAAGCCGTAGCTTTCTCTTATCCCCAACGCGCACGCCTGGGATCCTCGTCTCTGGCCTGGTCCGATAGTTCCAGCCTGATGAGCTTCACCGATCGGGAACTGGTCGCGGCGTTTGATGCGGTAGACGATCTGCGGAGCACATTCCCGGTCAACAACCCCAGGGCCTCAGTTGCCGACATGAAGCGGCACCTGCTCGGAGAGCCGGAGCACTTCGTTTGCTACGCCGGGTACAAAAGCTTTTACATGGACTGGAACTTCAACCTCTGGCGTTGCGATGCCTGGCAGAAACCCATGTGCTCGGTTTGGGATTTCGGTACGGCTCCGCTGGTGCGCGACGGATGCACGGCCTGCATGGCGGACTGTTATCGCGATTCCAGCGTAATGTTGCATTTTGCCGTCTCTCTGGGCGACGCGTTCGATCGCGCCAGGGAAGGAAAACTGATCTCGGCCCTGAAAGCCATCGCGAACAAGCGGAACCTGGAGTCGCTGAAGGCGGTATTCGAGAATCTCCCGATTCGATCGCGCTTGGCGAGAACAGGATGAGATGTCCGGGATCTCTGCCCGAGGCTAACGGACTCCGATGTAATGTCCGATAACAGGTATTATGTTAAGTCAGTAAAATGACCGGCGAACGTCCGCCTTCGGATCGGCATTCCTTGGGGTTCCCTTCAGATGGGGACGGACAGCTTGGTTACATCTTGTACTTGCCCAGATCCTCGTCGTTCAGGCCTTCGAGATACTTTCTCAGGTCGTCACTGGTCAGACGGTCGGAAGCACTGGCCGCCAGCTTCGAGGCTTTGAATACCAGTTCGTCCACATAAATCGGACAATCCACGCGCAGGGCCAGTGCCAGCGCGTCAGATGGCCGCGAATCGATGCTGATCACCTCGCCGCCGCGTTCCAGCCAGATCACCGCGTAAAACGTGTCCTCGCGCAGCTCGGTGACCACAACTTTGTGAACCTTGGTTTCAAGTCCCAGCAAGACGTTTTTGATGAGATCGTGGGTCATCGGCCGGGGCGTGGACACTTTCTCCATCTCCAGGGCGATGGCGTTGGCCTCGTACACCCCCACCCAGATCGGCAATACCGTTTCCCCTCCGATATCCTTCAGGATCACGATCGGCATATTACTCACTGGATCCAACATCAGGCCGCGAATTGTCATTTCTACTTCCATCGTGATCCTCCCGGTTCTTATACCATCAATTCGCCGCCCAGACTGTTGGGAAAGCTGCGGGTAACCAGCACTTCGGCGTAGCCTCCAGCGGGCGGAACGCATCCTTGGGGTGCGGTGAAGTTCAGGGTTTTGTTCTGCGAAGTGCGCCCGATCCACTGGGCGCGCGCCCGGTTGTACCCCTCAACCATTACTTTATGCCTCGTCCCAATATACTTCCGGTAACTGGCGACCTGGATGTCTCTTTGCCTGGCCATGAGGACTTCCAGGCGGCGGGATTTCTCTTCTTCCGGGATCGCGTCGTCCAATTTCAGCGCCGGGGTATTGGGTCTGCCGGAATATTTAAACGAGAAAACTCCGTCGTAGCCCACTTCCTCGAGCAGGTCCAAGGTGGCCGCGAAATCGGAGTCGGTCTCTCCCGGGAATCCCACGATCACATCAGTCGTGATGCTGATGTCGCGCCGGGCGGACTTGATCCAGGCGATGCGCTCCAGATACTGCTCGCGGGTGTAGAGCCGTTGCATGGCGTCCAGTATGCGGGTCGATCCGCTTTGCACCGGCAGGTGGACGTGATCGCAAAGCGCCGGCACGGCGTCGATCGCCTCCACGATGTCGCGCCCGAAGTCGCGCGGGTGCGAGGTGGTGAAGCGTACCCGTTGGATGCCCGGAACCTCGCCCGCGGCAGCCAGCAATTCCGCGAAAGACTTCTTCCCTTCTGGATCCTTATAGGAATTCACGTTCTGGCCCAGCAACTGGATCTCGGTGTAGCCGAGATCGGCCATCTGGCGGGCCTCGGCGAGCACCGACCGCGAGGTACGGCTGCGCTCCTTGCCGCGGGTGAAGGGCACCACGCAATAAGCGCAGAACTTGTCGCAGCCTTCAATGATGGTGATGTAGCCGCGATGGGGATTCGTGCGCGCGGTGAACTCGGTCTCAAAGCACCCGTCGGTCTGACGGTCATCCAGTCCGGTAATCCGGACCAGGCTGCTGCCGTTCGCCTTCGCGCTTTCGGACTTTCTGTACTCGGTTCGCCGGATGTCCAATTGGACCAGCATCTCCGGAAGCTTCCGGTAAGACGCCGATCCGCAGACTAACGAAACATGCGGCGCACGCTCGAAAATCTTTTCCCCTTCCTGCTGCGCCACGCATCCCAGAACCCCAAACTGTTTTCCCTGCGCCTGCAGCTTCTTGAAGTCGGCCAGACGGTGGAACACTTTCTGCTCGGCCTTGTCGCGGATGGAGCAGGTGTTATACAGGATCAGGTCGGCGTGCTCCACGCTCTCGACCTGCCGATATCCCTCCTGCACCAGCGTCCCCACCACTTTTTCCGAGTCGTGGACGTTCATCTGGCAACCGAAGGTCTCCAAGTAAAAAGTCTTTTGCGGAACCCCAGACATATAAAGAAAGTATAGCGCTTTGCAGCCGGTAGACGGTTTACGTGTACGGCGGAGAATGGTGACCAAGGGGTGCCCCCCTTGTCGCGTTTTATGCGACAGGGCGGGGATTTTGACTCAGTATTCTGGAATTCCGTATGCCCGGAGTTACGCCACGAACATTTCCGGGCACTCCGTAGGTCCGTCCAGATGACCCACCAGACGCTTCTCCAATCCTTCGCGCGCCGGGCTAAGTTGCTGCCGCAAGCGTTCCTTCTCGGAATCACTAAGCGGCGAGAATGCTCGCGCGGTTTCGACATTGTGCGCCAGCATCTCCGGACGCGGCATCCCCACCACCGCGGTGGTTACGGGCAAGCTCATGGAATAACGCAGCAGAGAGTTCATGTCGGCTTTGCCCGCGCCCTCACCCACCAGGAACTCCTGCCCGGTCACCTTCATGGCGATCACCCCAAGATTTTTGGCGTTGGCCGCAGGGAGGGCCAGCTCTTCAAAGCGCCCGTTACGGGAGGCATTTAAGGCCATTTGCACGCAGTCGAGATCGTGGCGTTTGATCGCCTCAGCCATGACTTCCCCGTTGGTGTGACTCGTCATGCCGACAAAACGCGCCATTTTCTGCTCACGAGCTTCCATCAGTCCCTTGAGCGCTCCGTTGGGCGCCTCGATCTTGGCCAGATCGTCGGCCTGACCCAGGCTGTGAATGTGAACCAGATCCACATGATCGGTCTGCAGGCGTTTCAGGCTTGCCTCCAGGCGGCGCAGGAACTCATCCCGGGTACGGTCGGGGATCTTAGTGGCTAGCCAGACATCTTTGCGGCGCGTAGCCATGACTTTGCCCACCCGGGTTTCGCTCTGGCCATCTCCGTAGGCGTAGGCGGTGTCAAGGTAGGTGATGCCCGAATCGATGGCACGATTGAGGATTGCCGTGGCGCTGTCTTCGTCCTTGTACATCAGGAACCGGCTGCCACAGCCAAAGGCCAGAATGGATACCTTCGCCCCCGTGCGGCCCAGCGTGCGCTTGGGGATTGCGTCAGTGTTGGGGGTTGCGGCGACGCCATCTTTCAGCAGTAATAGCGTAGTGCCGGCAGCCGTACCGATTCCGATACTTTCAAGAAATTGCCGGCGGGAAATTTCGTTGCTCATGAGCCCTCCTGCAGCGTCCAAATGAATGTTACCGCAATTCCTCAAACACAGGAGCCAAGGGTGCCCCGCCCTTGTCGCGCCTCAGGCGACAGGGCGGGGATTTTGACTGTGCATGCTTGCGTACCACAGCTCCGTAAAGCGCAGTCCTGCATTTGAGCAGGATCTCTCGACGCCTGAAAACCACGAGCGGACGGCGCGGCAATGAAGATTTCGGCAACGACAGCCTTTTGGTCGGGTGATTATGGCAGTGGCCATCGGCTATTTCTCCATAAAATTCTTCAGCATCGCAAGCACGCCGGGCCAGCCGCCGCTGTAGTCCTTGCGGGCGATGGGCAGATTGGCCAGGCCGCTATGGGTAACCTTGACCTGCGTGCCGCCGTCCCCGGGCGTGAGTTCCCAGCGCACCAGCGTGCGGCGGGTCGAGTCGTCGTGCCAGTTCGCGTACCACGTGTAGGCGATGACCCGTGGAGGATCGAATTCTGTGATGTGCCCGTGACACTCGAATTCGCTGACGCCATTGACAACAATCGTTCCCTTTTCGGTGGCGTAGCGGTAGGCGCCGTCCACACGCGGGTCCATCTCCCAGAATTTCACCGGGCACTCCGGGCTGGAAAACCATTGCTTCAATTGTCCGGCGTCGGTGAGAGCCTTAAACACACGCTCCGGCGGAGCGCCAATGTGGATCTCGCTCACAATGACATCCTGATCCTCACTGCTGGTTGAGGCCTGCATAGGTCTTCCTCCCAGAAATTCATCTGTGCTTGCGCGAGTCTTGGGTTTCGCGTGCATGTTCAGCTTCCACGAACGCTTTGAGGTGGTTGAGGTTCGTGGCCCAGAAAACGCGGTATTGCTCGACCCAGGAGTCAACGGCGCGCAGCGGTTCGGCATTCAACTGGTAGACGCGGTGACGTCCCTCGCGATGCTCGCGCACCAGGTGGGCGCGCCGAAGCAGGCGCAGGTGCTTGGAGATCGCGGGCCGGGACACGGGAAATGCGCTGGCAATCTGCCCGGCCGGCTGGCTCCCCCGGCGTAACAGGTCGAGTACGGCGCGCCGCGTGGGGTCGGCCAGGGCTTGAAAGGCAGTCTCCCGGTCCCGCTGCGAATATGTAACCGAACGGTCACGCATAATGCGTAACTGTATGGTTACACAAATGAGGTGTCAAGAGAATTCTTCTGAAAGGCGTCCCCTCACAGCAGCGGCGAACGGGCTCAGGAGCTTGCGCTTCCCTTCTTGACTAGTTGAAGAAAAATCTGGTGAATGCGGGTGTCCGGGGAAAGCTCGGGGTGGAAGGTCGCAGCCATGGCTCTTCCCTGCCGCACCACAACCGCGTCCTGGCCCTCGCGGGCGAGAACTTCGACGTCTTCGCCGACGTGGGAAATCTTCGGAGCCCGGATAAAAACCATCTCCAGTGGCGATTCCTGGTGTTCATCCAGCAATTGGCCTTCGCGAATCGAGCTGTCGATTTGGCGTCCGTAGGCGTTGCGGCGGATGCGGATGTTGAGCGCTCCGAGCCCGGCCTGCGCCGGATTCTCCACTTCCGTGGCCAGCAGAATCGCCCCGGCACAGGTGCCGAAGGTGGGCTTGAGGCGAACGAACTGCCGGAGCTTTTCGAAGCCGGCGTCCCCCAGCAGCTTCAGGAAGGTTCCCGACTCGCCACCGGGAATCACCAGTCCCTCGATTTCGTCCAATTGCTCGGGCTTTTTTACCAGCACAACCTCGGCGCCGAGTTCCTCCAAACGTTTGCGGTGAGCGTCAAAATCTCCCTGTAACGCCAGGACGCCGACTTTGAGAGCTTTAGGCATGGACCGTTCTGTGACCCGTGACTCGCAATGATCCTTGAGCGCTCGCCCGTGAAGTTTGCACGGAGGCTCGCCTTGATTTTAACCGAGTGGTTGCTTACGCATTCGGGGAGCGCAGAGCGTACCGCTCGACCAAATATCTCGATCTTGTTTTGCGAGTGTACTTTCAGCTGTGCCGCGACATCTATTTTCGAGGGTCCGGGAGGGCCCTTCCAATGGCTACTGAGAAACAGCGAGCGGCAGCCAGACGCAACATCAAGAAGGCGGCGGCGGCCGCAGGGAAGAAACGAACCATTGCTCATCTACCGAAGAAGACGCGGACGGCTCTCGGCAAGCAGGCGGCCAAGGTCGCTCGCCGCAAGCGCGCTGCTTAGTTTTCGATAACCGCGGCATTACCGGTCTCCTTGGGCGGACGAATGCGTCCGCCGCTACGTGTACCGGGGGAACTTCAGAATCTTAGGACCGGGCCGAAAGTGATCCGCAGATTGTTGTGTGCGCCCTGGTTGAAATAGACCTCATCGCCGGCCTCGAACCGCAGCCCAACGGGGCCCAGCGTGGCTTCTATTCCGGCCGCCGGATAAAGGGCGGCATTCAGACTGGACGTGCGCAGGTTGAAGATGGGGCTAACGATGTCGGCATAGGGCAGCAGGCTGGAGCTGAGACGGAAATCAATGAAGCCGGCTTTGAGGGTGGCGAAGGGATGAAGATGGCCCTCCCCGCGCACCAGGGTCGGGCCGAAGAGCCCATGGGTCACTCCGATCGAAGTGTGCTCAATAGCAGTGATGTCGCCGGTAATCACATTGCGGTACGCTTCGTCGAAGTTGAGCCCGTAATCGTAAGCCAGTTCGCCCTCGAGCATGACATTGGGATGGATGCGGAAGCCGACTCGGGCTCCCAGCCCCAAATTGTTGGTGCTGGTTTGAGAGATGCTGAGCGAATCCAGAAAAACGCCCACTTCAACGCGCTTCTGAGCAAGGGAGAGGCCCGCAAGAAAAAAAGGAGTAAGAAAGATCAGCGTGAGTTTTCGCATAACGTCGTGGTTACGATGAAATGCGCGGCGCGCAGGTTGCGCCCGTTCCTACGTCGGAAACTTTCCCGGGCCGGGGGAACCCAAGCCCTTTGGATCCTTCGAACACCTCCCCTGTTTATTGGCTTTATATGCCGTTGGGCCGGCTATGAATCAGGGACAGGAATTCGGTGCGGGTTTCTTCTTCCTCGCGGAAGCAGCCCAGCATTGAGGAGGTTACCGCTGCGGAATGCTGCTTTTCGACGCCGCGCATCATCATGCAGAGGTGACGCGCCTCGATCACTACGCCGACGCCCAAGGGTTGGATCACCTTCTGGATGGTTTCCGCGATCTGTGTGGTCAAGCGCTCCTGGATCTGCAGCCTTCGGGAGAACAACTCGATCAGACGCGGGATCTTGCTCAGGCCGATGACCTTACCGTTCGGAATGTACGCCACGTGGACCTTGCCGAAAAACGGCAGCATGTGATGTTCGCACAGGCTGAACATCTCGATGTCTTTGACGATAACCATCTCGTCGTAGGTCACCGTGAATAGCGCCCCCTTGAGAAGGGATTCGGGGTCTTCCTTGTAGCCCTTGGTCAGGTACTGCATGGCTTTGTGGACGCGTTCGGGGGTAGTGGCCAGACCTTCGCGGACCGGGTCTTCGCCAAGGCGGACGAGCATTTCACGTACCAGGTCCTCAAAGCGGGCGCTGGTCAAAGTGGGTTTTTCGAGTTTTTGGTCAAGCGGAGATGGGCACATAGAATTGGGTTATCGGGAAACTTGTAATTCTGTAAACACTCGCGTACCTATCTTCCCTCCCCGGCGTATTCAAATGAGTTCATCATGGTTTCTTCCAATCTCACTCTTTCCAGATGCGCGTGGGGGAAGCTGCGCCGCAAAATATCGAATATCTGAATACATAGATTTTCCGTTGTAGGAACGGTTACAGCAAATTCGTGCCTGAAATTCAAATTCTCCAGGTCGTAACGGGAAAGGACCTCTCTTTCCACGCAGGAGTCCAGGTCGACCAGGTTGCAGATCATGCCGGTGCTGGGATCCACCCGGCCGCTGACAGTGACCTCCAGCGCATAGTTGTGGCCGTGTCCGTGCGGATTGTTGCACTTGCCGTATGTGGCCCGGTTCTCCGCGGCGGACATCTCCTGGCTGTGCAGACGATGCGAGGCGGAGAAAAGATATCTGCGGGTTAAATGAGCCTTCATAACGTGACGCCCAGCCCCGAATCGGAGATATCTCTCATGCTTCTCCGTAAAAATCCACAAACAGGTCCGGAGTTTCGTAAACCCGGACCCGGTGTAATTTTGCTTTCTGCAGCTTCAACTGGAGGCGGTGCCAGATCGCAATCGCCAGATTCTCGGTGGTCGGAATTTGCGTCAGGAACTCGGGCACTTCCTTGTTGAGGAAGCGGTGATCCATAGCGTCGAGCACTTCGCGGTGCATGACCTCTTTGAGCTGCTTGAGATCCACAACGAAGCCGGAGCGGGGATCGACTTCGCCCTTCACGGTCACTTCCAGCGTGTAATTATGACCGTGCCCATTCGGGTTGTTGCACTTGCCGAACAGGCGGAGGTTCTCTTCCGGAGAGAAATCCGGATTGTGATAATAGTGCGAAGCGGCGAATTCGGCTTTGCGCGTAAGGTAAACCATGCCCGTATCGAATGACCTTTATTAGATGACGGCAGGATCACTGGCGTTCCGGGCTGAGCTCAGCCGGCGGCTCCACGGAATACGCGGGGATCTCCTGCCATTTGGGGGAACTGGTTTTCTCCAGTTCTGGACAAAACTCCTTGCTCGGTTCGAACACGATGATTTTATAGACATAGCGCTTGTGGTGCGAGGGATCGTAGGCGAACGCAAAGGCCATGCCTTTCTTCCGGTCGATCCAGAAAACCAGCGGGCGGGAGCCCAGGGAGGGAGACGGGGGATTCAGCAGCACCCAGGCCCGCATGTCCCGGTAGACTTTCGCAACCTTTTCCGCAGGATCGAAGGTCGTAATGCCCTCGGCGGTGTGAAAACGAGTGGTGCTGGATTCGATCTGAAAAACCTTGCCTTTCCTGAGGCGAACGAACACATCGCCTCGGCCGACCGGATTGGTGACATCCACCCAGTCGAGCGTAGTGCCGCAGGGATCATCCCATTGCTGGTCTATATCTTTCTTCGGAAACAGCGCCAGCGCGCGGTCGCGCGAGTCGCCGAGCTTCAGGGGGCCGAGGGCCATGCCTGGATCAATCACGGTATTGAGGAACTGCGGCTCTTCAGTGATGGAGCTTTGCAGCCCGGAAGTCCGGGGCGGAGTAGGAGCGGATGATGCGGCGTGCGTGAACTCGGCGATCAGCAATACTGCCAGAATGACGAAGGGCAAAAGTTTCATAAGAGTTTTCGGGCAATCCTCGAGTGATCCGGAATTGACTTCTGCTGATGGTTGTATTCCCTTCCCTTCCAGGTTACCTTGCCCCGCTGGTGCGACAATTTCGAGCGCAGCAGCAGGTAACAGAACAGAGGGAGGCCGATTAACACCAGGGCGTTTGCGCTCCAGGAAAAATGAGCCCGGGCAATTCGCCTGAGGGTAAGGACAGGCCCGGCCAGGAAGAGCGGAGCGAAACGGTATTCGCGCGCGGCGACGAATAGAATCAGAAGCGACAGCGAGGCCACCAGAGCGGCGAATTCCATGAACCGCCAGAGAGCGAGGCGCACCGGCGCCGGAAACAGGATGGCCAGATTCTTGGTCCAGCCTTCGCGGAGCTGCGCGAAACTGCGATACATGCGCGTGCGGACCGCGTCTCCGCCGAAGCGGAACAGGATTCTGCGGCCGGAGCGCTTTACTGCCCGGGCCAGTTCCACATCTTCCACCAAAGCCCCGGCAATGGCAGCATGTCCGCCGACGGCCTTGTAGGCTTCGCGGGTGATCAGGATGTATTGTCCATTGGCGGCCGCTGCGGGTGAATCAGGATCGCTGACTTGCGACGGGCGATAGTGCGACGCGAGTTCCGCAAAGATGACGGGCATGACCGCTTTTTCCCACAGACCCGTCACCACCTGCTCGGGGGAGTAGGAGAGCAGCGCGGCCCCGCTTTGCTTCGCCTCCTTCAGAGTACCGGCCAGAGAACCGGGAAGGTGTACGGTGTCGGCATCGGTGAACAGAAGCCAATCGCCCTGGGCTTCACGGGCGCCGCTGGCCACGGCGTTATTCTTGCCCGTCCAGCCTGGCGAAAGAGGTGCGGCATCAATTACCCGCACGGGGGAAAAACTGGCGGCGATTTCGCGCGTGCGGTCCGTGGAATGATCATCGACCACGATGATCTCGAATTCCACGCCTTGCTGGGACACGAGCGATTGCAGGCAAGCTGGCAGGCTGGCCTCTTCGTTTCGCGCCGGGACAATAATCGATACTTCTGGATGCACGAGTTCCCTGGTCTCCCTCGTCGACCATCAATACTACTGTTCACAAAAAATACTTTTTCCTGCCCACGGCAGGCTAAGGTGGACCATGCGAATCCCGCATGGATCAAGCATTGCGTCCGGAAAGTGCTCGACCGCTGAATCTATTATTATAGCCGCGTGCGACGCCGGCTCTATCCCGCTTGCGTATTCCTGGCTCTCCTCTGCATCCTTGTTTTTTCCGGATGCCGGAACCGCGCGACGCTTGCCGTGCGTCGGCTCGATTGCGCCCGCCTTCAACCTGGAGAACATTTCCCTACGCTTCAATTTTCCCGAGACTGACATCCTCGACCGGAAAGGCGTAATTCAGCGGAAGTTTCTGCGGGCGGTCGATTGGACGGAACAGGAAGTGATCGATTTCTTGGCTGGAATGCAATCGCCCGAAGCCGCGGAGGGAACACCGGAATGACTTTTCAGATTGTTGAAGTGCCCGGGTTTATCGTGGCCGGAATCGCGGCGCGTACCAGCAATGCGAAAGAGATGACTGGCGCAGGCGTAATCGGCATGCAGTGGGCCCGCCTGATGCAGGACGGCGTGCTCGCGAACATTCCGAACAAGGTAGATAGTTCGATCGTAGCTGTCTACACCGACTACGCCAGCGACAAAGACGGGGATTATACGTTTCTGCTGGGCGCGAGAATCAATTCAGCTCGTGACCTGCCCGGCGGCTTGGTGGCTAAAAGTATCCCGGGCGGGCGCTTTGCCCTGTTCACCACCAATAAGGGGCCGGGGCCGAAGGTTGTGCCCGAAACGTGGACGCGGATCAATTCCCTGCCCCCATCGGCTCTCCCTGGTGACCGGGCCTACCGTGCCGACTTCGAAGTGTATGACGAGCGGGCTGCCGATCCGCAGAACTTGCAGGCGGATATTTATGTGGGACTCCGGTAGCGAAGTAACTGCTACTGCACCAGGTTAGGCGCTAACCCTTTTGAAGCAGGTTTACAGCTTGGCGTGGCGCAACCGCAGCGCGTTCGTGATTACCGAAACTGAGCTGAAGCTCATGGCTGCGGCCGCGAAGATAGGGCTTAGCAGGATTCCGAAAAATGGATACAAGACTCCCGCCGCAATGGGGACGCCTAGCGCGTTGTAGATGAAGGCAAAGAAAAGATTCTGGCGAATGTTGCGCATGGTGGCCTGACTTAACTTGCGCGCGCGCAGAATACCTGTGAGGTCCCCTTTCACCAGCGTGATTCCGCCGCTCTCCATGGCGGCATCCGTGCCCGTTCCCATGGCGATGCCGACGTCGGCTTGCGCGAGCGCGGGGGCATCGTTGATGCCGTCGCCGGCCATAGCTACAACTCTTCCCTGCCTCTGCAGTTCGCGGATGACCTCAGACTTGCGCTGGGGTAAGACTTCGGCTTCAAATTCACTATCGTCCAGCCCGAGTTGATGCGCAATCTCCACTGCGGTGGTGCGGCTGTCCCCGGTGAGCATCACGAGGCGGAGGCCCTGCTCTTTCAGTCCGAGCAGCACCTGCGGAGTGGACGCCTTCACTGGGTCGGCCAGTGTAAGCGCGCCTTGATATTCGCCGTTTACGGCGACATATAGAGTTGTGCCTGGCTTTGGGTTGCTCACTGCGATGGTCGCGCCTGCGTCCTTCATGAGCGCCGCGTTTCCTACCGCCACTCGTTTCCCATCCACCGTACCTTGCACGCCTTTGCCGATTTCGTAGGTAAAATCCGACGCGGGGGATAGTGGCAATTTTTTCTCAGCGGCGGCAGCAACCACCGCCGATGCGAGCGCATGTTCGCTGGCTCGCTCCAGGCTTGCGGCTAAGCGCAGCAGTTCGTCCTCGCGCCCCGGTTGAGACGGGGAAATGCCAGTCAGCTTCGGCCGGCCTTCGGTCAGCGTTCCAGTCTTATCCACAACCAGGGTGTCGACCTTTTCCAACGTTTCCAGGGCTTCCGCATTCTTGATCAGCACACCCGCGTGCGCTCCGCGGCCGGTGCCCACCATAATCGCCATGGGAGTGGCGAGTCCGAGTGCGCAGGGGCACGCAATGATAAGAACGGCCACGGCATTCACGATCGCGTGCGCCAGACGAGGCTGCGGGCCCGCGACTAACCACGCTATGAAGGTGACGACCGAGATGGCCACGACGGTAGGAACAAACCATCCGGCGACGCGATCGGCCAGGCGCTGAATCGGAGCGCGGCTGCGCTGTGCCTGTCCGACGAGTTGGACGATTCTCGACAGCAGCGTTTCCGCGCCCACGCGCTCGGCGCGCATCACAAATGAACCGGTGGAGTTCATCGTGGCGCCGATTACTTTGCTCCCGGGTTCCTTTTCCGCCGGAATCGATTCGCCGGTAATCATCGATTCATCGATGGCGCTCCGTCCTTCGAGCAGCACGCCATCGGCAGGAACTTTTTCTGCGGGACGAACCCGCAGGCGATCGCCGGCTTTCACGCGGTCGAGCGAAATGTCTCCTTCCGAGCCGTCAGCGGAAATCAAGCGCGCGGTTTTCGGAGCCAGGTCCAGCAAGGCGCGGATCGCCATGCTGGTGCGGCTGCGGGCCCGCAATTCCAGGACTTGGCCCAGGAGAACCAGGGCCGTGATGGCGGCGGCGGCCTCAAAGTAAACATCGGGGTATCCGCCCATGCTTCGCAGTGACTCCGGGAATTTCTGCGGCGCGACCGTGGCTGCCACGCTGTAGACGTAAGCTACTCCCGTGCCGAGTCCGATCAGGGTGAACATGTTGGGGCGGCGGTTGACCAGCGACGTCCAGAAGCGCTGAAAGAATGGCAGGCCGCACCACAGAACAACTGGAGTGGACAAGGCGAACTCCAGCCATATCAGATTCTGGGATTCGCCCATCATCCCGTGCCAGATCATGCCACCCATGGCGATGGCGAGCAGGGGTCCGGTCAGAATTACGCTGACCCAGAAGCGGCGCGACATATCGCGGAGTTCGGGATTCTCCTCCGCGGCAGCGGTCACGGTGCGAGGCTCAAGCGCCATGCCGCAGATCGGGCAAGTCCCGGGCCCGGTGCGCACAACCTCGGGGTGCATGGGGCAGGTGTACTCGGTCCGCGTGGTGGTGAGTGGGACTTCAGGCTCGAGGGCCATTCCGCACGAGGGACAGGCTCCAGGTCTTGACTCGTGCACCTCGGGGCACATGGGGCACACGTAAGCGCGATCTCCCGGCTGCGGACTTTGGGCCTCTGGCGCAGGCTGAGCCTTCGGCAGGTCCCGCTGCGGAGTCGCGACGGCGGCCGCCGTTCCCAACGAGATCAGCCCCGAGGAGGCGGGCTGTCTGCTCAAATATCCATGGGGATTACTTTTGAATTTCTCGACGCAGTGCGCACAACAGAAGTAGAACTTCTTGCCCTGGTGCTCATGAATGTATTTCGCCGTCGCGGGATTCACGTTCATGCCGCAGACGGGATCGCGTTCGAGAGAGCTGGCCGCGTGTGTGGTGCTCATTTCCCTGTTGGATACCCGGTGCTCTATATTGGATTCGCCTCGGTGCAACGGCCCCGGGGGGAACTCTGATCGTTCATCATACAGAAGGGCTTAAACGAATGACTTATCTGGACGTGGTGTTCCAATACGCGTCTTTGCCGGGAGAGCGGGAACTGCAGGCTATCGACAGCATGCGCGAGGTGTATGGCATCCGGCGAGTGCAATTCGACGACAAGAATAAAACCGTGCGCGTGGAGTTCGACGCTTCGCGCCTCAAGCAGGATGCGGTGGCGAAGTTGCTGCGCAACGCAGGCATCGATGTCGGAGACCAGGTCGCGCTTGCCTAGCCGGGTGGGCTGCGGGATCGTGTCCCCTTGGGCGCGGCGAGGCAAAAAACAAGCTCTCCGGCGAAAGCGGAGAGCTCTTTTCGTTGGGGAGGACTGACGGGCGGCCTGGGATAAAGCAAGGGGTGCTCACAGAAAACCTCTGGCCGAAGTTATTCTCTGAAGCACCCCGTTGCGCGCCACTTCGTCTGCTCTTCCTAGAGCAACCGGTATGCCGTCCGTAAGTGACTCAAAACAAGAGAGTGCAAAATTTCCTCCCCTGTAGGAATTGCCGTTCCTAAGGAAAGAATTACCCCGGCGCGGAAAAGGCAAGAGAGTTACCAACCACCCTGTTGAAAACCGGCTTCCGAGCAATTTCCCTTAGAAATTCCCCGCTCACGACATGTAGCCCCGGGCGCCTTCGCCCGGGGTTGCGCGCACTGCGCGCAATGAGATGCCGATGCAAATGTCCACAGCCTGCGCCCGCGCTCTGGGGCGGACGAGGCGTCCGCCCCTACACAGCCGTCTTCTGCCCGGGATTGCAGCCTGGCCTTCACGCCTCAGCTTCGCTTACGACTGCATCCCTGTGATTTCGCACGGCATCGAAGAGTAGTGGGTTTCTAGATCGCGAGTTCTCGTTCAGCCTTAGGTCCTGGAGCACGGCTCATGCATCCTGCAACTTCGACGCGAATCCTGGCGCTGTTTCTCTCTCTGCTGATGGCGCTTCCTGCCTGGCCGGCTAAGTCCACCGCAACTCCCGAGCTGCCCGATCCTGGCCGCCCCGGCATGAGCCGGGACAAGCAGGAACAGCTGGGATTGAAGACTGCGGCTGAAGTGTACAAAGTGATGCCGGTGTTGCCCGATTCCGACCCGGTCGCGCAATACGTGAAGCAGCTCGGAGGGAAACTGCTGGGGGTGGTTCCGCGGCAGGAGTCATGGCCCTACCAGTTTCACGTCGTTCAGCAAAGCGATATCAACGCCTTCGCCCTGCCGGGCGGACCAATTTTCGTAAATATCGGCACCATCAACGCCGCCGACAACGAGGCGGAGCTGGCGGGCGTGCTGGCGCACGAGATGTCGCACGTGTACATGCAGCACTCTGCCAAGCAAGCTCCCAAGCGGGAATGGGCGAACGTTCTGGGCGCGTTGGGAGGTCTACTGGGAGGTTCGGCTGGCGACCTGGCGAAGATGGGGATCCAGTTTGGCGCCGGGACGTTGCTGATGAGATATTCGCGCCATGACGAAGCCGAAGCCGACCAGGTGGGCGCCGTCATGATGTACAAGGCCGGCTACAATCCGCGGGCGATGGCGGAGTTCTTTGCCAAGCTGGAGAAGGCTATGGGCAACGGGGGACCGCAATTCCTCAGCGATCATCCCAACCCCGGCAACCGGGTGGAAGCCGTGGATAGAGAAGTAGCGGATTGGCCGCCCAAGCAATATATGGCCGCAAACCCTGCCTTTCAGCAGATCAAGCAGCAAGCCAAAGGGATCAAGGCGTATAACGCGCAGCAGATTTCCGACGGGGCCAAGAGCGGCCTGTGGGCCCAGCAGAACCGGCAATCAGGTGCAGTTCCGCGCGAACTGCAGGCGGCGGATGATGGCGCTCCCGTCCTCGCTAATTCCGGCGCCATCAGCAATGTCAGCTACCAGCAGGTGCAGCCCAGCGGCGAGTTCAAGACCTTTCAGGGAAATGATTTCAGCATGAACTATCCGGCGAATTGGCAAGCGGCGGCCGGGCAGAACTCGGCCACCATAGCGCCCTCTGCCGCCATAGGTCAGAACGCGATCGCCTACGGCGTGGTTGTCGCCACCGCCCGGAATGTGGATGCCGGCTCGCTCAACGATGCGACCCAGGCACTCATACAGAATCTGCAGGAAACCAATCCCGGCCTGCGCGTCTACGAGAGTCCGCGGAAGATCGCGGTGGCCGGCACGGAAGGACTCGCAACCTTGCTGTCAGGCAATTCTCCCGTGAGAGAAGGAGATCAGTCCTTGCCCGAGCGGGATTGGCTGATCACGCTGTCGCGGCCGGAAGGCGGCATGCTGCACATGGTGTTCATCGCTCCCGAAAGGCAGTTCCCGCAGTTGCAGCCTACGTATCAGAAAATGCTGGAAAGTCTCCAGCTGAGGTGAAGACCGGGGCGTTACCCAACCGTCCGCTTCTTGCCGCGTTGCGGCGACACATGTTCTGGAAGCGGAACATAAGGCTGGGATCCTCCATCGCCGTAACCATTGGTGCGGCCTGTCACGGAGTGGCGTGCCTGATTCGGATCAAGCGCAAAGCCAATAAGCCGCCGAGAACCAGGTCAAATACCATGCAAAAACCTGGCCACCAGCGTGGTACTCCGGGGTTGTCAATCAGCAAGTGATGAACGCTGTCAAAGACGCCGTGCCCAACCAGCGCAGCGGCTACAATCCAGAGATTTCTCTTGTAGCCGATAATGGCCACCAGCAAAAATCCGCTAGCCACCGCGATTTCAATGATGAGAGTCGGCCCGGAAGGCGCCATTGCCGCAAACAAGACGTAATAGCAGGCGACCACGATCATCACGGTGGGATAAAACGCGCGCTCGCGGTCAAAACCGACAACGGTAATCAGGCCGGCCACCGCCAAAGATAGGAGCAAGCCGATCAGGTAGCCCATTGTGTGCCTCACTATCGTCGCAAGCCCCGGGGCCCGACGATGAAGAATAGGAAAGCTCCGGCCTGCATCTGGAACTATAAAACAGCCGGTCCCACAATGCCGCTCGAGATTGTAAGCAGAGGGCGCCCGAAGAAGCATTCGAAAGTTGCCAGTACCGCTGCTGCCGGGGATATCGAATCGCTGACGGAACTAATTCACGAGTACCTCCAAGGGATAGAATTGAAACATACTTCAGCAACCTGGTACTCCGTCGGTGGCATCGGACATTAGCAGCTCCGGCAACCTGAGGCGGCTTCTTCAGCTTTGTGGCCCTACTTTCGCTTGAATCCTACTTTCTATGCATACGATGGAGGACTAGCAATGCCCCTCAAATTCACCAGCGCGGTGAGATTGTGCATCTCTCTGTTTCTGATTGCCGGACTGGAATGGGTCGCCCCAGCCCAGGAATCTTCCAAACCATCGAAGGGTGCCTGGCAAGAGGTGGAGCAGGCAATGGGGCGTCCCGGCCAGATGCAACCCGGCGACGTTATCAAGTTTGCGATGCCGCGCAAGGATCTGCAGGTCAGCTTGAATGGCGTGGCGATCAAGCCCGGCCTGGCCCTCGGCTCGTGGGCAGCCTTTTCCCGTCAGGGGAATCATGCCATGGTCATGGGCGATCTGGTGCTGACCGAAGACGAGATCGCGCCGGTCATGGCCAAATTGCAGAGCGGCGGCGTACAGGTAGCGGGGCTGCATAATCACCTTTTGAGCGAGTCACCCCACGTGATGTACATGCACATTGCCAGCCAGGGCGACGCTGTCCAGATGGCGAAAGCGATTCATGATGCGATCGCACTCACCAGAACCCCGGGGGCGGATTCGCCCGCCGCGCAGCAACCCGCTGATTTGGGATTCGATCAGAAGGAGATCGAGCAACTTCTGGGACGCACCGGCAAAGTGAATGGCGGGATTCTTCAATTCGGCGTTCCCCGGGTCGAGCAGATCACGGACTCAGGCATGACCGTTCCGCCCTCCATGGGCGTCGCAACCGCCATCAACTTTCAGCCAACTGGCGGCGGCAAGGCGGCGATTACCGGCGACTTCGTGCTTACTGGAAGTGAAGTGAATCCGGTCATCAAGACTCTGATCGCGAACGGCATCCAGGTAACCGCGATCCACAGCCACATGTTGACGGAACAGCCGCGCCTCCTCTTCATGCATTTCTGGGCCAACGACGAGGCCGCGAAGCTCGCCAAGGGCCTTCGTGCCGCCCTGGATCAAACGAATTCGGCAAAGTAGGCGCCGCACATCCCAAGTTCCAGCTTGCTTTTGTGGACAGCACTTCAAGGTCAAGAGCGATGTAGGAGCAAACCGGCCGCGGCAGCGCAGGCGATAAGAACCGGCTCAGGCACCTTCCAGCGAAATAGAACGGTCAGGCTGGCCACACATATCAGTATTGTGGGCACGTCGTAGACCGATCGCCGGGCCAGAACGACTACCGCGCCTGCAATGGCACCCGTGGCCGCCGCAGTCACCCCTCGTACGAAAGCATTCAGCTGCGGGTTCTTCGCCCATCGTTTGTAGGAGGGGGCGAGCAGAACGACGACCAGGTAGACCGGAAGGAAGATCCCCAGGGCGGCCGCTACCGCTCCTGCAATACCCGCCACCAGATAGCCGATAAAGGCGACGGTGATGACCACCGGTCCGGGGGTGATCATCGCCACTGCCACCGCATCCACGAACTGCTGGTCCGTCAGCCAGTGACGGCCTTGGACTACCCCGCCGTAGAGAAACGGCACAACTGCAAGCCCGCTTCCGAACACGAACAGCCCCGCCTTTGCAAAATAAATGAAGATCTGCAATGGAAGGCTGCCCCCGACAAACGTCGCGAAGGCGCCCGGCGCCACCAGCAGCGAAGTCCTGCTTCCGGCCGCCAGAGTTTTGGGAAGGGCTTTCGCCAACAGGTTGAGCACGCCGCCCAGCAGGAAAAGCCAAATGATCTCCCGCGAAGTCCATGCGGTTGACAATGCCAGAGTTCCGAATATTCCCCACAGCCAGGTGTCTTTCCCGAGCGTGAGATTCGTGAGCTTGATCGCGGAACGGGCGATAATGCCGATCACCGCCGCCGCGATGCCGTAAAACATTCCCTGCATCCACGGCAGGCCACCGAAGCGAACGTACGCTGCCGAGAGCCCCAGCACCATCAGGAACGAGGGTAAGATGAACGCCACTCCGACGGCCGTAGCTCCCAGCACCCCCGCTCGAATGTAGCCAAGATAGATTGCCAGTTGGGCGGCCAGGGGGCCAGGCGCAAGTTGCGCCAGTGCAAGACCCTCCAGGTAATCTTCTTTGCGAACCCAGCCCCTGCGATCGACAAGGTCCTGCTGCATGTGCCCGGCAAGAGCAATCGGTCCGCCGAATCCCACCGCCCCGAGCCAGAGGAAATATCCCACAAACTGAGCCAGTGACGCCCTGCTTGGCTCCTGCACGACCGAGTTGGGATCCGGGCTCAGTTCATCAAGCATGTGGTATCAGTGAAGCACACCTGCTCCCGATCTCACCGTATGATTACAGGCAGCATGAGCAGAAGGCAATGGGACGCAGGCCACCCCTCACTCGCAGTCGGAACTCCCGAAATCCATCGCTTCGCGAAAAGCGCGACAGCCCTGCGGGAAATCGTTCCTTGTTCTTGTCACACGCATGGAGAAAGCTTCTAACAGGTGCATCAGAAACCGGGGACAGACGGGACTGACCCCAATCTCTCGCCAACAAAATTAGGTGAACGTCCCGTCTGTCCCCGGTTTTCTAACTGATCTCCCTGACCGATGAAAATCTCAGCGACATGGCGATTCGTCATGATCCAGCCGTTGTTGTCAACCAGAAACCCGGTTCCGAGAATCACCACCGAGAATTCATCATGTGGATCGGCGATCAACCCCATGCCAACCACAGAGGGGCGGATTGCCGCGACGATGTCTGGGGAAGATCACGATCCTTAATATAATAGGCGGACATGAACACCTTCAGGTGCCAGTGCGGATTCCCACTCTTCCGGCCCCCGTTCGCGCGTGTCTCCATCAGCAACTTGCCAGCGCGTGTCTTTCGCTTAGTACGTTGAGCAGGCTGCGATCAACGCTGCAATATTCTCGAGATCGTCGCCCGCCATGATGGGAAAGTGGGCGAAATCCGCTTGTGGATTCGCGGCGATCTGAACGGTCACGTTGCGCCACATTCTCTGAAACATCCTCGGCATCTCGACGGGCAGAATATCGCCCCAAATTGCGTCACCGAGCGGCCCGTTGGCCCGGACCCAGACGTAGACGCCGTCGCGCATTCGTGGCCAGTTGCGGCTGGGCCGTCCAACTTCCGGGTCCCAGATCACGATTTTTGCTGCGGTGTCCTTCACAGAGTCGCCGTACACGCTGTAGCTGCCATCGTGCCGTTCAACCTGCTTCGGCGGAACGCGCCTGCAGACGAGATCGAAAACATCCTCGGCGACCTGCAGGAAACGCGGCTCGTACTGTCGGAGTTGGCCGGTTTGATAGCTGGGCATTGATGAAATCCTCCGTGCTCGGATCGTTAGTGGGTCCGAAAATCGTTATAGGGTGTCGCCAAGACAACCGCGCAATAGATCTCCAGAAGGGCCTGCCGATTCTGGTCCTGCTCCTCAACGTAGCGGTATTCCATCGCTCTGATTCTTTCCTTGGCTGATTGGAATGCAGCCTTGAATATCGGGTCGAGCATTAGGCCGTCGCGGCTGCCGTCGCCCGCCTTGTATGTCGCTTTGGTTCGCCCGGTCACCTCACGCGCAAGTTGGAATGCAAACGCAGCCTGTTTGTGAGTTGCGCCAGGGCGACAATGGCGACCGTATCGCTTTCGCAGCACGTTGGAACGGCCGACGTAGAGGTGCCGGCCTTTTTCAGTGAACAAGTAAACACCTGAAGTCGGCATGTCACACGGCAGCTCCCCATATCGTAGTGGCCCGCAGGCCCGGAGAGCTTCCAGCTTTGGTGAGAGCGATTCGACCAACGTGGCGAATCTCGGGTCCATCCGGGTCCTCCTTGCGAAACTGCGCGGGGCATCATACACCCCGAAGTGCCTACGCGTCCGTGATGGCGCTGACTTCACGTTCAATTAACCCCTCAGTCAGTAACCACTCCCTTCGCCGATGGATCGCCGCGCTAAGGTGATTCTCATTGCCTTCCACCTTGGGGTGCCCCAACGTTGTCCTCGCAGGCGATTCATTCTGAGGGAGCACCGAAATGGCTACAGCAGCGGTGACGAAGAACGCGAAGGCGAAAGCGGAAAAGAAGGCAGGAGAACAGCGCGAAGTGCAGCGGATGGCGTATCAAGGATACTGCATCGCGGTGGGCTTCGACCGAAGCCTTGCGAAGGCGCAGCAGATGCTCGAAGCAGCGAAGGCACAAAGATAAGGGCGGCACCTACAGGTGGCACCTGTACCTGATCACGTCGAACCGCCCGCACGCGAAGGGTACGAAGCAAGCGAAGCTGGAGGCGGGGAAGTAGAAAAATAATTCCACAGGGCGGGTTGCGGCCGCCTTTTTTTCGTTTCGCTCAGCGGAAGCGAGGTTCAGGCGAGAGAAAGCTGGGCAGCCGAATGAAGGCCCAGTGCGGTAGCAATGGGGTAGCAATGGCCTGCCTTCAGCAGCGAGATCGTTGCGCGGTTGGCTGTAAGTAATTCAAAAGATGGCGCGCCCTGAGAGATTCGAACTCCCGACCTTCTGGTTCGTAGCCAGACGCTCTATCCAACTGAGCTAAGGGCGCAGCTTTTACGGCAGAAAGCGGCGAACAAACTGGCGTTTGCTCCTGACAGCGCTTCCCGGTTGAGCGAAAAAATCATTGTAACGTCATCGGCGGCGCAGCGGCAAGGTGCAGGTCGATCAGGACAGGCGCCGTCCAACCGCGCGCACACAAACGTTCCGTCCGGGACGCGCGATTCCTTTGCTAAACGGAATGTTCTCGCACACAGGCTCTCGCAGAAATGCTCTGACCGGCGGAGCCGCGGCCAGGCGGTAAGACAAAATTCAAGCCCGCAAGCTCCGGGCTTGGACGCCGAACATCGTGCGCGGCAGCCATCCGGGAGCGAAGTTACGGCACAAGTCGAGGCTCACGTCCGTGCGCCTGACTGCTCTACGCAGCGCAAAGACTACTACTCGGATCTCTTATTGTGATTCTGATTTTTTTCCTGGCCTGCGAGTTTCTGCGCGGCCATTTTTCGGAGGCGGCGGTTGTGTTCTGCCAGGGTCTCGCGCAGTTCCGTCAGAATGCCCACAATTTCCGACTCCTCGGCCGCCGTGGCTTTGGCGCACAGTTCACGCACGCGGTCTTCAAGTCGGCGGGAGGGCATGTCGACTCTTACTCGGCTGGGCGGTGCATGGGCATTGCAGAGGTTACATGCCGGAAGTCAGGCGCCGGACCCTCATAGTCAGACTTGCCGGCCGTTCCGTCATGGGTCGCGCTACGGATTGCTTACACTGGATGGGCCCAGATTCCCGGCATATTTGCCGGACAGGAAATCCCTCCGCAAGCGAATTTCCTGATCATCTCCCTTCACGGCCGCCTGCAAGACGGCCACCAACTCCTGCACTTTTTCTGGATCTGTCTCGAGCGTGATTCGTTCACACAGACGCCTGACTAGATCGGCATCGTACACGGCAATTCCTCCCGGGAAGCTGCTTGCGGACATATTTTGTCGCGAAGCCTACCAAGCCGGAATACAGGAAAATCCCGATAGGCATGGCAAGCTGGGACTAGCCCAAAAGTGCACGCGATGACTTTGCTGGTGCGTTATATTCCCGCCAACCGGCTTTTCTGCTAGCCTTTTCTTGCCCTGTTGTTTGGCCTGAAATTTCCCGGCTACTCCGGAGACTGTCCCAGCGCGCCATGTTGAAAGCCACACCCGATCTCTCCGTCCTGGCGGCAGCGAAGCACGGCTTGATATACCTCACCCCTAACGACTGGGCGCTGATCGCGGACAAGGCGGCGCGCCGGCAGTTTCAAGCAGGCGAGATTCTGGTGCAGCGCGAGCGGCGCATTCATGGCATTTTCCTGCTGCTGAAGGGCACCGCCGAGGTGCAGATCGCCGCGCAAGCACCGCGCTATATAGGGCCGGGGGAAGTTTGCGGCGAGATTTCCTTTCTGGACGAGTTACCCGCGACCGCCCATGTCGTGGCCAAAGAGACCGTTGAGGCTTACTATCTGGATCGCGCTACCCTGCAGTCGCTGTTCGAATTGTTTCCCCACCTGGGCTCCCGGTTCTATCATTCCCTGGCAGCAATCCTGTCACGCCGGCTGCGCCAGGTGATCGATCCGGTGCAGAAACAGCCCTAGAACCTTCCTCCCCAGCCCGTTCCCAATGTCCTGCGCGGAAGTGTGCTAGCCTGACAGGTCCCGTTCGATCTGGCGGATTTCGCCGACTTGAATTCGCGCGGATCCGCGCATCCGCGCTTCAGGCAGGGCAATTTCAAGGCATGATGGATCCGGTCAATCTCCGGCTAGCGCTGCTCTCGGCCGCGGTGCTTGGCTTTCGGCATGGGCTGGACTATGACCACATCGCGGCCATCACCGACATCAGCAGCGTGCAAGCCAAGGCGCGCGACGCCATGCGTTATGGGCTGCTTTACGTAGCCGGACACGCGACCACGGTGGCGGTACTGGGATCGGCGGCGGTGGTATTCCGCGTGGCCTTGCCGCCGGCGACCGATCGCTGGGCGGAGCGGCTGGTCGGAGCCACCCTGCTGGTTTTAGGCCTCTATGTGTTGGGCTCGCTGTTCCGGCCTGGGGCTCACAACCATAAGCCGCGAACTCGGGTCACACTGCTGATCAACGGAGCTCTCTGGGTGTACTGGCGCATGAGCCTGATTTTTGGCGGGACGCGCGTGGAGGCTCCGCAAGTTTTCCGGGATGGATATGGCTCAAGTTCCAGTTTCCTGGTAGGCGTGATTCATGGACTCGGAGCCGAAACTCCAACTCAAATCCTGCTTTTCCTGATGGCGGCCAATCTGGGCGGCGTTGGAGCCGGACTGCTGGGGCTACTCATGTTTCTGGCCGGGCTGCTGGCCATGAACACGCTGATGTGTGCCTCGGCAGCGGGGTTGTTCTCCGCGATCCTTTCCCGCCCTAACGCGCTGCACGCCATCACTTTGGCCACCTCGGCGTACAGCATCGTGGTGGGGGCGATTTTCCTGCTGGGATCCTCCGCCAAGCTGCCTTCGCTCACGGGATAAGAGCCAAATCCGCAAATGGGTGTTTCAAGTGTGCAGCAGTTTGCAGTCAGTCAACATCCAAGGATTCAAGAATATCAAATAAGCCCTTGCAGGTCTGCAACTTAACTAATTTCCCCTTTTGGAACCCGGCATGCAGTGAAAGGGTTGGGCACTCTATGTCCCTGTCGGGTAGAACCCAACCAATGCGCGTAACTGAATATTCAGGAGGAAAGAACTCTTTATGAAGAAACTTGTGTTGCTGTTTTTGTTGAGCCTGGCGCTGCCTGTGGCGGCGTTCGCCAATTCCATCGACTTCACTAATTCTGGCGGCACACTGACAGGAACCAGTGCCGGAATGACTCTTTCAGACTCTGCTCTGATTGCCATCAATGGCATGAGCGGCGGCCTGGTCACCGGCGACAATCTTGGAACTCTGTCGTTCTCGACCGGGGCAATGACAAGTGGCGACCTGCAAACCGGGGCAACCTTCGCATCCGGCGGCACCTTCACCATCTGGTCGAACACCATGGGCACCCTGTTCAGCGGAAGCTTCGATGGTCCAGTTTCCTGGAACCTCGTCACGCTGGCTAATGGGACCCACAACTACACTCTGACGGGCAGCATCTCAGGCTCGTGGATGGGCGGCGGCACCGTGTATGGGGCAACCGTACAGCTGACAATCAATACCGGCAAGGGCTTCTTCAACGGCTCGACCTCGATCTCCAGCGGCGACACCAACATCGTGGTGCCGGAACCCGGCAGCCTGACCCTGATGGGAACGGGCCTGGTGGGTCTGGCTGGCGTCCTGCGTCGTAAGCTCAAAAGATAATAGACCTTTTGCTCCTGAATATGAGCCCCGCCCTCCGAGGCGGGGCTTTTTGTTTCCCCGCGCCGTCTACCCCCTTTCCCATCAGTTTGTTACCGCAGTAACGGACCTCGGGGGATTACCATTGACCCGTCCCCGCATGCCTTCTTAAATTGCAGCAGGGGGTAGTATGAAAGACATTCACGAGGTCCTGCGGCAAAAGCAGGCGAAGTATGCCCAATTGGGGAAACAGATTGAGATGCTGCAGCAAGCGGCGGAGAAGCTGCGGGAAGTAGCGCCGTTGCTGGCAGAGAGCGACGAGGAAGATAACGTCGTGCTCACCGAAGTCGACGACACCCAGACGGACTCGATGGCTGCCAAAGCCGGAGCAGGCTCGGGGAGCTCTGCTTCCAAAGCTGCGCGCCCAACCGCTCCTCGCTGGCCCTGATTCCTGCCTGGACGGCAGCGCTTCGCATCTGCATTTATGAACCTGCAAGCTTTATTGGTATCGAGCGATGACTCGGCGGCCGACGTACTGGGGAGAGTTCTGTCCGGCTTCGAGATCGCGATGGATCGCTCCAGCGATCCCGAGACTACTCTGGCGCGCATCCAGCAGCAGAAGTTCGACGCGCTGATCGTGGACTTCGACCAGCCTGCACTGGCCGAAGATGTGCTGCGGGAGATCAAAAGGCTAGGGACGTCTCCCATCAGCGTCGCCCTGGTAGCCGAGCTGGGTAAAGTGCGGGATATTTTGAGCGGCGGCGCTCATTTCGTACTGTACAAGCCGGTTTCCGATGAGGCGGCGCAGGCGGGCTTGCGTCCCGCCGCAGGCCTGCTGGGGCGGGAACGCCGCCGGGCATTTCGCGTTCCGGTGCAGGCTCCAGTCGAGATCACCTTACCGGATACCCGCAAGGTAGACGGAATCCTTCTGGATATCTCCGAAACGGGAATGGATGTGTTGACCGCCGAGCCCCAGGTTTCGGGATCTTTGCTGGCGTTCCGCTTCCAAGTTCCAGACGCCACCTTTGAGATTCAGACGCACGGGCAAGTGGCGTGGGCCAATCCCAACGGCCAAACCGGAGTTCGCTTCCTGGATATGCCGGAGCCGGCGCTGGAAAACTTAAAGCAATGGTTGAAGGCTGCGACGGCCACTGCAGGTGGGCCCGCCGAGGCAGGCGTCCCTCACTGCAAGCTGACCGACTTAAGCACGGGCGGCTGCTACGTAGAAACCGAAGCGCCCTTTCCCGAAGGCGCTCTGATTGATTTCTGCCTGAAGACCCAGGAATTGGAAGTGCATACCGAAGCGATGGTGCGAGTCATGCATCCCGGTCACGGCATGGGAGTGGAATTTCCCTCCCGCACCCCGGAGCAGCGGGCGCAGGTGGGCAACTTGATCGATTTCCTGCGAAACAGCCCGGACGCGATGCCGGAGTTGATCATCTCGCCTCGGGCGTTGGTCGCCGATGTCAAGCAATTCGAAGCGGAAGATTCGGCTGCGCAAGGGGACGAATTCGAGGATCCGCTGCTGGAACTCCTGCGACGCGGGGCGACGCTGCAGCACGAAGAGTTCATGGCGGAATTGCAGCAACAGCGCAATTAGACCCTGGCGATCTAAAGCTCCATCCACTTCTGACATTCTGCTGAATCATTCCTGAGAGAACAATCGGAGACCCCATTTCCGGCGGCTTCTGCCAGCGGAGCGGAAATTTCTCCGCATGCCTCTTAGAATGTACACTTGTGTGGTTCATTCCAATTTTTTCCCGTGAGACGCTGCACTGAGTAAGAGCCACAGTTTCTCTCGCGTCAATGCGCCGGCGAAAAACCCGCTGCTTTGGTCTCCCCTCGCGGCGATCGCAGCCGCCGTGTTTGCGGTAGAAATTCCATTTTTCTTTTTCGGCACTCCTTCCGGCCACGATGTGGAGTTCCATCTGTATTCATGGCTGGACGTTCTGAGCCAGTGGAAGCACGGGATTCTGTATCCGCGCTGGGCGGGGTTGGCGCACTTCGGATTCGGCGAACCGCGGTTCATCTTTTATCCGCCGGCTTCGTGGACCCTGGGCGCGACCCTGAGCGCGCTGCTGCCCTGGACTTTGGCTGCCAGCGTTTACATCTGGGTCGTGCTCGTCGCCGCGGGCGCGTCCATGTTTGTGCTGGCGCGGCGCTGGCTGGAGCGCCGCGACGCGATTTTTGCCGCCGTGCTCTACGCCGTCAATCCCTACCACCTCGTGATCGTGTATTGGCGCAGCGCATTTGCCGAGATGCTGGCCGCCTGCCTGGTTCCCCTGCTCGTCTTATGCGTGCTCAGGGCGGCGGAAGACAACGAACCTATGCTGGTGCCCCTGGGACTTGTATTGGCGGGCTCGTGGCTGACCAACGCTCCGGCCGCGGTGATGATTCACTATTCCCTGGCGCTGCTGCTTGTGTTCTTCGCGGTTAGAGAGCGTTCGCCCCGGTTGCTGCTGGCGGGAGCCGGCGCGGTGGCTGTGGGAGCATGCCTGGCCGGTTTTTACCTGCTCCCGGCAGTGTACGAACAAAGGTGGGTGAACATCGCACAGGCAGTCTCGGCCGGATCGCGTCCGACCGATAACTTTTTGTTCATTCATACTACTGATCCGGATCACGATGCCTTCAACCGGATTATTTCCTGGATTGCGGTGCTGGAAATGTCTCTGTGCGCCACGGGCGCGCTCGCCGCGTGGTTGGGGAGGCGAATGAGCGCCGCCCTGGGGAGCGCGTTGGGCCTGTGGGGCGTCCTTTGCGGCTTGTTGTTATTTTCGCCGTCGCGGATTTTGTGGACAATCCTGCCGAAGCTGCGGTTCATGCAATTTCCCTGGCGATGGCTGCTGTGCCTGAGCGTGATCTTCACCCTTTTTGTGACGCTGGGACTGCGGCGCTGGTGGATGCGGGCCGCCGTCTGCGCGGTATCAGTACTGGTGATTGTGGCGGCTTGGACCCGGGTCCAAGCACCGTGGTGGGACAATGCCGCCGATCTGCGGGAGATGCAGGACAATATGGATTCGGGCGTGGGTTACGAGGGCACGGACGAATACACACCAACCGGCGCGGATGCGGCAGCCGTGGATAAAGAGGCGCGCCATGTGAAAGTGCGGGGGCAGGCACGGGCCGCCATTCATGTCTTGCGCTGGGATGCCGCAGGCAAGGAATTTACCGCGCACATGTCCGCGCCGGATCGTTTGTCCCTGAAACTGTTTCCCTATCCCGCCTGGCGGGTCGAGGTCAATGGGCATCGCGTAGACACTTCGGCAGCGGAAGGAACCGGACAGATGCTCGTACCGGTGCAGGCGGGAATGAATCAGGTGCAGATCCGTTTCGTGCGGACCTGGGACCGCAGCCTGGGGGGATGGATTTCTCTCGCCGCCGGAATCCTGATCGTTGTCTGGTATCTCTGGCCGGCACTCGGACGGCGGGCGGCGGCATGAGACGGGTCCTTATCGCGACTTCAAATCCCGGAAAGCTGCGCGATTTCGGCGGAGCGGCGCGGGCGCATGGGATTGAGATTGCCGGGATTCCGAACTTCTCCTCCTTGCCGACCCCGGTGGAGGACGGGCGTACTTTCGAAGAGAACGCGCGCAAAAAGGCTGAGGAGTACAGCCTGGCCGTCCCGGAAGAAATTGTCGTCGCCGACGACTCGGGACTGGAAGTGGACGCGCTGCAGGGAGCGCCCGGAGTGCATTCGGCCCGGTATGCGGCGGATGAACCACATCTCGCCGGCGCCAACACGGATGATGAGGCGAACAATGCCCGCCTGCTGCGGGAGTTGAAGGACATCCCGCGGGATAAGCGGACCGGGCGGTTCGTGTGCGTGCTGGCGGCCGCGCGGCGCGGCAAGACCCTGGCCACGTTTCGGGGCACTGCGGAGGGCATCATTCTCGATGCGCCGCGCGGAAACCACGGCTTTGGATACGATCCCCTGTTTTATTTCCCCGGGATTCACAAGACCTTCGCCGAACTGACTGCGGAAGAAAAGGCGCGCTACAGCCATCGCGGATCGGCTTTCCGGCAGTTTTTGGACTGGTGCGAGAAACAATTCCCCGGCAACGACATCTAAACGAATCTGTGAAATCTCCCAAGGCGTTAATCTTCGACATGGATGGCGTGCTGGTCGACTCCGAACCTCTGCACAAGCGGGCCAAGGAAATGGCCTTTCACGAAGCCGGAATTCATTTTCCTGAGTCGACGTATGAGAGCTACAAGGGGCGTCCGGACGCCACCATGTTTCACGAGGTTCTGGCGGGAAGGTCGGTGGAAGAGATCGCCGAGTTGCTGCACTGCAAGCATCAGTTCTTCGAGAAGATCGAGCATGAGTTGCAGCCGGTTCCCGGCGCGGCAGAGTTCGTGAAGTGGGCGGCGGGCCGGTACAGGCTGGCGCTGGCAACTTCAGCAACGCCGCGAAACCGCGCGGCGGCGTTGCAGAGCCTGGGGATTGCGCATTGTTTTGAATCCCTGGTGGATACGGCCCGATTTCAGCGTCCCAAGCCTGATCCGGAAATCTTCCAGGTGGCGATGCGCGATTTGAACCTCCCCGCCGGCGATTGCTGGATCATTGAAGATTCGCTCGCCGGAGTTGCGGCGGCGAAAGCGGCGGGATCCTTTACCGTCGCTCTCACAACGACCTTCGAGAGTGCGACCCTGTCCGCCGCCGGGGCTGACATGATCGCCAGTTCTTTCCCTCAGCTTCGCAGTTCGATGGAAACTCTGTGCGAGGAAGCTTCCGGGGATAGTTAACTCCGCGCGGCGGTTGCAGAGCAGGCGACCTGTTCGGAAGCAGATTCTGGGTTCGAACCGTTCCTTGACTTGCCTTCTCTCCGGGCCAGATAATAAAAAGTTATTTTATCGTTGTTGAACTCATAAGGAGCGTTCTGTGGCGTCAGCCAGTTCTACTGCTCCCGTCTATGGAGTTGCACCACTCCGGGCCGGTCAAGGGTCGTCGTTCTTACTGCGGCGGCTGCATTCCCTGACGGGGATTATCCCGGTCGGGGCTTTCCTGTTCGAACACATCCTGGTGTCCAATTCGACTGCGATCAGCGGGCCGGATGCCTACGCGCGGCAGGTAAGCTTCCTGGGCAATCTGCCGCTGGTATTTTTCCTGGAACTATTCGGCATATGGCTGCCCATCGCCTATCACGCCCTGTACGGCTTTTACATCTGGTATCGCGGTGAATCCAATACCGCCTCGTACCCCTGGACCGGCAACTGGATGTACGCGATGCAGCGCTGGACGGGAGGAATCGCCTTCGTTTACATCGTGTGGCATACCTACACCATGCGGTTCACCGGGACTGACTTGCACGAGAATCCGGTAGCATCGTTTGGGAAAGTTGCCGCCGAGGTCCACAATCCCTGGCTGATGGCGTTCTACATCATCGGGCTGATCACCGCTTCATGGCACTTCGCTTACGGCGTTTGGCTGTTCTGCGCAAAATGGGGGATTGTGGTCGGAGATCGGGCACAGAAGCGGTTGCTGGCTTTGTGCCTGGCCTTGTTTGCATTGCTGAGCGTGGTGGGCCTGGCCAGCCTGTACACTTTCCGCTCGCGCTTCCAGAATCTTCCCGGGAATCCCGGCAACATGGCGATGCACCGCTCGACCTTCGACCGAAAGGGGGTGCAATAACATGGCGGCCCCTCGGATTATTGTCGTCGGCGGCGGACTCGCTGGGCTTAGCGCGGTGATCAAGATCGCGGAGATGGGCGGGCAGGTTGACCTCTTCTCAATCGTGCCGGTGAAGCGCTCGCACTCGGTGTGCGCTCAGGGCGGGATCAATGCCGCCAAGAACCTGAAGGGCGAAGGCGATTCCACCTGGAAGCATTTTGACGACACGGTGTACGGCGGAGATTTTCTCGGGAACCAGCCTCCGATCAAGGAGATGTGCGAGGCGGCGCCGGGAATTATCGATCTGCTGGATCGCATGGGTGTGCCCTTCAACCGCACGCCAGAAGGCTTGCTCGATTTCCGCCGCTTTGGCGGGACTCTTTACAACCGCACTGCGTTCGCCGGAGCCACGACCGGCCAGCAGTTGCTGTACGCCCTGGACGAGCAGGTGCGGCGCTACGAGGCCGAAGGCAAGGTCAACAAGTACGAGCACTGGGAATTCCTGTCGGCGGTGCTGGACGGCAACCGGGTATGCCGCGGCATCTGCGCCATGGATCTGCGCAGCATGGAGGTCAAGACTTTCCCGGCCGACGCCATCATCATCGCCACCGGGGGAATTGGGGCAATTTTTGGAAAGTCCACCAACTCCGTAGTGTGCACCGGATCGGCGCAGTCGGCGCTTTACCAGCAGGGCTGTTATTACGCCAATGGCGAGTTCATCCAGGTTCATCCCACTTCCATTCCCGGCGAAGACAAGCTGCGGCTGATGTCGGAGTCGGCGCGCGGCGAGGGCGGGCGTGTCTGGGTTCCAAAAACTCCCGGCGACAAGCGCGATCCGAAATCGATTCCGCAAAGCGAGCGCTGGTACTTCCTGGAAGAGTGGTATCCGAAGTACGGCAACCTGGTGCCGCGCGATGTGGCGACTCGCGCCATCTTCAAGGTCGTCTACGAGCACAACCTCGGCATTGACGGCAAGCCCATGGTCTATCTCGACCTGACTCACATAGACCGCAAGGTGCTTGACCGCAAGCTGGAAGGAATTCTCGAGATTTACGAGAAGTTTGTGGGCGACGATCCGCGCGATACTCCCATGAAGATTTTCCCCGGCATGCACTACACCATGGGCGGCCTGTGGGTGGATTACAAGCAGGCCACGAACATCCCGGGGATTTTCGCGGCAGGCGAGTGCGAGTACCAGTATCACGGCGCCAACCGGTTGGGCGCGAACTCCCTGGTTTCGTGCATCTTTGGCGGAGCTGTCGCCGGGCCGCAGGCGGTCAATTACGCGCGCGGGCTGCAAGCTTCGGCCGACGGGAACGGCCACTTCGCCGCCGAGCAGAAAAGGCAGGAAGAAAGCAACGCCCTGCTGATGAAGAACGGGGGCACTGAGAATCCGGTGAAGTTATGGCGCGAACTCGGCGAGTTGATGACCAAGGATTGCACCGTCATCCGCTACAACAAGAACCTGCAGCAGACCGACGCCAGGCTGGTCGAACTCCTCGAGCGGTACCGCAAGATCAATTTGAGCGATCGCAGTATGTGGGCGAACACCACGGTGGTTTTCGCGCGCCAGCTTTACAACATGCTGCAATTGGCAAGGGTGATTGCCCAGGGCGCTCGCTTGCGCGATGAATCCCGGGGAGCGCATTACAAGCCCGACTTCCCCGAGCGCGACGACAAGAACTGGCTGAAGACTACCAAGGCGTACTTCGCCCCCGATGCGGACGAACCGAAATTCGAGTTCGAGCCAGTGGATGTGTCGCTGATTCCGCCGAGAGCGAGGAAGTACTGATGCGTGATTGTTGTCGTTGACGTTGTGATTGAAATCTACGTCGTTGCTGGCGACCACCGGGAAGGGCACGAGTTCTACTCGTGCCAATTAGGCGCTCTTTGTAAATTCGGCTTTAGCCGCTGGGGGCCAGGGGTCCAGTTTGAATCCGGGGAAAGCGGAGCAGTAGCGGTAGTCTGCGGGATCAACAACCAACCCGCGCTTGACTGGGTTCCAATGGATATAGCTCTGATGGTGGATGAAGTCCTGATCATCCCGAATGCGATGATCTGTAAAGCCCCTTTGCCAAATTTCCCGCTTGCGACCGAGTATCGAACCGAGGGCATGCGAGTATCCGCCTTTAATCAACTGGACAGCATGTTCGAGCGTCACGTCGCTGCTTGGCGTGAGGAGAAGATGGACATGTTCCGGCATGAGTACGAATGCATGTAGGTGCAATCGACCTTCACGCCGGTAGCGAAACGTGGTTACGAGGAACAGCCGCGCATAATTTTCAATGACGAATAGCCTTCGTCTGTGCCATGTGGAGAATGTTACGAAATAGGTTCCGGAAGGAGAGATGAGTCGTCCGGGTTTCAAGGGCAAACCTCAGCGGCTGAAGCCGCGTCTCTTGCCTAGCCTAAACGGGCACGAGTCGAACACGTGCCCTTCCCTGTGAATTTTTAGTGCGAGTTTGTCGTTTTGGGAAGCAACGGATTAGCAGGAAGCGCGTGGCTTTTGAGCCTGGAAAATGGGAAGCGAACGACAGTTCTGCCGATTGAGGCGGGGTGCCGGCTGATGGACTCTAGCCCTGGGGTTTCTTTTTGAACCTCCATGCAAAAAGTAAACCTCAGCGGCTGAAAGCCGGAATCTTTGAATGGCCTAAAGCGGCACGAGTGAAACTCGTGCCCTTCCCGGTGACTTTGCTGTCTGTTTTGGTTTTGTAGTATCCGGTTCAGGTTTCGTTTTTGGAACAAATTAAATGGCTAATAAATCCGTTATCTTAAAGATCAAGCGTCAACTTACTCCTTCCGGTAAGTCCTACTGGGAAGAGTTCTCTGTTCCCTACCGGCCCAACATGAACGTGATTTCGGCGCTCATGGATATTGCCGCCGACCCGGTCACGCGCGACGGCAAGGCGACGACTCCCATCACCTATGACTCGAGCTGCCTGGAAGAGGTTTGCGGGTCGTGTGCCATGCTGATCAATGGCAAGGCGCGGATGGCTTGCTCGGCGTTGATTGATAGCCTCGAGCAGCCGATCCGCCTGGAGCCCTTCTCCAAGTTCCCCGTGATCCGCGATCTGGCCGTCGATCGCCGCGTGCTCTTCGAGAATTTGAAGACCGTCAAGGCCTGGGTTCCGATCGACGGCACTTACGATCTGGGAGCTGGGCCGCGGCTTTCTCCGGAGGAGCAGGAAGCGGCGTATCCGCTGTCGCGATGCATTTCGTGCTGCTGCTGCATGGAGGCCTGCCCGCAGTTCAATGAAGATACGGGGTTCGTGGGGGCAGCGACCATCTCGCAGGTCCGGCTCTTCAATACGCACCCGACGGGCAAAGCGCTCAAGCGGGACCGACTGGCGGCGCTGATGGGCGATGGAGGCATTCAGGAGTGCGGCTATGCCCAGAATTGCGTCGAGGTTTGTCCCAAGGATATCCCGCTGACCAAGTCCATATCCGAAGTGGGTGGACAGGTGATGAAACAGGCCCTGGGTGATCTGGTGCGGCGGTAGGCGGCTTCCCGAAAGCTCAAACGCTTCACTCGACCGGACGGCCCAACGGGGCTTTCCCTACGCGAGTTTATTTCACCGTGACAGCCGTGGCGATGCTTATGACCTTTTGTGACGCTGAAATTTGTCACTGGGACGACAACCGGCAGCGCGGAAGCTTCATCCAAATCGCGCCAAGTCGTAGCTGATACCCCACATAGGCTGGCTCGTGGAGAAAGCTGGAAATGGCCCAATACCTGCCGTCAATTCAGTTGGGCCTCTGCCTGGGTGGGAGTGAGTAACCGGCAGTAACCAGGCCGGGTCACCGCGAGTTCGGTACGCACGTAACGGTTCGCGGGCAAGAACGGGTTGGTCCCCTTGACACCATGGCTTAGAATAGCCGCTACTCGCGGAGATTTGTCCTTAAGAGTAGCCGCAGGAACACTGTGAGACGCACTGCAAGACTCAAATTCGCGTCGGCATTCCTCGTCGCCGTCGTGTGCGCCGGGCTTAGCGGCCAAGCGTTCGCGGTGAAGCGGGCGATGATGCAGCACTCGCATCGCCGGGGACACTTCCGCTGGCTGCGCTGGAATCCGATGTTCCGGCCTTCGCATGAGTCGCTGCTGCTGCAGAATGCGGAAGTCGACCGGCTCAATCTGCCCCGCATCCAGGACGAGACGGAACTGGAAGCGCTGAAGGCGGATGGTTCCCTGCTGGAGATTAGAGGCGGCGAGGCCCTGCGGGTTGATCCCAGATTGGATCCCTCCCGGCGCTTCTGCCGTCCTTGGACTTTGGATTTCGTCGTCGACCTGAGCCAGGCCTACTACAACCGCTTCGGCCAGCAGATTCAGGTGAACTCGGCGGTGCGGACGGTGAAAGTGCAGAGAAAGTTGAGGCGGCATAATCGCAATGCCGCTCCCTGGGAAGGCGAGACGGCTTCTTCGCACCTGGCGGGAGTCACGCTCGACTTGCAACGCCGCGGCATGAATAAAGAACAAATCCGCTGGATGGAGCGTTACCTGTTTTATATGAAGGCGCTTGGCCTGGTGGAACCGGAAGAAGAGCGGCGGCAGTGGGTATTCCACATCATGGTCAGCGGGCATTATTCGGAGTGGCGCGAGACCCAGACCATCGTTCCGATCGAGCATCCTCTGCAGGACAAACCGACCACTGAAGTGGCGATGGGCGCGGGAACCCAATAGCAGTTTCGAGCTTCAGCTTTCACGTTGCAACTTCTTTCCCTTTTCCCTGTGGCTCTGCTCTGAGCAGATCCGTTACGATTCGTCTCTTATGATCGTTGTTATGGCTGGGCTGCCGGGCACTGGCAAGACTACGCTGGCGCGCGAGTTGGCTGGGCGAACTTCAGGGCGCGTATTGAGCAAGGATGATTTCCGCCATGCCATCTTTAATCCCGATGAGATTGAATATTCTTCGCGGCAGGATGACTTCTGTCTGCAGTTGATGCTGCAGGCGGCGGGATATCTGCTGGCGCGGGATTCGGGGCGAATCATTTTTCTCGACGGCCGCCCGTTCTCCCGGCGATACCAGCTTGAAAACGCGCTGAACGCGGCCCGTTCGCTGCACCAGAGTTGGCGGATTCTGGAGTGCGTCTGCTCAGAGGAGACGGCATGGGAACGACTTCAGCGTGATGCCGCCGCCAGCAGCCACGTCGCCGGGAATCGGGATATTCACCTTTATCGCGAGGTCAAGGCGCGCTTCGAGGCCATCACGCTGGATAAGAGTGTCATCGATACGGATCAATCTCTCGCGGAGTGTGTTACTCAAGCCCTGACGGCTCTGGGGAAAAATTCCTAGACCACCAACCCATTCGGCTGCGCTCCAGGGGCGACGATCCACGAAGAGAACATTCGGCCTGCGTTTGGATCGCCCGCTGTTCTGCTTATACAATCGGAAACTTGCCTTCGTTCTGTGGCCGACATTCTATGACTCTCAAATCACTTTTTATGGTGCTGGCTTTGTCTTCCCTGGGGCTGGCGCAGGCATCGGATCCGAGGATCAGCGCAAAGGCTCGGCAGATTCATGACTCGGCTCTGATCGTCGACACCCATGCCGACACTCCACAGCGCTTTCTCGATCAAGGCTTTGATATCGGTTCGACCGATCCCAGCGACATTGGGCACATCAGCCTGGACAAGGCGCGCCGCGGCAATCTGGGCGCGGAATTCTTCTCCATCTGGGTGGATCCGCAGACCAATCAGGGAAATTACGCCAGGCAGAGCTTCGATCTGATCGACTCCGTTTACGAGCAGGCGGCACATCATCCCGACCGCATGATGATGGCGTTTTCCACGGCAGACATCGAGCGCGCGCGCCGCCTGCACAAACTGGCCGCGCTGATGGGGATCGAGGGCGGGCACTCCATCGAGAACGACATGCGGCTGCTGCGCGACTTCTACCGGCTGGGCGTCCGGTATATGACTCTGTCGTGGTCGAACACCAACGAATGGGCCGACTCTTCCGGCGATATCGACGATCCCAAGGTGCAACACCACAATGGGCTTACCGATTTCGGCAAGCAGGTGGTGCTGGAGATGAATCGTCTGGGAATGATGGTCGACATCTCGCATGTCGCGGATAAGACATTCTGGGACGCGATGGCGACGACCAGGGCCCCGGTGATTGCGTCGCATTCCTCTTCGCGGGCCCTGGTTGACGCCCCGCGCAACATGACGGATGACATGCTCAAGGCGGTGGCGAAAAACGGCGGCGTGGTGCAGGTGAACTTCTATAACGGCTTCGACGACGAGGACTTCCGCAAGGCGATGGAGGCGCAGGCGAAGGATTCAGCGGCGGAGATTCAGAAATTCATTGACCAGCAGAAAGCCGAGGGCAAACCGGTCGATTACGTCCAGGTTGACCGCATCGAGCGTGAGTGGATGGCAAAGATTCCCCGCCCGCCGCTTAAGTCATTGATCGACCATATCGACCACATCGCCAAAGTTGCGGGCGTCGATCACGTCGGCCTGGGATCGGACTTCGATGGCGTGAGCGGGGCAACGCCGCAGGGGATCGATTCGGCGGCCGATCTGCCGAGGATTACGCAGGCGCTGCTCGATCGCGGATACAGCGCCCAGGACATTCACAAGATTCTAGGCGGAAATCTGATGCGGGTTTTCCGCGAGGTCGAGCGCGTGAGCCGGGAGATGAGTGCGGCGGGCTCGCATTAATCCCTGGCGAACCTCGAGGTGGAGCATTGTCGTACAATGCAACGTTGCGCTGCTCTCGTTTTGGACATTTTCTTATTTGAAGGAGTCAATATGCGAAGGACATTCGCGGCCCTCGGAGGGGTGCTGATGGCGGCTTCGTTGGCCTGGGCCCAAACGAGTTCCGCCAAGCCGGCGCCGGAGACCAAGCCGGCCACGGCGGCTAAGACTGCTGCTGCAAGTTCAGGCACGGCATCGAAACCAACCGCGGTAATTGACACCACCGCGGGCAAGATGAATTGCACGCTTTTTCCCGACAAGGCGCCCATCGGCGTGGCAAACTTTATCGGGCTCGCCACCGGCACCAAGGATTGGAAGAACCCGGTGAGCGGCGCAAGCAAGCATGGCGTGCCGCTTTATGATGGAACTATTTTCCACCGGGTGATTCCGGGATTCATGATTCAGGGCGGAGATCCCGCCGGAACCGGCTCCGGCGCCGATCCCGTCAAGCCATTCAAGAACGAAGTCTCGCCCGATTTGCTGTTCGACAAACCCGGCCGCCTGGCTTATGCCAATGCCGGACCAAACACGAATACTTCGCAGTTCTTCATCACGGAAGTGCCTTTCACCGGCCAGCAGGCAGGAATTCTGAACGGCCACTATACGATTTTCGGTCAGTGCGATGAGGCATCAGTGGCTTTGGTGAAGCAGATTGCCGCGATGAGCCGGGATGCGAACGATCGACCGTACCGCCCCATCCGGATCAATCACATCGCGATTCAGAAGGGCGGCGGCAGCGCGAGTACGGCCAAGCCAGCGGCTACACGCGCCAGAAAGCCAGCTTCAGCAGCAACCCCTAAAGCTCCGGCGAATCCAAAATAAAGATTGCCATACCGGACCGCAGTTGAGCTGCGAGCTGGACAGGCCAACGGCTGTCCCTACGTGAACTTTTATTCGAAAGGAATCTTATGACTCGTCAACCTGGAATGTATGCGACCTTTGAAACCAGCGAAGGAAATATTGTTTGCCGGCTCTTTGACAAGGACGCTCCTAAGACTGTGGCGAACTTTGTCGAACTCGCGGAAGGCAAGCGCGAATGGACCCATCCTTCGACACGCAAGAAATCCAAGGACCGGCTGTACGATGGAACGATTTTCCACCGCGTCATCCCCGATTTCATGATCCAGGGTGGAGACCCGCAGGGGACGGGCACGGGCGGACCGGGATACCAGTTCGAGGATGAGACCAAGGGCTCGCCGCACAAATTTGACCGGCCTGGGAAACTGGCCATGGCCAACGCCGGGCCTAATACCAACGGGTCGCAGTTTTTTATTACGGTGACGCCGACGTCCTGGCTCACCGGAAAGCACACCATTTTCGGCGAAGTGGTCGAAGGCCAGGACGTGGTGAACAAGATCACGGCCGTGCCGCGCGGGCGCAACGATCGTCCCAACAAGGACGTGGTACTAAAGAAGGTGACCATCGAAACGGTGTAGATCAGCGATTCGAGATAGGCGATCGGGTTGCAGAACGCTCCACACCCGGATGTGGGTTGAACTATCAGGGAATGAACGAGCACAACCAGCCTCGTTCACTCACACTGATGGTTCGAGGAGTAGTCTCAACCGCGACCCGCTTCCCAATCCTCGAGGCTGCCCGTGGGGCCGACGATATCCCCCAGAATCTCCCCCGTGCCCGCCATGCAACCTAGCCAGCGTTTCGGGCGCGCTCCTCCAGCGCAGGTGGAACGATTTCAGCAACGGGCTTGCCGAAGGGGGTGACGCGAATCGCTTGCGCGTTTTGCGCACCTCTTCGAGGATGCCGAGGCACTTGGCTTTGAATACGGAGATGGCGACTTCCTTCATTAGTGCCTTTACATCGTGGCCGATGACCCTCGTCAACGCGGCGCGATCATGATTGTCTGGTTAATCTTTTCGCAGGCAGACTACACCTCACTACCTAAACTCCGATCACGCCGCACAATTCCTTCACCGCGGCGGCGCTCTTATCGAGCCCGGCTTTCTCTTCCGCGGTCAGCTTGATCTCAATGATCTGCTCGATTCCCTTTGCTCCCAGCTTCACCGGTACTCCTACATACAGGCCGTTGATCCCGTATTCGCCTTGCAGGTAGGCGGCACAAGGGAGAATCTTCTTCTTGTCCTTCAGGATGGCTTCTACCATTTCCGTTGCTGCCGCGGACGGCGCGTAGTACGCCGACCCGGTCTTGAGGTACTTCACGATTTCCGCCCCGCCGTCGCGGGTGCGCTGCACCAGTGCATCCAAGCGGGACTTCTCAATCAACTCGGTGATCGGGATGCCGGCAACGGTGGAGTAGCGCGGCAGCGGAACCATGGTGTCGCCGTGTCCGCCCAGGACGAACGCCGTGACATTCTCCACGCTGACTTTCAATTCATCGGCAATGAAGGCGCGGAAGCGCGCCGAATCGAGCACCCCGGCCATGCCGATGACGCGCTCGCGGGGGAATCCGCTGAGCTTGTAGGCGGCTTGCGCCATCGCGTCCAGGGGGTTGGAAACCACGATCAGGATGCAGTTGGGCGAATTCTTCACCACCTCGCCGACCACCGCCTTCATGATGTTGTAGTTGGTGTTGAGCAGGTCGTCGCGGCTCATGCCGGGCTTGCGGGGAATTCCCGCGGTGATGACCACGATATCGGAATTCGCCGTGTCTTTGTAATCGTTGGTGCCGCTGATATAGGAATCCCGCTTCTCGATCGGCATGGCCTCGAGCAAGTCAAGGCCCTTGCCCTGGGGGACGCCTTCGATGATATCGATCAGCACCACGTTAGCCAGTTCCTTGCTGGCGATCCAGTGAGCCGCGGTTGCGCCTACATTGCCGGAGCCTACGATAGTTACTTTCTTTCTCATCAGAGCGTTCCTTTCAGAATTGCGTAATTGGGAAAATTAGTAAGTGAGTAATTGAAAATCTTTGCGGTCAAGGCAGGGGAATTGAAATTTTCCACTCACACGATTTCCCAATTCCCCAATCGCTCTACACCAGCACTGCGGCGCCCATGTTTTCGATCATGGCGGTGGCGAATTCGCTGGTCTTGACTTTGGTGGCGCCGGGCATCAAGCGCTCGAAGTCGTAAGTTACTTTCTTCTGCTCGATGGTGCGTTCCATGCTCTGCTCGATCAGGGCCGCCGCCTCGGTCCACCCGAGATGCCGGAACATCATCACTCCCGACAGGATGACCGACCCAGGATTGATCACGTCTTTGTCGGCATATTTGGGAGCGGTGCCGTGGGTGGCCTCGAAAATGGCGTAACCGTCGCCGATATTCGCCCCGGGAGCGATGCCCAGTCCGCCAACCTGCGCCGCGCAGGCATCGGAGATGTAGTCGCCGTTCAGATTCGGCGTAGCCAATACCGAGTATTCGTCCGCCCGCGTGACCACCTGCTGGAAGATCGAGTCCGCGATGCGGTCGTTGATCATGACCTTGTTCTTCCACGCCCCGTTGCCGTGCGTCTTGCCAAGAGAATCCAGAACGCCCTTCACTTCCTTTTCCACCGACTGCCGGAACGCCGGCGGAGCGAATTCCATGCCGGGTTCCACCATCTCCGCATTCTGGGCGACGGTTAGATTGGGATTCTTCTCCTTGTTATCCAGAATCCAACTTTCGCGCTCGGTGACCACCTGGCCGCGGAATTCCTCGACCGCGATTTCGTATCCCCACTTGCGGAATGCGCCTTCGGTGAACTTCTGAATATTTCCCTTGTGCACCAGCGTGACCGTCTTGCGGCCGGATTCGAGGGCGTGCTGGATCGCCATGCGGACCAGGCGCTTGGTTCCGGTCACCGACATGGGCTTGATGCCTACGCCCGAATCGAGCCGGATCTGCTTCTTGCCGCCCTTCAGCATGTCTTTATTGAGAAACTCGATCAGGCGCGCGCAGTCGGCAGTTCCCTGCTCCCACTCCACGCCGGCGTAGACGTCTTCCGTGTTTTCGCGGAAGATCACAACATCCATGCGCTCGGGATGCTTCACCGGCGAAGGCACGCCGCGGTAGTACTTCACCGGCCGCACGCAAGCATAGAGGTCGAGAATCTGGCGGAGCGCGACATTCAGCGACCGGATGCCGCCGCCCACCGGAGTCGTCAGTGGACCCTTGATGGCGACCCGGAACTCGCGAATGGCGTCGACCGTATCATCCGGCAGCCAGGTATCGAACTTCGCCTTGGCCTTTTCCCCGGCAAAAACTTCGTACCACGCTACCCGCCGCTTGCCTTTGTATGCCTTTTCGACGGCGGCATTGAAGACGCGCAGGGAGGCTTTCCAAATGTCGCGCCCGGTGCCGTCGCCTTCAATGAAAGGAACGATTGGGCTGTCCGGGATCTCGTACCGGCCGCCGGAGTATCCAATCTTTTTTCCATCAGAAGGAACAGCTACACCGTTATACGAGCCAGCCATCGAAAACCTCCGATTACAGCGATTCTGAGTGCAGACCTGAAAAACTTACAATTATAAAGGCTGGCGGGCAGCGCCGGACGTGGCCTGCGGTTTCCTCAGCCCCCGTTTCATATCCTTTGCGTCCAGCCTGGGATGTGCCGGCAGCAAGACCGTGGCTCAACTGTAAGCGGGGCCGGCGGCCGCCTGCGTGATCCATGTCACCGGGCCTGGTGATTCTTGCCACAGCGCGGGGAACTTTGGCCCCGGATTCCGCGTACTGTTTTGTGGGGTTGTGGGATAATGCCTGCCACTATATTGAGTCCACTGCCAGGAGGTTCTATGGGCTCCGCGCGGTCCCTTTTCGTTCGCATTTCGCTCTATACCTTCTTCGTCGGGGCATTGTGCGGTGCAGCGGCTGCAGCCAGTTCTCCGGACCGCACGCAGTTCGGCCACGACATCTACGTAGGCCCAGACGAGGTGGTCACCGAGGTGACCTGTTTTGGCTGCAGCATCCACATCCGCGGAAAAGTTCAAACCGATGCCACGACTTTCGGAGGCAATATCGTGGTGGAAGACCAGGGAGAAATCGGCGGCGATACCACCGCGTTTGGCGGCAACATTCGCCTGGATAAAGGAGCGACGGTGAAGGAGGTCACGGTCTTTGGAGGCCGGCTTCACCGCGATCCGGCCGCGACCGTAGGCGGCGATGTCACGGCCTTTACCGGCTCCCTCTGGCTGCTTCTGATCTTCGGCTTACCCCTGGTGCTGTTGGGAGCTTTCATAGCGCTGCTCGTATTTCTGATTCGCCGCTTGACCAGGCCGACCGCGCCTATGCCCGCCTAGTCTGGCGTGCTTTACCAGCGGCGGGTGCCAAAGGTTTTCCTCACTCCCACTGTCATGTAACGTCCCCAAGGCCCGTTGTTGCCCAGATCAGCGAGCCCGAGATACCGGTCTCTTGACCCCAGCCGGTCGAACAGGAAGTGCTGGGTTACGCGGAATTCGAACCCCTTCGCCAGGTAGATTCCCGCTCCCCAGGAATGCTCCACCCCGATCGCGGCCGGGGACCAGGTATAAAGCGTCTTGGGCACTGTTTTGCCGAACAGAAATGTCGGCGCCCCGTACAGCATGAACCGGCGCAGCGGGCCCTTGCCGAAAGGACGGACCTCCAGGATTCCAGAGAGCATGTAGCGCGCGAACATGCTGCAGGGTGCATTCACGCCTCCGTACTGGCCGGCGTTGCCTCCGCAGAGGTTCGGGTCAATCTCGTTGTGGGGTGGTGCGAGATCGAACTGCGCCCATCCCCAAAACATGTCGCGGGGGAAAAACATGCGCTCGCGCGCCTCGGCCTCTTTCCATGTTCCCTGAGAGCTCTTTTCATCTTGCAGCTGCAAGGATGAGGAAACCTGCGCGGCCGCTGCTCCGCAAATAAGTACTGGAAGAATGAGAGTCCATCTCCACTTTTTCATTTCGTCTCCGGTCCGTGTGAAACGGCACAAAAGCGCCCTGCAGTCCTCGCCAGGCTGCTCGAGAATGCAGGATGTTAGCTGAAGCGGAGTATTGTAACGCGGGCCCCGGCGTCTACTCACTGATTGTGCAAGGGCCGGACTTTCGTACCACGCTCGGAAGCATTGGAAGGTGCCCGCACCTGCCAGAGGCCTTCCAGAATCCATATCCCATACTTGATTTCTTCCATTCATAGTACGTTCACATTAGTAGCAGCCACGGTAAATGTCAGAAAAACAAAGAAGTTGCTGTTTGGTTGATGGATTGCACTTTCTTACAGCACAAGGAAACCCAGGAACCTATGCCACAAGAGATTTCAGTTTCGTATCAAGCGATCAAGAGCAAAGTCTACCGGTTGATCGACGCTCTCGTAGTCGGGGAAAAGAGCGAGGCCGAGGTACAGGAGTCCGTTCGCAGATGGTGGTCCCTGATCCACCCGGCGGACCGGCCCATCGCGCAGAAATACCTCCTCATGGTTCTAGGGCGTTCCAACGATGCTCTGGATGCGATGGGAGCCGAGCTGCTTTCGGTCAGCGGCTGTGAACCGGTCAAGTCACATCTCGCCGACTCCAGTCTCTCGAACAAGCGCATGCGGCTTGTGGAGCGCATGATGAAAGACACCTCGGTGCGCACCGCCGTCTAACCAGCCTCGCCCGCATAGGAGTTCGTTCTACCTCTTTGGCCTTGGGGAGGCTCATTTACGTTCCTTCCCTGCCCCCAGGTCTAAAACCTCAGCATGTGAACGCTCCACGGATTTCCCCGCCCGATTTCATTCGACCGGACCGGCAGGCGTATTTTTTTCTAAATATCGTAGTACAGGGCGAACTCGTAGGGATGCGGCCTCAATCGGACGGCGTCGACTTCTTTCGAGCGCTTGTAGTCTACGTAGGTGCGTATTAACTCTTCCGTAAACACGTCTCCCTTCAGCAGGAAGGCATGATCCCGATGCAGGGCATCGAGGGCGTCTTCGAGCGATCCCGGCATCGACGGGAAGTTGGACACCTCTTCCGGGTCCAGTTCGTAGATATCTTTGTCCAGCGGGGGACCGGGATCCATCTTGTTTTCGATCCCATCGAGCCCTGCCATAAGCATCGCGGCAAAAGCCATGTAGGGATTACAACTCGGATCGGGGGGCCGGAATTCCACCCGCTTCGATTTTGGCTCGATAGTGTACATGGGAATCCGGCAGGCGGCTGAGCGATTGCGCCGGGAATACGCCAGGTTCACCGGCGCTTCGAACCCCGGCAGCAGGCGTTTATAGGAGTTCGTCGTGGGGGCAATGATGGCCGCCAGAGCCGGGCCGTGTTTGATCAACCCTCCGATATACCACAAGGCAAGCTGCGACAATCCGGCATAGCCGTCGCCGGAAAAAAGCGGCTCCCCTGATTTCCACAGCGACTGGTGGGTATGCATCCCGCTGCCGTTATCGCCGAAGATGGGCTTGGGCATGAAGGTGACAGTCTTGCCATGGCGGCTGGCGACGTTCTTCACAATGTATTTGTAAAGCAGCATCTTGTCGGCGGAGCGCAGCAGCGAGTCGTAGCGCAAATCAATTTCAGTCTGTCCACCGGTGGCCACCTCGTGGTGATGGCACTCCACCTCCATGCCGCAGTTCTGCATGGTAAGCGCCATCTCCGAACGCAGGTCCTGGTAATGATCGGTGGGCGCGACCGGGAAGTATCCCTCTCGGTAGCGTGGCCGATACCCCAGATTGTTCAGTTCCCTGCCGGAGTTCCAGCGGCCTTCCTCGGCGTCGATGTAGTAGAAGCCATACTGCTCGCGCTGATCGAAGCGGACGTTGTCGAAGATAAAGAACTCCGCCTCGGCCCCGAAATACGCCGTATCGGCAATTCCGGTGGACGCCAGATACATCTCCGCCTTGCGCGCGATGTAGCGCGGATCGCGGTCGTAACTCTGCTTGATCACCGGATCCACCACGTCGCAGACCAGAACCAGGGTCGCGACCTGGGTAAAAGGATCCATCAGATAACACCCGGCATCGGGCTTGAGGAGCATGTCGCTCTCGTGAATGCCCGCCCAGGCGCGGATAGAGGAACCGTCAATGCCGAAGCCCTGTTCGAAGGACGATTCGCTCAACTGCTCGATGGGATAGGAGACGTGGTGCCAGAGGCCGGGAATGTCGGTGAAGCGGAGGTCGAGAATCCTGGCCTGATGTTTCTTCGCAAATTCAAGAACCGTCTTGGCGTCGGACATAGGGCTCCCTCTGGGAGCAGATGCTTGCAGCCCAACGCTTGCGCCCAGTCCATCAGCACCCGGCAGGCTGCTACAATCGGTCGCGTCGTGCAGAATCGTTGAGTCTAAGGCCGCCACCGCACGCAGGCAATTCGATTGTTCTTATAGCCCGGATAAAGCGCACTTTATACTGAAGCGGTCCGCTCTCAGTTTTCAGCCAAATGGTACGGGTACGGAGTTGCGGAACCGATGGCTGAGAACTGATAGCCAGAAGCTTGTTTATGGATTTCGACCAGCTCGAAACCTTCCTCGAAGTGGCTCGGCACGCCTCCTTCTCGCGGGCGGCGGAAAGACGGTTTCGCACCCAGCCGGCCATCTCCTCGCAGATCCGGGGCGTCGAGGAAGAAGTCGGGGCCAAGCTGTTCGATCGTTCCGGCGGCAAGGTTTCCTTGACGGCCGCGGGCAAGGCATTCCTGAAATATGTCGAGGACACACTCGACGCGCGCAAGGCCATGATGGTGTCCATCGCTGAGATGGAACGCGTCCCGCGCGGGGAAATTATCGTCGGCGCCAATGAAGGCACTTGCCTTCACATCCTGCCTTACGTCTTCGCCGATTTCAAGAAACAGTATCCCGACGTCTCGGTCAACATAAAACGCTCGGATTACGCCAAAATTCTGGAATCGATCATCGACAACTCGGTGGACTTCGGCGTCGTCTCGCTGCCGGTGAACGATCCCCGGCTCACGGTGGTGCTGATCCACCGCGATGAGCTGATCCTGATCGCCCCCCCGCAGCATCCGCTGGGCAGGATGAAATCCGCCAGCATCGCCGATGCCAGCAGGTTTCCCCTGATCGTGCCCAAGGCCGGCCACACTCGCGATGTCATCGAGCAGCTATTCCATGAACGGCGCTTGAAACCGAACTTCACCATGGAATTGGACTCGAGCGAATTGCTGAAGCGCTTTGTGGCCGCGGACGTCGGCATCGGTTTCATCGCGCGCTCCAACGTCGAAGAGGACGTTCGCGCCAGGGTTCTGGCGGCCATTCCCATCGCGGATATCCAGGTCCGCCGTGACCTGGCACTGGTTTTCCGCAAAGACAAGGCCTTGAGCCGGGCGGCGCTGGCGTTCATCGATATTGCCGTGAAGCACAAATCCACACAGGAACTGGCACACTCCCCCAGCCGATGAGGAAGGCTCTCTCCAGTTGGTTGTTACTGCTCGCATTGAGCGAAGGCGCTATCGTGGCGCAAACCCAGAAGCCGCTGTCGCAGATGCCGGCGTCGGCCCGCCAGCTCATTTCCATCAAGGTGATTGGCAGCAAGCGGTTTTCCGAGCAGGACGTGGCCGCGGCCAGCGGCCTGCAGTTGGGCGCTCCGGTGAATGATGACGATTTCAAGAAAGCCGCGCGCCGCCTCGGCGATATGGGAGTGTTCACCGACATTGCGTATTCCTTCTCGTACTCCTCTGCAGGAACCAGGCTGGAATTTCACGTGATGGACGCCGAGAAATTTGTGCCGGTTCGTTTCGAAGATTTCGTCTGGTTCAGCGACCAGGAAATCCTGAGCCGCATCAGGCAGCACGCGCCTTTATTCGACGGCGAACTTCCGCTTTCCGGCCGGCTGCCGGAAGAAGTTTCCGACGTCCTGCAGGCCATGCTGGTGGAGCGCTCGATTCCCGGGCATGTTGAATATGAGCGCGCCGGGAAAGCGGATGCTCCCGTCGATGCCATCGTCTACCGCGTGGCCGATGTTGTGATCCAAATTCGCAATGTCGAGTTCACCGGAGCGGGGGAGGCGGAACTTCCCGCCCTGCAGGCCGCATCCCGCCGCGTGTTCGACCGCGAATACTCCCGCAGCGTTCTGCGTTCCCTGGTGGAGAAGCAACTTCTGCAGGTCTACTACACCCGGGGATATCTTAAGGCTGCTTTCGGGGAACCGCAGCCCAAGGTCATCAAGCAGCCTTCCGCCTCGAATGAGGACGGCCCGCGGAGCCTGACTGTGGTTGACGTGATATTTCCGGTCACGCCCGGGCAGCAGTACAAGCTGAAATCCCTGGAATGGTCCGGCAATGAGCAGATCGCAACTGACACCCTGCAGAAGATGGTGCGAGCCGAACCTGGCCAGACGGCAAACACGGTACGGATCGGCGACAATCTGAAGGATGTACAAAAACTCTACGGCTCCAGGGGCTACGTCACCGCTTCGATTACCCCGCAGGCTACCTTCGATGATGCGGCAGGCACGGTGTCACTCCGCCTTGAGGTCAAGGAAGGTCCTGTATTCCACATGGGGGACCTGGAGTTTCGCGGCCTCGACAACAGCCTCACGGCTAAACTGCGCAACGCCTGGAAAATTCGCCCTGGCGAAGTCTACAACTCCACCTACCTTAGCGAGTACTTGCCCCAGGCGCAAAAACTTCTGCCGCCCACGCTCGACTGGGAAGTTTCGCCCCACGTGACCGCCAATGTCCGCGACAAAACCGTCGACGTGGATTTGATTTATACGGCCAAAGCGCCGAAATAAGCTGCCCGGGGCGGGACCTTGTTCGTATTTCGTATCAAATTCCTTGTCTTCGCCCCGCGCAGCCAGAATCGGGCTACTCTACTGCTCCTTTGCAGTCTCAGGTTAACGAGTTTGCCCGGGCCCTCCCCCCATCCTTCCGGGCATAAAGAGCGGGGTGCGTGCTAGCGCGCCCCGCATTTTTGTGCTCGGCACTTGTAACCTTCGGCGCAAGAGCGCATCTTTAATGTTGGAGAAGATCTTTGAAGAAGCTGCGTGTCCACCGTCTAAGTCGTGAGCCAGACAAAAAGGAGAATTGGATGAGTGCTCGAAGCGGGAAAATGAATTGGATTCTGAATCTGGGAATGGTTGTAACGTTGGCCGCCGGCGTCGCCTTTGCGGCCAGCGGGAAGTCCTTCACCGGCACCGTCAGTGACTCAATGTGCGGCGCCAAGCATGCCATGGCAGGAGACGACGCAGCCTGCACCCGCGCCTGTGTGGGCAAGGGCTCGAAGTACGCGCTGGTAGTCGGCGACAAGGTTTATACGCTGGAAACCACCGACAAGGCCGCACTAGCCACACTCGATAAGCAGGCCGGAGCCAAAGCCACGGTTACCGGAACCGAGAAGGACAACACGATCGCCGTCAGTTCGGTCAAACCGGCCAAATGAACGGTTGATCCTATTTTGCGCCGATGGCGGGAGGCTTGCCCTCCCGCCATTTTTTTGCCTTCTGACCTCAAATTCATATTTCCTTTACAAACCATTGTGTTAGATTGTGCATTCTCACCATCAATTTTTGGGCTTTTCCGGAGGCGGACGAATTGGGCAAAGACATGGTTCCCAAGCGGATTTTCTTTACCAAGGGAGTGGGAAAACACCGCGAGCGGTTAACTTCGTTTGAATTGGCCTTGCGCGACGCCGGTATCGCTGCCCAGAACCTGGTGCGGGTATCCTCGATCTTCCCGCCCAACTGCAAACTGCTCGCCCGCAAGGAGGGCGTGAAGTATCTACATCCCGGCGAGGTGGTGTTCGCCGTGGTCGCCGAAAATTCCACTCGGGAGCCGCACCGCCTGCTGGCCTCCTCGATCGGAGTCGCCATTCCCGCCGATCGCAACACCTACGGCTATCTCAGCGAGCATCACTCTTTCGGAGAGACCGAAGATGCGGCCGGGGAATATGCCGAAGAACTTGCCGCGGAAATGCTGGCTACGACCCTGAACGTCGAATTCGATCCCGACCGGTCCTGGGACGAGAAAAAGCAGATCTACCGCCTGTCAAACAAGATTGTGCGAACCGCCAACGTCACCCAATCCGCCGTGGGGGATAAGCGCGGGCTGTGGACGACCGTGATCGCTTCCGCGGTTTTGATTTTCGATTAGCCCAGGCGCTGCATCGACGACTGCAAGCTTTGGAAGACCCGGTTCACCACCCGGTCGCAGCGCACGGCATGGAATTCAAAGCATCGGGTCGCAGTCCCGCCTACGGCATGGTAGAGCTTTTTCCTGAGCCCGGCGCGCGCCCGGTGTAGCCGAACCTTTACGTTCTCCTCGGTCAGGTTCAGGCAGTGGGCCGTCTCTTCTGTGCTCATCCCCTCCACATCGCGCAGCATGAAAACCAGCCGGTGATCCTCTGACAACGCGAGCACGGCTTTCTCCAGCACGGCGGCGAGTTCGTGATCATAAGCTTGCTGTTCGGGCGTGCGGGTAGTCGAGGGCGCTGATTGCATAGTGTCTCCATTCGATTCATCGGCAGGATCGAGCGACTGGAATCGCAGGCGGCGGCGTGACCGGGTCAGGGCTTCATGTACCGCGATGCGCGTCAACCAAGTGACGAACTTGGCGCGCCCTTCAAAGCTGGCCAGATTCTGATAGGCGCGAACATAGGCGTCCTGCATGACATCCTCGGCTTCGGCATCGTCGCGAAGTATGGACCGCGCCACCCGGTAAAGCCGCTGATTGTGCCGGCGCATCAGCAGCTCGTACAAGGCGGTCTCGCCCTCCAGGACCCTCTTGACGACCTCCTCATCGCTCCAATCCTCGCTTTTCGCCTGTTGCAGCAGTGCCGCACCGGCCATGAATTTCCTCCTACTCCCATTGAGTCTACAGCGCCCGGGCGGTTACAGAATGTCACAGCTGGGGCAACCGGGGCTCCGAACCCTCATGCGGATGGCCGGGCTGGTGACAGGGTGCGGCAGATAGCGAATTCCGCCGGCCTTCCCGCCGCGATGCCGACTTCGAGGATCAAGCTGCCGTTCTGGATATCGTCTGGGGTGGTTTGTCGACGGACAATGGGAGTTTCTGCCCCCCTTTCCCTCGAAAACATATAAATACAAGATGCTGATACTAAAGGCTATAGATGCGATTCGAGGTGCCGCAGGGGGATTATGACTTCAGTAACCCCGCCATTAAGCCGAATGTAATCTTCCGTTAACAGGTCTGGGTTATCATAGAGAGAGTAGAAGAGGGAT
>DASREX010000063.1:0-7854 GCA_035651855.1 Candidatus Sulfotelmatobacter sp.
GTAAATGCGGCGCTCATAACCCCATACACCGATCAGGAAATACATGGGAATGAGCAACGTCTCCCAGAAGACGAAGAAGAGGATAAGGTCCAGGGCGACGAAGACGCCGATCATTCCCGTCTCGAGCGCTAGAAGGAAGGCGAAAAACTCCTTGACGCGACTCGTAATCCCTTTCCAGGAAGCGAGGACCGCGAGGGGCGTAAGAAATCCGGTCAGCAGAACAAGGATGATGCTCAGCCCGTCCACACCCAACGTGTAGTTGATCGGCGGATCCGCAATCCAGGCATGCTGTTCGACGAACTGCATACCCACTGCAGAGGGGCTGAAACCCACAAACGCTCCGACCGCCAGCACAAACTCCAGGGTTGAAAAGACGAGCGCCGTCCATCGGATCGCCCGCTCACGGTCGCGCGGCGTCAGGACGATCAAGGCCATGCCTGCCAGGGGCAGGAAGGTGAGAACACTGAGCAAATGGTTCTGAATCCAGTAAATCATTTCCAGGCCGCTTGCGCTTGTTATCTCCTTAACGTTGCCAGAGCGCGTAAATCAGCCAAACAACCGCGCCCAGCACCACCCACGCAGCGTAACTGCGGATATTTCCGGATTGAATCCGCCGCAGCACGCCTCCGATTCCGGAGGCGGCTTCCGCGGCGCCCTCCACCAGGCCGGAGTCGATGACACCCGCGTCCATGCCTTTCCAGAGGACTTTTTCGGAGCCGGAGCGAATCGGATTCACAATGAGCCAGTCCAGGAACTCATCGACATAGTATTTTCGAACCAGCACGCGATAGACCCCGTTCAAGCGGACAGCGAGGCGTTCCGGAATTTCGGTGGATTTCAGGTAGAACCAGGCGGCCACGAGGATGCCGATCCCCGCAGCCAGCAGGGAGAGACCCATGAGCGCAAGACCGCTCAGGCTCTCCGCGTGATGGAGCGCCGCTACGCGCAGCGCGTCCTGAGCCTGTCCAAAGACCGGCTCGAGATAACGATCAAAGGCTTCGCTTCCGCCCAGAGCTTGGGGCCAGCTCACGTATCCAATGACCACTGAAAAGAAAGCAAGCACCACCAAGGGACGGGTCATCTTCGTGTTGCTCTCGTGCACATGATGCGCGGTTTCCGGATCAACTCGAGAGCTTCCGCAGAAAGTCATGAACACGGCGCGGAACATGTAGAAGGCCGTCAGCCCGGCGGTCACGGTGGCCAGCCAGTAGAGCCACGGCTTGCCCAGCGGGCCTTCATAGGCTCCGGCCAGAATTTCGTCCTTGCTGAAGAAACCCGACAGCATGGGCACGCCGCTGATGGCGAGCGTCGCAATCAGGAAGGTCCAGAATGTGGTTTTCATCTTGTGACGCAGGCCGCCCATCTTGCGCATATCGAGTTCGCCGCTCATGGCGTGCATCACGCTTCCCGCCCCCAGGAAGAGCAGGGATTTGAAGTAGGCGTGCGTCATCAAATGGAAGATCCCGGCGGCAAAGACTCCCACGCCGCAGCCCACGAACATGTAACCGAGTTGACTGATGGTGGAATAGGCCAGCATTCTTTTCAGGTCGTTTTGCGTAAGGGCAATCGTGGCGGCGTAGAAAGCCGTCAGGCATCCAACGGTTCCCACGATCTCAAGCGCCTGCGGGGCATGGGCATAAAGAATGCTCGACCTCGCGACCATGTAGACTCCGGCGGTCACCATGGTGGCCGCGTGGATCAACGCGCTGACGGGCGTTGGACCTTCCATGGCATCGGGGAGCCAGATGTAAAGCGGAAGTTGCGCGGATTTTCCGCAGGCCCCGAGAAACAACAGGACGCCGACGGCGGTGAGGATTCCCTGGGCCTCGCCGAAGGGAAGCGACGCAACCCGCTTGAACACCGCATCAAAATCGACCGTTCCAAAGGTCCAGAAGAGCAGCGCCACGCCCAGTGTGAATCCGACGTCCCCGATGCGCGTCACCACAAAGGCCTTTTTCCCCGCGTCAGCGGCTGACTTTTTGCGAAAGTAGAAACCGATCAGCAGGTATGAGCAGAGGCCGACTCCCTCCCATCCCACAAACATCAGCGGGTAGCTGGAGGCCGTCACCAGGAGCAACATCATAAAGAGGAAGAGATTGAGATAAGCGAAGAAACGATAGTAGCCCCCTTCATGCTCCATATATCCTCTGGAGTAAAGGTGAATCAGGAAGGCTACGACCGTGACGGTCACCGTCATGACCAGCGTCAACCGGTCGTAATACAAGGCGAAGTCGGCGCGAAAGCTGCCGGATTCGATCCAGGTGAAGTAGCTATGGATAAATGCGGCGGGTTCGGGGGAGAAATGAGAGAACGTCCAGGCCGCCAGGAGCGCGAACACCATGGCCAGGCCCGAGGCACCGCAGGCCACGAGGGAGACAACGGTCTGCGGGAATTTTCGGCCGAAAATTCCATTGAGCGCCGCACCCGCCAGGGGTGGAAGCAGCATGAGCAGGAGCAGAAGTTCCATAGAGGTTACGCTGGCGTGCGCCGAGGCTCGCCTTTACATCTTCATCGAATCGAGTTCATCAATGCTGAGCGTCTCACGCGTGCGATAGAGCGCGATGATGATCGCCAGACCCACCGCCGCTTCTGCTGCGGCGACTACAATCACAAAGAAGACAAACATCTGTCCTTCCAGGTTGCCCAGGTAGCGCGAGAACGCGATGAAAGCCAGGTTGACCGCATTGAGCATCAGCTCGATGCACATGAAAATGGTGATCACGTTCCGCCGAAAAACAAAGCCCACGACTCCAAGAACAAAGAGAATCGCGCTCAGCGCCAGATAATGCGACAACGGGATCATTGCCAGAACCTCAGAGCTGCTTTTTGGCCAGGACGACCGCACCCATAATGGCGACCAGAATCAGCAGCGACGTCACCTCAAACGGCAGCACGTAGTTGCGGAACAGAAGTTGCCCGATGGCGGCCGGTCCCGCATCGAGTGGCGCAGCAGGCGGCGTGTTCGCGGAAGGAAACTGTTTCCATACGACGGCTACGATTTCCACCAGCAGCGCTGCAATCAGCGGTGCGCCCAGCCACCGGGCGATGCGGCTGCGATCTGTCGACGATTCCGTCCGAGCGTTTAACAACATGATCACCAGCACAAAAAGGACCATGATGGCCCCCGCGTAGATAATGACCTGGATGACCGCCAGGAACTCCGCCCCGAGCAGAAGGTAGATGACCGCAAGAGAGCACAGCACCACGATCAACGACAGGGCGCTGTACACCGGTCTGCGCTGAAACACGACCCCCAGCGCCGCCAGCACCGCTAAAACCGCGCAAACGTAAAAGAGAATAACCATAGCCTAGCCAATGCTAACCATTGGGCGCGATGCATCCGCGGAAAGAACGCCCGTGCTCGCCGGGATAGGAATGGAGACGTAAGAAATGCTAACCATTGATTCTAAAGGATATCGCGGTTTTGCTCCAGGGCCTTTCCCGACCCTGGCAGCCCTCAATCCTGCGCGATTCCTTGGTGGGAAGATCCCCAGCATGCTTCGTTCTCCACAAGGCGTCAGCCGTTCAGCCAGACGACCACCAGGCTCGTGACCAGAATATTCAGCAAGGCCACGGGCAACAGAAATTTCCATCCAAAGGCCATCAATTGATCGTACCGAAACCGGGGCAGGGTGCCCCTCATCCAGATATAAAAAAACAAGAAGCAGAAGACTTTCAGGCAAAACCAGAAAACCGGCAGGAGCGCCTTGAGTGCCGGCGGGCCGAACACCGGCCCATGCCATCCTCCGAAGAAGACCAGGGTGGCAATGCACGAAACCGTGACCATGTTGGCGTATTCTGCCATGAAAAACATGGCGAATTTGAAGCTGCTGTATTCGGTGTGAAACCCGCCCACCAGTTCCGTCTCGCCCTCGGGAAGGTCAAATGGCACACGGTTCGTCTCCGCGACCGCCGCCGTGAAGTAGCAGAGGAATCCTACCGGTTGCACAAAGATGTACCAGCGCGGAAGAATCGGAATCCCGCCAAGATGCCAGAATCCACTCTGGCTTTCCACAATGCCGCGCAGGCTCAGGGTGCCGGCGAGGAGCAGCGCGCCGACCAGGGCGAGACCCAGAGACAGTTCATAACTGATCATCTGCGCGGAAGACCGCAGCCCGCCAAAGAGCGGGTACTTGCTGTTCGAAGACCATCCTGCAAGCGCAATACTGTACACGCCCAGTGAAGTGACGGCAAACACGAACAGCAGGCCAACGTTCAGATCTGTGATTTGAAACTGGATCGTGTGGCCCAGGACGGAGAAGCCTTCGCCGAAGGGAATAACGGAAATCGAAAGGAAGGCGAGCGAGAAGGCCAGAAAAGGCGCCAGCCAGTAGACCAGGCGATCCACTTCGAGCGGCGTGATATCCTCTTTGAAGAGGAACTTCAGCCCGTCCGCCAGCGGTTGCAGCAGACCATGCGGACCGACCAGATAGGGCCCCCAGCGGGCCTGGATGTGAGCCACCACCTTGCGCTCCAGCCAGGTCAGGTAGGCGATGGATGTCAGCAAGACCACCAGAACAACCACCACTTTGACGATCGTAGCTGTCAGGAGGAAATGCTGCTCAAAAAATGTGGCCATGAGGCCTCTTGGCTTCCTCCACGGAATTCAGCGCCCAGCTATAACGACTGACGGTTCCCGAGGTGAAGAGCGAATCGCGGGAAGAGAACACAAGATCGCTCCTCTCCGGCGGACCGACGGTCCCTTGGGGATCGGTGGCGATGGCCCGTCCAATCAGCAGGGCCGGCAGGGGCAGCGCATATCCAGGGACCGTCCGCACGATCTCCCGCAGGACCTCTTCGGAAGTCCGATACGCCCACGAGTGTCCCAGCAATCTTGCCATCGTGACCAGGATTTCGAGATCGCTCCGTGTGCCGGCCCTGCGCATCGTCCTTTTTACGGACTGGACCTGGCCGCACGTGTTGGTCACTGTGCCGGACTTTTCCGCAAAGCTGGTGGCGGGAACAACCACATTCGCAAGTTGCGCGGTCTCGGTGGGGAAAAGCTCGGCCACAAACAAAAAGTTGAGCTTCCCCATAACGGACTCACCGATCTTGAAAGTCTTAACCGGATTAGACCCGAAGACCAGGAGGGCCTTGATTTCCCCACGGTCGATTCCGGAAATAATCTTGCGAAGGTTCTGTCCCGGCGTTGCAGGAACCGAGGCATTCCAGGCTGTTTCATAGTGTTTCCTCGCCTCCTCATTGGCAATCGACTGGTACCCGGGCAGAGCGCCGGGCATCAGGCCCATATCGGCGGCACCCCGGGAATTGGCGTAGTCCCCAAGCGCCACGAAGCGGGTTTGTCCGGGAAGCGTCAACCCCCAGCGCACCAGCTCGACCGCGCTGTCTCCTTGAATCCGATCGCTGAAAATAATGACGGTATCGGATTCCCTGCTGACCTTCTCGCCGAGTGTCTGAAGCCCTTCAGCCTCGGCCGGCGGCCCGGCCGCGGCTCCAGCCAGCGTTCGGACCGCTGCTGCTTCGTCGCCTGCGCTCACCCTGACGTAATGCGCGGCCTGGCGTCGCAGCTTAATCTCGTCACTGTTCACCACATAAAGGCGCGCGCCGCGCCGCACCGCCTGCCGAATCTGGTAGGCGAGGAGCGGATGCTCGTGGGTGGGATCGCCGCCGATGAGCAGGATGCTAGACGCCCGGACGATGTCTTCCATTGTGGCATGCCGTCCTGGCGTGCGGGCTTCCGTCAGCGCGCGAACGAGGGAAGAATAATCCGCCGTGCGGTGATGATCCACATTGTTCGTGCCCAGCACGGTCCTCGCAAAACGCTGCAACAGATAATTCTCCTCGTTGGTTGTGCGGTTGGAGCCGATGACTGCAATGGACTCGGGGCCATGCTCGGCCAGGACGTTCTTCAAGCTGTCGACCGTCAGCGCGAGAGCTTCCTCCCAGGTCGCCGGCTCCTGTTTGCCGCCGCGGCGGATCAGGGGAGTGGTCAGCCTTTGGTCGCTGTTGACAAAATCCCAGCCAAAGCGCCCCTTGACACACAGAAATTCACCGTTGATCCCCGAGTGATCGCGGTTATTGGCGCGGACGATCACGTTGTTGCGCACGGAGAGCGTGGTCTTGCAGCCGTCACCGCAGTGATTGCAGATCGTTCCGGTGTAGGTGACCTCCCAGGGCCGGGTATGATAGCGGTAGGTTCCACTGGTGAGCGCGCCAACCGGACAAATGTCGATGCACATCCCGCACTCTTCGCACTCGAGATGGTCCCCGCGGTTGGGGATAATCTCGCTGTGCGCTCCGCGAAACGCGATCCCATAAGCGTTCACATCCAGGCCCTCATCGCAGACCCGGATGCAGCGGTAGCAGAGGATGCAACGCGGCCAGTCGTAATAGACCAGGCTGGAGAACTTCTTCTCTTCGTGGTGAAGCTTGGTCTCGAGAAAGCGCGTCTCCGCCGCGCCATAGCGGAAAACCGCATCCTGGAGCTCGCACTCGCCGCCCTTGTCGCATACCGGGCAATCGAGCGGGTGATTGGTGAGCAGGAACTCCAGCATCGCCTTGCGGGCGTTCTTCACTTCCTCCGTATCCGTCCGGACCACCATTCCATTGGCGACCACGGTGGTGCAGGCCGTCTGCAATTTGGGCATCTTCTCAATCGAGACCAGACACATCCGGCAGGCGCCCTGGAGGGAGAGTCCGGGGTAGTAGCAGAAGGAGGGGATCTCAATCGAGGCCTGCTTCGCCGCCTCGATCAGCAAGGTTCCTTTAGGAACGCTCACCGCCTTCCCGTCGATCGTGAGGCTGACTGTTTCGGGCGTGACCCCGGCTGGGGTTGAGAGGCCGGGCATGAGGCTGGAACTTCGCACATAGGGGACCAGCACTGGCGAAGCCGCCCCCTTGGCAGGAAGATCCAGCACCTCGAAACTTGTATCGCGCTCCTGGTCTTTCATGCGACGGTCACCGCCTTCTTCTCGTAAGGGCAACTTCCAAGCTTCACGTGCTCGTCGAACTCATGCCGGAACTTCTTAAGGATGCTGATCGTCGGCATGGCGGCGGCATCACCCAGCGGGCAGAGCGTTTTCCCCAGAATGTTGTATGAGACATCGAGAGCCGTGTCAGGGTCCTCTGGAACGCCTCCACCGTCGTGAAAACGCTGGAGAAGGAACCTGAGCCAGGAAGTTCCTTCACGGCAAGGAATGCACCAGCCGCAGGACTCGTGTGCGTAAAACTTCATGATCCGCAAGGCCACTTTCACCATGCAGGTGTCTTCATCAATCACCACCACGCCCCCCGAGCCGAGCATCGAGCCGATCTTGGCCAGTGAATCGAAATCCATGGGAACATCGATTTCGGCTGCGGTCAGGACCGGGCAGGACGACCCGCCGGGAATCACGGCCTTCAGCTTTTTACCGCCCAGGACACCGCCGCCCACCTCCTCGATCATGCGGCGGAGCGGGAAACCCATGGGTAGCTCGTAGACGCCCGGCCGCTCGATGTGCCCGCTCAGGCAGAACAGTCTTGTTCCTCCGTTCTTGATCGTGCCGAGCTTGGCGTACCAGTCCGCCCCGTTCAGGATGATGTGGGGAACGTTGGACAGGGTTTCGACGTTGTTGATGACCGTGGGACCGCCATAGAGGCCCACGATGGCGGGGAAGGGTGGCTTGATGCGCGGGTATCCACGCAGCCCTTCGAGCGAGTTGAGCAACGCCGTCTCCTCGCCGCATTCATACGCGCCCGCGCCGGTGTGGGTCGACAGGTCGAAATCGAAGCCGGAGCCCAGGATGTTCTTCCCAAGATAACCCTTCTGGTAGGCTTCGGCGATAGCGCGGTCCACGATTTCCATCAGGTAGCGATATTCGCCGCGAATATAGATGTAGCCCTGGTGGGCCTGGA
>DASREX010000064.1:0-16648 GCA_035651855.1 Candidatus Sulfotelmatobacter sp.
GGGATGCCCGCGGTCGGATTTTGCGGGGGAGACGGCATGAGCTTCCGGGCCCGGCGCAAGCAAGTTCAAGGAAACGACGTGGGATTCGTGGGCGAAATTTGCTTCGCCGAGCCCTGCTGGATCGAGGCATTGTGGCAGCAAGGGGGCATTCCCGTGCTGGCGTCGCTGGCCCTCGGTGCCGATGGCGAGTATTACAACGTGAATGCGGATGAAATGGCCGCCGCGTGCGCGGCCGCCTGTCACGCGAACGCTCTCATATTTCTTACCGACGTCCCCGGAGTCAAAGATGCGACAGGCTCGGTCATTCCCTGGCTGAGCACGAAGCAGGCTCAGGATCTCGCCGCCGGGTCGGTGATCAGCGGCGGCATGTTGCCCAAGCTGGCCGCCTGTACGCAGGCTTTGAAACAAGGAGTGGGACGCGTGCGTATTTTGCCGGCGGCGGAGGCGGAAGCGCTGCCGCAGTTTTATCTGACCAAGCTGAACTGCGGCACGGAAGTGACGTGCGCGTGAGCATCGCCGGCTAGCGGCATGATCCTCGAAGTTACGGAAAGAGGAAGAAAAGTTGAACACTCAATTGCATAGCAGAACACCGGTCGGGCCACAGGCCATACCCGGCATCTTCTGGTGCTCCGATCTGATTTCCACCCGCGACCTGGGGCCGGAAGGCGTGCAGGCGGTTCTGCACCTGGCGGAACTGATGAAGGCGCGCCCCTCGGTCTTCCAGCGGGCGCTTGCGGGAAAGCAGATGGTGATGTTCTTTGAAAAGCCTTCCCTGCGGACGCGCCTGACGTTCGAATCGGGGATGGTGAGCCTGGGCGGAACTGCCATGTTCGTGGACCAGTCCCGCAGCCGGCTGGACGCGCGAGAAAAACTCAGCGACATCGCCCAGAACCTGGAGCGTTGGATTGACGTGATCGTGCTGCGCACGTTTGCCCACGAGACCATCGAAGGCGTGGCGCGCCACGCTTCGGTGCCGGTCATCAATGCGTTGAGCGATCTGGAGCATCCCTGCCAGGCCCTGGCCGATTACCTGACGCTGCAGGAACGGTTCGGAGATTTCAAAAAGATCACGCTGGCCTATGTTGGAGACGGCAACAACGTGGCCCATTCCCTGCTGCTGACCTGCGCCTGCCTGGGATCCTCGATCCGCATCGCCACTCCCAAAGGGTACGCATGCAATCCCCAGATTGTCGCGGACGCCAAGAAACTGGCAAAGCAGACCGGCGCGCAACTTGAGTTTCTTACCGATGCTCATGCCGCGGCCGCAGGCGCCGACGCCGTATATACGGACGCGTGGGCCAGCATGGGGCAAGAGCACGAGGCGGCGGAACGGGCAAAACTGTTTCAGCCGTACCAGGTGAACCGGAAGTTGATGTCCGGGGCCGCGCCGCATGCCGCCTTCATGCACTGCCTGCCGGCTCACCGCGGCGAGGAAGTTACCGACGAGGTCATGGATTCGGAAAACTCGGTGATCTTCGAGCAGGCGGAGAACCGCCTGCACGTGCAGAAATCAATTCTTTATTTGTTGCTGGGAGGCGCGGTGCGCCTGCCCATAAGGAGCGCTCATGCCTGAGAAAGTCGTGCTTGCGTATTCGGGTGGACTCGACACCTCCATCATCATCCCCTGGCTCAAGGAAAACTACTCGTATGACGTCATCGCGATGGTGGGAGATGTAGGCCAGGGAGACGACATCGAGGCGGTGGTCGAAAAGGCTTATGCGACCGGCGCCAGCAAGGTCATCGTGGAAGATCTGAGAGAAGAATTCCTCACGGGATATGTTTTCCAGGCCTTAAAAGCTGGAGCGGTGTATGAGCATAAATACCTGCTCGGAACATCGCTGGCGCGCCCGGTCATCGCCAAGCACCAGGTCGAAGTAGCGCTGCGCGAGGGCGCAACCGCCGTGGCGCACGGCTGCACCGGCAAGGGCAACGATCAAGTGCGCTTTGAACTCACGTACCAGGCGCTTGCCCCGGAATTGAAGATCATTGCGCCGTGGCGGGAATGGAACCTGAAGTCCCGGGAGGATTGCCTGGATTACGCCGAGCAGCACGGGATTCCGGTGGCGGCGAGCCGCGAGAAGATTCACAGCCGGGACCGGAATCTGTGGCACATCAGTCACGAGGGCGGCGAACTGGAAGATGCAGCCAATGCGCCGCTGCCCACCACGTGGCAGATCACCCGCTCTCCGCAGCAGGCGCCGGATAAAGAAGAACAGGTGACAATCGGCTTCGTGCAAGGGATTCCGGCGTCGGTAAACGGGATGGAAATGGATCCCGTGTCGCTGGTCGAACTGCTGAACGAGATTGGGGCGCGCAACGCTGTCGGCCGCGTCGATCTCGTGGAAAATCGCTTTGTCGGAATCAAGTCCCGGGGATGTTATGAGACTCCGGGCGGCACGCTGCTGATCGCGGCCCACCGTGAACTGGAGGCCCTGTGCCTGGAGCGCGATGTGGCCCACTTCAAGCAGCACATTGGCCTTAAGTACGCGGAACTCGTCTATTTCGGGCTGTGGTTCACTCCCCTGCGCGAGGCGCTCGATGCCTTTGTCAATGAGACGCAGACGCAAATGTCGGGCAGCGTGACCCTCTCGCTCTACAAGGGGAACGTTTCGGTCGTGAGCCGCGAGTCGGAGAACTCGCTGTACCGCACGGACCTTTCCTCATTCACCATGGACGACAGCTACGACCAGAAGGATGCGGCGGGATTCATCCGGATTCTGGGGCTGCCTTCCCGCTCGCGAGCCCGCGCCCGGATGGAGGTGGCGCGATGAAAATGTGGTCGGGCAGGTTCCGGCAGCCGCTGGACCCCGAATTCGAGCGCTGGCAACGGTCGTTCGACTTTGACCGCCGCTTGCTGAGTTACGAAGTCGCGGCCAGCCAAGCCCACGCCCAGGCCTTGAAAGATGCCGGGGTCCTGTCTGCGGATGAGTTGATCACGATCCTGCAGGGATTGCAGCAAATCGCGGAGCGCGCCTCGAGTTCGCCGGGCTTCCTCGAAGATGAGGAAGCGGAGGACGTGCACCACTTCGTGGAAAAGCAACTGGCCGCGCTGATTGGCGAGACGGGGTACAAACTGCACAGCGGCCGCAGCCGCAACGAGCAGATCGCAACCGATTTGCGGCTTTACGTCAGAGCGGCCGTCGATCAGCTGCGCAACCATCTCGCGGGATTGTGCGCGATTTTTATCGAGCGCGCCGAGAAGGCAGGAGACGCGGCCATGCCCGCGTACACGCATCTGCAGCGGGCGGAGCCGGTTCTGGTTGGCCACTGGCTTCTGGCTTACGTGCAGATGTTTCTGCGGGATGCTGACCGCCTGGCCGATTGCCGCAAGCGGCTGAACGTCTGCCCGCTGGGATCGGGCGCGGTAGCGGGCGCGACTTTGCCGCTCGATCGCGCGCTGATGGCCGGCAAGCTGGGATTCGACCGCGCCACCGCCAACAGCATCGATGCCACCAGCGACCGCGATTTTCTCGTCGAGTTCGTCAGCGCGCTATCCCTTCTCGCCTCTCATTTGAGCCGTTGGGCGGAGGAGATGATCCTTTTCTCGACGCAGGAGTATGGATTCGTTGAATTGGCCGAGGCCTACTCCACGGGGAGCAGCGCGATGCCGCAGAAGAAGAATCCTGACCTGCTGGAACTGGTGCGCGGCAAGACGGCAAGATTGATCGGTCACGCCACCGCGCTGCTGGTGTCCCTCAAAGGATTGCCGCTGGCGTACAACAAGGACCTGCAGGAGACGCAAGAGCCGCTTTTTGACAGCACGGACACCATCCTGCAGATACTGCCCCTGGCGGCAGGATGGATGAAAGCGGTGGAGTTTCATCACGAGCGAATGCAAGCGGCCGCCAATTCGGGATTCATGAATGCCTGGGCCGGAGCTACGTACCTGGTGAACCGGGGAGTGCCCTCGCGGCTGGCGCATGAGCGGATCGGCAAGGCGGTGCAATTGAGCCTGGAGCGGGGTTGCGAGTTGCGCGATCTGCCGCTTGAGGACCTGCGAGCGCTCAGCCCCGCGTTCGGCGAAGACTTTTACCAGGCGTTGTCTCTGGCCTCGGTGCTGGCTCTGCACGACGTCAAAGGAGGCACGGCGCCGGCCCAGGTGCGGCAGGCGATTGCGGCTGCAAAAGAATCTGCCGAGTCTCTTCGCGAGGAGGCCCATGCGCACGCGTAAAGCGGTTCTTCCCGACGCCCAGCAGATTCACCAGCTGATCGCAGCCTATTCGGGGGACGGCACTCTTCTGCCGCGCACCTTGCCGGAAATCTGCGAAAACGTCAGAGACTTCGTCGTGCTCGAAGACGCGGGGCAGATCATTGGCTGTGGCGCGCTGCATCTTTACGGCACGCACCTGGCGGAAATTCGATCGATTACCGTGGCTCCCTGGGCTCAAGGCAAGGGAGGCGGAGGCCGCTTAGTGAAGGCGCTGATGGCGGAAGCGAAACGTCATCAAGTGGACTGCATCTGCCTGTTCACGCGCAAGCCGGACTTTTTTGCCGGCCAGGGATTCTCGGTGGCGCAGCGCGAGGATCTTCCCGACAAGATTTACAAGGATTGCCACGCCTGCCCGCGATTCCATTGCTGTGATGAAGTAGCGATGGTGCGAGGCGCACTGCCGAAATTCGCGATCCTTCCCGAGCCGGCGAACTGGCTGGTGAAACTACAGGGGTGGGCTGCGAACGGCGATCAGGCTAGTTGAAGCTGACTTCCTGCGCTCCATTTTCAGCTCGGCAGGAATAGATTTGCGGGCGTATGGCAGTGGCCTTCTGGTAACGTTCCGCAATTTCAGCGGCAAACTCCGAGGCCTTTTCCGAGCGCACCAGATTCACGGTGCATCCCCCAAAACCGCCGCCGGTCATGCGTCCTCCGATGAAGCCGGGCAATCCCTGCGCCGCCTCCACCATTGCATCGAGTTCCCGGCAGCTCACCTGGTAGAGATCGCGCAGGCTCTGGTGGGATTCACGCATCAGCTTTCCCATGCGCGCAAGGTCACCGTCGGCAAGGGCGCGCGCCGCGTCGAGGGTGCGCTGGTTCTCCTGAATCACATGCGTGCATCTCTTCCGGATCGTTTCCGGAAGCTCGCTGCCGACTCGCTCCAGTAACTCAGGCGAGACGTCGCGCAGGGCGCGAATGGAAGGATCCGCCTGGGCGAAGCGGCGCACGCCCCGTTCACATTCCTCCCGGCGCTGGTTGTAAGCTCCGGTCGCCAGATCATGCTTGACCATCGTATTGCAGACGACAAGCTCGATTCCCGGAGGAATGGGAGCGAACTTGAATTCCAAAGAGCGGCAATCGAGAAGCAGGGCGTGCCCGGCCTTTCCCATGCAGGAGACGAACTGGTCCATGATGCCGACGCGTGCGCCGACGAATTCGTTTTCAGCCTGGCGGCAAAGCTTGGCAACTTCAGGCAGCGGTAATCCTTTACCGTCCAGGCTCATGAAAGCCAGTGCCGAGGCCACTTCGATGGCAGCCGATGAACTCAAGCCGGCGCCGATCGGCACATTTCCGTGCACCAGCAGGCTGGCTCCCGGGAAGGAACTGCCATGCTGGCGCAGAACCGAGGCGACGCCTAAAACGTAGTCGGACCAGGAACCGGTGCGGCTGGCGGGCAGATGATCGACATCGAATTCCAGGGTTCCCGCAAATTCGTTGGATTGAATCAGCAGCTTGCTGTCCGCGCGTGGCGAGATGGCTACGCAGGTGGAGAACTCAACCGCGGCAGGCAGTACGAAGCCCTCGTTGTAATCGGTATGCTCCCCGATCAGGTTCACGCGGCCAGGCGCGCGGAAAATCCTGGGCGTGTTTCCGAAACGTGCCTCGAAGTTGCGGGCCAGGTCGCGTGGATTCATCGATTCATTTTCCATTCTCTTCGAGCGTTCAACATGGGCGGTAGCTTAGGCTTGAATGCCCCAGCAAAAGGGGTCCTCAGGATCGAGCACGAGTTCCGCCTGCCCGTTCACGTAGGCCGAGCCCGTAATGCTGGGGTATATTTTGCCATTGCGAACCGCGACCCTACCCTCGAACACGCTGCCCACAATACTCTCCTGCTTCCAGACCCGGCCCTCGCCAATCTTCCCGTCAGCGAAGAGGCAGGCCAGCTTGGCGCTGGTTCCCGTACCGCACGGAGAGCGGTCATAAGCCTTGCCCGGACACAGAACGAAATTTTTGCTATCCACTCCCGGCAACGCAGAGGGCCCGAAGAGCTCGATATGGTCGATCTCCTGGCCGTGCTCTCCAGTGATTCCCTGCTGTCGGAGCGCCGAACGGATTGCCCATGTGAAATTGGTCAATTCTTCCACATTCTTGAGTGCCAGAGTCATGGTGTGCTCCCGCACCAGGAAAAACCAGTTGCCTCCCCAGGCTACGTCGCCACGCACGCTTCCATACCCGGGAACGTGAACCGGGACATCGGCGGCATGGCGATAACTCGCGACATTGTTGACCGTAACCTGGCCGTTGCGGTCAAGCAGAGCGGTCACCTTTCCGACCGGAGTTTCCACGCGATGCTCTCCCGGTCCGATGCGGCCCATGAAATGGAGGGTCCCGATCAAACCGATCGTGCCATGCCCGCACATCCCCAGATAGCCCACATTGTTAAAGAAGATCACCCCGGCAGCGCATGCGGGGTCCACCGGATCGCACAGCAAGGCGCCCACCATGACGTCCGAGCCGCGCGGTTCGTTGACTACCGCGGACCGGAACCGGTCGTGCTCATCGCGGAAGCGGCGGAGCCTCTCGTCCAGCGGACCATGACCTAGTTCGGGCCCGCCCCCAATGACCAGCCGAGTGGGTTCGCCGCCCGTGTGGGAGTCGATGACTTGCACTCGTGGGTGCATGGTGGTGTTCACAGAGCCCGCTTCCCGCGAAGCCGGAGATGAACCTTGATTGTACGAATTTTGTTCCGGTCTGTGGTCCCGAGGAGGAGGAATTTCTTTCAGGGTGAAAACGCAGCAGGGCCTCGACGGGTTATGGTATCGCCTCCCCGGTTGTATCGAAGCGTATCCCCGCCATCGTGCGGCCGGAAGCCAGAGCCTCGCGGATACCCGCGCGGTTGGGCCCGGCGGCTTGAATGGCATCAGTAAGGCAGCCCAGAGCCTGATCCAGCGCGGTCTTCTCGGGTAAGCGGAAGAGCCAGGGGATATTGGTCGACGTCAGCGCGTGATCCGATGAAAGCGCGACTACCGGGACGAACGACTTCACGGCAATCTGTTCGGCAAGGTGACTGGAGGCTCGATCCAGCGCGATCAGGGCGAGCACGTGATCCTGATAGACGGCCTTGACCAGGTCGCTGGAGGCTTTGCCCCAGGATGTCTCCGATGGTATGGCGATCAGGGCATAGTAGTGGCCCCGGGCCCTGTGGCCTGCAAGATAACTCTGCGCCTCCGGCGATTGCACGACCCGGTCGGCGCCAGGTCCGAAGACTCCAATCTTTCCGGATTCACCAAGATCGCTCGAGGTTGGCGGCCCGGAGTATTGCACCCCATTTTCCCCCACACGGGCATAAGGCTTCTCCATAGTGATGCGCCGGTACTCGATTTGCCCATTCTGTACGTGACCGAGGAAAAGCGGGGCGATGTTCTTGCAGTTGGGGTCGAAGGTCATATCGCCGGTGACGCCTTTATAACTGGTCAGACCGGTCAGCGCGTCTCGAATGCGTCCCCGGTTCAGCCCGGCGCGGCAGATCGCGTCCAGAAGAATTCTCATCTGGTCGTAAGCCAGGGCTGCGAAGTGATCGGGACTCTCGTGGTAACGGGCCGCGTACCGCGAAATGAAGTCGAGCCAGCGCGGATCTTTGCGAGCCGGATCGTAGGGGTACACCGCCTCGAAGTTCTCAGCCGCGGGACCCGCGAGCTTGATGAGTTCCTCGCCGAGAGTGCGGTGACTGCCGAAAACGCGCTGCTTCATCCCCAGAGCCTGCATTTCCCGCAGGATCTCGGCGGCCTGGGGAATGTCAGCCCAGAGAACGATGGCATCGACGCGAGAATCCTGGATCACCTGCAATTGGCGGCGAAAGTCGGTGTCCGCCCGCAGGAACTTCTGTTCGATCACAACCGGATGGCCGAGGCGGCGGGAAGCATCGCGGAACTTGATCACGCCAAAACGGCCATAGCGGTCGTTCACCCGCAGCAGAGCAACCCGTTTCATGCCGAGTTCGGTGTAAATGTGACGCGCCAGGGTATAGCCCTGCACGCGGTCATCCTGAAGATCGGTGAAGTACCAGGGGATGATGGTCTCGGGAATGGTGGGGTCGGTGGAGGCGCTGTTCACCAGCGGAGTTTCAGCTTTCAGCGCGAGCCGAAGAGCGATGTGGGTGGATTCCGAACTGATGGAGCCGAACATGGCCCAGACCTTGTCGTCATAGATCATGCGGACGGCGTCATTCGAGGCCGCGCCCCAGATGGCTGAATCTTTGGAAATGCCGGTAACGGATGTGCTGCTGTTCTGCCAATTGTCGTAATCGTTGTGAGTAATCAGGCGGAATGGCTTGCCGCCATAGCCGCCGGCGGCATTCGCCTCGTCCACCGCCATTTGAGCGCCATTCAACATGCGCTCCCCGCGCGCCTGATCGGGATGATCATAGAGCGGAGCCAGAAATCCGATGCGAATGTCGCTGAGTTCCCTAACATCGGGATCAGGAATTTCGCGAGCCGCTCCGTTGTACTCGATCAGGTCCTGATAGTGCTCGTAATAAGGAGTCGTGAATCGGGAAAAGGGCCGCAGATCCTCTGGCGCGCCGGTATAGGGCCTGAGAGATCGAGAGGGAGGCGGGCCCGGCGGATTCTTTCCGCAGGCGCAGGGCGAGGCAGTCTGCCCCCAAGCGGTGCAAGCGAGCGCAGCCGCGGCAACAAGAGATGCGAGGCGCATGGAACCGCTCCTTCTTAACTTACTCGGCCGATTCCCGGCGGAACATGGCGATGGCTTCAATCTCAACCAGAAGGTCCGGACGGCACAGGATCGCCTGGATGCCGGTCGAGGCGGGCAGCGGATCAAGACCCTGCGACTTAAAAAAGGCGGTCCGCTCCTCGTTGAACGCCTGATAGTCGCGCTCGATGTCGCGCAGGTAGCAGGTAGTGCGAACGATGTCGTGCCAGGTCGCCCCTTCCGACTCCAGCAGCCTGGTAATGTTGTCGTAGGTGCGCCGGAGTTGTGCGCGGAAGTCTCCGGCGTGAACGGTGCGCCCTTGTTCGTCGATGCTGGCCGTGCCCGAGATCAACAGAATGGTCAGCCCATTCAGATCAATCCGCATGCCGCGGGAGAAGGCGCTGCCGTAGTCGTAAGCCTCATTCAGCGTCGAGTGATTGGTGATGGCCCGCTTGGCAACCGGGGCGGTGGCTACTTCTGCGAGTAGTTCCTGAATATTCATGACGTGGCTCCTGAGATTACTTGCCTTTTGCTCTATCCCTGCTAAAGACCTTCGCGATTGCTACCGATTCTTTCTGCCGAATCCCGTGACTCAACCCGTGCGCGGTAGCGACCCAGAGGTCGTCGCCCTGAAAGTCGACCGCGAGAATGTAGTTGTGCGCTGGAGCACTCTGAACCGGTATGTTCTTAACCTCGCCATCCCTGTTGCGCACCATCATCTCCGGCGTATGGGAATCGAGTGCCGGCCTATACACCGCCCAATTTGTGCCATCGTAGTAAGCCAGTCCTTTATCGGTCGAGAACCATGCGCGATTGCCATCGACGGCTTTGACCTGGCTCAGGAAGTTGCTGGGCAGGCCGCTGTCCTTCTGCAGGAAGTTGTGCCAGTAGCGGCCGTCATAGCGGCTGGCGCCGAAATAGGTCGCCACCCACAGGATCTTGTCCACATAGCTGACCGAAGTCGTGATCTCGTGAATCAGCCCCTGATCCTTCATCAGGACCATCTCAGTTTCGCCGTCGGGATCGTTGTAGTCTTTCCAGCGCTCGGTCTGCTGGTCGTACTCCAGCACTCCCCCTCCCCAGACCGCGTAATACACCTTGTCCTCTGCCGGGGTTACGGCATAGGTCCAGATCTCGAACATCGGAGTGTTGCGCTCGTTGAACAGCGCCCACTGGCCGGTGCGAAGATTCAGGCGGCTGGCTCCGGCAGCGGTGGCCGTCCAGACGAAATCGCCCTGCACGCCCACTCCGTAAACAATGTCGTTGCTCAATCCGGAGTTCAACTGCGTGAATGTGTCGATGCGCCCCGCAGATATGCGGCTCAATCCACCCATGGTCCCTGCCCACAGATCGCCGGTGTGCTTGTCCAGCGCCAGGGAGAGCACCGCCTGATGGGCAAGTCCGTCTGCCGGACGAAATACTTTCCAGATCCCCTTTTCGAGCATTCCCAGGCCGTTGTCGGTACCGGCCCAAACCCGCTTGCCGTCGACCAGCACGCAATACACGTGGTTATCAGGCAGGCCGTTTGCAGCGGTGAAGTTCTCCCAACGGAACAGCGGCAGTTCCTGGGCAGGCGCGGCCGAGACCAGGACAATCAACCCGAAAGCGGCAAGCCACAATCTGCTTTTCATAAAGTCTTCAGGTACTCGATGAGATCGTTCAGCTCATCTTTGGTTAAGTCGTTGGTGACGCCGTGCGTGTCTTTGGGATTAAAGACGGTCCAGATTTCTTCCAGGGAACGGGCTGAACCGTCGTGCAGGTAAGGCGCGGAGTAGGCGACGTTCGGAAGTTGCGGGACGTCGATTACCGGCGACCGGTCGGTGGTCTTCCCTGATCCGACGTCAAGCTGCGTACGGCTGGTGTACTTGGGACCGCTGTGGCAATAGGAGCACTGGTTGACTTCCGGGATGGCGCTTCCGTTCTTGGATTTGGTCCGCTCGAAGATCGCCTTGCCGCGCTCCTGGGCCGGAGCCAGTTCACCGACCGGGTTGCGGTAGCGATTGGGACGATACGGAAGCGAGTAGACGAACGTGACCAGGTCGGTGAGCTGCTGCTGATTGAAACTCTGCGAGCGGAAAAAGAACTTCTCGGTTCGCGGACCGCATTCGGTGGGCATATCCGGATTGCCGCCATTCCATTTGAAGGGCTCGGTTCCGGCCAGGTTCTCCAGCGAACGATTGTCGACGATGTCCTTGCCAAACCCATCCGGCTCAAGATCCCATTCCAGACCGTCGATGGTCGCGTCGATGTGACAGTTGGAACAGCCAAAGCCGCCCTGGAAGGCGAATTCCGCGGTGTAGAACAGCCGCTCGCCGCGACGGAGCGCGTCAATGTTCTTGGGGCCACCGAGATCCACGGTGGATACAACGTTCTCCGCGGCAGTATCGATGACCGAGAGAGTGTCATCGAGCCGGTTGGCGACGTACAAGCGCTTGCCATCAGGGGAGAGCGCCACGCCTCGCGGATTGTGGCCGACCGGAATTCTGGTGGAAACATATTCGGACGCCGCCGAGAGATCATTCACGAACGGCTGCCGCCGGGTGCGTACCGCGGCCAGCAGGCGCGGCAGGTCAATCACGGTGACGCTCTGCGCTCCCGCCGTCGTGATGAACAGTTTCGACTTGTCCGGCGTAATCGCAATTCCCCAAGGCAGGGCGTAGTAGCGGTCAAGTTCGTCGAGAGGAATCTGGACTTCTCCTCCCACCTCCGGCCCGAACAGCGTCAGGGAGTCGCCGAACACCCATCCATGCTCGACATGCGCCAGGGGAATCAGATTCTTCGGCCTGAGTTGTGCAACCGCGCTGAGTTTGCCGTCCTTCGTGGTCGCGAGGTGGAAGACGCCGGCCACGTTGTGCAATTTCTTCCGCTCGACGACCGTCTGGGTGGAGGTGTCGATGACGGTGATCTCGGAGTCCGGCTGGCTGCGAAAAGCGCCGGGGTTGGGGTAGACGTGGGTGCAATAGATGAGCTTCCCGTCAGGCGATAGCGAGAGATAACTTGCCCCGCGTCCCGCCAGGAGACGCTTGATCTCGCGGCCGGTATTGAGATCAATGACGGAAATGTCGTTGCTGAGGCGATTGGCCACGTACAGAGTGTTGGACCTGACATCCTCGACTACTCCGCCCGGTTCGAATCCTGTGGGCAGCGTCCGCGCAACGGCAAGCGTCTGCGTATCGATGACGGATACGTTGTCGGACCATGCATTGGTGACATACAGCGTCTTTCCGTCGTGAGACAACTCTATCCCTCGCGGCACATGGCCCACAGGAACACGCTTGACGACTTGCCCTGAATCGGCCTGAACAACCCGCACTTCATCGCTGCCCTGGCAAAGGACGTAAAGCAGGCGCCCATCCGGGGAAACCACGAGCTCGAGAGGTGAGAGGTAAGTCTCCTTCAGAAGCGAGGGAGCCTGCTTTGGAGCAGGCTGGGCTGCAATGGCCAGCAGCGTGACGGCGAATACGCCCGCCAGCCTCGCCATGACTGCAAAGCTCGCGTGATTTGGACGAAGAGCCATCTACGGCTCCTCCACCGTCAACACGCGATCCACGGCCAAATTCTCCAGGACTTGTCCTTGCCCGCCAGGCCAGCGAATGGTGAGCTTTTCAGCTCTGGCGGCGGCGCCCAAGCCGAAATGAACTCGACCATCGTCTTGCGATAAATAACCCGATCCGGCAAAGCGCTCGGCTACCTGTCTTCGCCCGGCGGCCAGCAACTCCAAATGAGCGCCGATGCCATCGCGGTTGCTCTTCTTGCCTTTCAACCTCACGGTGAGCCAGTGATTGGCGTTCTGGGTCGTATTGTGGAGGAGGGTGGCGGGCGCGCCCAGATTCACCACGAAGGCGTCGATTTTGCCGTCGTTGTCGTAGTCGGCGAAGCACGCTCCGCGGGAGACGGTCTTCACATCCAGCACCGGGCCGGCCTGGGCCGAGACATCGACGAACTTTCCATTTCCCTGGCCGCGAAAAAGCGATTGCTCCTGAGGCACCAGGTGCACTAGGCCGCCGTGGAAAATCATGATGTCGAGCGCGCCATCATTGTCAAAGTCGTATACGCCGTTGCCCCAACTGGTGTACTGAGCGTTGGCCTGGGAAATCCCGGAACTCGGGCCGATGTCCTCGAAGCCGTTCGCGCCTGCATTCCGCATCAGCCGGTTGTATTTGGAATCGGTCACCAGCAGATCGAGGCGGCCATCTCCATCCACGTCGGCGAATACCGGTCCCATGGCGGAGGTGTTCTCGCCATTCTGGCCGTAGGCGACTCCCAGATCTCCGGCTAGCTCTTCAAACGTGCCATCGCGCTTGTTGTGAAAGAGGAAGTTTTCCGTCTTGTCATTGGCCACGTAAATGTCGGGATAACCGTCGCCATCGTAGTCGGCCGCGGTGACGCCCATGGTGCGGCCCTTGAAAGCGCCGATTGCCGATTTGTCTGTCACGTCCGCGAACGTTCCGTCGCAGTTGTTGTGATAGAGGCGATTGGTCTCGCCCGCGTAGTCGAGCGGCCCGGGGTAATTATCCGCGGCGTAGAAGGCGCGGTACTTGGGATCGAACTTCACATAGCGCCCAACGAACAGATCGACGCAGCCATCGCGGTCGTAGTCCAGCCAGGTGGAACTGATCGACCAGCCGTCAACCAGTATTCCGGCCTTGGCCGTGACGTCCGTGAAGGTCCCATTGCCATTGTTGCGATAGAGAATCGCTTTGCCATAGCTGGTTACGAACAGGTCAACAAAGCCGTCATTGTCGTAGTCCGCGGCGATGGCGGCCGTGCCGAAAACGTTGGCCGCCACTCCCGCCTGCTCGGTCACGTCAGTAAACGTTCCATCGCCATTGTTGCGATAGAGATGATTGTGGGGCGGAGTGGCTGGAATTTGCTTCAGCGGATAGGGGTGGATTCCGTCTTCCAAAGGCTTCCCGGTTGCGACATAGAGATCAGGGAAACCGTCGTTATTGAAGTCGAACCATACACAACCCGAGCCGGTGCTTTCGAGCAGCGAACCGAGCTTCTGAGCGCCAAAGCTGTGGGTGAACTGTATGCCCGACTTGGCCGTGGCATCCTCGAAACGAATGCCGCTGCCGGCGGCGGATTGCGGAGCCTGCGCCAGGGAGGAGGACGACAGCAGGATCAGGATGAATAGTGGCAGTTTCACTCTAGTGTCCTCCCGGCGCGTTTTGCGCGTGGGCGCCCGTCATGTCCGCCGGAGTGGTGGATTTCAAGAGAACCGCCGGCACCGCATTTTCGGGTGCGGTTTCCGGTCCAGCGTGGCAGCCGACGCAGCCGCGCTGCTCTCCGCGCCGCATCCAGAAAAATCCTCCTTCCCGCTTGAGCGTTTTGCCGCCGCTGTCGAGGAGTTCAATCTGCAATGGCCGTTCGCTGGGAACCTGCACGAAAAAGGACCCGTCATGCTCGACGGGGGCGCTGCCCAGCAACTCCGCGGTCCCTGCCTCATCACGCGTATATACGCGAACGGTATGGACCGATCCCGGCGCGAAGGCGTACTTCGAGGTGTAGGCGTTGAGGCAAAGCAAATTCGCGTTCGGCCAGTCGTGCAAGCCGGAGGGGTGCCGGTTCGGGGTGGCACGCGGTGCGATCAGAACGGGCTGGATGAGATTGGCTTCGGGCTGGCTCAGCAGCGGCTGCAATTCCCCCCTGCCACGATCCCAGCGCATAATCCGGAAGGCCGCGTTCGCATCGGGACGCCAGGAGGCCAACCACTCGCCCTCTGCGATCTCCGCCAGGCCTCCGCCGTACTCACCCGCGGAAGGGGCGTCAACGGGCAGTCCTCCAGCCCGGGCTGACGTGAATCGCCCTAACTTCCGTTCGGAAGCAAAGATCAGATCGCCGGATCCGCTCTGCTTTCCGGAATGACGAGCCTTCCCGTGATCGCAGCGATACGACTCAATCCCGCTGCCATCGGAATACACCGTATAGATCTCGGCAGTCGGTCCTGCGCCAAGGGGATAGCCGGCTGAGAAAACGATGCGCCCGTCGTGAAGCACGTCGCTGGCAATGGCGCTGGCTGGAATGTAGGTGAGCGCCAGGGGCTTGCTTCCCGATAAATCCATCACCTCGATGACGAAGCGGCCCTCGGACTTTCGCGCGTAGATGACACGATCGTCGGGCAAATAGAAAGCAGCGATGCAATCCCCTGCTCCGGACGAAATCCGGCGCGCCTTCCCGCCCACCGTTGGGACTTCCCAGATCTGCCAGGGATCCGCAGGATGAGCTTTTCCTGAGAAGAGCACGCGCTGTCCGTCGAACGAAACCGCCGGATCCGCCGAGGACGCGAAGTCAGGAACAAGCGGCCGATCCCCGCTTGCGTCATGCCGGAAAATGGCTGCGCCCGACGGGAAGCGCTCTTCGCCATGCATCCAGGCCAGCGGCAGATAAGATCTTGCGGCCGTGTAGAGGAACGCAGGCAGATCACCGGTACGTGCGGCATCGGTCGCAGGCCGCGCAGGGCCGGTCGCGAGGAGCAGAAGGCAGCAGGCAACCATGGAACGCGCCAGCACTAATCGGCTCCTCCTGCTGCGAGGAGTTGCGGGCGAAGCTCCCGGGCGGCCTGCTGAAGTTCCAGGTACGGCTGGAGATCCGTCATCATGCGGCGGAATTCGGCGAATGTGAGCGACTGGTTGCCATCGCTCAACGCCTGCTCCGGACAGGGATGCACTTCCACCAGCAGACCGTCGGCCCCGACCACAGTCGCCGCCCGTGCCAGCACGGGAACCAGGCTCCGCACGCCCGCCGCATGGCTGGGATCCACGATCACGGGCAGATGCGAGACCGCCTTCAGCACCGGGACGGCGGCAATATCGAGCGTGTTGCGGGTCGCAGTTTCGAAGGTCCGTATTCCGCGCTCACAAAGAATGATGCCGGGATTACCTGCCATCGCGATCACTTGCGCGGACCGCATCAGGTCCTCAATGGTGGCCGTCATGCCCCGCTTCAGGAGCACCGGCTTGCCGCATTGCCCCAAAGCTTCCAGCAGCGCGTAGTTCTCCATGCTGCGCGTGCCCACTTGCATCAGGTCGGCGTACTCGGCAATCAACTCCACATCTTCTTCACTCATAACCTCGGTGACGATCGCCAACCCTGTTTCCCGGCGCGCCTTGCGCAACAGCTTGAGGCCTTCCATGCCCAGGCCCTGGAAGGCGTAAGGGGAAGAGCGAGGCTTGTAAGCTCCTCCGCGCAACATGCGCGCCCCGGCACGGGCAACGGCCTCCGCGGTTTGCAGCAACTGCGTCTCGGATTCGACGGCGCATGGGCCGGCCATCACCACGAAGGCGGCGCCCCCAACATCGAGGTCGCGCACGCGGACCACGCTGCGCGAACAGACGTCGGTTTTCGCAACCAGATCGAAACAGGAGAACTGCCCGTTCCACTTAGGGTTCATGGCCGCCGCCATTCTAGTAACGTGATCAGCGGCAATCACTAATCGGAATCCGCTAGAGCTCGCATCAGCAGCCTCGAAATCTGGCGCCGATCGGTGGCTAAGTTCTTTCTCACGATGTAGAAAGGCGTTGCTTGTGATCGCAATCACGGCGCTACGAGATCACGCGCACAAATTGGCTCTGCGGGAAGTCTGTGACGGCATGGATTCGCCCCGGAATCTTTCGAATTCGCATCCTGGCGGGCGAAGGCGGGCTCATGCGCGGCCTCAGTCCCGGATGGACTCTACTGTTGCGCGGAAGCGGATGGTCAACACCGACTTTTGCCCATTCATCTTCCGGATCCGCCGGGCCAATTCTCGAATGGCAGGCGCGCTCGCCCCTGTGATCTCGATGGCGATCG
>DASREX010000065.1:0-24380 GCA_035651855.1 Candidatus Sulfotelmatobacter sp.
CATCCACACATATCGGATTCCAGCCGCCGGCAGACTCTGCTCCAGGGAATCCCGATTGAACTGCGGCAGCCGGCGCGACATGGGGAATGCACGAATGTCCGCTAGCGTCTGGATTTCATGCGCCCGGAGCGCGGCAACCAGCTCATCCAGGCTGCGGGTAGAGTGTCCGATCGTGTAAAGCGTAGCCAACGACAATTCGATGCAGGAGTCGAGCTGGCGGAATCTCCAATTAACCTCGAACCTGTCATCCCGAGCGAAGCAGAATTGCCGCCTTTCGGCAATTTCTGCGCAGTCGAGGGACCTTCTGTCTTCCTTCCGATACTTAATCAGAGCTTCCCGAGATGATGCGCCGGAGCGCCTCGAGGATCATCCCATCCTGCTCGGGGAACACGGTCCGCAGATCCAGCAGCACCCGCCCTTCTTCCACCCGAGCAACAATGGGAGGATCGCTGTTGCGCAGGCGGCTGGATAACTGCTCAGCGCTGAACCCGGAGTGCCTCAGCGCCAGAAGTCGCGTGGGCAGCACGGCCGAAGGCGCCGCTCCACCACCGATTACGGACTCCCCGTCGCAAATCTCGATGTCCCACTTCGCCCCCTCCGCTGCCAGCGCCCCCGCCAGCGTCTCAGCGCGGGCGCCGATCTCCGCTTTGCCCAGGCGCATCATGCGCAGCACTGGAATAGCGTCGTGATCGCGTTTGACGTAAGCCAGCAGCGTGGCCTCCAGCGCGGCATAGGTCAGTTTATCGACGCGCAGCGCGCGAAACAGCGAGTTCTTCCGCATCCGCCCGATCAGATCCGCCCGGCCGCTGAGCAGTCCAGCCTGCGGCCCTCCCAGCAGCTTGTCGCCGCTGTAGGCCACGATATCGACCCCAGCCCTTACGCTGTCCAGAACGCCTGGTTCGCCACTTATGCCCAGGCTGTGCAGATCCACCAGCGCGCCGCTGCCGAGGTCTTCCATGAGCGGGATGTTTCTGGCGCGAGCCAGACCGGCAAGCTCATCAATGGCTGGTTGCTCGGTGAATCCCGCGATCTCGAAATTTGAGCGATGCACTCGCAGCAGCAAGCGGGTGCGTTCATTGATCGCACTCTCGTAGTCGGAAATGCGGGTACGGTTGGTTGTGCCCACTTCGCGCAGTGTCGCACCGGACTTGGCCATCACATCCGGAATACGGAACGATCCGCCGATCTCGACCAGCTCTCCCCGTGAAACGATGACCTCGCCGCCCTCGCCCAACGTGTTCAGGGCCAGCAGCACGGCGGCGGCGTTGTTGTTCACCACAATGGTGGAGATTTCCTGGCCCGGCTTCCCCGCGTCCGCGCCAGCATCGGCCAACAACTTCCGGAACAGCCGGTCCACATGCACATCCCGCTTGCCGCGCTCGCCGCGTTCCAGGTCAAATTCGAGATTGGAATAACCCGCTGCGCTGTCACGAATATGATCCAGCGCGTCTTGTGCCAGCGGAGCCCGGCCCAGGTTCGTATGCAGAACGACTCCCGTAGCGTTGATCACCGGCCGCAGGGAACAGGTGAGCGACTGGCGCAGCTGCCGCTCCATCGCGTCAGTCAACCCTTCCAGCGCTATGTCCATACCGGAGCGGTCCAGCAGGCCGGAACTGATCTCCGCCCGCAAGCGCGCCAATACCACACGCGCAGCGTCGGTGGTTGCTGCTTGCCCATGCGCTTCGATAAGCGATGCCCCGCGCGAGCTTCGGACGACCTCATCGACCGAGGGCAGCTCGCGAAACAACCCCGATTTCTCCTCTTTTCTCATAGGCTCGATCCATGGAGTGTTTCAGAGCGTGTGCAGGTAAGCCAGCAAGTCCTGCAATTCTTGCGCGTTCAGCTTCTGGCTGTATCCCGGCATTTCATTCCGCCCCAGGCGGAGGATATCGGTCACGCGCTCGTCATTCGCAGGCAGGCCGCTGAGCGCAAGATATTTGCGCTGGAACATCCCTTTCAGTCCCGGGCCCTTTTTCCCCCGGGTGGAGTAAGGCTCATGACAGCGCGAGCACTCGGCATCGTAAATCCTGCGTCCGGCCGCTTGCTGCGCATTGAGTCCGAGCTCCGCGTCGGACTTGCGCCGTTCCACCTCGCATGCGCTCGACGCAACCAGCATCCCCATGGCGCTCATAAAGAGCAGTAATAATGCGACAGCTTTCGCAGAAACAGCCCGGCGTTCGTCCCTCAATAGCTCAACCATCCTGTAGGCACCCGCGGCACGCGCAGCCGCTTTACAATGATAGAGCACGACCAGGTGCGCGATGGCTGTAGTGATCAAAAGAGTCAACGAACCTCCCTCTCCGCACGATGGCGCCCGGGTTCTCGTGGACCGTTTGTGGCCGCGCGGGCTGACCAAGGCCGGGGCCGCTATCCACGAATGGCTGCGCGATCTTGCCCCCTCCACCGAACTCCGCCGCTGGTACCATTTGCAGCCCAGCCAGTGGGAGCTCTTCCGCAGGAAATATCTCAGGGAATTAGCCAAGCCGGAATATCAGAAAGCCTTGCGCCGCCTGTTCGAACTGGCTGGAAGCAACCAGCGCCTGACTCTTCTTTATGCCTCGAAGAACGAGACTCTCAATAACGCCAGCGTCCTGAGGGAACTGCTGGAAGGCGCCCGCAAGCCGCCGCGAGGAACCGGCGCCGGCGCAATCCATTCCATGCGCAAACGCGCCGCGGCCCGGAGAAGATAAAACCCAACCCGAATCGATCTCGCGGCCCGCAGTTGCTCTTGGTGTCATAGCTCACGGCTCATTGCTCCTTGCTCACGCCTCATTGCGCCGCCGGGCCCCCTCCTGAAACTGATTTAGAATCGTCGCCACATGAGGCCCACCTTCCAATGGAATCTCGGCTCGCGCCCGCTTGAACTCGGCCAACGGACGCTCCTCATGGGCATCGTCAATGTCACCCCCGATTCCTTCTCGGATGGCGGACAGTTTATCGATCCCGAAAAAGCCGTCGAACATGCCTTCCGGTTGCTTGATGAGGGCGCCGATATCGTCGATATAGGCGGCGAATCCACCCGTCCCGGCGCGCGGGTGGATGCCGGCGCTCCCGGGCAACCCGGAATGAAGAGTGTTGCCAGGGCACACTCGGATGTACCCGCCAACGCAATCGTCTCCGCCGAGGAAGAACTCCAGCGCGTGATTCCGGTGATCACCGAATTGAACCGGCGACGCCCTTCAGCGGTGATTTCAGTGGATACCTATAAGGCGACGGTCGCGCGCGCCGCGGTCCGCGTCGGGGCGACCATCGTCAACGATGTCAGCGGCTTCCGCTGGGATCCCCAGATGCTCGCGGCTTTGGCCGATCTCAAATGCGGGGCCGTCCTGATGCACATGCGCGGACGTCCCGAAGAATGGCGCCGGTTGCCGCCGCCCGGCGATGTGGTTCCGCTGGTTAAGCGGGAACTGATGCAGTGGGCGGAGCGCGCAGTCGCTGCCGGAGTGCGGCGTGACTGCATCGCGCTCGACCCCGGCTTGGGCTTCGGCAAGAGCTTCGACCAGAACTATCCGCTGGTCGCGCGCTTGGCGGAGCTTCAGGACGCCGGATTCCCGTTGCTCGCGGGCGCGTCCAGAAAGTCCTTCATCGGTCGAACCCTCGGCGGAGAAAACGATATTCCTCCCGCCAGCCGCCTTCTCGGCACCCTCGCCGCGGAGACCGCACTCATCCTCAACGGCGCTCACATCATTCGGACCCACGATGTGAAAGCATCCCGGCAAGCCGCGCGCGTGGCAGACGCAATTCTGAACGCGCGCTGACGCCTTTTTCTCCAGGAGAAAACCAGGGCCACCCGATTTTCTCCGGATGAAGTCCATACCCGTCGAACGCCATTCTCTCAGCGACGCGCTCCGCATCGCGCGAGTCAAATTCTCAGGTGGAATTCGGCATCGAGGGGTCGCATGGACGTCTTACATAAGCTGTCGAGTGACGAGCGGGTCACAGTTCGCCGTCCGGGATCGCCCGACCCTGACGGCGCGTGCGTCGTTTACTGGATGCAGCGCGCCCAGCGCGCCGTCGACAACCCAGCACTGGATGTCGCGGTTCAGGCGGCCAACGCCCTGCACAAGCCGCTGGTCGTATTTTTCGCTCCCGTTCCCTTCTACCCCCATGCGAATCTGCGGCATTACGCCTTTCTGAATGAAGGCATTCCCGACATCGCGGAGGCTCTGTCCCGCAGGAACGTGGGGTTCGTTCTTCGCCCCTATCCCGATCACAGCCTGGTCAAGTTTTGCGAGCAGGTAAGACCACAACTGGTGATCGGCGACGAAAATCCTCTGCGCGAAGCAGAAAAGTGGAGAGCCACGGCCGCCGCACGGCTCAAGGTCCCGCTCTGGACCGTAGATGCCGACGTGATCGTACCTTCCCGGATACTGGGAAAGGCGCAGTATGCGGCGCACACCATCCGCCCGCGGTTGCAGGCCTGCCTGGCCAGATACCTGCAGCCTTCGGCGAACCCGGTCGCGCACTTTCCGTGGCATGACGCTCGGCAAAACGAAAGCCTGGATTCGTCTGCCATCGCCCCAGGCTGGCCGCTGGACCGGTCCGTACCGCCGGTTTCGAACTGGAAAGGCGGAACTTCCGAAGCCCTGCGCTTGCTGCGCGAATTCACGGATCGCAAATTACCGGGCTATGCTACGCGGCGCAATCGGCCGGAGACCGACAACACCAGCCGGCTCTCCCCTTATCTCCATTTCGGGCACATCAGCCCGATCGCTGTGGCGCTGGCGATCCAGAACGCGGACGCGCCGGACCGGGACCGGCAAGCCTTTCTCGACCAGATCATTACCTGGCGGGAACTGGCAATCAACTTCGTGCGTTTCAACCCGGATTACGACAACTTCGAATGCGCCGAGCCCTGGGCGCACCGTACCCTCGCCCGGCACGCCAGGGATCACCGCCCGGTGCTGTACACGGAGCGGCAATTAGCGAACGCCGAAACCCACGATCCGCTCTGGAATGCCGCGCAGATGCAGATGGTTGCCCAGGGCTGGATGCATAACTACATGCGCATGTACTGGGCGAAGAAAATCCTGGAGTGGACCCGCACGCCCCCCGAGGCTTATCGCATCGCCGTGTCCCTAAACGACAAGTATGAGCTCGATGGCCGCGATCCCAACGGATACGCCGGCGTTGCCTGGGCTATGGCAGGAAAATTCGATCGCCCCTGGTTCGAACGGCCGATTTTCGGGCAGATCCGCTTCATGTCAGCGGCCAGCACTGGCAAGAAATTCGACAGCAGGAAATACATCCAGCAGAACGCCTCCTCGAATCTGTTCGCCGGCGTGGACCGATAGCCGTCAGAAGGCCTTCCCGGAATCCAGCAGGATCGTCACCGGCCCCTCGTTCACCAGTTCGACCCGCATCATTTCCTGGAAACGGCCTGTCTCGCAGCGCAATCCCGTGGCCCGGATCCGCTGTACAAAGAGCTCGTACAGCCGCCGCGCTTGATCCGGAGGTGCGGCATCGTCAAAGGACGGCCGCTTGCCCCTCCGCACGTCCCCGTACAAGGTGAACTGGGACACGGCAAGCACGCTTCCCCCGGCGTCACGCAGGCTGCGATTCATCTTTCCATTGGCATCCTCGAAGATCCGCAGCCCACAAACCTTCTCCGCCAGATAATGGGCGTCCTGCTCGCTGTCTGCCTGGCCCACGCCCAGCAGTACCAGCAATCCCAGGCCGATTTCGCCGGCAGTCCACTCGCCCACCGTGACCTTGGCCCGGCTTACCCTCTGCACGACAGCACGCATGATGCGCCTACCCGATCTCGGCCCGCCGTTTGACCCCGATGACGGCCAACCATTAGGATTCCACTGTGAACCGCAAAGTTCCTAAAGGTTTTGCCGCAAAGGGCAGAAGCCTTCCTTTACACTAATTCACCGGGACAATTAAACTACACACTCGCCTTTTTTCGTACCGCAGTGCGGCAGACGCAGCATGGGAAGCGAGCCGGAGCAGCAGCGCAATTGCCGGCCCAGAGTTATCAGAATTCAAATCTATTTGAGCCTAGCGAGGAGAACATGGCAGCCGTTGACGAGAAGGTAAAGCAGATTATCGTGGAGCAGTTGGGAGTGGATGAAGGCGAGGTCACATCGAGCGCCTCGTTTGTGGACGATCTCGGCGCCGATTCCCTCGACACCGTCGAGTTGGTGATGGCCTTCGAAGAAGCCTTCGACATCGAAATTCCGGACGAAGATGCGGAAAAGATCCGCACCGTGCAGGATGCCGTCGATTACATCGGCAAGCACGCCAAGGCGGGGAAATAGCTTGGGACGTAGGGTCGTAGTTACAGGCCTGGGCATGATCTGCGGAGTGGGGAATTCCTCCGAAGAGGTATGGAAGGCTCTGCTTGCAGGCAAGAGCGGTGTCTCGCGCATCACCGGTTTCGATGCCTCCAACTTCGCCTGTCAGATCGCCGCCGAGGTCCGCGGCTTCGACCCGCTGAACTATATCGAGAAAAAGGAAGTCAAGAAGATGGCCCGGTTTATCCACCTGGCTATCGCCGCCTCCGACGAAGCCTTGAAGGCTTCGGGGCTCAAAATCACCCCCGAGAACGACGAACGGGTCGGGGTGCACATCGGATCGGGCATCGGCGGTTTCGACATTATCGAGCGCGAACACTCCGCCTTGCTGGAAGGCGGGCCGCGCAAGATTTCCCCCTTTTTCATTCCCTCCGCCATCGTCAACCTTGCCGCCGGGCAAGTCTCGATGCGCCATGGCGCTAAGGGCCCCAATGAGGCCACGGCCACGGCCTGCACCACCAGTGCTCATTCCATCGGCGATTCCTTCCGCATCATCCATTACAACGACGCTGACGTAATGATCGCGGGCGGCTCGGAAGCTTCCGTCACCCCCATGGGCGTGGGCGGATTTGCCGCCATGCGCGCCCTCTCCACCCGCAACGACGAACCGGAAAAGGCCAGCCGTCCCTGGGACCAGGCTCGCGACGGCTTCGTGATCGGCGAAGGCGCAGGCATCCTCGTCCTCGAAGAACTCGAGCACGCGCGCCGGCGCGATGCTCCCATCCTGGCCGAGATCGTGGGCTACGGCATGTCCGCCGACGCCTACCACATGACCCAGCCCGCTCCCGAACATGAAGGCGGCTTCCGCGTGATGCGCAACGCCGTCCGCGACGCCGGAGTCACTCCCAATGTCATCGGCTACGTGAACGCCCACGGCACTTCCACTCCGATCGGCGACACACTGGAAGCTCACGCCATCAGAAATTTCTTTGGCGAGTACAAAGTCCCGGTAAGCTCCACCAAGTCCATGACCGGACACTTGCTGGGCGGCGCAGGCGGCCTCGAGGCGGCGATCACCGTGTTGGCTCTGCGTGACCAGATCCTGCCCCCCACGATCAATCTGGAAAATCCCGAGCCTGATACCGCCGGCATGGACCTGGTTCCGAACCAGGCCCGCAAGGCAGAGATTGAATACGCCATGTCGAACTCCTTCGGCTTCGGCGGCACCAACGGCGCGCTCCTGTTCCGCCGCTGGTCGGAATAGTCCCCCCTTAACGGCGGGCGCGGCTTCCCTGCATCTGTTGCCAGGGGTTGGGAATTTGAATCCCTCCCGGAACGAGCACCCCCAAACTCCTTGCTGCACACAGCTTTCGCTTCGTAATGTCCTTTCTCGTGCCGCTCGCGAAAAAGTACTGGCCCTTCGCCGCGTCCCGCCTTGTCCTTTGGATCAATTGCCAGCCCGGCGCATCGCCTCCACAATGTCCCTCGAAAGTGGAGTCTCCCCGACCATGGATAAAGCTTTCAACGCCACCCTCGCTCCCCTCCCGATCATCATCCGTAAGGCTGCGGCCCGCGCCGCAGTCGTCGGATTAAGCGAACCTCACCGCGCTCTTCTCGCCGAAGGGTTCCGGCAGTTCAACATTGACGCCATTCCCATCACGGCCGACCCGGCCGAACGCCTGCGCCGGGAAAAATTCGAAGCCTGCGTTCTCGCGCTCTCCGAGGGCGCCGACGCGGTGATGGAAGCCATCCGCAGTTCGCCCTCCAACAGTCGCTGCATCATCTACGGACTGGGCGGCAGCGCCCAGGAAGCAATGCGCTACTCCAAGTACGGCATCAATGCCATGTTCAATGAGCCGCTGGAACGCCCCGCCGCGCTCAAACTGATCCGCGCGACCCGCATGCTGGTGCTGCACGAATTCCGCCGGTATGCCCGCATTCCCGTCATGACGGAGGTCTGCATCATCGGGGACGGCCGCAAGGTCGTGGGCAGCAGCATCGAGATGAGTTCGGGAGGCATGTCGGTGAAGAGCTCGGAGGACTTCTCCAGCGGCACCAGCGTGGAAGTCTCTTTCGCCCTCATGACCTTGCCGCGGGTAAACGTGCGCGGCTCCATCACCTGGCGCAAACCCAAATCTTTGGGTGTCCGCTTCGATCCCGCTGACGAACGTCGCCTCAGAGTGAAGAGCTGGATCGATTCGTATCTGGAAAACTAGCGCATCTTCCCGCCGCCATCGCAACGCCAGCTCCGCCGTTACAATGGTGGCGTGAGCAGCACTTCCGCCCCGGGCGCCGCAACTGCCGAAGCGACCTCTGGCCCACGCCGCTGGACCCTGCACCAGCGCATCGTGCTCAGCCTGATCGTCTGGGCAGGATACTGGTTTATCCGCCTTCTCGGCCCAACCTTGCGCATCGCTGTTTCCTACGAGGAAGGCGCGCAGAAGACTCTGGACGAACGCCCCCTGGTCGCCTCCTTCTGGCATTCCTGCATCATTCCCGCGACCTACATCTTTCGCAATATGGGAATCAGGGTCATGAGCAGCTACAGCTACGACGGCGAATACATGGGCCGGATCATCAAGCGCTTCGGATTCGTCGCGGTGAAAGGCTCCAGCAGCCGCAATCCCATCCGCGCCTTGCTCGGCCTGCGCCGTGCACTGGACGAGGGTTGGACCGTCGCCTTCACGCTGGACGGCCCCCGCGGCCCGCGTCATAAAGTCAAGCCCGGCCCGGTGGGTCTCGGGAAATCGTCGGGGCGCGCGCTCACCTGTTTCCATGCCGCGGTGGATAAGGCCTGGGTGCTCGATAGCTGGGACCGCATGATGATCCCTCGCCCCTTCTCCCGCGTGCTGGTGCGGGTGGGCAAACTGATCCACGTTCCCACCGACGCCGGAGACGCGGACCTGGAGCGTTATACCGCCGAGTTGCAGGCGACTTTAGACCGGGTATGTGAGTTTGCCGAAGCGAACGTAAGCAAGGTGGGAAGCAGCGAGTTTCAGAGGATTTCAGAGTGAAGATGGAGACTGCGGATTTCAGATTTCAGATTTTAGATTTCAGATTGCAGATTTCGCGTCGCCAGGCCATTCTGAAATCTGCAATCTAAAATCTGCAATCTGAACTCGCTGTCTCTCTACTCCATCGTTCCTCCCAGCGGCACGTAGCGGTACTTTTTCCCGTCCCAGTACACGACCGAAGATGTGCTCTCTCCTGCTCCCTGCTCTTCCAGATAGATTCCGAGCACGGTTCGCTTCTTGAGCGAGTATCGCTTCACGCTTAGCGCCTTGAAAGGCAAGTTGATGAGCAGGAATTTTGCCTTGGGCTTCTCCGCCTGCCATCCATCCTTCTCTGCGCCGTGAATGATGAGCATGGTCACACCGCGGCGTTCCGGCACATCAGAGGCGAAAGTGGATGTGACCTTGACATCGCCAAACCCCATGAACGCATCGAAGGGATCGGCGACCACAAAGCCGTATTCGTCGCGGTCGGCCATGGGATTCTTGCATTTCGCCGCCACGACCAGGTCATCGATCCCGTCGCCGTCCAGATCGCCGGACAGTTGCGGCAGCCCCGGCAGCAGGGAGCAGGAGTCGCCGAATTGCTTGCGAACGAACTCATCCGTGACTCCGGGTGACGCAAGCTTCGCCGGCGCGGGGGGTGGCGGCAACGGTTTCTTGTCGGCGGCAAATACAGGCACACTCAGCAAGAGCGTGACGGCGGAGAGCAGAACCAATCTACGGGACGACATAAACCTAAATGTAGTCTCGATTCGGTTGTGATGGTAGAGACAGACAAGTGACGGAAGTAACGAGCGATTCAGGGCCGGGGTCCCGCCCCGCGCACAGCTGGCCGGTTCCACTGCCATCTAGCGGAAGTGCTCCCAGCCCCGCGATTGCAGTTTCTGAGCTGCACCCTGCTCGTCGCGCAGCATGATCTTTCTCCCACGCGTGACCCGGCCAATCTCTGTTAACCTCACGCCGGCAAGTTGCGCCGGCACCCGCTTTCGCGGGGAAACGGTGAATAGCAGCTCATAGTCTTCTCCGCCGTGCAGCGCCAGATCCAGCTCGACAGGCCGCGCCGGTTTGCCCACCCGCGCCCGGGGGATTCCGAAAGCGTTGATTTCCGCCCCCACTCCGCTTTCCTCACAAAGATGACTCAGATCGGTGGAAAGTCCATCGCTGGTATCGATCATCGCGCTGGCAATCCCGGACTCCCGCAGCATGCGTCCCAGCTCAACTCGAGGCTCCGGATAGAAGTGCCGCGAATAGCCGCGGGCATCCGCCTTTTCCCCGCGCCTCAAGCGACCTAGCGCCGCCGCTGATCCGCCTAGCTCGCCGCTAACGAACACCCGGTCTCCGGCGCGTGCGCCCGACCGGCGTATGGCCTTACCCTTCGGCACCGTACCCAGAACAACAATGTCCGCCAGAATTCGATTCGGCGATTCCGCAGTGTCACCTCCTGCCAGCGTGACACCGTGCTGCTCCGCAAGCCGGAGCAGGCCGCGGACAAAGCCACGAATCCAGGACTGAGCCAGGTCCCGGGGGAAGGCCATGGAAAGAAAGGCCGCGACAGGTTCCCCGCCCATCGCGGCAATGTCGCTCAATCCGCGCGTAAGGCAGCGGTGTCCAACGCTTTCGGCCGAATGCCATTCCCGGCGAAAGTGAACGCCTTCCAAGGTGAAGTCTGTAGTAACAAGTGAATCGTTGCCCGGAGCGACCCGCAGCACTGCGCAATCGTCTCCAATTCCGGCAATTACAGACGGGTTGAGGGGGCCCAGGCCGTCTGGCGCGCGTAGCGGCGCTTTCACCATCCGCCGCAGCTGCGCAATCAGCGATCTTTCGGCCAGGGGCATGGCGCCATACTATACCGAGCCAGGGCACCTACCGGTTCCGGCCTCCCTTAAGGCAATTTCACGGCCGTAACGTGTCCATCGGTCCCCCTTGGTTACCCCATCTTCGGTAACCCGCTCCCGCTTTGTACCTCGTTGACAGCGGGAACCTACTTTGTTACCGTTAACCAGTCATTCACAAAAGACCTTTGGCCGGGCTAAGTTCTGCAGCCACTTGTAATTGCAGACGAACAGAAATCTCAGGTTCTGATCGGAGTTCCGGTAGGAAAAAGGGCGCAATAAAGTTCCCTGCCCAAGACGGGAACGCGGCCCGAAAAAAGTCAGGTAATCCGAACAGGCTTTCTTGCACTCTAAGAACTTGGCCTGAAACTCCGGACCTGATGTTTCACAATAGAGGGAAGGATTTTGCAGAAACGCTTCTACATTCTTTTCGTGGCCCGCGGCGACGACGGCACGCTGCGCAAAATCTCTATTCCCGTGCATTATCTGTACGTTTTTGCCATTGGCGCTGCCATTGGATTCCTCAGCCTGACCGGGATTGCCAGCTCCTACACCCGCATGCTGCTGAAGGTTTCGCAGTTCAATCAATTGCGGACCGAGAAAGACCAGCTTAAGAACAACTATTCGCGCCTGGAGCAGGTCGCCAAAGAGCGCGACGTGCAGGTGGCCTCCCTAGGCTCGATCGCCAGCGAAGTTTCTGCCCTGTACGGGCTGAAGTCCGAGCCAACCATGGTGACGGCTACCGACCAGATTCACGATGCCGATATCACCTCCTCGCTGGACCAGTTGCACGCCCTGCGCACCTCTGCGCTGAGCGGAGCGACCATGGTCGGTCTGACCATGGGCCTTACTCGCAACGCCACCACCGCGGATTGGATCAGGGCCAATTCGGCCCCGAACCTCTGGCCCGTGGAAGGCCAGGTCACCGGCAGCTTCGGCGAGCGCATCGATCCCTTCAATGGAGAAGGCGCCTTTCATAGCGGAGTCGATATCGGCAGCACCTTTGGCAAACAGATCATTGCGCCGGCCAACGGAGTCGTGGTGGCAACCGAAACCCTGGGCGGATACGGCAAAGCCATCCTGATCGATCATGGCAACGGCATCAGCACCCGCTATGGCCACCTCTCCGGTTTCGCCGTTACGGCGGGGCAGAGAGTGCAACGCGGTGATGTCATCGGTTACGTCGGCGAGAGCGGCCGCTCTACCGGCCCCCACCTCCACTACGAAGTCCGCATCAACAACACCCCGGTAAATCCGTACAAGTATCTTCGCCTCACGCTGGCGCACAGCGGCGGCTTCTCCACCGGAAGCTAGCAGCTTTTCCTTTCCCAACAAACTACAGCAGGGAAGTCGTTTCGGCTCAGGGCTCGTGCGCAAAACAGGATGGGCTTAAACCCCTATACTGCAGCCGATTTGCGCTTCCCGTCGCACAAAAGGCATGCCTCGGGCATTACTGAGGTAATGAGCGCGAGACAAGAACCTTTCGGGAACTGAATCCCGCAGGCGCTAACATATCGACAAGCCTCCCGCACAACTGTTGCACAAGGCAGCGGCCCACGCCTGCTGTTTTGGAGGAGCCCATGGAAACTCCCGCGCTCAAACGCTTCGGCCGTTACGAGATCGTCGCAGAACTAGGCCGTGGCGCCATGGGAGTGGTGTACAAGGCAAGGGATCCGCAGATCGACCGCCTGGTCGCGGTCAAGACCGTTTCCTTGTGGGGGCAGGAACCGGAGGAGGAGAAGGAATTCCGCCTGCGGTTCGCCAACGAGGCCCAGGCTGCCGGCCGCCTGCATCATCCCGGCATCGTTTCCGTTTTCGACGTCGGAGAGGACCCGGAGAACCGGGACCCCTTTATTGTCCTCGAGTACGTCTCGGGTGAGCCGTTGCAGAGAATTCTTGCCCGGGAAAAGAAGTTCCCTGTTGCCAAAGCGCTGAAGCTGGCCGAGGAACTCGCCGACGCTCTCGACTACGCCCACGCTCAAGGGGTCGTCCACCGCGACATCAAGCCCGCCAATATTCTGGTGACCGAAGACGGACACGCCAAGATCGCCGACTTCGGCATCGCCAAGTTGAACCTCGCGCACTTCACCATTCCCGGCAAAGTTCTGGGCACTCCCGCGTATATGGCGCCCGAGCAACTCAGCGGCGAAGGCTCTGATGGCCGTTCCGACCTGTTCTCGCTGGGAGTGATTCTTTACGTCATGGTTACGGGACACTCGCCCTTCCCGGGCAGCAGTGCCACCACGGTTTGCTTCAAGGTGGCGAACCGGGAACCCGTGGCAGCCAGCGCACTCGACATGACGCTGCCTTCGCAGATCGACGCTGTCATCGCGAGGGCAATTGCCAAGAATCCTGAGGATCGCTATCAACGCGGCTCCGAGTTCGGCGACGATCTGCGTCTGCTGCAACAGGCCTACAAGCCTGGCTCGACGACCACGTCCATGCACTCCATGGCACCCTTGACGACCTATCTCAATGTTCCCCGCGGGGGCAAAACGGCTGGGTCGAACCGCCCTGACGCGGCGGTCGCCCAAGTCCAGGGCGTGGTTCACCATATTCTTTACAAGGCACCCGTACGAGATCTGATTGTCGGAGCGGCCGTCCTGATCCTGCTCGTCATTCTGGGAGCACAATCGAAATTACTGGTGAGCACTCCCAAATCGGCCGCGGATGCGGTCGCCGCGGCTGACACCCAGAGCATGCCCCAGGATCCTCCCAAGCTCGCCCCAGCCGGGCCCGCAACCCAGGCGCCCCCCGTGCAGGCGCCCCGTCTGATTGCTAAAGTGGTGGTGCCTCCCGCGGTTCGGCGAAAACCCCGGCCCGCTCCCGCGAAGCAGCGCGAGACACCTTCCGCCACGCTGGACCTCGGAGTCCAACACCAGTTCAAGGACGCCACTCTATACCTCTATGTCGATGACAAACTCGCTCTCGAGCGGCCCCTGCACGGCGGTGTACAGCGGAAGTTGATCGTATTCAACGGCGTGCGCGGCGTGGAATCGGAATCGGTGCAGGTTCCGGCGGGCAAACACCAACTCCGGGTCAGAACCCGGTCCACGGATCAGACGACCGATCTTTCGAAGACCATCAGCGCTGAATTTGTGGGAGGCGACGACAAGTCTCTCCAGGTCACCTTCGACAAGCACAACACCGTCATGCGCCTCACCTGGCAGTGAGATTTGCCCGGAAACAAATGTTCATCAGGCACCAACCAGATTCTCAGAGGTATCGGCGGGATTCCGAAGACTGCGTCTGCGCTACTGCCGCAAGCCCATCCAGTTCTCGGAAACTACCAGAGAGTTCCCCGGATTCTGCGGGTCATACTTCACGGAAGTGTGCAGCCCGAGCCGGCAGGAATGCAGGTTGATCCAGTGCCGCAGGTAGGTGACATCCTGCGAGCACTCGTAGGTGACTCCGGCGACGTCGTATTTGTAAATGAGCATCACAGCGGCGTGATGGTGATTCGCCGCTGCCAGTTCCTGAACGTCGATGACCGTCCCGTCAGTGATACGGCCCGTACTCTCCAGCCATAAGCGGCGTTGCTTCTCGATTTCATCCGCGGATTTCGCCCTCGGGCGGAGCAGGGCGTATGCCCCCAGCAAAGCGGCGCCGCTCGCCGTCACCAATCCATAAAGTCGAAGCGAATCCATACCGAGGTGGGTCTGAAGCCGGCTGGGACTGCTTCCGACTTCTCTCCTCAGCATAAGCGTATTGCAACCCGGTTGAAAGTGGTTTCCACGTTACGGAGGTGCCACGGCCTGTGCAAAACTTTCAACCGAAGACGCCAATTTCCGCCCTTCTGTTCTAAAATCACCCGGGATCGAAGTATTCCTTTGCCGAACCCAGCGAGGCCTCTTCTTGGACGCTCCTGCAAATCACAAAATCATTCGATTCGCTTTCTTTAGCCTGTTCCTGACCGCAACCCTGGCTATGGCCCGCCCTGGTGCGGACGCCGATCATGACTGGCCCATTTACGGCGGTACCCCGGAAAATAATCACTTTTCCCCGCTGAAACAAATCAACCGCAAGAACGTGAAGAATCTTCATGTGGCGTGGACCTTCGATACGGAAGAGTCCGGAGGCCTGCAGACCAGCCCCATTGAGGTTAAGGGAGTTCTCTACGGGATCACGCCTTCGCAAAAAGTGTTCGCCGTGGATGCCGCCAGCGGCAAGCTGCTCTGGAAGTTCGACTCCGGAATCAAAGGTACGCAACCTGATCGCGGGCTAACCTACTGGTCCGACGGAAAGGAACGCCGGATTTTCGCCGGCGTGATGAACTTCATTTACGCCCTCGATGCCGCGACCGGCAAACCTGTTCCCAGTTTCGGCCAGGATGGCCGCATCGATCTTCGGGAAGACCTTGGCCGCCCTCCAGCCGACCAGGTCATCTACGTCACCAGCCCGCCGGTCATCTACAAGGATTTGATGATTGTCGGAGGGCGCGAGTCCGAAACACTGCCCGCCTCGCCGGGTGACGTTCGCGCCTACGAGGTTCGCTCCGGGAAACTGCGCTGGTCATTTCACACCATCCCTCACCCAGGCGAATTCGGATACGACACCTGGCCCAAGGATGCCTGGAAGAACAGCGGGGCCGCCAATAACTGGACGGGAATGACGCTCGACCCGCGCACCGGCATCATCTACATCCCCACCGGCTCGGCGGCATTCGACTTTTACGGCGGAGACCGCATCGGCGACAACCTGTTCGCCAATTGTCTCCTCGCCCTCAACGCCGAGACCGGAGAGCGAATCTGGCATTTCCAGGCTGTCCATCACGATCTGTGGGATCGCGACTTCCCAACCCCACCAATCCTGGTCACGCTGAACCACGACGGGCAAAAAGTGGAAGCCCTGGCGCAAAACTCAAAGCAGGGATTCGTCTTCCTCTTCGACCGGGCTAACGGCAAGCCGCTGTTTCCCCGGGACTGCCGCAACTATCCTCCCAGTGACGTCCCTGGGGAAGTAGCGGCGCAACAACAATGCCTGCCCACCCGTCCCGCACCCTACGCCCGCCAGCTTCTTACTGAAGATCTCCTCACCGATCGCACTGCCCAGGCGCATCAGTGGGCCGTGGATCACTTTCGCGCCTTCCGCAGTGACGGACAGTACGTCCCCCTGTCAACCACCAAAGAAACCGTTATCTTCCCCGGCCTCGACGGCGGCGCCGAATGGGGCGGACAGGCCGTCGATCCCCAGACCGGCATTATGTACGTCAACGCTAACGATATCGCCTGGACCGGACGCCTCGCAGAAACTACTCCCGCGGAAGCCGCTCAGAATAGTCCCAGCGGCCTTTACATCAGCCAGTGCTCAATCTGCCACGGGGAGACAATGGCGGGATCCCCGCCGGCCATTCCTTCCCTGGTTAGCGCAGGCAAACGCTTGTCGGGAGAAGAAATTACCGAAACCATCAGGAACGGCAAAGGCCGCATGCCCGGCTTCTCCAGCCTGCGCGACGATCAGGTCTCCATGCTCGTCTCCTATGTCATGAGTGGAGGCGTCACATCTGAAGGCGAAAACAAAGAAGTGGCGAGCGCCGGGCCGCCGCTTCCCAACATGCGTTACCACTTCACCGGATATCTGCGCTTCTACGATCCCGACGGGTACCCGGCGGTCGCCCCGCCCTGGGGGACTCTGAACGCCATCAACCTGAACACCGGGGAGTACGTTTGGAAGATGCCTTTTGGCGAGTATCCTGAATTGGCGGCCCAGGGCCTGAAGAATACCGGCACCGAGAATTACGGCGGACCGCTGGTCACCGCCGGAGGACTCCTGTTCATCGGAGCCACAAACTATGACCGGAAATTCCACGCCTTCGACAAAACCTCAGGCAAGCTTCTGTGGGAAACCCAGCTCCCCTTTGCCGGCAATGCTACCCCGATCACCTACCTGCTGAAGGGCCGGCAATATGTGGTAATCGCCGCCGGAGGAGGGAAAGATCTGAAGTCAAAATCGGGCGGAGTCTATGTGGCGTTCGCCGTAAAGTAGAAGGAAGGATGACGCCCACCGATCTATGTGGCGTCGATTGCAGGACATTCCGGGCCCTGGTTACTTGGACTGGGCGCACACGTTCTTGCTCACCATTCCCACGAAGCCGCCCTCGGTCCCTTTACCGAACTGATCGTCGCGCGTAGCCTTTTTACTGACCACTATGCGCCCGCTGCGGTCGCGCGTGTAAAACCATTCGCTGGTTGGAGTGATCTGCCCGTTCGTGCAGTTTATGCGCACCCGAGCCCGCATCTCGACAAAGGGGCCGCCCTGCGGAAGTTTTGTGGGTTCCTTGAATTCGATGCGCACCAGTGTGGAGCGCTGATTCTTCTTCAGCACCCGTACCGAGCTGACGTAAACCTTATCGCCCCCGTCCGTCTGTCCGATCGGACGCCAGTCTCCCGCGGCCAGGACGAGACTGACCAGCAGGATGGGAGCAAGTACCGCGGCGGCAATCAACACTAGTGTTTTCTTCAACTCGACCGGGCACCCAAGCCAACGGCGTCCACCACTTTGGGCTATGGAAACATTTCTGTCAACCTGCCCGCTGTCACGACGCCGGTCCTGAGCTAACCCGGCCGGCTCCTGCTGCACACCAGGAACCCCGGTTTTTCCCTCGCCACGTGCTATGTTTATCGCGCATCCATACTGGAAGAACGCCGTCATGGAAACACTTCTCTACACGACAGTTGCGTCGCCCGTAGGACCGCTCTTTGTCGCCGCGTCAAGCCAGGGGCTGGTGGCGCTCGAATTTGACAAGCGCCTGCCCGGACAGCAAACCATTCGTCCCAACCCGCGAGACCTTCGCTCCGAAAGCAAGAAAGTGAGATTCGAGCATTCGGAACACACCTTGCGTCCCTACCTCATCCAACTCGAAGCTTATTTCGAGGGTCGCCTCCGGCACTTCGATTTCCCCCTGGATCTGCGCGGAACCCAGTTTCAACTGGCCTGCTGGCGCGCCTTGCTGGACATTCCCTATGGCGAGACCAGGAGTTATGCCGACATTGCCCGCGCGGTGGCGCGACCGCAGGGATTCCGGGCTGTAGGCATGGCCAATAACCGCAATCCCGTGGCCATCGTCGTCCCCTGCCACCGCGTGATTGCATCCAATGGCACCCTCTGCGGGTACGGTGGTGGACTCGACATCAAACGAAAATTGCTTGCGCTGGAGGGAGCCCTCACGCCAACCCTGCCCGTGTGAAAACGTCCCGATTTTTCGATTGCCGATTTCAGGTTGCAGACTAAGCCAGGCTTTCACTCAATCTGCAATCTGAAATCATCAATCTGAAATCCCTGTGACTACCGCAACCCAGACCAAGTCCTCGACTCTCCGCAAGGCGGGCCTCTTTTATCTCGTCTTCGTCATGTTCTCCTACACCACCGGCGGCCCCTTCGGGCTGGAGGACATGGTCACAACCTCCGGGCCCGGAATCACGCTGCTGTACTTGTTGCTCCTGCCGGTTTTCTGGTGCATTCCGGTCTCACTGGTCTCTGCCGAACTCACCACCGCCATGCCCGTCGAGGGCGGTTTTTATCGCTGGACACGCGCCGCCTTCGGCGACTTCTGGGGATTCCTGGCCGGATGGTGGAACTGGTCTGCCTCGTTCCTCCTGGGCGGCGCTTACGCAGTCCTGTTCGCGGATTACTTTCTCTACTACGCTCCCAACATGACCTGGTGGCAGCACTACCTGCTCTCGGTCGCCCTCATCGGACTGCTGACCTGGGTGAACGTCCGCGGGATTCAGATGGTGGGGCAGGTAGCCACCACGCTCGAGATCTTCATTTTCATCCCGGTAATCACCATGGTGGTCATCGGGCTGGCGCACTGGCGGGCGAATCCCTTTCATCCATGGGTCGTGCCCCACCAGGCCACCTTCAAAGTCTTTGGCGTAGGACTCGCTCTTGGGCTCTGGCTCTACTCCGGGTACGAGCAACTTTCCACCGTCGCCGAAGAAGTTGAGAACCCGCAGAAGGCCTATCCCCGCGCCCTAGCTATGGTCGTCCCACTCTCCGTGGCAGCTTATTTCTTACCCACTTTCGCCGGACTGGCCTCCGCCGGAAACTGGGAGCAGTGGCACACCGGATTCTTCTCCGATGCAGCCCGCATGATTGGCGGTCGCTGGCTCGGCACCTGGATGGCGATGGCAGCCATGATCGGGAGCGTCGCTTTATTGAATAGCACCATCCTTACGACGACCAGAATGCCGTTCGCCATGGCCGAAGATGGATACCTGCCCCAGGTCCTGACGCGCAAGCATTCCCGTTACGACACGCCATGGCTTGCCATTACAGCCTCTGCCCTGATCTATGCGCTTCTGTCGTGGAAAAGCCTCGGCCAGCTGATCTCCGTCTACATCTGGTTGCGCTCGGCAACGACGGTTCTGACCGTCCTGTCGGGATGGAAGCTGCGGCGCTCGCGGCCCGATCTGCCACGCTCCTTTGTGGTTCCGGGCGGACGAACCGGGTTGCTGTACGTAGTCGGAGCGCCGGTGTTAATGGCGCTTGTAGCTCTGGTCGGCGGCGACCGCTTCGCCACCATCGGGGGCGTGATCGCCATTTTCATCGGCCCCATCGTTTACGTAATGCTTCGATTCCGCAAGGTGGCGATCGGAGGGAACCGGTGTTAGATACAGGAAGTTAATACCCCACCCTCTCGCTGAGAGCGCGAGAACGATGGGGCACCGCCTCGTTGGTAAACATCCGCGGGCAGGACTATCCTGATGGACGAACCAGGATTCTCCACGGAGGCGCTCGATGCCGTGGCCATTCACCCGAAACTCTCCGCTTAGCGCCCGCGCCCCAGCCGCGGAATCTTCGCTATCGTGCAGCTCGCGGTTCGCATTTAAGCTTTTTCGTGAGCTGTCCCGCCAAGGGGATGCGCCAAATCTTTTTCTTTCGCCCCCCAGCGTGATGCTGTGCCTCGCGCTGGTTCACGAATTGGCATCAGGAGAAACCCGGCGTGAGATGTTGAGCGCTCTCGAGATCCGAGGTCTCGATCGCGCGGGCCTCGAGCTGGAAATCAGCACGCTGAAGTCCGCATTTGCCACTCGTCCTGGCGCGGTCACATCTTTGGCAAATTCGCTCTGGAGCAGCAAGCATGTTCAAATCGCCGCCGACTTTCAATCACGGCTGCGTGCACTATACGATTCCGAGGTAACCACGCTCGACTTCGCAGCCTCTGACGCGGTTCCCACCATTAATTCCTGAGTTAACTCGCGGACTATGGGAAAGATCCCGAAAATTGTGACGCAACTGTCGCCACTCTCCGCTCTGGTGGCGGCCAGCGCGGCTTACTTCAAGGGCAAATGGAAAGTTCCATTCCGAAGCGAGCTTACTCGCGGAAGTCTGTTCCACACCGTTTCCGGGCAAACAAAAACATTGCCCATGATGACTCAAAGCGGGTTCTACCCCTATTACGAAAACCGCAACGTGCAAGCCGTCACCCTTCCCTATAGCGGCGGCGTCTCGATAGAAATAGTATTGCCGCGCAGCGAAACAGATCTGCCGCAATTCCGCCAGACCCTTAACTCCGGTCTCTTCGAATCTTGGATCGATCATTCTAAATCTTCGGAGGGAGTGATCGAGTTGCCGCGCTTCAAGGCGGACTTTGAGGCACAATTGAGCACCTGCCTCGCGGCTCTGGGTATGGAGCGCGCTTTCGACCCGCAGCGTGCCGAATTTAATCATGTTCAGACCGACCAGCCGCCCGTCTGGATCGATCAGGTAAACCATCGCGCAGTCGTTGAGGTGAATGAAGCGGGAACCGAAGCTGCCGCGGTCACGGTATCGGTGGTGGTCATGGCTTCCGCGTCGTATCACCGGCCTCGACATCGCTTTCACGTTACGGTGGACCGGCCGTTCTTCCTTGTCCTCCGGGATGACGCAACCAAAGTAATTTTGTTTATGGGATGGATTGGGGATCCGGATTGAGCCGGAGTGACACCAGGAGACGTCCCGCACCACCTTCGGAACCGGCTCTTTTCCCCCACCAGTACATGTACCTGCGGCCTCTCCCCGGCTCGCATTTGGCCACTACCGTAATCTTGCTGCGGTTACCCCGCCCCCCTACTCTGGATAGGCATGGCTCTTCGCTGTTTCTTGTTTTCCTCCGATGAGGAGACGGCTGCGAACCTCCGCCAGATTCTAGCCAGTCTGGACGTCGAGGGAGAGTTCTGCGCCGATGCGGTGACGGCCGCCGAGAGAATTACCAATCAGCTCTTTCAGATTGTCATCATCGATTGGGATCAGCAGCCTGAGGCAGGACTGCTGCTGACCACAGCCCGCGAACGGAAGGCTGCCGAACGTCCACTTACCCTGGCGATCGTGAGCAATGATGGCGATGCGCCCAGAGCGCTTCACGCCGGCGCGAACTCGCTCCTGCGCAAACCGATCATCGTCAATCAAGCCAGGGAAACGTTGACCACAGCCCGCGACCTGCTCCGCTCCAAGCAGGGCGCCGCCGCCAACGCAACCTCCTCTGCCTCGGCATCGTCCTCCCTCGCCGTCTTTCCTGTCATTGCCGACACGGCTACGCCCCAGGCAGGCGAGTTTTTGCCGACCCCGCGCCTCGCGCCAGGGGGACTTCTCGAAACCGAACCCACGATTCCCCAGACGCTGGATGAGGCCAGGCACGCGGCCGCTACTCTGCGCGATCTGGACCCATCAGCCGCTTCGGTGGCCGAGGAAGAGGCCGCGCCGCCGGCAGCTCCAAAGCATTCGGGCACCCGCGGATTGGAGTGGTACCTCAAAACACGCGGTGCAGCCCAGCCATCGGCCGGTTCCGCAGCCGCCCCGGCTCCCGCACCGCTCCCGGTGTCTTCCACCCGGGGAAATCCCGAGCTTCTCGGCTCCGATCAGATTTCTTCGTACTCGCCTTCTCCGGCGCCGGCGGCTTCGCCGAGCCTGGATTCCAGGAAGGTTAAGGCGGCCCCGGCCGTCGAGTCCACCCTGCGTGAACGGAAGAATGAAGCGGAACTGTTCGCTTACATGCAAGGAGGAAAGAAGAGTCCGTCGCCTGCGCCGGCTTCGAATTTCAGGTTCGCCAAGCGCGCCATCGTTCCGGCATTCGTTCTGGCGGTACTGGCTGTGGTTGCTGCCCCGCAGGCTCCCTGGCACCCGCGCCTTCAGGGCCTGTGGCACCGTGGGAGGCAGGGAGTTCATGCCTGGCTGAATCCGCAACCGGCGACGCCGCCACCGGCCCCTGCCGCGCACGAAACCTTTACGCGGCCCGGGGACGAATACAAGCTTCCCGTCGCCGAAGCCATTCCGGATGCGACCACGGATCCCTCCCAGATCGAAGTTGTTCCGGCAGTCGATCCGACCATCAAGAAGCCGAATCCTGAAGGCACGAACACTATGGATCCCTCGGCCATCGCGCCGGAGGGGTCAACGCCGCTCGAAGCTCCAGGCCAGAATCCGGCTGTGCAGAATCCAGAACCTCAGCCGATCGCAGCCAAATCCGATCCATTCCGCCCCACGGCGGAGCACACCCCCCAGCCCACGGTGAGCGTGATCGAATCCCCCGCTGGCTCCCATCCCCAACCGTCGAACGGCCCCATAGCAGTCGCTGCCGCCCCGCCAAAACCAGTGCAGCCCCATGCGGTTTCGACCCCCGGGGCGATTCCGCCCAGCCTGAAGTCGCAAATTGCGCCCTCCAACCCGATGATCGGCGGCAACAAGCCTTATGAGGCGGCACTGCCCTCAATTGAGCCGGTAGAGGTTCCCGAGGCCGCGGAACGCAGCCTGATCAGCGAAAGTCCGTCGCCCGTCTATCCCGCCAATGCCAAGGGTCAGCAGGGAACCGTGGTTCTGCAAGTGCTGATTGCCAGGGATGGCACCGTCCAGGACGCGAAATTCATGCAGGGGTCGCTGCTCTTCGCCCGCAACGCTATCGACGCGGTTAAACAGTGGAAGTTCAGGCCCTACAATCTGAATGGCCGGCCGGTCTCAGTTCAAACCCAGCTCACCATCAGGTTCAAGCCGGGCCAATGACGCTAACCTGTTTGTTTTGTTATACGCGTCCACATATAGATTCCTGACTCGCCGCTCTCAACCCGCGTTACCGAAGAGGCTCAAATCGAGCAGCCCAGGTGTTCCGGTTGGCATCTAGAGATATAATGATCTGAGTTCGCGGGAAGCAATTCCTTCCGGAAGAAGATCACACAGCGATGTCCATGAAAACCAAAGCAGCGATCCTTGTCACTTCTTTTGCCGTTCTTCTGTTCGTCGTGGTCGGATCCATGGGCGGCGTGCATGCCTCGTCCAACGATGGCTCTTACCGCCAGTTGCAGGTTTACAGCGAGGTGCTGTCACGCATTCGCGGCGAGTACGTGGAAGAACCCAACATCCCCAAAGTGACTGACGGCGCTCTGCATGGACTTCTGGAGTCGCTCGATTCCAACTCCAGCTACATGACTCCGGATGCCTACAGGGCATTCAAGAATCACAAGGTCGAGGGCAAGGCCGACATCGGCGCGGTGGTCTCCAAGCGTTTTGGATATGCGGCAGTCGTCGCCGTCCTTCCCGGATCGCCAGCCGAGAAAGCCGGCATCGAGCCGACCGATATCTTCGAGGCGATTGAAGGCCAGAGCACGCGCGACATGTCGCTTCCTGAGATCCGCAATCTCATTGCCGGAGCTCCCGGAACAACTCTCAACGTGCAAGTCGTCCGCGCCCGCAAAGCTGAGCCGCAGAAGGTTGCGATTACCCGCGACGTGGTCGGAATTCCTCCGGTCAGCGACAAGATGATGGACGACGGCGGCATCGCTTACGTGAAAGCCGAAGCCTTGACCCGCGGCAAAGCGCAGGAAATCGCCTCCAAAGTGAAGGCTCTGGAAAAATCCGGCGCCAAAAAAATCCTCCTCGATCTCCGCAACTGCGCCGAAGGAGACGAGAGTGAAGGCGTCGCCGTGGCGAATCTGTTTCTGAACCACGGCACCATCACCTACCTGCAGGGACAGAAATTCCCCCGGGAAGCCTTCAATGCCGATCCCTCCAAAGCCGTCACCAGTCTCCCCATGGCGGTGCTGGTCAATCGCGGCACTTCCGGCGCGGCGGAGATCGTAGCCGCCGCAATTCTGGAGAATGCCCGCGGAGACGTAGTTGGCGACAAAACCTTTGGGGACGGTTCCGTGCAGAAGACGATTGACCTGCCCGACGGCGGCGCCCTGATCCTTTCCGTCGCGAAATACTATTCACCCAGCGGAAAATCCATCCAGGATGCCGCTGTGACCCCCAACGTCGTGGTTGCCGACGTGCCCGATGACGCCGGGGCCACCGACGAAGAAGACGGCGGCAACGCCCCCGCTCAG
>DASREX010000066.1:0-34340 GCA_035651855.1 Candidatus Sulfotelmatobacter sp.
TGGGCAGCCGCCAGGGTCTTTCCCACCAGATCGTCCACAATCGCCCGCTGGAACGAGGCCACCAGGTCGAGCGTGACCTTGTCGCAATGCGCCAGGTAATCCTCCAGCCTCGGTTTGGCGATCGCTGACAGGTCTTTACGGCGTTCTTCCACGGAGCCGCGCATCCCATGCGCCTCGACATAGCGCAGGATCGCAGTCTTGATGCCGCTGTAGGAGAAATCAAAGCGGATGTCATGGCCTTGCGCGATGTCTTTGCCGTCGTTCCGTCCCCGGCGATCGCGGTGCTTGATCTGCGCGGGAGGAAACTTTACCGCCCGGGGATCGCCGTGCGTGGAAAGCCGATCAATCACGGGGCCTCCGGGATAGCCGAGACCGAGAAGCTTCGCCACTTTGTCGAAAGCCTCGCCTGCAGCATCGTCCCGGGTGTGGCCAATGTTTTCGTAGGTCCAGGAGTCGCCCTGCAGGGCGGCGAGGTAGAGATGAGTGTGTCCGCCGGAAACCACAAGCGCGAGCACCGGGAACCGGACTTCGTGGTCTCCCTTCTGCCGCTTTTCGAGCAGGACCGCGTGGATGTGACCTTCCAGATGGTTAACGGCGATCAGCGGTTTATCGAGGGCGAACGCCATGGCCTTCGCATAGCTGATGCCTACCAGCAAGGCTCCCGCCAGGCCGGGGCCCTGAGTGACAGCGATGGCGTCGATCGAATCGTAGCTGTGACTGGCCTCAGCCAGCGCCTGGCGCACCACGGGTACAATCGCGCGCAGATGCTCGCGCGAGGCCAGTTCCGGCACGACTCCACCGTAGGGCTGATGAGTGGCAATCTGGGAAGCAACGACGTTCGACAGCAATTGTTCGCCCGAACGGACGACCGCGGCAGCAGTCTCGTCGCAGGAGCTTTCGATCCCGAGAATGTGGGCGCCGGGCATCTCTAAATATTAATCCAGGGGAGCTCGCGGATGCGCTTGATGAATGGGCAGCGCTATGATGAAAACTGCTGGCTACCATGCTCAAGGAGTTCCCTAGCTCGATCGTACAGGCCCTGCGCCAGCGGGGCTTCGAAGCGTATCTGGTCGGCGGGTGCGTGCGTGATCTATTGCTGGGACGGGAACCCAAGGATTACGACGTGGCCACAAACGCCACGCCCGGTGAGGTCATGGGCATCTTCCCACAGACGTATGCGGTGGGGGTTCAGTTCGGAGTCGTGCTCGTCCCCGCGCCCGACGCGGCCGAAGCGCCAGCCGGCGAGGTGGGAGGCTCCTCGCGGTCCCGCTGTGTGGAGGTGGCAACCTACCGCAGCGACCTCGGGTACTCCGACGGACGGCACCCGGACGAAGTGCGGTTCAGCCAGGACGCGCGCGAAGACGTGGCGCGCCGCGATTTCACGATCAACGGCATGCTTCTCGATCCGGCCACCGGCGGGGTGCTGGACTATGTAGGCGGGAGAAATGATTTACAGGCCGGGGTCATTCGCGCGATCGGCGAGCCGGAGCATCGCTTTACCGAAGACAAGCTGCGCATGCTGCGCGCAGTGCGGTTTGCGGCGCGCTTCGAGTACACGATCGAGCCGGCGACATTTGCGGCCATTCAGAAACTTGCGGATCAGATCCAGGTGGTGTCTCGCGAGCGGGTGCGCGACGAACTCACTCGCATGCTGACCGAAGGGCACGCGCGCGCGGCCTTTCTGATGCTGGATGAGAGCGGCCTCCTGCGGCACGTCATGCCGGAAATTTCCGCGATGCACGGAGTGGAGCAGCCGCCGGAGTTTCATCCTAAAGGCGATGTGTTTGTGCATACGCTTCTGCTGCTCGATCATCTACCCCAACCCTGTCCGGCAACGCTGGCCTGGGGAGCGCTGCTGCACGATGTCGGCAAGCCCGCCACGTTTCGGGTCGCGCCGGACCGCATCCGCTTCGATGGTCATGTGGATATCGGCGTCAAGATCGCGCAGGAGATCTGCCGGCGCATGCGTTTTTCCAACGGCGAAACGGAACAGATCCTCGCGCTGGTCGAGAATCACATGCGCTTTGCCGACGCCATGCGGATGAAAGAATCGACTCTGAAAAAGTTCATGCGCATGAGAGATTTCGAGGAGCATCTGGCGCTGCATCGCGCCGATTGCCTGGCCAGCCATGGCAATCTGACGACCTATGAATTCGTGCGGCAGAAGCGGGCGGAAATTCCGCCCGAGAAAATGCGGCCGGCTCCCCTGGTGACGGGCCGCGATCTGATCGCGGAAGGCCACGCGCCAGGGCCGCGGTTCAAAGAGATTTTGGGCGCGGTGGAAGATGCGCAATTGGAAGGGCGGCTGCCGTCCCGCGAGGCCGCCCTGGAGTTCGTGCGGCGCGAATTTCCCGCCTGAGCTCATCCGGCAATGCACTCCTGGAATGCTAGAATCGAATTTCGTCTCGCTCCGTGCCGGCGAGGATGGAGTCGATGTGGAACGGGCAGGATCGGAACTGGAGAGAATCGTAGCGCAGTCGCTGCGGCAGGCGCCACCGACCCAGGCGCCCTTGATGGCCTGGCCGGTGGTCTGCGGTTCAGCAGTCGCGGAGCGCACCCGCGCCCTGAGTTTCAGTGATGGAATCTTGCGGGTTGCCGTGCCGGACGCGGGTTGGAAATCGGAACTGCAGGGCCTGGCGCCGCGGTATCTCAGCTCCATCAACAGGTACACATTGCAGCCGGTGCGCCGCATCGAGTTTGTGGTCACTCCGGAAAATCCTGCGGCAAATTTGCGTTAGGGAAGCGCTGATTAAGTATCGTAAGAGAAGACACAAGGTCCCTCGACGCGCAGAATTGCCGAAAAACGGCAATTCTGCTTCGCTCGGGATGACAAGTAAGAGCTTAATCAGAGATTCTTAGGGCTTAAGGCTCATCCCATGAAAGTCACCGAGAAAGACGTCTCGTACGTGGCAGAACTTGCCAACCTGGAGCTGAGCGATGCCGAGCGCCAGGGAATGCTACGCGACTTGAATTCGATTCTGGACTACATCGACCGTCTGAACGAGCTTGATACCTCTGACGTCGCTCCCATGGCTCAGGTTTCAGATCGGTACGGAGCCGGCCAGGACAAAATGGGGAGCCAGAGATTCGCCTACGCCAGCCGCGAAGACACTCTCGAAGGTCTGCGCAAATCACTACCGCAGGGCGAAGCCTTGGCCAATGCTCCAGATGCGGACGAGCAATTTTTCCGGGTTCCCAAGGTAATCGAGCGGTAACAGCCACCCATGGAATTGAGTTCACTGACCATCGAGAGGGCTCGCGCTGCGGTGCAGGAGCAGACGACGACTGCGGTCGCTCTGGCGGAAGCGCATTACTCCCGCATACAAAAAGAGGATGGTCAGGTCGGCGCCTTTCTCACGCTGTCGAGAGAACGTGCCCTGGAGCAGGCCCAGCGCATGGATCGCATGGCCGCGGAAGGTAACGAACTTCCTCCGCTCGGCGGGGTGCCGGTTGGGATCAAAGATGTGATGAGCACGCGCGGGGTGCGGACCACGGCCGGTTCCAGGATTCTCGAGAAATATGTTCCTCCCTATGACTCTACTGCTGTGGCCAGGATGGAAGCGGCCGGTGCGGTGATCCTGGGAAAGATGAATTGCGACGAGTTTGCCATGGGCTCGTCGAATGAAAATTCCGGATTTTATCCCGTGCGCAACCCGCGCGATCTGAGTCGAGTGCCGGGCGGGTCGTCAGGCGGCTCGGCGGCGGCGGTTGCCGCGGATATGGCGGTGGCCACTCTGGGATCTGATACCGGCGGTTCGATCCGCCAGCCGGCATCCTTCTGCGGGGTGGTGGGCCTGATGCCAACCTACGGGCGCGTGTCTCGCTACGGCTTGATTGCATTTGCCTCCTCGCTCGATCACATTGGTCCTCTGACGAAGACCGTGAAGGACGCCGCGATTGTCTTGCGTACGATTGCGGGGCGCGATCCTCAGGACTCCACTTCCGCCGATGTGCCGGTTCCGGATTATGTCGGCGAACTCCAGCAGCCGGTGCGCGGACTCAAAGTGGGTCTGGCAAAGGAGTATTTCGGCGACGGACTGGACGACGAAGTTCGCCAGGCGGTCGAAACCGCAATCGACAAGTTGAGGCAGTTGGGCTGCGAGATCGTTCCCGTGTCGCTGCCGCATACGCCGTATGCAATCCCAACTTATTACCTGATCGCGACGGCGGAGGCGTCTTCGAACCTGGCCCGTTATGACGGCGTACGCTATAGCCACCGCGCCCGCGGCGTCCAAACGCTCTCGGAGATGTACCGCCGCAGCCGCGACGAAGGATTCGGCGCGGAAGTAAAGCGGCGCATCATCCTCGGGACCTACGCGCTGAGCGCTGGCTATTACGATGCATACTATGTGAAGGCCCAGAAAGTGCGAAACCTGCTGACGCGTGACTTCGACGAAGCCTTTCAAAAAGTGGATGCGATTGTGACTCCCACCAGCCCCACGGCGGCGTTCCGTCTGGGTGAAAAATCCAATGATCCGCTGGCCATGTATCTGGCCGATATCTACACCGTTACTGCGGATCTGGCGGGAATTCCAGGGATTTCTGTCCCGTGCGGCCATACGCAAGAGAAACTGCCGATAGGGCTGCAAATCCTGGGAAAGCATTTTGACGAGACGACGATCTTGCGGATTGCCCACGCCTACGAGCAGGCGCGCGCCTGATCATCATTCTGCCGGTTTGTAATAGCTCTCCCCTGCGCAGGCGCGGCACAGAACCTTTCCATCGCGGCGCACCTCCCGGCGGAAGTTGATCCCCTCTCCGCAGGCATCGCAGAGGGGGCGCTCGCCTTTATAGCCGGGAAATTCCTCGGGAGGCAGATCCACGGTCACCCATTGCGCAACGAACAGATCCTCATCAGACATCCGGGTGTAAGCCGCCATCTGCTGCTGATTCTGGTTGTGAATTTCCGGATGCATCTGCCGGGCCAGCGCTTTGGAAGACTCTTTGGCGGCGATGCGCACCGCCTTGCCGGTGCTAACGTCCACAAAGGTGGCCGCCATCTTGCCCCAGTCGCGAAACTTCAGGGCGCGTTTTCCCAGGCGGCAGCCGGTTACGACCGCCACGGCATCCGTCGCACAGCGGTCGATTTCCACAAAAGTTACCAGCCGCTTCCGGTCTTTTCCCTGCGGATCATCAATGCCAAGCTTTTGCAGGCCGAGCATCGCCAGCCGCACCCCAAGAATCTGGCCGGCGCAAAGGTGTCCGTGGGCAAGTTCGGCGTCGCGCAGATATTCGTCGAAGGCTTTCACTCCGCTCTACTTTCTCCTCCAGCGCACGCCGTCTTTGGTGATCTCCACCAGGATGCCGGCTTCGGCGAGTTCAGCCCGAATGGCGTCGGACTTCTTGAAGTCACGAGCGCTGCGAGCCGCTTTCATCTCGCTGACCTTGGATTCGATCTCGGCATCGGAGCGTTGTCCCGATTGAACGGCCTCGCGAAGTCCCGGGCTGATGTCGTTCTCGCGGCCCTCGGCCGAAGCCCATTCGAGGATCTTCTTCATCTTTGGCCCATCATCGTCTTCGAGGACGGCGAAGATTTCATCGAACTTCTGCAAAGCGTCAAGCCAAGGCGCCACGTCATCTTTCTTCACATCACCGCCGTCCAGCGCCGTGTTTGCCTGGCGCACCATTTCGAAGATGGCCGCCTGGGCTTGAGCGGTGTTGAGATCGTCGTCCAGCGCCGCTCGCATCTTGACCACGGTTTCCGAAGCAAGCGTTTGCATCCGGGGATTCGAACCGGGCTCGAAAGTTCCTGCCGTCAGCCGAAGGCGAAAATTCCGCAGCCGTTCCACCGACACTGCCGCCTGCTTTAAGCCGTCGAACGTGAAGTTCAGTTGGTTGCGGTAGGGCACCGATGCGAGCAGATAACGCAGCGAGGAAGGTTTGTGGCCCTTCAGCACCAGATCGCGAAGAGTGAAGAAATTTCCCAGGCTCTTCGACATCTTCTCGCCCTCGACCAGCAGAAAGCGGGGATGAAACCAGAAATGCACGAAAGGTTTGCCGGTCAACGATTCCGATTGAGCAATTTCATTCTCGTGATGGGGGAACACCAGGTCTTCGCCCCCAGCGTGGAGGTCGAAGCTCTCGCCTAATTCGTGCATCGACATGACCGAGCACTCCAGATGCCAGCCCGGGCGGCCCGGCCCAATCTTGCTGTCCCAGGAAGCCTCGCCTTCCTTAGGACCTTTCCAGAGGGCGAAATCACGGGCGCTATCCTTGTCATACTCGTCGACATCCACGCGCGCGCCATCCAGCATGCCGGTGAAATCGCGCTTCGAAAGTTTGCCGTACTGCGGGAACCTGGCGATGCGGAAGTAGTAGGACCCGTCTTCGGTACGATAGGCGATTCCCTTGTCCACCAGTTGTGTGACGAACTCCGCCATGTCCGCAATGTGCTCGGTCGCGCGGACCAGCGTGGGCTGCTCGATCCCGATCATGGCCGCATCTTCCAGAAATGCCTTTTCGTACTTGGCCGTGTATTGCTGCACACTGACCCCGTCGCGCGCGGAATTGCGGATGATCTTGTCGTCCACGTCAGTAATGTTCATGACGTGATGAATCTTGTATCCGCTTTGCCGCAAAAATCTGCGCAGCAGATCCACGGCGACGAAGGTGCGGAAGTTGCCGATGTGCCCGTAGTCGTAAACCGTGGGGCCGCACGCGTACATTCGCACTTCGTTGTCGAGCAGAGGGCGGAACTCCTCCACCTGGTTCGACATCGTGTTGTAAAGGCGAAGGGGCATGCTCAGTGCAATGCTGCGGCACGAACCTAAGATTCTAGGGGTGACCGAAAAGCGCGGTCAAATGAGGTCAAGTTGAAGAATGCTGCGCCGGCGGCAGCGCGTGGGCATGTGCCCGCAAGCGTCGCTGCACCAAAATCAGGTAATGCAGCGCTGAAATAACGGTAAAGGCGGCAGTCGCGTGCAGGAATGTTATGCGGGTAATCCGAACCCAGCGTTGCGGATAAATTTCCAGCAGCATCACAAAAAAAACTGCGCTGATCTGGCACAGGGTGTTGGCCTTGCCAAATATGCTGGGGCGGAAATCCCGCAGCCCGGCAATCGCGAATAAAACGGCGCTCGCCGCAAGAATGGAGATGTCGCGGCTGAACACCAGGATCGTGTACTTCCACGCAATTTTGTGCAGGATGGAAAGCACCAGGAACACGGTGCTCAATAAGAGCTTGTCGGCGATGGGATCGAGATATTGCCCCAGCAGCGTCTGCTGGTGAAGCGTGCGGGCGAGCAAGCCATCCAGGCCGTCGCTGAAGCCCGCGATGATGAAGACCGCCAGCGCCCAAGTGTAGCGGCCCTCCACGAGATGGATCACGATAAAGGGAACGAAGATCATCCGCAGCAGCGTGAGCTGGTTCGGAGCCGTGAAAATCTGCGAGAGCTTCAAGCGCGTCCCCTGGGAACGGGAGATCTCTGAGGACTTGCTTGTCCGGGGTCAGGATCCTTGGGCGTCAGCACGGCCGGGGGTTCCATGCCGGTTTTGCCGTAAAACCTCTGCGAAAGAGACGGTAAGTTTCCGTCAGGCAGGTCAAGCTCAACCCGCTCGATGCGGTGCATGGGAAAGAACACTACGGCTGGAGTAAAAGATTCGCCGTCTCGTACCATGGCAGTCAGGTCTTCGAACGAAGCTAATTCCGCTCCGCTCAGGCTGAGGCCTTCGGCGGCCAGAGCCAGAATCATTCCCCAGAACTTCTCGCGTGGGTTCGACAAGGTCGCAATGACCATCGCTCCGGGCACAAATACCTCGCCGGGTTGAGTGGAACTGCCAATTGTCCCGGCGGACGGTCGCTTGCTCATTACAGGATTGTCGCCGGGAGCAGCGTGTATTGCAAATCTGATACCCGGAGTCCTGCCGTACGCTTTGGGATCTCGCGGCGAACTCCGGTATGCTTGGCGGAATATGCCTGATCCTGCGACGGCTCCAGTGATCGAGTTCCGCGATGTATCTTTCCGTGTGGCGGACACGCAGGTTCTTGCCGGCCTCACGCTGCAGGTGTCGAGCGGGGAAACCCTGGTTTTACTTGGTCGCAGCGGCTCGGGGAAGACGACGACGCTGAAGTTGATCAACCGGCTGGTCTCCCCTACTTCCGGCGAGGTCCGCGTGAATGGGATGCCTAATTGCGAAGTTGATGTGACTCGCCTCCGGCGAGGTATGGGATATGTTATCCAGGATGCAGGTCTGTTTCCGCATTTCACGGTGGAGCGCAACATTGGGCTGGTTCCGAAGATTGAAGGCTGGCCCAAGGAAAAGATACGGGCGCGAACCCAAGAGTTGCTGCAGCTGGTGGGGCTCGCGCCCGAGATTGCGGCGCGCTATCCGCATCAACTTTCAGGCGGGCAGCGGCAGCGGGTAGGAGTAGCGCGCGCCCTTGCGGCGAATCCGGAAATTCTTTTGATGGATGAGCCTTTCGCTGCCTTGGATCCACTCACGCGCGACGATCTGCAACGTGAATTCCTGCTGTTGCAGCAGAGGCTTCACAAGACGGTGGTGTTCGTCACGCACGACCTGCGCGAGGCGTTGCGGCTGGGTTCGCGCATCGCGCTCATGGAAGCGGGAAAGCTGGTCACGGTACTTAGCCCGGAAGAATTTGTGAAGTCCACCGATCCCTGGGCAGCGGCCTACGTTCGCGCGTTCGGCGATGGTTTGGAGTCGGCGGCAAAGCGAGGCACATCATGAACGTCGTTCGTTTCCTCTTGCATAACCAGGCGCAAGTTCTTGAGCTTACCGCGGAACATCTGTGGCTGGTTGGCATATCGACGCTGTTTGCGATGTTGATCGGCATTCCGCTCGGAATCGTGATTGCCCATCGCCCGCGGCTGAATAAGCCCGTCCTGGCCGGCGCCAATATCATCCAGACCATTCCGAGCCTGGCTCTCTTTGGGTTTCTGCTTCCGGTGCCATGGCTCGGCGAGCGATCCGACCGGCTCGCGATCCTCGCGCTCACGCTCTATGCTTTGCTGCCGATTATTCGCAACACCTATACCGGAATTTGCGGAGTCGATCCGGCGGTGCTGGAGGCCGGGCGCGGCATGGGACTCACGAAATCTCAACTGCTGTTTCAAGTGGAACTCCCGCTGGCTGTGAGTGTGATCTTGTCAGGGGTCCGGGTGGCGGTGGTGATCGCTGTCGGTCTGGCCACGATCGCCGCCGCGATTGGAGCCGGCGGCCTGGGGGAATTCATTTTCCGCGGGCTGGCGATGGTGGATAACCGGGTGATTCTGGCGGGAGCGATTCCGGCCGCCATCCTCGCTCTGCTGGCCGATGTGGGCGTGGGCTGGCTGGAGAAACGGCTGCGCGCGCGATGAGGCGTTGGCGGCAATTCCTGCCTGGGTTCGTCCTGTCGCTGGGTTTTCTGCTGTCGTGCGCGCCCCAGCACGCCAATCGAGTTGTGGTCGGATCCAAGAATTTCACCGAATCGTTCATCCTCGGCGAAGTGATCGCGCAGCAGATCGAACAGCACACTAATCTGAAGGTGGAGCGCAGGTTTTATCTGGCGGGCACGTATATCTGCCAGCAGGCAATTCTGTCCGGGCGCATCGACATCTACCCGGAGTACACGGGTACCGCTCTCACCGCGGTTCTCAAGCAGAAGGCGAGTGCCGACCCGAGCGATGTCTACCAGCGCGTAAAAGGCGAGTATGAAAGCCGCTTTGGACTGACCCTTGGACCGGCATTCGGGTTCAATGACACGTTCGCGATGGAGATTCGGGGGGAAGATGCGCGGCGTTTGGGATTGAAGACCTTGTCCCAGGCTGCGGGTTATGCGCCGCATTGGCGCGCCGGCTTCGGATACGAATTCATGGAGCGACCCGACGGCTACCAGGGGCTGGCCGAAACTTACGGCCTGCATTTCGCTGAGCCACCGCGAATCATGGATCTAGGCTTGCTGGCTAGGGCCCTGAAGGACCGCCAGATTGACTTTGCCGGTGGGAATGCGACCGATGGTCTGATTCCCGCCCTGGATTTATTCGTCCTCGCGGACGATCGCCACTACTTTCCGCCATACGAGGCGGTGCCGGTGGTCCGGGAGCAGTTGTTGCACGACCATCCCGAACTCCGCAGTATTCTCGGCGCGCTCGGCCACACTATTTCGGACTCGGAGATGCAGCAAATGAACTATGCCGTGGACGGGCAGCATCGGGATCCGCAGGAAGTCGTGCGGGAATTTCTCCGGCGCAAGAATCTCTCGCCGTAGCCTGGTCAAATTGTCAGCGATCCCTGCATGATCGGCACGGCCTTTCCACGCAAGAGCACTCGATCGCCTTTCCATTCGCACCTCAGCTCACCCCCTCGCGCCGAGAGTTGGCGGGCTTGCAATTCGGTCTTGCCTAAGCGCTTTGCCCATATCGGCGTGAGCAGGCAGTGGGATGAGCCGGTCACGAAGTCCTCCGGAATCCCGTATCCGGGGGCGAAGTAGCGGGAGACGAAGTCCACGTCATCCCCCTGGGCGGTGAGCACAACCACCCGGGGATGCAGTTTTACCAGGGCTGCAAGATTTGGCTGGAAGTGATTAACCTGATTCTGCGAGGTGAGGAAGGCGGCGTAGGTATCGTTGCCCTCGAACAGCTCCAGGATGTCGCCCGGCTTCAAAGTGGGGGCCAGGGCCTCGAACAGTTCGGCCGGGGGTGCGCAAGGTTTTGCAGTTATAGCGGGGAAGTCCATTTCGAGTAGCTCGCCAGCTCTTCGGACCGACAGCTTTCCCCGGAAAGTCGTGGAAAACTGGACCTCCTTAAGCTCGGTTTTCAGAAAATGAAACACAACAAAGCCTGCTGCCAGGGTGGCATGGCCACATAGCCTGAGCTCGCAAGCCGGGGAGAACCAGCGCAAGTCATACCCCTCCGCCGAAGGTATTAAGAAAGCGGTGGCGGGGAGGTTATTTTCTGCAGCGACTTTGCGCAGCAACCCGTCATCTAACCAGAAGTCTAAAAAGCAGACCGCCGCGGGATTGCCGGTGAAGGCTCGGCCGGTGAATGCATCGATATGAAACACAGGAATATGCATTGCATCGATTGTACCCACCCGGTTTGCCAGAAATGATGGGCCGCAAGCTGAAGCTGCTTCGCCGGGCGCCCAGTGTTTCCAGTCCGCGGGAGTAGCAATCGTCTCCGCGGCTATCCCAATCGCCATGGAGGAGACTATGCCGACCGCTCAGAAAGAGGTTGCCGTCGGGCATCGTTTGCTGGAGCAGATCGTTGACGCCAGGCGAAAGAGCGATGCCTTATTCGACATCGTCAAGCCCGAGGCAATCTTCGAGCGGCCGATTCCAGAGCGCCACCGGATCATCTTCTATGTGGGACACTTGGAGGCCTTCGATTGGAACCTGCTCCATGAAAATATCTTTGGCCTGAAGAGTTTTTATCCCGAGTTCGATCGGCTCTTCGCCTTCGGCATTGATCCGGTTGGGGGTGGGCTTCCCTCGGATCAACCTTCCGATTGGCCTTCGCTCCAGAAAGTGCGCGATTACGTGCGGCGGATCAGGGAGTCGCTTGATCAGAAGCTCTCGATTGCGGCGCTTGACTCCAAGTCATCCGGCGGTTTTTCGCTGGAGACTCTTATGCATGTCGCCATCGAGCACCGTCTTATGCACGTGGAGACCCTGGCCTACATGCTCCATCAATTGCCCCTGGAGCGAAAGATCCGCCAGAACGTTTCTACTCCCTTGCTTACTTCGGCGGTGGAAGACGACACCATCCCCGTCCCCGCCGGAGCCGCCACTTTGGGATTATCCCGCGCGTCGGGAACGTTTGGTTGGGACAACGAATTCGAGCGCCACAGGGTGGATGTCCCCGCTTTCGAAATCGACAAGTATATGGTCAGCAATCGCCAGTTTCTGGAATTCGTGGATGAGGGCGGATATGAGACGCGGAGCCTCTGGAGCGAAGATGACTGGAATTGGAAAACGGCGAATGGCGTGAGCCATCCGGTGTTCTGGAAAAAACGCGAGAACGTCTGGTTCCAACGGACCATGTTCGACGAAATCCCGCTTCGCTCCACCTGGCCGGTTTATGTCAGTCACGCCGAGGCGAGCGCGTTCGCAAGATGGTCAGGCAGAAAGCTGCCTACGGAAGCGCAGTGGCACCGTGCGGCGTATGGATCGCCGGATGACGTGGAGAGAACCTATCCCTGGGGCCGTTACGCTCCGGACTCGAGCCTGGGAAATTTTGATTTTGCCCATTGGGACCCCACGCCGGTGAACGCGCATTCGCTGGGCCAGAGCGCCTTCGGCGTAGAAGGCCTTCTGGGAAACGGCTGGGAATGGACCTCCACTGTGTTCGCGCCTTTCCCCGGCTTTGAACCATTTCCTTTCTACCGAGGCTATTCCGCCGATTTTTTTGACGGCAAACACTTTGTGATGAAAGGCGGTTCCGCCCGCACCGCCGCTTGCATGCTGCGGCCCACGTTTCGTAACTGGTTCCAGTCGCATTACCAGTACGTGTATGCGGGATTTCGCTGTGTGAATTCCTGATTGAGGAGTCCGTATGCTGGTCCATGCCATTCCCGCGAATGCCTCTTACGAATTCGCGGCCGACGTCCGCGCAGGGCTGACCCGCCCCGGCCAGAAAGAACTTCCTTCGAAATACCTTTATGACGACGTGGGCTCAGCTTTATTTGAGGTCATCAGCCATCTGCCGGAGTATGGCCTGACGAGAGCGGACGAGCGTTTGTTGCGGCGGCATGCCAATCACATCGTCGATCGGATTGGCGGTCCGGTTGCAGTGGCGGAACTGGGCAGCGGCAGCGGCCGGAAAACCCGCTGGCTGCTGGAGGCGTTCGCGCGTCGCCAGCGAATTTCCTACTATCCGGTCGAGATTTCTCATTCTGCGCTGGTCATGTGCCAGCGCGAACTCAGCGATATCGATGCCATCAGCATACTGGGGTTCGAGCGGGAATATCTCGATGGTTTGCTGGAAGTCGCCGCCTACCGCAAGTACAGCCAGCGCCTGCTGGTGCTGTTCCTGGGAAGCACCATCGGCAACTTTGACCGGCCGGCCGCCCTTGATTTCCTCTCCGAGGTTCGCTGCATACTCCAGCCGGGAGATTGCCTGCTGCTGGGCACCGATCTGGAGAAACCGGCACACCAACTGCTGGCGGCTTACGACGATCAACTTGGCGTGACCGCGGCTTTCAATCTGAACTTGCTGGTGCGGGTCAATCGCGAACTGGGCGCCGATTTTGACCTCAGCCGGTTTGAACACCTCGCCAAGATTAATCCTGACGCGCGCAGCGTCGAGATGCATTTGCGATCGACGCAACGCCAGGTGGTGACAATCCCGATGGCGGAAGTTGAGGTCGAGTTTCAGGCAGGCGAAACCATCTGGACGGAAAGCAGTCACAAGTATTCAGCGGAAGAGATCTTCGATACCGCGCGGCGGTGCGGCTTCCGCTGCGATGTTCAGTGGATCGACGAGCAGTGGCCCTTTGCCGAGAACCTGCTCATCGCCGAGTAGTGCCGGAAGGGCTACAAGGTTCGGGCCCGCCGCCAAGCCTGTAAATTGATGGCGCTGACAACCAGGCAGAAAATATTTGCCGGGATGAAGCCCGTCTGGGCCGTGCGGAAAGCAATAACGCAGATGATGACGCTATTCACGGCGCACAAGGCCCAGCCTTCCCAACAACGGCGTCCCAGTAATACGGTGGACGCGATAGTTAAAACGCACGACAGATAATCAAGGCGCAACACAAAGGAATGCCCTCCGAACCTCATTGTGAGTGACATTCAAGCTGTTTGGCAGTGATTGTGCCCTTTCGTTACATGACCGAGGTCACTTGACCGTCCATAAAGGAGTCTGGAGAAGCCATGCGAAATGAATGCGCCCATCTCGATCAGATCAAGATCAGGAAAACTAACAAGCACGTTTGCGAAGACTGCGTGAAAACCGGAGATTCGTGGGTACACTTGCGGTTATGTCTCACCTGCGGCCATGTCGGCTGCTGTGACTCTTCGAAGAACAAGCACGCTACGAAGCATTTCCATTCCGTGCAGCATCCGCTGATCCGTTCGATTGAGCCGGGAGAGTCCTGGGTATGGTGTTACGTGGATCAGATGGAAGCGGGTGAATTGGTGGGTTAGCGCTGACCGATACAATTCCTGCGCTTCTCGTGAGCGCCATCTCGGGCGGCACTTCGTTCAAATCGGTTAACATCGGGTAGGAGCGGGCCTTCCCCATGGATGTTCATCTGCTCGACGGCACCTACGAATTGTTCCGCTACTTCTTCGCCGTGCCGTCTACAAAGGATGCGAGGGCACAGGAGATTGGCGCCGTCCGGGGAGTCCTGGGATCGGTGCTGTCCATGATCGAGGCCGGGGCAACTCACCTCGGCGTTGCCACCGATCACGTAATTGAGTCCTTTCGCAACGACCTCTACTTCGGATACAAGACCAGCGAGGGCGTGGACCCGGCATTGTTGTCGCAATTTCCTATTCTTGAGGAAGCCCTGCAGGCGATGGGAGTTCTGGTGTGGCCCATGGTCGAATTCGAGGCCGACGACGCGCTGGCTTCGGCCGCTGCCAGAGCCGCTCAGGATGGTCGCGTCCAGCGGGTGATTATTTGTACTCCCGACAAAGACCTCGGTCAGTGCGTGGTGGGTTCGCGGGTGGTGCAACTCGATCGCCGCCGTGAGACCCTGCGCGATGAAGCGGGCGTGGTGGCCAAATTTGGCGTGAAACCGGAGTCCATTCCCGATTACCTGGCGGTGGTCGGCGACAGCGCCGATGGCTTTCCCGGCATCGCGGGTTGGGGCGCAAAAGCTGCTGCCCTCGTCTTTTCCCAATATCCACACCTGGAAGACATTCCGCAGGACTGGAAGCACTGGAACCCCTCCATCCGCCGAGCGCGTCCTTTGGCCGAGTCCTTATCTGCAGCGTGGAAGGATGCGTTGCTTTTTCGTACGCTCGCAACTTTGAGGCGGGATGTGCCGGTCTTCGATTCAATCCACGATCTGCTCTGGAAGGGCCCGAAACCAGAATTCGAGGCGTACGCGCAACGGTTGAAAGCGCCGGAATTATTTCGACGCGCTTCCAAAGCGGCCCTGGCTGGCGCGACCGTCGCGTAGGAGAAAGGCTGGAAGTCGCCACGCGCTGCTGCCACATGGAAAGACGACCAAACATTGCCGGAATCGGTCACCGACCGTTAGAATTGAGACACCATCGTTCGAGTGTAGGCCCGTAGCTCAGTTGGTCCAGAGCGCTTCCTTGACACGGAAGAGGTCGATGGTTCGAATCCATTCGGGCCTACCATTTTCTTCTGGCAGTTCCAAAGGTGCCATTTCTCCCGAGTAGAAGGCGTTTTAGGAATTGGCGGGGCGAGCAACCTTGAAGTTCCGTGTCACGAGGTTAACTTTCAGAGCGGTACGTGGGAAACCGGCCGAATCCGCTCTGCGGGAACGATCCCTTCCCCTTCCAGCAGGGCATAGAAGCGATCGGCTGCGAGGTTGTTGATCGTCTCAACTTTCCCGGAAGGCCAGCGGACCTCCAGCGACTCAATCTTCTCTGCCGACCCCAGCCCAAAGTGCAAACGGAAATCGCTCTGGGAGATGTAACTGCCGCCGCTGCGAACCTCGTCGGTCTGCGTCATCCCTCCCGCCACGATTTTTACGCGCGCCCCGATTGCCATGCGATTGGTCCTGGTACCCGCCAGTTCCAGACTCACCCAGTGGCGGCCGGAAACACCGTGATTCTGCAGGATCATCGGCGCGCTATCGAGATCCTCGACCACGACGTCCACATTGCCGTCGTTGAAAAGATCCCCGACCGCCAGGCCCCGCGACACGCGTCTTTCTTCCAGAGCCGGTCCGGCCAGATTGCCGGCATCACAGAAGCTGCCATCTTTCTGGTTCATGTGGAGCAGCTTGGCCTGCGCGTAACCCCCGCTGGGCGGCACCTTTTCCATTTGCGGATAGACGTGACCGCTGACCGCCACCAGATCCAACCAGCCATCGTTGTCGAGATCCACGAATGCATCGCCCCACTTCACGAGAGGAAAAGATGGTAAGGCTACCCCTGACGCATAAGAGACATCCGTAAACATCCAGTTCCCGTCGTTGCGATACAGGTCGCTATAGTCGTCGCCGAAATTTGTGACGTAGATGGAAGGACGTCCATTGTGCAGGTAGTCGCCGAGGGCAACTCCCATAGAGGCTTGCTCAGAGCCCGTCTCGCTCAACGCGGTGCCGGACTCGAGGCCAATCTCGGCGAACTTGCCCTTGCCGTCGTTGCGGTACAGAAAGTTCGGCAGCGTGTCGTTTGCCACGTAGATGTCAGGCCAGCCGGTGTTGTTGAAGTCGGCCCAAACGACACCAAGCCCGTAGTAACCGTGCGGGTCATCCACGCCGGCGGCCTTGGAAACGTCGGTAAACGTGCCATCGCCGTTGTTGTGGAACAGCGAATCGCCTGCACCCTTCAATCCGCGCGGTCCGCAATAGACATCGATACCGCGATATTTGCAGAGTGACTTGCCGCCAAACGGGGGGAGATGGTCGAGTTGGAAGTCGACATAGTTGGCCACCATCAGGTCCACGAACCCGTCGCGGTCGTAATCTCCGAAAGCCGCACCAGCAGACATTCGGCCGTCCGCAACGCCGGCTTTAGCGGTGACATCGGTGAAGGTGCCATCCCCATTGTTGCGAAACAGAACATTGCCGCCGAGACACGTCAGGTACAGATCTGGCCAGCCGTCGTTGTTGTAGTCGGCCACTGCACCGCCCATGGCGAAGCAAGGCGCCGCCAAGCCTGACTTTTCCGTCGCATCGCTGAACGTGCCGTCGTGGTTGTTATGGTAGAGTGCACCGCGAGCCGATTCCTTGCGCTGAGCCATCTCGACGGTAGGCGCGTTCGTGAAATAGATGTCCAGCCAGCCGTCGCGGTCATAATCCCACAGAATGACGCCGCCGCTCATCGACTCGACAATGTAGGTGCTCAGCGGATTGGCGATATGGCGAAAACGGATGCCTGCCTTCTCCGTGATGTCCTCCAGTTGCGGTATGGGACGTCCTTTGCACTGAACCCTCTTGGCGTTGGGCGGAGGAGGAGGCGCGGCCGGGTGCTGCTCCTGACTCAAAGCCACTGGGGTAAGCAGCCAGGCTGCGGCGGCGAGCAGGAGGCGAATGCAAAGTGATGGCTGCGGATTCAATTGTTGTCCGTCGCGCTCCAGTTCATGGCTTCTTGTCTTCCTTCTTTTGCGGAACCTGCCCGGGGACAGTAGCGCCCAGTTCTCGAAGAATCGCGCGACACGCATTATCACCCGGCGCAAGTGCCAGCGCCTTGCGCAAGGCCCGGATTGCTTCCGGCCGGTTCCCGGCGCGATAGGCGGTCAACCCGAGATTGCGCATCAGGTTCGGTACCTTGGGATCCCATTCCTCGGCTTCCTGGTAGTGTCCGAGAGCTGCGGAATACTGCTTCTGCATTGCTTCTACCGTGGCCAGATCATTGAAGGCGCCGCCCAGAACAGAACGCAAGAATTCTTCCTGGGCCGCCGCCTGCCTCCGCTGGCCCGGCGTCAGCTTGGCGTGCGACAGCCCGTTGCTGCCTAACGGCGTGGCCGCATCTTTGCCCGTCCCCGCCGGAGGAACCGGCGGCTCGTTCTGCGGAAGGCTGGGGACATCGGCTGAAGAAACTCCGGATCCACCCGAATCACCCATGCCACTCCCGTCCTGGTTTTCGGCGATGATGTTTTGCTGAATCGCGCGCGCCTTTTCGAAGTATTGCTCCCCTTCCGCCGCTCTTCCGGAAGCAATGAGGATCCGGCCCAGACTGGTGTAGGCCTTCCGGATATCATTGTGAACGTCTGCGCCGTTGCGTTCGGCGACTGCAATTGCCTTCCGAAGAAGCCGCTCCGCCCTCTGATTTTCCTTTTGGCGGTAGGCATTCAGACCCAGGTAAAGCCAGGCTTCCGAGGAAGTCGGATTCAATCTCGCCGCCTCACCCAGATAATGATCCGCCTCCTGCGGCTGGTTCGAACTGAACGCCATATAGCCCAGAAGATAGTTGGCAAAGAAATTTCCAGGATCGACTCGCAGTTGCTCGAGAAATTGCCGACGGGCCTCCGGTGTGAGCACCCATTCGTTCTGCATTAAGTAGGTCAGGCCGAGAAAGTAGTGGCCGTTTGGAACTTTGGGATCGAGGGAGAGCGCACGCTGGAACTCCCGGATAGCGTCGCCGTACAGGGTGGCATTTCGATAGGCGACGCCGAACAAGAGATGCAGGCTGCTGCGATCCCCGGACTCCGTCGTCATCTGCTGGAAAATCGCCGCGGCCTTTTCCTTCTCTTTCAATCGGAGCAAGCAACTGGCGAGACCGTAGCTGGTTTCGCGGTCGGGACGAATCTCGAGGGACTTCTGGAAAGACTCCGCCGCAGCGCGGTAATCCTTTTTCCTGATCTGCGCCTGGCCCTGAATGGCCCAGGCCGTGGCGTTGCGCGGATCGGCGGTGAGAGCCTGGCTGATCTCTTTGAGTGCTTCGTCCAACCGGCCGGTAAACAAGCTGGCAGCAGCGAGATCGACGTGCGCATCTGCAACATCCTCGAACTCGAGGGACCTGCGGGAGAATTGGGCGGCCTCGGGATATGCGGCTTCAAAGAGGCGCAACTTTCCCATTTCGCGGAGTCCGAGCGCGACTATCTTCCCGCTGGCGGCAGCGGCAGCGGGCAAGTCCCCCGCCTCCTTCGCTGAGTTTGCAGCGGCAAATCGCCGCTCAAATTCGTCAAGTGGTGCCCCGGACTTCTGTTGCGCGCCGACTTGCAGGCACCCCAAAAAGGCAAGCAGGAAAAGGCACGCGCCACGCGCGGACCGTCTCCAGAGAATGACCTTCGAAGACCGGGAAGGTAGGATGTGGATCAAAGCCGAATGTCCCAGGTTGGTACCTAAAAGTACACGCTTGGTGGCGAGCTGTTCAAGTCGCGGGATTTGGCGAAAAGAAATGACTGAAGCGGGAAGGTGTCAGGGCCGCTGAGCATAGGGATAGAGAGACTTCCCAGCATTCTCTACCCCTGATCAGCTGCGTGATTTCCACGCACCTTTCCCGCTGCATTCGACGGCTGCGAGTGCCCGCCACCCGGCAGGAAAGGCCGCGAATCTGGAATGCTCGTGGAAAGTCTCCCTTAGCGCTTATGGGTTCGCATCAACGCGGAATGTCATGTAATACTGCCCAAAGAAGGTCAGCTTGCCACCCTTGGCGTAATAGTAGAGGTTAGCAACGGTTGGGGGATTGGTGCTGCTAGGCGTCATATTAGGAGCAAACGTCCAGCTTACGCATTGATTGTTGCTGACCGAATTGCAGGTTACCGTGAGCAGTCCAAATGTTGTCGGCGCCGGAACGCCCACGCAGCCAGAGCATCCTGGCCCCATTCGCAGTTTGTATTTCGTTCCGTTTGCATTGAAGTCGAGGATCATCCCACAGTTATTGCTTGAGGTCAGAATGTTCTGAATATAGACCTGGTTTCCATTCTGGTCATAACATCCGCTTGCCCATTCGACATTCTGCCAGTAATAGCCTGGCGGCGGACCCACGGGCTGCGACCCGTCGATCGCTTGATTGGGGGTGATGTACATGGTGCGAATGGCCTGGGTGGTGCGGCTCTGGCCGTAAAGGTTAAAGCGCAACGTGCCGCAATAGATAGTTGTAGTTAGATACGGATCCGATGTCGCGCTGTACTGCGCCTGGTTTGTCCCGTTAAAGTCGTCGCTTCTTTCCAGAAGCAGCGAGCCGGTCGTATCGTCGTCATAGACCGTCACCGTTACATTCACGCTGGGGGGACACGTAGACGTGACCGGCTGACCACCCCATGCCAGCGTGCTCAGAATCAGCAGACCAGTAAGTACAACAAAGTTTCTGTTCATAGTTTGCTTTCCCTCCTTAATTTTCAGGCAGTCGCCATCTAGCCCAGAAAAGGGGCGTCTGACTCCAGCGGTACCCGCACACTCAGAACACCGTATCCGAGTTACGACGCCAAAATCGCCACCAATACAGAAATTGACGGGACGACTTCGCCCCGGGGGCGAATATCCAATAAAGCTCCCACGAATGTCATCACCCGAACGGGTGAAATCGTTGTTGCAGAATCTATTGAGTGGGGCTAAGATTTCCCCCGGCTTTTTAGGCCCCGGCTCACGGTTCCAACGGACTGAGGCGTATGCTCCCTGCCAAGGATGTACTTTCAACCCTGATTGCAGCCCTCTACGATGCTGCTGGCGACCCATCGTTGTGGCCAGTTTTCCTCCGCCAAGTAGCGCTTGCGACACAAAGTACGCAGGCAGGAATATTGCTGCATGACATAAAGCACGGAGAGCATTCCGTATCGCTGCAATGGGGTGTTGATCCTGCAGCCGTCCGCTCGTACGACGAGTACTATGGCAACCGTGACGTCTGGACGCGTAAGGCAGCTCCGCTGGTTCATACAGGTTGGTTGGGAACGTCAGAGGAACTCTCCTCGCTTGAAGAACTTGTCCGGAGTGAGTTTTACAACGACTACCTCAAGCCGAACGAGATGGGCCAGGCTATGTGGGGAGTGATAGAGAACTCCCCGTCCCGGCTGATCAATATCGGGCTTTACCGCGACCTGCGAAGGCCCTTCCAAGACAAAGATCTGGAGCTATTACGATTTCTCGCTCCCCACCTGCAGCGCGCGTTCCGCCTTCATATCAAATTTACTGAACTGAAGACGCGGGCCGAGGGCCTTCAGCACGCGATTGACATGCTTCCTTCGGGCGTCTTTTTTTTGGGAGAGGATGCCGGCATTGTCCACATGAATCGGACGGCCGCGAAGATTCTGGCGAAGAACGACGGTTTGATCGCAGCCCGCGGTCGGCTGGCGGCGGAACGCGCTGCAGAATCATCGGAGTTGGAGAATCTGATCGCGCAAGCCAGGGATACATCCCGAGGAACGGGACTTCGGTCCGCGGGCGGAGTTGCAATCTCCCGCCGCCTGCGCGGGCCCTTGCACGTCCTCGTCACACCAGTGCGAAATATCAGTCTCGACACTCCGTATCCCGTGCTTGCCATCGCATTTGTAACTGATCCATCGCAACGCGTTCGACCCGCCTCTGACGTGCTGCGCACCCTTTTCGGATTGACTCCTGCGGAATGCCGCGTAGCTCTCTTGCTGGCGGAAGGTCACGCCCCTCCCGACATTGCGGTCCTGATTGGAATTAGCACGAATACCTTGAAGACGCAGCTCGCAAGCATCTACCGAAAGACGGGGACTTCACGGCAAGCTCAGCTTGTTCGAACCTTGTCACAGCTGGTGATTGCACCTTTGAGTGCAAATGAAGACTAGCCAACGAAGGCCACACTCCCGCTAATTCACCCATTGTGTGGCATTGGAGACGGGTTGGTACGCAGCGGTCGAGCGAGGCCCGTCCAAGCCTTGCCTGCGGGGAAAGTGAATCAGTTTGCATCTTGACTCGTGAAAGTTCGGTTCTTTCCGATGCGGCAGGATCGTCGCCGGGCGGGGATCGATACTCGGCCCTTGCTCGCGCGGCAGCTTCGCGCTAGCCTCTTCGCACGAGGAAATGGCATGCCCCGACCGGCTTCCGCACCTCCTGATTTGCTGAAAGGCATGCTCGGGGCGTACGCGGTCAATGACCGCATGAACCAGATCGTGCTCGAGCACCTCGATCCACGGGCGTGGCGAGCGCAACTGCCCCGCTCCAGGGGACGCACCATCGCCGCTATATTCGTGCACGTCCACAACATTCGCGGCAAATGGCTTCGCTTGTCGGCGCCGCACCTGAAGTCTCCGGTACGGCTGGATCGAACGCGCTGCACCCAGAAGCAAGTCGCGCAAGCACTGGGGGACAGCGCAGCGCTCTGCTCCAATATGCTGGCCGAGGCGTTTGCCCAGGGCCCGGTTAAGAAATTTCAGCGTGACGGCTGGACTCGCCCGTGGGCCCCGGGCGCAGCCATGTTTGCCTATATGCTCGCGCATGATGCCCATCATCGCGGTCAGGTTTGCATGCTGGCCCACCAACTCGGGTTCCCACTCTCTAACCAGGTTACTTCCAGAATGTGGGGTTGGGAGAGGCTTTGGAAGCAGTGCGGATTCGGGCTTCCAGGGTAGCCTGGCAGGGGAAACCCATCACTCCGAGAAAGCCCGGCGCTTCACAATGCGGCATTCGCCGGGCGCGCTGCCGATCGGGGCAGGACGACCTTCACGATGCAGCCGCGGCCGGTGGTCCGGTTACTGATTTCGATACTGCCGCCGTGCGCCTCGGCGATCTGGCGGGATAACACCAGTCCCACGCCGCTTCCATTTGGCTTTGTGGTGTAGAACGGGGTGAAGATATTTCCCGGATTCAGCAGGCCGGGGCCTTCATCTTCGATCGCCAGCGTGACGTCTTCCGCTCCCGTATCCCAGCGGACTACAACGCCATTCTTCTCGGACGACTCCCTGGTGGCCTGGGTCTCCGCCGAGGCGGTTCTACCTTCCAGAACCGCATCCGCCGCATTCCGAATGAGATTGATCAGCATCTGCTCCAGCTGATCCGGGTCAGCCTGAAAGGTCAGGTCCTGTCCCGGCTGGACGTGAACTCGCAGCCGGGTCTCCAGTCCGGCGGCTCGCGCGATCAGCGGGCCGAGAGTGATTTCGCGAAGGGCAGGAGCAGGCATCTGCGCCAATCGGCGGTACGCCTCAAGAAACCGGTGCAGCGAAGCAGAGCGCGCTTCGATGATCTCCAGTCCGCGCTGGAGATCGCTGCGCACGGACGCGTCCATGGGAGTCGTGGATACTCGCGAACTGAGGCTGCCGGCAATCGACTTGATAGGAGCAAGAGAGTTGCTCAGTTCATGCCCGAGCACCCGGATAAGGCGCTGCCAGGTTCGCCGTTCCTCTTCGCGCAGGGCGCGGCTTACGTCCGACAACACGACCAGGGTGTGGGGCACGCCGCTCTGCCGGAAGGAGCTTCGGCGCAACAGCCATCGAGCTTGCGAGCCATTGATGCTGAGTTCCACCAGGCTTTCGTTATCCGCGGCCAGGCATTGTTCCAGACCCAGTTCATAAGCGCTTCGTCCCAGCAGCCGGGTTTTTGATTGCCGGAGCAGGCGCTCTCCGGCGGGGTTCACCAGGCGCAGGTTTGCGCCAGGATCAAAGGTAAACAGCGGGGCATCGATCTCATCGACCACCCGCTGCAGCAGTGCGGTCGCCTCGACGGAGCGCAACTTCTCTCCCGACAGCATGTCGGCCAGGGCATTGACTTCCAGCGACAATTCCCCGAGCGCGTCCTCCGGTGAAGCATTGCGAGCCCGGAAGGAGTAGTCCTCCTCGCGAAGGGATGAAATCACGTTCGCCAGTGTCTGCAGGGGGCGCGTCGTCTGCTCCTGCAGAGCCATGGCCAGCAGCCACCAGACAAAGAGTTCGGCACCGAGGAGGGTGAGCCGCGCTTCCAGGCTCCAGGCCTGCAACCATACCAGCACGGCGCTGACCAGCAGAGCAGGCAACGCAACCAGGAAGGAATAGACGCTGATTCGATGTTCGTAGAGGAGCCGGGTTCTTCTCCGCGGGCGCGACGTCGGGCCGCCGGAGCTAGACCCCATACTTCTCCATTCGCCGGTAAAGCGCTCCGCGACTCAGGCCCAGCGCCTCGGCTGCCTGGCTGACGTTTCCCTGAAATCTTTGCAGGGCCTTGCGCACTAACACGGCCTCCACCGCTTCCAGGCTGAGTTCTTCCAGGTTCTGCGGCTGCGCGCGCGGCGAACTTAACGACAGATCGGCCGGTTGGATCTCTCCCGTGCGGCACATCAGGACGGCGCGCTCAATAGTGTGTTCGAGTTCGCGAACATTCCCCGGCCAGGAATATTGCTTCAACGCAAGCAGCGCCGCCGGATCGAAACTTTGTACCGGGCGCCGGTACCGCGCTGCGTAGCGACCGAGAAAATGGGAGGCGAGCACCGGGATGTCCTCGCGGCGCTCGCGCAGGGCAGGCACGTGGATTTCAACCGTATTCAGGCGAAACAGCAGATCCTCGCGGAATTGCCCCGCCGCGCAGGCTGCCGGCAGGTCGGTATTGGTCGCCGAGAGCACCCGGACATTGACCTTGCGCGGGCGCGACGAGCCGACACGCTCGACCTCGCCAGATTCCAGCACGCGAAGCAACTTGGCCTGCTGGCGAAGCGGCACGTTGCCGATCTCGTCCAGGAAAATGGTCCCGCCGTCAGCCAATTCGAAGCGCCCGATGCGATCGGTGCGCGCGTCGGTGAACGCGCCCTTCACATGGCCGAATAGTTCGCTCTCGAAAACGCCATCGGGAATGGCGCCCGTATTCACCGCGACCAGGGGACGCGAGGCCCGCGCCGACAGCGCGTGCAGAGTTTGAGCGACCACTTCCTTGCCGGTTCCATGCTCTCCGGTAATAAGCACGTTCGCGTCCGAAGCTCCCACGCGTGAGATAGTCTCCATCACAGCTTGCATGGCGGGAGCGGTAGCGATGAAATCAGGCCGGCCTTCGGCGCGCAGCAGCCGGTTCTCCGCCTCCAGACGGGCCGCCCGTTGCAGGGCACGATGCAGTTCGACCTGGGTTCGAACGATGGAAATCAGGCGCTCGTTCTCCCAGGGCTTTTGAACAAAGTCCCGGGCGCCGCGCCGCATCGCCTCCACGGCCAGCTCAACATTCGCCCAGGCGGTCATCACTATGACCGGAACGGTCGCGTCCAGTGCCACGATCTGGGTTAGCAAATCGAGGCCCTCCTGCCCGGAGGTGGTATCCCGCGTATAGTTCAGGTCGATCAGAACGGCATCGTACGAGTTGGCCGCCACCGCTTCGGCCACCATTTCCGGGGAGCGGACTTTGTCGACCCGGTAACCCTCGGGACGGAGCAGGAAATCGAGAGCTTCGAGGATGTGCTCCTGATCGTCAGCGGCCAGGATCCGCGCGGGCGCTGAGGGCTCGCGCCGAAACGGCGTGAGATCGACCTCCCCGGTCTTGGTGATGGTGGGCATGCCGGCTATGGGTTGCGGCTGGAAACTATCCCGCTGATTGCCTCCTGGATCAGTATGCCATTATGTTCCAAAGTGGTGCCGGTGGTGCGATCCAGTTCAACCCTGGCCTTGGCATACACGGTCATTGCATTGACCAGATCCAGTTGCGCCAGGGCCAGATCGCGTTGCGCGGAAAGTGTCTGGTAGCTTGACCCGGCCCCCAGTTCCTGCTCTTTTTTCGTGATGTCGAAAGTGCGTTGAGCCAGGTCTCTGGCCTTGCGGGCGGCCTCCACGCGCGCCCCGGTCTGATCCAGCGCGAATTGCGCGTTGCGCACCTCGATTCGGACTTGTTTCTTGAGTTGCTCCATGCGCAGTTCGGCCTGCCGGTATTCCAATTCAGACCGGTACTGGTCAGCCTTGGCGACACGGTTCCTGATGGGGATGTTGAGGTTCAATCCGAGGTAGTAATCGGGCGCGGTGTTGTTGAAGGCATTCTGCAGAGCGCCGCCGAAATCGGTGGGAACGGTCGAGACATTTGGACCCAAGCGCGTGACGTCATAGATGGGATTCAAAAGGCCGGAGAGGCCCGCTCCGCTATAGAAGCCCACGAAGGAAAGGGAAGGCAACAAGGCGTTTCGAGCGGCGCGGCGGCTGATTTGCCGGTTCACGAGATCGATGTCAGTCTCGGCCAGTTCGGGACGGTTGTGTTGCGCCTGGGAAATCAGATCCTTCACCGGTTCGGCCGTCTGAATGGCGACGCTCTGCATCTGATCGGTCGGAATCACCGGCATGGCCTCCAGGACCGGGTCGTCGAGACTCTTGGTGATCGCGTTCTTCATGAGCGTCTGCTGGAGTTGCAGGCTGGTTCGGGCGACGGTCAACTCCTGGTCGCGCTTGGAAACTTCAGCCTCTGCGCGCATCACGTCCATCTCGGGAACGCTTTCTAACTTCAGCTGCTTGCGGGCGTTGTCCAGCGTCTGCTGGGCGAAGGCGAAGGATTGCTCATTCACCTGTGTCTGCTGGTAGGCGCTGACCAGATCCCAGTAAATATTCTCGATCTGGGTTACGGTTGCGATTACCTGATCTTTGAATGCGATATCGGAAATCTTCTTGTTGTTCCTGGCGATCCGCAGATATCGCAAGTTGGGGCCGAACCCGAAACCGGCCAGCAACTCCTGTTGGATCTGGAAACGGAATGTGGAGTTCAGGGTCGGGGACAGGTTGAAGAAGGGACTGTTCGTCGTCTGGCGCGAATTGACGAATTGAAACGTGACATTGGTTCCGGTCGGAAATGATTGAGAGAAGCTGGCGGCGACCTGGCCCGTATTCAGTTGCAGCAGAGGCACGCCATAAATCTGCCGGTTGGCGAGGGGAGTCGTTTGATGCTCCTCGCCGCCATTGATGTTGAGAAGGGGGTCGAACGAGGAAACTGCGGTTCCTGCGCCCAAAGTGGACTGCACCAGGCCCGAAGCACCGGCGCCGGCGCCTCCAGCGCCGCTGCTGGTGCCGCCCGCTCCGGCTCCGGGAGCGCCTGTTCCAAAGCCGCCCACGCCGCCGCCGGGCGTTCCCTGCACAACGCCAGTGTTGACGCCACGAAAAAATCCGCCGGCCTTGGTACGCAGAATATCTGTGTTGGCGATGGGAAGGTTATAGCGGGCAATCGCCAGATCGAGATTGTTTTCCAGCGCGAGATCGATGGCGTCCTTCAGGGAGAGATACAGCGTGCCATCGCGCACCAGCCGATCGAGACGAGCGGAGTTCGACATGGCCGGTTCGGGGACGCTGTCGGGTTCATAAGCGTGCAGGGGATTACGCGATTTCGGCATCTCGAACTGCAGCCGCGTCGCACCCTGCGTGGTGGAGGCCTTTTCTCCGGAATCAGTCTGGGGCGTGGTCTGGGCTGAGCAGGCTGCCGAAAGAATTGCGCAGACAAGGACGACGCGGACTGGCCATAAGACTCTTTGCGCGGTTGAGGTCACGATGCGCTGACCTCCGCCGGTTGGTGCAGAGAGGGGTTGGCAGTATCCCCCACCATCCATCCGTCCCGCAGCTGAATCGTACGGCTGCCATAGGCGGCGTTTGCCTCCGAATGTGTCACTTGCACAATGGTGGTGCCTTGCTGGTTCAGTTCGCGAAATAGTTCCATGATCTCCTTGGCCTGGCCCGAATGAAGATTCCCGGTTGGCTCGTCGGCGAGAAGCAAGGGCGGCTTGTGGATCACGGCGCGGGCGACTCCCACAAGCTGCTGCTGTCCCCCCGAAAGCTGGCTGGGGTACAGATCCTTTTTTCCCACGATCTGAAATCGATCCAGCGTGTCGGCCACCAGCCCCTGGCGCTCGCGACGCGGGATGTCCTTGTACGAGAGCGGAAGGTCAATATTCTCCTGCACGGTCAGATCGTCGAGCAGGTGATAGCTTTGAAAGACCATACCGATGTTTCGCTTGGCCACGTCGGCGCGTTGCTTGCGTTTCATCTCGTGGATCGCCTGCTCGCGGAACCAGTACTCTCCTTCCCAGGCATCGTCGAGCAGCGCCAGCACGTTCAGCAGGGAAGACTTTCCCGCGCCGGACGGTCCCATGACCGTGATGAATTCCCCCTCGCGGATCTGCAGATTGATACGGCGCAGCACCCAGGTCTGGCCTGCCGGCGTCTTATAACTGCGCTCCAGGTTCTTCAGCTGAATCATTCTCAATCTCCCGTTCAACAGAGGTCGTTCTGAACTTCCCAGACGCTATTCGTAATGCAGAGCTCTCATGGGGTCCACGCCAGCCGCGCGCCGCGCGGGAATAAATCCCGCAATCGCGCCCACGATCCCCAACAAGAGGACGACAGCACTCAAAGAAACTGGATCGGTACCCTTCAATCCAAACAGGTAGCTGTGCAGCAGGCGCGCGCTGGCGAGCGACAAGGGAATGCCGATCAGTAAGCCAACTACCACCAGCAGGAGGGTCTCGCGCAGCACCAGGCGCACCACATCCAGGCGCTGCGCGCCCAGTGCCATGCGCAGGCCGATTTCCCGGGTTCGGCCGGCCACCGTGTAGGACATGACTCCGTAAAGCCCGACACAGGCTAGTAACAAGGCCAGTCCGGCAAAGAATGCGGAGAGCTTCGCCAAAGCGATCTGCTCGCCCGCGCTTTCGGTCACAAGGCTATCCAGGCTGTTGATGAACCCGATGGGCAGATGCGGATCAACCGCTTTGATCTGGCTCTGCAGGTTGCTGACCGCTGCGGAAGCCGCTTCCACCACCCGCGTTTCCAGGACGATTTGCTCGGGATCGGTCACTTGCTGGAAGGAGAGATAAAAACGCGGCCGAACATCTTCGCGAATACCGTCGCCATGATCTTTCGCATTGCGCGAGATGCCGATGATGGTAACCGGCCTCTTTATCTCAACCGCGTCGTCAATCATGAACTGCCGTCCAATCGGGTTGTTGCCGCCGAAGAAGTGTTTCACCATGGCCTCGTTCACCACGGCAACCCGAGTAGATGTGGCGGAATCCTGCTCTTCAATCCCGCGGCCTGCCAGCACTCGAATGCCGATCACATCGAAATAGTTCGGACCGACATAATCTTCCAGCGCCACCCGGTCACGAAGACTTCCGCTGAAGCCGGGCACGATGATGGCATCCGCCGATTCGGTGCCGGAGAATAATCCATTGGTGGAATACGTCACGGCGCGTACTCCAGGCGTGCTGCGAATGCGAGATACCAGCTGTTCGGCAAGCAGCTTCATGCGCGCCGGGTCGTACCCCGCAGAGGCCGGGTCCAGGCGTGCGATGAGCAGGTGGTCGCGGGAGTAGCCGAAGTCCTGGCTCATCAGGTTCTGAAGACTGCGCACCAGCAAAAGTGCCGCAAAAAGAACCAGGAGCGAAAGCGCCACCTGCCCGGCAATCAGTCCTTTGCCCCAGGCGAATCCCAGCTTGGGCTCAGGATTCGCCTGCACCGGATCCTTCGATCCCACGGACAATCTCCCCTTCAGAATCTGCAGGGCGGGGACCATGCCGAAAATCGCTCCGGTGAGCAAGGACACAGCGATCGTGAAGGTGAACACCTTCCAGTCAGGGGACAGGGGAAGAATCGTGCCGGAGTCAAACATCCCGACCAGCAGTCGAACCCCCCAAATCGCGAGCAGAGAGCCGGCAAGACCACCCATCAGTCCAAGCAGGCAGCTTTCGGTGAGCAACTGCTGCATCAAGCGGCGGCGGTTTGCGCCCATGGCAAGCCGGATGGCAATTTCCTGGCTGCGGGAGGAGGCGCGGGCCAGCAGCAGGTTCGCAACATTCACACAGGCAATCAGCAATACCATTCCGACAATGCCCATCAGAAGAAGCAAGGGCGTCGAGTAGTTGCCCCGCAGTTGCGAAACGCCGCCTCCGCCCGGAGCCACCTGAATGTGCCGATCGCGAATGGCATTTCGGTCGTCGGAGGACAGCGCTGCCCCGTAATTGCCCTTCAGTGCCTGCTGGAAAACGAGATTTACATTAGCTTCCGCCTGCGCGAGAGACGCGCCGGGCTTCAACCGCCCGATCAGCGACAGCCAGGAGATGTTCGCCGAATTGCGCCAATGACGCCCCCGAACCACCTCCGGCTGCATGCTCAAAGGCACAAACAGCGCCATCCGCTCCCCTACCACATCGCCGTCGAATCCTGGGGCAGCTACGCCGACTACGGTGAACGGATACCCATTCAAGCGGATTGCGCTGCCAATGATCGAGCCAGATCCCGCAAATTTCCGTTGCCAATAGTCGTAGCCCAGAACGACTAAAGGGTTGGAATCCTCGGCGCTATCGTCGGCATCGGAAAACAGGCGTCCTGCGGCAGCTTGCACTCCGAGCACTGCAAAGTAATTCCCACTTACCATGCGTCCGGAGATCTTTTCGTCGCGGAATTGCGCGTTTCCCGCATCTACCTCGATGTGATGGTCGGTCGCCGCGGCACACAATCCCTCGAATACGGAATTGTGGTCGCGCAGTTCCTTGTAGAGCGGATACGAAAAAACTACGGTCTGGGGAGTGCCATTCGAGCGGCTGCTTGACCGGGTCGGGTCACCGACCACAAGCAATTGCTGGGGATCCCTTACCGGCAGCATCTTGAGCAGGAGCCCGTTCAGAACTGTAAACACCGACGTGTTCGCGCCGTTGCCCAGGGCCAACGTCAGCACCGCAACCAGGGTGAAGCCCGGATTCTTGCGAACCTGGCGGAGGGCATACCGGATATCCAGGATCAAATTCATTTCGTTCCTCACTCGTACCGCAGCGCCTCCATGGGATCCACACTGGCTGCCCTTCGCGCAGGCAGGTAACTCGCGATCATTGCTGAAATCGCGAGTAGGACGGCGACCGCCGCCACGGTCGACACATCCCAACTTTGAACGCCGAACAGGAGCGCTCGCATGAGGGTAGCGACACCCACGGCGCAAACCAGGCCTGTCACGATTCCCGCCGCCGCCAACCCGCCTGCCTCTTTCATGATCAGTTGCAGGACCGACTCGCGCTGCGCGCCGAGCGCCATCCGAACCCCAATCTCACGGGTCCTCTGGCTGACCGAGTACGCGATCACGCCATACAGACCGACCACTCCTAGCAGAAGCGCGAGAAAAGCGAACCCTCCGACCAGCCACGCCGCCGAACGGTGCAGGTAGGCGCTCGGGGACTCGTTGATCCGGGCGGCCATCGATGTTGGATTCATAGTGCCGATTCCAGGATCGACCTCACGAATGGCAGCCACCAGCGCGGGCAACACCGACTGCTCGGATTGCGAAGTGCGCGCGACCAGAGAAAAGTAGGTGTCGGTGGACTGGTTGAACGGGTAGTACATCGCGGGCCATATTTCGGTATCCAACGAGCCATCTTTCACATCCTCGACCACACCCACGATCTCGGCGATCGACTTAGGAGACAGTTGGTTATCGCCGATTCTCTTGCCGATGGGATCTTCTCCGGGCAGATACTTACTGGCCAGTTTCTGATTAATCATGATCACCGGCGGCTTGGACGCATCGTCCGCCTCGGTGAAATAGCGGCCCCGAAGAAGCTTTGCATGCAGGGTGCTGAAGAATGCGGGACTCACGCTGCGCTCGTTTACTTCGTTGTGCTCTCCGTTGTAGGGGTGCCCGACAACCCTGATCCAATTGGTGTTTCCGTTATAACTTACCGGCAACATGGTACTGAGCCCCACGGACTGAACTCCGGGCACACTGCCGATTCGCTCCAGGATCCGCCTCACAACCGGCACGATCAGTTCGTCTTTCGAATACTTCGTCTCCGATAGATTGAGGGTTACTGTTGCCAGGTGGTCCGGTTGGAACCCAACGTCGACGTGCAACAGCCGGTAGAAGCTCTTGCCCAGCAATCCGGCGCCGAACAAAAGAATCACGGCCACGGCCAGTTCGACCACCACCAGATTGGCTCCAAACCGGCGCCAAAGCGTTCCCGCATAACCGCGGCCACCCTCCGCCAGGCCTTCGCGAACCTTTACCAAAGGCAGGCGCATGATGGGAGCGAGGGAGAAGAGGGCGGCCGCGATGACCCCGACGAGCATGGCGAAAGCGAAAACATGCAGGTTGATGCCGATGCCTTCCAGATAGGGCATGTTCGACAGCAGGTCTTTCGAAATCAGGTGGAGCAGAATCCGCATGGCGCCACTCGCTGCAATCAGCCCGAGAATCGTGCCCCCTGCCATCAACACGAATCCTTCTGTCACGAACTGGCGGATGAGCCTGGGCCGCGACGCTCCCAGCGCGCCCCTGACCGCGATCTCGCGCTTGCGGCTTTCGGAACGGACCAGCAGCAGGCTCGACACATTCGCACATGCGATGACCAGGAGCAGACCGGCCCCGCCAAGCAGCAGCAGGAGGATGGGACGCACATCGGCAACCATGACCTTCGACAAAGCTTCCACCGAAGCGCCCTGGCCGCGATTATCCACGGGATATTCCAGTTCAAGTTGCCGGGCGATGCCTTTCATCTCGGCTCGAGCCGCCTCGATGGAAACGCCGTCCTTTAACCGTGCTACTCCGTAGAGGCTGTGACATCCGCGCCGTTTCGCACACCCATCATCATGGTGATACGGCACCCAAAGTTCCGAATCGCCTGCGGGAGCAAATTGAAAACTCCGCGGTAATACTCCAACGATGGTGTGCGCGACGTCGCTGAGCAGAATCGTCTGGCCAATCACGTTCCTGCTGCCGCCATATCTCTTCTGCCATGTGGAGTAGGTCAGAATAACTATCTTGGCGGCGGAGGGCTCATCCTCCCCCTCTAAAAAGTCGCGGCCCAGCGCGGGAGCAACCTGCAGCGTGCGGAAAAATCCCGCGGTCACCCGCATGCCCGTGATCGGCTCAGCTCCAGTCGCGGTCCGGAGCAGATAACCGCCATTGTTATAGACCTCCAGCGAACGGAAGGAATGATTCAGCTTCTTCCAATCGAGATAGTCGAGGTAGGAAAGATTGGCCCTGGGAAACATCTCGGCGCTTTCCGTGACATCGACCAGCCGCGAAGAATCGGGATAGGGCAAAGGCTTGAGAAGGGCCGCGTCCACGAATGCGAAAATGGCCACGCTCGCGCACACTCCCAGGCTCAAAACCAGAATGGCCGTGGCGGAAAAAACTGGACTCTTGCGCATTTGCCGGAATGCATAACGAACGTCGTGAAATAGCGTTTGCATGGATCTCCCTATTCGTACCGCAGCGCCTTCATGGGATCGACCCTGGCTGCGCGATAGGCGGGAATCACGCTGGCCAGGAAAGCTACTAACGCAAGCACCGCAGCGACCGCAAGAAAGGTGAGCGGGTCGCTCGGCCGCACTTGATAAATCAGGTTCGCCATCACTCTTCCGAACGTCAGCGCCACCACCGCCCCGATCAGGACCCCGAGCATCGCCAGCTTCATGCCTTCATAAACAATCATGCGCAGCACGTCCGTCAACCTCGCTCCTAATGCCATGCGGATCCCAATTTCATTGACCCGCCGCTTCACGCTGTAAGACAGGACGCTGTAGATCCCTACCGCTGCCAGGATCAGCGCGAGTCCTGCAAAGGTCCCGAGAAGCAGCGTGCTAAAGCGCTGCTGCGAGAGCGAGCCCTTCACGACCTCCTGCATCGGCAGCACGTCCCGCAAGGGGACCTGTGCATCGACGTTGTGCACCGCATTCTCCACGAGCGAAGCGATGCCCGCGGGATTGTTCGCCGTGCGTACCACCAGCATCATGCCGAACGAACGCCATCCTCCGATGGCATTCGCCGAAACTTGATTGAAAGCTGTGTAGAGCGCGACCGCGGGACGAGTCTGATCCAATCCGTCGAGCTTCACGTCTCCCACGATCCCGACAACCTCCCGCGAAGGACCAGGAGAAAACGTGAGGGAGAGGCGTTTCCCGATTGCGTCCTCCCCGGGCCAAAATTGCTGCGCCATAGACTGGCTGACCAGGATCGCTCCCGGCCTGCCCGCCACATCGGCGTCGCTGATATCGCGGCCGCGAAGAATGGGGATGCCGAGCGTCTTCATGTAGCCCGGACTCACGAGCCGCACGTCAACTTCGGGTTGGTCGGCTAAGGCGACTACAGGTCTGCCGTCGATCTGAATGGGCTGGTGCGAACCGCCGGTCAGCGGAATGTCATCCACCAGTGCGGCGGATTGCACTGCGGGCAACGCCCGCACCCGCTGCAGCACTTGCTCGAAAAACCTTATCTCTTCCTCCGGCGAGGCAAAGCGCTTCGCCGAGATTGCGACATTGGCGGTCAGCACACCATGGGGATCGAATCCGGGGTTCACGTTGTGAAGCCGTTGAAAGCTGCGAATCATCAGTCCAGCGGCCATCAGAAGCACCAGAGACAGGGCTACCTCGGCTACCACCAGAACACTCCGCGTGCCGTGCCCGGCAGTATCGGTATCGGTGCGGCCCAGGCCCTCTTTGAGGGTCTGGCTTACATTTCTCCTGGAGAGCCGGAGCCCCGGCAGGAGTCCGGCCAGCAAGCCGGTGATCAGCGATATGGCCGCGGTAAAGCCGAGGACCTTCGCATCCAGACCAACTTCGGCGGAAGCGGGCACCTTATCCGCCAGAAATGCCATGATCAGGCGCATTCCCAACGGCGCGAAAGTCAGGCCAAGGGCCCCGCCGACCAACGAGAGCAGCACCGATTCGGTGAGCACCTGCCGCAATACCCGGCCGGAACTCGCGCCCAGCGCCGTGCGGATGGCAATCTCCTTCTGCCGCCCGAACGCCCGCGCTAGGATCAGATTGGCGACGTTTACGCATGCAATCAGCAGAACGCACGCTACCGCTCCCAATAAGACCAGCATGGCGGGACGAACATCGCTGACCAAGTCCTCATGCAGGGGAACAACCACCGCTCCCCAGCCTTTGTTATCTGCGGGATAAAGTTGGGCCAGCCGGCTGGAAATCGTATTCATCTCCGCTTGCGCT
>DASREX010000067.1:0-15932 GCA_035651855.1 Candidatus Sulfotelmatobacter sp.
CGCCAATGTCGAGACCAATGGGAGCATGAACGCGATCGAATAAGTGCGCGGGTAAACCTTCGGCCTGCAGCGCCTTGAAGATCTCGATCACCTTGCGCTTCGATCCAATCATGCCCACATACCGGGCGCGTGTCTGCACGGCCCAGCGCAGCAGGCGCATGTCGTCGCGATGGCCGCGGGTGACGATCACAATGTAGGACGATTCGTTGGGATCCAACTTCCGCATAGCCTCATCGAAGTCCATGGCATGAACATCGCGCGCCGCCGGGAAGCGTTCCCGGGTTGCATAGGAGGGGCGGTCGTCGGTGATGATGACGTCAAAACCGGCGGTAGCTGCCGTGCGGCAAACATTCAGGGCTACGTGACCTGCGCCGAAAATATAAAGTAAAGCTGGAGGAAGAACAGGCTCCACGAATATCTCCAGGGTTCCGCCGCAGACCAGGCCGGTGTCGTACCTGGGGTCCTGGTTCAAGTCAAACTTTAAGGTTCGCGGCTTCTCGGATTCCATGACCTCGCGGGCCGCTTGCCACACGTCGGCTTCGACACACCCGCCACCGATGGTTCCAACAGTCGAGCCATCATCGCGGACCAGCATTTTGGCGGTCTTAAAAGAGGGGATGGAACCTCGGACATTGACTATGGTGGCCACGGCGCCGCGCCGACCCTGGCGCCGGAGTTCGACGATCTGTTCGTAGATGTCCATGGCCTGAGTTGATTATGAGTCGCTCCACGGAGGGAGTCAAACGGCTCGCCGAACCAGGTGACGTCAATAACTCCGTTTGCGAATATATCCACTGCGTTTGCCGTTCATTGCTCGTAGAGACGTACCTCTGGTACGTCTCTGGTACCGAACCAAGCAGACGATCTCGTAGTCGGCGCGGGTACGAGCTCAACGCTTAGGTTCTGGCTAGAGAGACGTTGCTAGCAACGTCTCTACGAAACCACACGGGCGCGGCAAGCACGGCTTCCCTGAGGAAGGGAACTTGATTTGCCTTATAGTTAATAGGCGAATTCAGAGGGTCTCCCATGAAAGCGGTTCGTATCCACCAATTTGGCGGTCCTGAAGTTCTGACCTACGAAGACATTCCCGATCCCCAGCCGCGAAAGGATCAGGCGCTGGTGCGGGTGAAGGCCTGTTCACTCAATCATCTGGACCTTTGGGTGCGGAAGGGACTGCCGGGGGTGAAGTTGCCGCACATTCCCGGCAGCGATGTGGCGGGGGAAGTTGCAGAAACCGGGGAATACGTAACTGGATTCAGACCGGGGCAGCGCGTTCTGATTGCGCCCATGCATTTTTGCGGACACTGCCAGAAGTGCCTTGCCGGGCTGCAGAACCAGTGCCGGGACTTTACGGTTCTGGGCAATGCCGTCGATGGCGGAGACTGCGAGCTGATGGCAGTGCCGGCCGCGAACATCATCCCTATTCCCGATTCGCTGGATTTCAACCAGGCGGCCAGCGTTCCTCTTGTCTTTGTCACAGCATGGCACATGCTTGTGGGACTGGCGGGAGTGCGACAGGGACAGACGGTGCTGGTGCTTGGGGGAAGCTCGGGAGTGGGCATCGCCGCCATTCAGATTGCGAAGTTATTTCATTGCCGCGTGATTACTACCGCCGGAGATGAGAAAAAGCTGCAAAAAGCGCACGCGCTTGGCGCCGATTATGGGATCCACCATTACCAGCAGAAGATCGCGGAGGAAGTCCGCAAGATCACCGGCAAGGAAGGGGTGGACATCGTGGTCGAGCATGTGGGCGCCGCCACCTGGGACGAGAGTTTGCGATCCCTCAAGAGCGGGGGAACCCTGGTGACATGCGGCGCGACCAGCGGGTCCGAAGTCAGGATCGACCTGCGGCATCTCTTCGCGCGCCAACTGCGGCTGCTCGGTTCCTATATGGGGACCATGGGGGAACTGAACGAAGTTCTGGGCCATGTATTCGCGGGACGGCTGAAACCCGTGCTGGACCGGGTGTTTCCCATGAGTGACATCCGCGCCGCACATGAATATCTGGAGAAGAGCCAGATGTTCGGCAAGGTGGTGCTCAATCCGTAAGGCTTTCAGGTGGAGGCGCAGAACTATCCCGGGGAATGCATGCCGGGTCTGCGTGGTTTAAAATAATCACATCATGGCGCGCGAGCTTAATTTTGGTCCTTATGTAGATGTCGAGGGTGGCAAGAGGGTCGTTCGGGATCTGACCTTCGGCAATCCCACGCCTGAGGGCGTGGTGCTTACCACGCTGGACTCGGCAGTGAACTGGATGCGCAAAAGTTCCATCTGGCCCATGACGTTCGGGCTGGCCTGCTGCGCGATTGAGATGATGTCGATGGGCGCCTCGCGCTTTGACATCGCACGTTTCGGCGCCGAGGTATTTCGGCCGTCGCCGCGGCAGAGTGACCTGATGATCATTGCCGGACGGGTTTCGAACAAAATGGCACCGGTGATCCGCCAGCTCTGGGAGCAAATGCCCGAACCCAAGTGGGTGATGTCGATGGGGGCCTGCGCCACCTCGGGCGGGGTGTTCCAGAATTATGCTTTGGTGCAAAGCGTCAACCAGGTGATCCCGGTGGACGTGTATGTTCCCGGATGCCCGCCTCGTCCGGAGCAGTTGATTTATGCCATAACCCTGCTGCAGGAAAAGATCCAGAAGGAGCGGAGCACGATCAAGAAGGCGCTAAACCTTACATAACATAAGCGTGACGATGTAATGCGGTGGGTCACCATAACCCGCTTCGACGCCAGGGAAAGCGCGGCGAAATGCTTATTGCCTCCTGTTCTTCAGCGGCAACTCCCCGCCATTGAGGGGCATCCTCATTATGCATAAACTGTGCCCGGCGCTGCGCCGCAGCGCTATAATCGAGGGCAGTGTTGGGGTGGTGTATGGGTCACCTTCGGGGTTTTGTTCTTCCGGCTTCATTCCTTAGTTTGACTCTTGTTTTGGGACACGCCCAAACCGCCGCTCCCGACTCCCAACCCTCAGGCCCCGCAGCCGCCGCGAGTATCCCGGCAAAAGCCCTACCCATCGCCGCAAACGCTCCTCGCATGTCGAAGCAGACGCGGTACGAGATCATCCGCGACTTCGAGATGCAATTGGTCTACTCACGCACTGCGTTCCCCATGGGCAACAAGGGGCTTGTTCTCAAAAACGGCACGACTGCGCCCAACGGACAGGACTTGCAACAGCTGCTGGCATTGTGGGGACCCTCCATTAAGCCGGGGGACCCGGCGCATATTTCCTACGTGCGGATCAAAGACGACCACATCCATTTCGATCTGAATGGCGGACCGGTCCGCCGCAAGAAGTGGTACCAGAGAGTGCAGATCTCGGGCGCGAACGGCACGCCGGTTCCCCTGTCGCGGGATGAAGAGGTGCAGAATCCGCACGGCACCTATCTGGACATTTATTTTGATAAGTACGTTCCAGAGATGAGCGCCGCGCAATTACGCGATCTGCTGCTGCCGGTTCTCGATTTTAACGCCAGGAACAAGGAAGAGGCCTATCTCGACACGGTGCCGCCGAAGGTCAAGGAGGCGATCAAGGCGCATCACGTGTTGGTCGGCATGAACACGGAGATGGTGGTTCATGCGGTGGGCAAGGCGCCGAAGAAAGTTCGGGAACGGGACGGCGACACGGAATATGAAGAATGGATCTACGGCCAGCCGCCCCAGGATGTGGACTTCGTGCGCATCGTGGGTGATGAGGTGGTGCGGATTGAAACGATGAAGATTGGCGGGCAGAAGATCGTCCGCTCGGAAAAGGAAGTAATCCTGCAAAAGCCTGACAGGGACGAAGAGGCCAAGCGGGAGGAACAAGAGGTGCGTCCGCCCAATGCACCGAGCCTGCGACGTCCGGGTGAGGACGCGGAAGAGGCTCCCAAGCCTGCGGATGGAATGACGCCGGTCGCGCCCCCGCCGACGGTCCCGCAACCGACAGGCAATCCCGGGCCCGGGGACCACGTCGGGCGACAATAGCTTGTCCAGGCAGGGCGGTCGCGTGTTGCAAACGGCGCCCTGGCTACGTGCTTTTTGGGGCTCACGTCCTCACCGCTTGTTGGCGTTTCCCAGAATCTCGGCGTCCTTCCCGGTGTGTGCCTTGATGGCCTCGAGGATCCGCAGGTAGTCGTGCTTGTCCATGCGCAGGACGTAGGCTTTGCGCAAGCTCTGCTCATCGTAGTCAATTTCCAACCAGTGGCTTCTTCCCTTGGTGAGCATCATGAGCGCGCCAATGCCGAGAGGGGCGGTGATCAGCGTGCCCTGACCCACGCGGTGGCGTTTGGTGTACTCGTAGGAGAACTTGGCGATCTGGCTGTAAGGGATGATCAAGCCATTGCCTTTGCTGGGGCGTATTTCAACTGCTTTAGTGTGGTCGCTGAAGGTGAGGACGGCAGCGACCGGCTTGCCGTTTGCATCGGGTACTTTCACGCGGGAAAAGGATTCATCGGCGGCGGCCAGGCAGGGAATCAGGCCGAGGACGACCATGAGGACTGGGAGAAATCTTTTCACGGTCCTCAGAGTATATCGAACCGCACTGCGCCGGGGCCTGGAACCGGAAAGCGGCCGCATCCACTAAAATCAATTTCCAGAGTAATCCTTCGATGGCGCTCAGAGAGTCAGAAGCGATTGTGTTGCGCACCTACCCGCTGCGCGAGGCCGATTTATTGGTCACGCTCTTCACCCGCGCGGAGGGGAAGGTGCATGGCGTGGCGCGCTCGGCGAAGAAGTCCAAGCGGCGGTTCGGCGGCGCACTCGAGCCGCTGACGCACGTGCGCGCATTTTATGACGTTCGCGAACGGCAGGAGCTGGCCCGGCTGGATTCCTGCGAGGTGCTGGAATCGCCTATGGCCTCCCAAGTGACGTATGGGCGGGCGGTGGCTCTGGGGCACATTGCCGAACTGCTGGATGAGTTGCTGCCCGATCACGAGGCGAATGATGCCATCTTTCGGCTGGCGCTGTCGGTGTTGCAGGCGCTGACCGGGCCGGACGTCTGGATGCCGGTCACTTATTTCGAACTATGGCTGACTCGGCTGGTGGGCTTCCTGCCAGAGTTGAGCGAGTGCGTGGTCTGCGGGCGCAATCTGAATGGGTCACGCGCGTATTTTCACGCCCTGGCCGATGGACTGATGTGCGCCGATGACAAGCGCCTGGCGTCGTCGGAACTTTCGGCCGAGTCGCGCATGCTGGCCGGACAGATGTTCCGCGCTCCGGTGGATGCGTTTAGTGGAGTGCCCTGGCCCAAGTCCCACGGGGCTGACTTGCGGAGGTTCACGATTCAGATTCTGCAGCGGCACATTGAGAAGAAATTAGTGACCGCGAGCATGCTGGAGAAGAACGCCTTCTAGAAACCGGGAGTAAGCCTCAGGTTCCTTGGGCTGACGGGTGCCCTCCGCTTCAATTACAATCGGAACTTAAACCTGCTGGGGTTTCCCACGAGAGAAAGAGTGTTTCCAGCACCCGGCTTCTCGCTTTCTATCCAACAATAACGTTTGGCTAGAAGACAGCAGTACAGCTTCATTATTCATGAAATCCACTACGCCGAGTCCGTTGACGTTCCAGGAGTTGATTCTTCGCCTGCAGACTTTCTGGGCGGAGCGGGGATGCGTGTTGCAGCAGCCGTATGACGTGGAAGTGGGAGCGGGAACGATGGCTCCCGAAACGTTTTTGCGGGTGCTGGGGCCGCAGGCCTGCAAGGTCGCGTATGTACAGCCTTCGCGGCGCCCCGCGGATGGACGTTATGGAGAGAACCCGAACCGGCTGTTCAAGCATATGCAGTTGCAAGTGATCCTGAAGCCTCCACCGGAGAATGTGCAGGAGTTATACCTCGAGTCGCTGGGAGCAATCGGGATCGATCTGCGGCAGCATGACATCAAGTTCGAGGAAGATAACTGGGAAGCGCCCACCCTCAGCGCCTGGGGCGTGGGCTGGCAGGTCATGCTCGACGGTCTGGAGATCACGCAGTTTACTTACTTCCAGCAGTGCGGGGGAGTGGATCTGTTTCCCATTTCGGCGGAGCTTACTTACGGGCTCGAACGCATTGCCGCATTTCTGCAGGACGTGGATTCCATTTACGAGATCATATGGGCCCGAGATCCGGATAGCGGCAGGGTCGTGAAGTATGGCGATGTGCGGCTGGCCGACGAACTGCAGTTTTCCGTTTACAACTTCGAGTTGGCCGACGTGGACAAGGCCTGGAAGCATTTCGAACTATGCGAGATGGAGTGCAAGGAATTGCTGGAGCGGTACGGCGAATTGAAGGAGAGTCAAGATTCCCACCCTGTCCCTCCAAAAGACGGAGGGACAAGGGAGGGGCACCCCCCGTCTATTAAAGACAAGCTGCGGTTTCCGCTATTGGGGGCGTATGACCTTTGCCTTAAGTGCTCGCATCTGTTCAATATTCTGGATGCGCGCGGCGCGATCTCGGTGACCGAGCGTGTGGGAGTGATTGCGCGAGTGCGGGCACTGGCCGTGGGGATCGCCAAAGCGTGGGTCGATCAGCAGAATGCGCAGACGAAGGGCGGCTCGGAACAGACGGAACCTGTTGCGCAGAAGAAAACGCAGCCGAGAAAAGAAACGCTGTCGCCCGTAAGTTGAGATTGCTTGCCGGAAACCAAAATGGGACGTTTCCGGCCGATTGTGACGGGTATCACATTCGGTGCAGCCGGAGTTTGAGAGACTTGATGGTTTGAAAGCATGCCAGATTTCCTGCTAGAGATTGGGTGCGAAGAGATTCCGGCGCGGATGATTGGCGCGGCCGCGCAGGAGCTGCGCGAGCGCGTCGTCGCCCTGCTCACGCGAGAGCGGCTCGGAGGGGGCGAAGTTGCCTCGTTCGAAACCCCGCGCCGTCTCGCGGTCCTGGCCTCTGGAATTGCCGGTGCGCAGCACGATGTGACCGAACAGATCACCGGGCCCTCAGCCAACGTGGCCTATAAAGATGGCCAGCCCACTCCTGCCGCCCACGCCTTCGCCAGGAAGGCCGGGGTGGAGGTGGCGCAGCTGGAAACAATATCAACCCCTAAGGGCGAATACCTGGCAGCAAGAGTTACGAGGAGGGGAAGGACAGCCGCGGAGATTCTGGCGGAATTTCTTCCCAAGGAAATCGCCGCCCTGTACTGGCCGAAAAACATGTACTGGCGCAAGACGAATGAGCGCTTCGTGCGTCCCGTGCGTTGGCTGGTGGCGATGCTGGACGGAGAAGCTGTTCCGCTCGAGTTCGACGGGATCCAAGCAGGGAATCAATCGCGGGGACACCGAATTCTTACGGACATGGCGGTGAGCATCCCGCGGGCAGCGGGATCCGCCTACGTGGATGCGCTCCGCAACGCGAAGGTGCTGGGCCGCGCGGAGCGGGAGCATCAGATCCGGAAGGCGCTGGACGCGGCATCGCGGACGATTGCAGGCGCGCGCTGGCGCGAGGACAAGCTCCTGCTGGACACCGTGGTTAACCTCACGGAGTTTCCTTCGGTGGTCCTGGGCGGCTTCGATCCGCAGTTTCTGATGTTGCCGGAAGAGATATTGGTCACGGTCATGCGGGACCATCAGAAGTATTTCGCGATCGAAGACGAGCATGGGAAATTGCTGCCGCACTTTCTGGCGGTGCTTAATACCGACAGCGACCCTCAAGGGCTGATCCGGCATGGCAACGAGCGCGTCCTGAGAGCTCGCTTCAACGATGCCCGCTTTTTCTGGGAGACGGATCAGAAGAAATCCCTGCTGGAGCGCCTGGATTCCCTGAAACAGGTGACCTTCCAGAAGGACCTCGGCAGTTATTACGAGAAGACGCAGCGGGTCCAGCGGCTGTGCAGCTGGCTGAACGAGCAGCTTAAGCAGCGAGGAATCACCGTGCGTCCCGGCGTAGTCCATAAAGCGGCCTGCCTGTCTAAAACCGACTTGACTACGGAACTGGTGAAGGAGTTTCCGGAACTGCAGGGCGTTGTGGGCGGGCTGTATGCGCGCGTTCAGCAATTGGATAAGGGCTTGCCGGAAGCTACGCGGCTTTCGATCGCGGATGCGATTTACGATCACTACAAGCCGGAGTCAACCGACGATGCCGTTCCCCGCTCGATCGAGGGTGCCGTGCTCTCGTTGGGAGACAAAGCCGATACGATTGCCGGAATGTTCGCCCTCGGACTGGTGCCGAGCGGCTCGAAGGATCCGTTCGCATTGCGACGGCAGGCTAATGCCGTGGTGAAGGTGATCGCGGAAAAGAAATTGCCGTTGCGCCTGAGCGAGCTGATGCGGGATGCGCGCACCGGATATCAGAAATCGCCGGCCACGAGCAAGTTTGTGGACGAGCGCAAGTATGCGGAATCGAACGCGACCTTTTTCCGCGAGCGGCTGGAGTTTTATCTGCGCGACGTTTGTGGTTATGCCTATGACGTCGTCAAGGCGGCGCTGGGGGCCGATGCGGACGACGTTGGCGATGCGCTGGCGCGAGCCCAGGCGCTGAAACAGGTTCTGCACATGCCGGAGTTCCAGGCCATCGGAGCGGCCTGCAAGCGCATGCGGAATATCCTGCGGCAGGCGGACGAGAAGGGAATTGCCCGCGCCGCAAACTTCGAGGCGTTGCCTGATTCCGCGCCGGAAGAGAAGGATCTGATTGCGTATTTGCACAAAAGCGGCGCCAAGGTGGAGGAACATCGCAACAGGAAGGAATACTTACAGGCGCTGCAGTTGCTGGCCACGGCGCGTGAACCGGTGGACAAGTTCTTCGACAAAGTGATGGTCATGGTCGAAGACCAGCGGGTACGCGCCAACCGACTGGCGCTGCTGCAAACGCTGTTAAAGGAATTCTCTACGATTGCGGACTTTTCCGAAATCGTGACCGAAGGCAAGGCCGCGTGAAGCTGGATTTGGGAATTGAGTAATTGGGTAATTTGGTAATTGTGTAATTGAGATCCCTGCTCGGGCATGCGAATTACTCAATTACTCAATTCAGAACATCGGGCATTCGAATTACCCAATTACTCAATTACTCAATTTCTCAATTCAGAACAACGAAACTGCAGGGTTCGAAGAAATCTTGAACACAAAGGACTTATCCAAATGGCGACAGTCACTCTCCCCGAAGCTGAAGTGAAGGAAACGAAGACGTCCAACAAGCAGGCGGCGACGAAATACGTGTTCTCGTTTGGCGGCGGCAAGGCGGATGGCAATGGCAAGATGAAGGATGTGCTGGGCGGCAAGGGCGCTGGACTTGCCGAGATGACCAATGCCGGTCTGCCGGTGCCTCCCGGTTTCACCATTCAGACCGAAGCCTGCCGCGAATACATGCGGGGCGGGTTGTCGGCTGATGTCGATCGTCAGATGGACGAGGCGCTGGCGAAACTGGAGGCGCTGCAGGGGCAAAAGTTGGGCACCGGCGAGAATCCGTTGCTGGTCAGCGTTCGTTCGGGCGCGAAATTTTCCATGCCGGGCATGATGGATACGATTCTCAACCTGGGATTAAACGACAAGAGCGTGGAAGCGTTGGCCAAGCGCAGTAACAATCCGAGGTTCGCGGCTGATTCTTACCGCCGGTTGATCCAGATGTTCGGAAACGTCGTGCTCGACATCGAGAAAGCGGCCTTCGATGAGGTGTTCGACGCCAAGAAGAAGCAGAAGAAGGCGAAGATGGACACCGACCTTGACGCCAAGGCCCTGCAGGAAGTCATCGCCGAGTACAAGAAGGTCGTCAAGAAGCATGCCAAGCGCGACTTCCCGCAGGAGCCGCGCGAGCAGCTGGTCATGGCGCGCGACGCCGTGTTCCGCTCGTGGCAGAATGATCGGGCGAAGCACTATCGCCGCATTAACAACATCGACGACATGCTCGGGACCGCGGTCAATGTTCAGGCCATGGTCTATGGCAACCTGGGCGACACCAGCGGAACGGGTGTGGGTTTCACGCGCAATCCCGCCACTGGCACCAATGAGTTTTACGGCGAGTTCCTGATGAATGCGCAGGGCGAGGATGTCGTCTCCGGCGTCCGCACTCCGGTACCGATTCTGGAATTGAAGAAGATCATGCCCCATGTCTATGACCAGCTGCGTGAAATCACGACGCGGCTGGAGAAGCACTACAAGGACATGCAGGACTTCGAATTCACGATCCAGGACGGAAAGCTGTACATGCTGCAGACCCGTAACGGCAAACGGACCGGGCTGGCGGCGGTGCGGGTGGCGATCCAGATGGTGGACGAAGGGCTGATCACCAAGGATGAAGCCATCTTCCGCGTCGAGCCCAACCAGTTGTATGACTTCCTGGTGCCACGGCTGGATGAGAAGAGCACGAAAGTCGAAGTCCTGGCCACGGGGCTGCCGGCCTCGCCGGGCGCGGCTGTGGGACAGATCGTGTTCACGGCCGACGAAGCGGTGAAGAAAGCAGGACACGATACCAACAAGAATCCGGTGATCCTGGTTCGCGCCGAGACGACGCCGGAGGACATTCATGGGATGGAAGTGGCAAAGGGCATTCTGACGTCCCGCGGCGGTATGACGAGTCACGCCGCCGTCGTCACCCGGGGCATGGGCAAATGCTGCGTTGCCGGCGCCGGCGATATCGATGTCAACGAAAAGGCGCGGGAGATGCGGGTGAAGGGGCAAGTGTTCAAGGAGGGCGACTGGATTTCTCTGGACGGGACTACCGGCCGGGTGATCAAAGGCAAGCTGGGTACGATCGCTCCCAATGCGGATGATCCGGAGCTGCAGAAGTTTATGCAATGGGCGGATCCCCACCGAACGATGAAAGTTCGGGCCAACGCCGACATACCGCGGGATGCGATCCAGGCGCGCGCCTTCGGGGCAGAAGGCATCGGACTCTGCCGGACCGAGCACATGTTCTTCGGCGCCGAAAAAATTCCGCACATGCGGGCGATGATTCTGGCGGACAACGAAAAGGACCGCCGCGCGGCCCTGAAAAAACTTCTGCCCATGCAGCGCGCCGACTTCGCCGGAGTGTTCAAGGCCATGGATGGGCTGCCGGTTACGATCCGCACGCTGGATCCGCCGCTGCACGAGTTCCTGCCGCGCCGCGAAGACCTGATGGTGGATATTGCAACGCTCTCCACGGTTGACGCAAAGAGCAAGAAGGAATTGGTGGCGAGATACAAAGACTACGGCGCCAAGGCTGTCGGTGACCTGAAGAAGCTGCTGCCGACGCTGCTGGCCCGGGTGGAGCAGTTGCACGAATTCAATCCCATGCTGGGACATCGCGGTTGCCGTCTCGGAATCACGTATCCGGAAATCACGGAGATGCAGGCACGCGCCATCTTTGAAGCGGCGGTGGATTGCACGAAGAAGGGAATCAAGGTACTTCCTGAAGTTATGATCCCGCTGGTTGCCACGTTGAAGGAAATGGCGAACCAGGGAGCGATCGTGCGGCGAGTGGCGGAAGAAGTGTTCAAGGAGAAGGGCATGAAGGTGGACTACCTGGTCGGCACCATGATCGAGTTGCCGCGCGCCGCGCTGGTTGCCGATGAGATCGCAAAGGAAGCCGAGTTCTTCTCCTTCGGCACCAACGACCTTACGCAGACCACATTCGGTTTCTCGCGCGACGATGTGAACAAGGTGCTGCCGACGTATCTTGCAGAGGGCATCCTGAAGCAGGACCCATTCGCGGCTCTGGATCAGGAAGGCGTGGGACAACTGGTCAAGATGGCGACGGAACGCGGGCGTAAGACTCGTTCCAACCTGAAGGTAGGCATTTGCGGCGAGCACGGGGGCGAGCCATCGTCGGTGGAATTCTGCTACCGCACAGGCCTGAACTATGTTTCCTGCTCGCCGTTCCGCGTGCTGACAGCGCGTCTGGCAGCGGCCCAGGCTGCCGCAGCTGAGAAGCTGAAAGTTGAGGGTGGAAGAACAAAGTAGCCGGGCCGGAAAGCAATTCCGATGCAGCCCGACTTCATGGATCAAAACCCCCACCCTGCCGCGGAAGGCGCGACAAGGGTGGGGGACCCTTTCTTCTCAGCAAGGTCAGATTCCGGGCGCCATCACTGCACTTTTTGCAGCCTCGCAATCAACTTTTGCGGCAGGGTTTCGTCGGACTCGGACCACAGGCGGCGCGAGGCGGCGCGGCTCTTCATTTGGATTTTCTTCGTGAATTCCAAAAGGCGAAGGACATTTTCGCGAAGCCTGGACTGTGTTTCTTCCGTGAGTTCGACCGTTTCCTGAACAAATAGAGTATCGAGCCCGAAGTCGACCTGGATGTGTCCGGTCTGGGCCTGCGTGCCTTCCTCGAACTCCTCGCCTTGTGCGATGAATGTCACCAGGCTCGGTCCAAGTTGCCAACGTCCCTGTTCATCGGGACTCCAAAGATCCCAATACGCTTCAAAAATGTAAGCGTAGTCGTCATGAATCAAGTCGGCCGCGACCACCATGGCGTGTTCCGGCGGAACAGGGGGAGAGAAGCGGCGCTCCAGAATACTGGACTCGCTCCAGGAAACCGGCTGGACCGCCATGTAGGTGACGCCCGGGCGCTGCCCGGAAAAGGGGAACTGCTGCAGGACAGCGTTGATGTGGGGCACCATCGCCGGGCCGTGGAAGTCGGGAAACCAGAGACTCAGGAATAAAGGGTCAGCCATACGAAACACTCAACCGGGTCGAACAATTCTCATTTTACTGGGAGATTTCAATACAGGTGAAGCTCAACCCAGACTCGACGTGCCTTTAATCCGAAGAACGGGCCGCGGATAAACCTCGTGCTGCAGCTCGTCAGCCGATTCCAGCTCCCGCGATTGGCTGGGTTGAACGGGAACGGTGGCCCGGAGCAGTGTGCCATCCAGGTTGGATTCGATCTCGAGAGAGCCGCCGAGTTCCTTCAGGCGTTCACGGATGCCGGCTAAGCCGACACCCACGTTTCCGGTTTTCCAGAAGCCGTCCAGAACCTCTCTTGGCACTCCCATGCCGAAATCCTTGACCGTGAGCACCACGTTCGATTCGTCTTCCGTGACCCGTACCTCCACGGCGCGGCTGCCGGAATGCCGGTGAACGTTGGTGAGAGCCTCCTGCAGGATGCGGAACAGAGCGGTTTCTGCGCCGCGGGGCAGCCTTCGCAAATGCTCCGGAAGCTCCAGCTGGGTAGTGATTCCGCTGCGGCGGCCAAAGCCCTCAACGTACCACCGCGCGGCCGAGACGAAGCCGGCCTCATCCAGCAATGGGGGATGCAGCAGGTGGGACAAGGTGCGGGTGTCGGAGATACAACGGTCCACCAGTTTGCGGGCTTCGCGCAAGTGCAGGGAATCTCCTGCGGACTCCTGGGAGAGCATGTCCAAAGTGATTTTGGCGGCGGTGAGATCCTGGCCGAGACTGTCATGCAGCTCACGGGCAATGCGGCGGCGCTCCTCGTCCTGCACTCGAAGCAGTTTGACGGACAACCGCCGGAGCGCGGCGGTGCGCTGTTCCACCAGCGATTCCAGCACGTCATGGGCGCGCCGCAAGGCTTCCTCGGCCGCTTGCCGCTGCTGCAGGTGCTCGCGAACTTCATACTGCCTGCGACGGGCGAGCAAGGCGCTGCGCACCGCGCTGATCAAGGTTACGGGGCGCAAGGGGCGCTCCAGAAGCGTCACATTGCCTAAGGGCGCCCGCGAGCGCACTGCCGACTCCGTGCTTGCCGTAGTCATTCCACTGCCGGTGAGAACGATGATGGGAAAATCCGACCACGGAGGCTGGGCGGAGATCCGCTGCGCCAGCGCGCTGATGGCCCCGTTCTGCAGAACCTCTTCGGCGACGATGGCAGCGCCGGCATGTTCGGACATGGCCGCGGCCAGCTCTTCCAGGGTAGCCAGAGTGCGGTTCGCGACGGCGGACTGTGCCAGAACTTTCTCGATCAGCGCCGCATCTTTCCCGAAAGGCGCAAATACGAGCACCGGATTGTCGCCGGCGTCATACTCAGGCATTCAGCGGGCCTTTCTCCAGCAGGGGCGCCAGGGAAGTAGGACTGCCGGAAAGCACGCCATGGAAATCGGACAACGGGCCCCCAACGCTGATCTTATCGGGACCGAGACGGAGCTCGCGAATCCAGCGCTCGTGGCCGCCGCTGCGCTTTTTCATCATCGAGATGGCCTGCCGCACCTGGCCGGCGGCTTCAAAATAGCGCAACACCAGAATGTTGTCGGCCAGATAGCTCACATCGATGGGGGTCTGCATGGCGCTGCCGACCAGGCCCATTTGCGCCAACACCATTAAGGTCACGATCCCGCGATTGTTGAGGTAGGTGAGCAGTTCATGCAGATGGAGCGACAAGAACTGTTCGCCTGGCATGGATTGGAGAAAGCCGTTCAGACTGTCGATCAGAACGCTTTGCACCTTGCCATCCTCCACAGAGTGACGAACCATATCGACGAACTCGCCCGGCGATACTTCAGCCGGGTCGAGGTGCTCGAGCTGAATACGGCCGGACTCGAGGTAAGGAGCTAAATTCATTCCCAGGCCGGCGGCCCGCCCTACCAGCGTGTTGACTGTTTCCTCGAAAATAAACGCCGCGGATGGCTCTCCACGTTCCGCCGCCGTAGTCAACCAGCGCATGGCAATGGTGGTCTTGCCGCACCCGGCCGGACCGATGAGCAAGGTGCTGGTGCCCCGGCCCAGTCCTCCGCCGGCTAAGGTGTCCAGTTCGGGGATGCCGCTACTGGCCGGTCCCTGGTCCTCCGGATTTGCGGCGTATTCGGCGGCCACTAAACGCGGAAAGACCACGATGCCGCCGTCGCGAATGGAATAGTCGTGGAACCCCTCGCGAAAGGCGCAGCCCCGGAGCTTCGTCACTTCGAGGCGGCGCATGGTTTTGCCGTACTCGCGGGAGACCCGGTTCATGGAGATGACCCCGTGCACGATGCTGTGCAGCTCGAGGTCGGCGTAACGGCTGCTGCGATCGTCCAATAGCATTACGGTGCAGGCCTGGGGCGTATATTCTTTCAGGGAAAGAACCTGCCGGCGGTAGCGCAGCGGGTCCTTGGCGAGCATGCGCACTTCGGAAAGAGCGTCAATCACCAGCCGGCGGGGTTTCCGGCGGTCCACTTCCGCCATGATAGTCTGCACGCGATCCGTGAGCTCGACTTCGGCGGGATGAAACACCGTGTATTGCCCCTCGGGCCTGAGATCTTCCTCGCTGGGGCGCACCTCCAGAACGACGGAGCCGTCGATCTCCATGCCGTGGACTTGCGCCACGGTAATCAGTTCGGTGCTCGATTCCGAGAGGGTCACGTAGAGGACATCTTCTCCAAGGCGAAGACCCTCGGCGATGAACTGCAGGGCAAGAGTCGTCTTGCCGGTACCCGGTTCTCCCTCCACAAGATAGATGTGACCGACAGGCAGTCCGCCCCCGAGCACATCGTCGAGACCACGACATCCGGAACTGCAACGACTGATGGTGGGTACTTCACCGGCAATGGTGCGTTTCGAAGTGGGCATAGTTCTTTAAGTGTTGTCATGGAGCGGCGCACGACGGCGCACACTCGGAGTCTATTTTCGAGTCATCTCATCTTTTTTGATCCGGAGGCTAAACGTAAATACATTTTTTTCTGTAGCTAAGGGGGCATTCACCAAGGAAACAAACTGGGGGAGATTCGGGAATTGGGGGGGAACCGAAGGAATGTCGCACCAATTCTGCTCTCGGATTGCAGCCGCCGCGGGCCCGCGCGGCGTCGGCAGCCTCGGGCACTTCTTTGACAGCCGCGAAACACGGCTGTTACGATGAATTGGTTCCCACGATCAACCGCAGTGGTCCCCGTCGTCTAGCCTGGCCTAGGACATCGCCCTTTCACGGCGGTAACACGGGTTCAAATCCCGTCGGGGACGCCAACTTCCGAGCGGTACCCATTTCAGATACCGATAGGATACCGATAGTTCTGGCTGTCCTTCCCGACGGCATTCGCACGCATACAACTCAACGGAAGCAGCAGCAAACTAATGACCCTCCCGGCTGGATTTTGAGTGAAATCGAGATTATCGACACTTGAGGTTCACTGGCAATT
>DASREX010000068.1:0-3491 GCA_035651855.1 Candidatus Sulfotelmatobacter sp.
CTTTGCTATAGACCCTTGCTTGCCCTCCTTCTCAATCTTGCGACTCAGAAGGTGACTTCGCTTGAGCCCCGGACGCCGCACCAACCGGAAAAACTTAAGAAGCTGTCAAAGAACGATCCTGTTGTACTCCTTCTATTTTCCCAGTCAACGAAAAATACGCGCCGGTAAGTACACGTGTTTTCAAGCGAGTGCACGGCGTCCACAAGCGCGTGACCGGAAATGGTGCAGCTCGCCCGCGGGATTTCGCTCAAACGCGGCGTGCAACGCGGCTTTGCGCATCATCCATTCACCGCCATGAATATTCAACTCCTGCGAAGGCGGGGCCAAGCCCTGTGAAAATCAGGCAATCCCAGTGCGGGGCAAGGGATTCGGCTGGTCTGTTGTTGGCGGTCTCAACCATCGTTGGGCGCGGCGGCAGGAAATCGACAGCTATTCGACTTCGAGTTTCTCATCCAGGAGACGTTTGTCTGACTCGTCGGTGCCGGACAGTTCGAAGGCGTTGGTGAGAACTGCCTTCCCCTTCTCCACGCTGGTGATCACATACGAGCAGCCCAGCCAGTGCGCCTCGGCGAAGTCGGTTTGCGACCACTGCGCGGGATGGTCGGGATGGGAGTGGTAGAACCCGACGATGTCCTCTCCACGCTCCCGGCCTTCGCGCTGGATCCGGACTAGTTCCCGCGGGTCGATGTTGTAGCGGTTGTGGGCGGAATCGGTGCGGGTGTTGCCGCAGCGGGCGACGTTGGTGACGATGCGGCTCCCGTCTTCGTGGAAGCGGCCCAGGAGAATTCCGCAGCATTCATAGGGATAGGTTTCTTCGCCATGAACGCGGATCGCATCGTAGTCGAGGCGCGAAATTCGAAGCATGGTGGAGGACTGAGGTAAGTTAAAGAAATTAAAAATCCCCCCACCCCAGCACTTGGCGCGAGAAGGGTAGGGCACCCCTATACTTCTCCGTACACTTTTACTTCTGCATTCCGACTTCTCACTTCTTACTTACTTCTGCATTCTGACTTCTAACTTCTGACTTCTTACTTCTGCATTTTTACTTCTTGCTTTTGCCTTGCCCTCACCCTTCGCTCCAGAACCGCTCGCTCAGATATTTGTCGCCGGAGTCGCACAGGATCGTGACTATGACCGCTTCCTGATCTCTTCTCAGCTGAAGGCCGCGGGCAATTTTCAGGCATCCTACGACCGCGGCCGCGGCGGAGATTCCCAGCAGCAATCCCGCATTCCTCGAGAGGTGCCGCGCCATGGCGTAGGCATCCTCTGTCGCGATCTCCAGATTCTCGTCGGCCAGCGCGGGATCGTAAATTCTGGGCACGATTGCGCTCGCCATGTGCTTGGCACCTTCGATTCCGTGAAAAGAAGAGTCCGGCTGCAAGGAGATGCACTGCACGGCGGGATTGAGTTCTTTCAGGCGCCGCGTGGTGCCGACAAACGTTCCGCTGGTCCCCAGCATGGATACGAAATGCGTGATGCGCCCCTGGGTCTGCTGCCAGATTTCGTTGGCGGTATGAAGGTAGTGCGCCTTCCAGTTGGCCTCGTTCGAATATTGATCTGCGTAGAAATACTGGTCGGGATGCTTGGCCGCGAGCTCTCGCGCCATGCGGATAGCCCCATCCGATCCGTCCGCCGGATCGGTGTACAGGATATTGGCGCCGTAGCCTTGCAGGATCTGCTTGCGCTCCCGGGACACATTTTCGGGCATGCACAGCGTGACGGGGAATCCTTCCGCCGCTCCCAGCATGGCATAGGCGATCCCGGTGTTTCCGCTGGTGGCGTCGAGAAGAATTTTGCCGGGACGCAGCAGTCCCGCGCGGCGGGCTTCCGCCACGATATTGCAAGCGGCGCGGTCCTTCACCGAACCGCCGGGGTTATACCATTCGGCTTTGCCCAGAAGTGCTATGCCCGGCAGGTCGCGCATCACCCTGTCGAGCCGCAGCAACGGAGTGTTCCCGATTCGCTCCACCAGGCTGTGGCCCAGTGTTTCCCCTAGTGTCGCAGGATCTTTGCCGGTTGCCGACAACAGTTCCGACGATGTGGCTGCCCTTTTGGTGGACGCGTTTGTCATCTTTGAACTGGAGCACCGTGACCAACGTAATGTGCTAGGTAGTCCGAAACAGGGTATGTAGTATTTTGGTTAGATGAAACAGAGTCCCCCGGCGATGCACGTCCCGTAAAGTTACGCACGTTCTTCATAAAAATGCATCCAATCCAATGGACGCAGGCCGGCATAGAAAGGTTAACCTAAAAGGCAATGGCAAAAACAGAGGAAGCACGAACCTACGAAGAGGCGCTGGCCTGGGTGCGCGATCACGGCTTCGACGTTACCGATGCGCCCGGCACCGCGGCTCGCGTGTTCCTGCGCAAGTATAACGTGTCTGCGGCGATCGAAAAGACGCGGGAAGACGGGGTGAAGATTTTTGCCTATCCCGGCTGCCTGATCGGAAGCGAAATCTCCAAGCTGGTCAACCGCGGATACCAGCAGTTTCTCAAGACCTCCAAGAATGAAGTTCCGGCCACGGCGGAACAGTTGAAGAACCTGCAGCTGTTTTCCGAAGAATTAAAGGCGGCTCTGAATCTGCCCAGCCTCTACAACGAGTCGCTGGGGACCGTCAGCGAGGCTTACCAGTACGATCGGGTCGTGGATCGGGACAAGCCGACACTGGAGCGCCCTAAGCGCCCCTGGGAAGTGGCGGGAAAAAAGGCGGTCGCGGCCAAGAAGGGGCGGGCTTAGGCAGTACTGCTCCACATCTCTGGGCAGCCCAAGCGGCTGTCTTTACGTGCGTTCTCTCACTCCCATCTTTCCTTCTGAACTATTTCGCTGTGGCTGGATCTAACGCGGGCGGCGGGGTGGAGATTTTTCCGGCGAGTCCTTCGTCGGTTTTCTCGTGCAACTGGCGGACTTTAGCGAGTTCTCTATCGGCGGCGGCCTTGTTTCCCTGGGCTTGGTACAGGCGTCCCAGCTGGTAGTGGGCGTCGGGCTGATTGGGATCGAGGGCGACGGCCTGGCTGAGAGCGGCCTGGGCTTGCCTGTAATTTTTCTGCTGCACGTAAATGGCTCCCAGGTCCAGGTACGCGATGCGCAGGTCCTGCTTGGCTTTGATGGCGCGCTGCAGAAATGGCAGGGCGGCATCGGGCCGGTTGTTCTTCCACTCGATGTCGCCCCTGTACGCCAGCGCCTGCGCGTGATTGGGGTCGATGGCCAATTCGCGGTCGAATTCCTGCCGGGCCTGATCGTACTGTTGCGATTTCCAATACAGGTAGCCGAGCCCGAAATGAAGGTTAGGCTCCTGGGGCGAAATCCTGGCCGCGGCCTGGAATTCGGAGATGGCTTCGGGAGTCTTGCCGAGTCCGTCATAGGCCTCGCCCATGAGAATGTGAGTTGGAGCGGACTCGGGGTTTTGCTGCAGCAGAAGCCGGAACTGCTCCTGCGCACAAGCGAGCTTCCGTGCCCAGAGACAGCTTTGGGCAAGCATCTGGTGGAGCTC
>DASREX010000069.1:0-14451 GCA_035651855.1 Candidatus Sulfotelmatobacter sp.
CTGACCCATGACGGCTTCACGGTCCAGACCATGGTTACCGACGGCTCCCGCATCTATCTGTCCCAGAGCCGTCCGGAGGGCCTGGTGCTGGCTCAAGTGTCCGTGCTCGGCGGAGAGAGTTCCGTTATTCAGACCGAAGTGAATAACCCCGTCGTGCTCGACATTTTCCCGGACCAGTCTCAACTATTGGTCACCAGCCAGCCGTCAACGTACCAGGACACGCCGCTGATGGCTTTGCCGCTGCCCGCAGGCTCGCCGCGTCGCTTATCGGACGTGGGCCACGCCGGCGCCTGGTCGCGAGACGGAAAGCTGCTCGCCTACGCGAAAGGTTCTGATTTGTACCTGGGCCGCTCTGACGCGTCGAATTCCCGCAAGCTCGCGTCCGTGGAAGGATCCGCCTTTGCAATTGCCTTTTCTGCGGATGGGCGGCGAATCCGGTTCACAGTTTCGAGCCCGCAAACCAACACGGTGGCCCTGTGGGAAGTGAATGCCGACGGAACCAATCTGCATCCGCTTCTGCCGAGATGGCATACCCCGCCCAACGAGTGCTGCGGGCGCTGGAGCCCGGATGGCCGTTATTACCTGTTTCAATCCGCTGATGCGACAGGGAGCGATATCTACGCCTTGAGCGATTCGGCTGGAATTTTCCGGAACGCTCGAACTCCGGTGCGCCTGACCACCGGCCCGCTCTTCTTCTTTACCCCGCTGCCCAGCCCGGACGGCAAAAGGCTGTTTGTGGGAGGCATTCAGGCGCGCAGCGAACTGGTCCGTTACGATAGAGTCTCGAAAACCTTCCAGCCGTTTTTCGGCGGCATTTCTGCGACGGACTTGGATTTCTCGCGCGACGGTAAATGGATCAGTTATGTCAGCGTGCCGGACGGCGCTTTGTGGCGCAGCCGTGCGGATGGCACCGACCGGCTGCAATTGACCTCAGCCCCGGTTAGCGCCAACTTTCCCCACTGGTCGCCCGATGGGACTCGCATTGCGTTCATTGCCGCAGAGGCGGGAAAGCCCTGGAAGATCCACCTGGTTTCAGCGCAGGGCGGCCTGCCCGAGGAACTGCTGCCCGAAACGGCAGGAGAGGTGGACCCCTCATGGTCGCCCGACGGCACACAGATCGCCTTTGGCCGCCCCGCCAACAGCCCCGATATTGAGATTCAGATTGCAGACATAGCGACCCGCAAAGCCACCACCGTACCAGGATCGAAGGGCCTGTTCAGCCCGCGATGGTCGCCGGATGGAAGGTATCTTGCCGCCCTCACCTACGGCTTGCAGAAGCTCATGCTCTATGACTTCCGGACCCGGGCCTGGTCTGAGTGGCTCACGGACCCCAATAACGCGGACTATCCTGCCTGGAGTTCCGACGGTAAGTACATTTACTACGACAACGTCAATACCACAGACCCAAAGTGCCGGCGGGTGAAGCTCGGCCAGCATACTCCGGAAGACCTGTTCTCGTTGCGAAGCTTGCGGCGCTACACCATAGGAGGCTGGGGCTCCTGGAGCGGCATGACGGCGGACAATTCAAGGCTGTTCGTGCGTGACGTCAGTTCGCAGGAAGTCTACGCGCTGGACGTGGCGTTGCCATAAAGAGCGGGACCCGGACAAGAGTGTCCGAGCTACACGGGCCCGCCGCTTCGGTTACCATAATTCGGGGGTGCTTCCCGCATCCAACATCCATATGAGGAACAAACTGCGGCTTTTCCCTGTTCTATTGCTTCTGAGTTCGCTGGCGCTTGCCCAGGACCCCGCACTGCTGCGCCCTCCGAAAGGCGCACCAGTGGCGCTGATTGTGTTTGAGGACCTGCAGTGTCCCAAGTGCCGCACCGATTCGCCGCTCGAAGAGCAGGCCGCCCGCGCACACAAGATCCCCCTGGTGCGGCACGACTTCCCGCTGCCCTCGCACAACTGGTCTTTCAATGCGGCGGTGATCGCGCGCTATTTCGACGCCAAGTCGAAAGACCTGGGCAACCAGTTCCGCGACTACGTCTTTCAGCACCAGCCCGAGATCACGCCCGACAATCTGCAGAGCTTCGCGCGGAAATTTGCCGCTGAGCACAGAGTTGATCTTCCGTTTGTGATTGACCCGCAAGGTAAGCTGGCCGCCGAAGTCAATGCCGACAAGGAGCTGGGCCGCAAGGTGGGCGTGCAGCACACGCCGACGATCTTCGTGGTCAGCAGCCGCAATCCTGCGAGACCGTTTGTCGAGGTCACCGACACCAGCCAGCTCTTCCAATTGATCGAGGCCATGCAGAGCGAGTAAGCTCTCTGCGACGTGACTTCTGACTTTCTCGCGGAGGATTCCTCATGGCATGCCGTCTGGCTAGGACAGCTGTGGCGTTGGTCCTGGTGGGTTTGCTTTCCCCCGTGTTAGCTGCAACGGCGGACCATTCCGCAGATCCCAGGCTGGCCAAGGCCTATCGCTTCGAGCAGGGCGGCTGGACCTACGTTCACCTCGAAGGCTCGCCATCTGAGATCGGCTTCCAGCACGGCTATCTTCTCGCGCCGGAGATTCAGGACGCCTTCGAGGCCGTCAAGCTTCGCGACATGCACGACACTAAGCGCGACTGGGAATTCTTCCGCAAGGCCGCGCACAACATGCTCTGGCCGCACATTGACGAGGAATACCGCCAGGAGCTGCAGGGCATCGCCGACGGCCTGAATGCCCACGGAGTCCGGCTTGATGTGGACGACGTGGTCGCGCTGAATGCGATGGAGGAGCTGGCGGACTACTACGTCCCCTGGCTCAACCAGCGCGAGAAGGTGGCAAATGCGCCGAAACTCGCAGCTCCGGGCAATTGCAGCGCGTTCATTGCTACCGGCAGCATGACCAAGGACGGCCGGATAGTCATCGCCCACAGCGCCTGGACCAGCTACATGATCGGTGAGCGCTGGACGGTCATCTTCGACATCGCCCCGCAACACGGGAACCGCATTCTGATGGACGGGTTCCCGGGGGTGATCACCAGCAACGACGACTTCGGCGTCAACTCCTCGGGAATCATGATTGCCGAAACCACCATTACCCAGTTCGAAGGCTGGGACCCGGACGCAAAACCCGAGTTCATGCGCTCGCGCAAGGCCCTGCAGTACGCCAACTCCATTGACGATTACGCCCGCATCATCAAGGAGGGCAATAACGGCGGGTACGCCAACGACTGGCTGATCGGCGATCGTAAGACGGGGGAAATCGCATATCTGGAGCTCGGTCTGAAGCACACGCCGATGTGGCGCGCCCGGGATGGATATTTTGTCAGTTCGAATTTCGCGCGCGATCCCGAAGTGCTCGCCGACGAGGCGCCCAAGTTTGACAGCCGGGACCTTTCTTCGTCACCCAACGCCCGCCGCGTTCGTGCAGAAGCGTTCATGCAGGAAAACAAAGGGAAGATTGACGTGGGGCTGGCCGAGCAGTTTTTGTCAGACCACCTCGACAGCTACGAAAAGAAAGTTCAGGCCAACGAGCGCCCGCTTTGCGGTCATGCGGACACATCGCCGCGCGGGGTTCCGCAGTGGGAGTGGGGAGCGTACTATCCCGGCGGCACGGTGCAAGGCAAGGCTACCGATAGCGCTCTTGCGGCGAAGATGAGCATTCGCGCACGCGCCGGACATCCTTGCGGCGGCGATTTTCGAGCCAGGGAGTTCCTGGAACAGCATCCGGAGTACAACTGGCAGAAGCCCTTATTGCGCGACATGGAGGCGGGACCGTGGATAACGTTCAATGCCGGACAGAGGAAGCCCGGCAAATAGAAGTTACTTGATCTGTTCCGCCACATAGCGACTGACCTGGACAAAAATGCTGCCCTGAAAAACTGAAGTCCCGTTCGCAAGCGCATTGATCCGAATCTCGGCAAAATGAGTGTTCTCCTGGGGCGGCGCAATTACCGGCACAGCAATCGTGGCTTGGCCTTCGGGCGGGACCGTCATTGGCCGTGCCTCGCCCTTCTGCTTCCATCCCGCGGGAAGGGTCAGCGCGACGCTCACGGTCGCAGGCTGCGGGCGGGGGTTCCGCACCAACAGCGGAACGGTCAGCGTGTCATTCGGCTGAACTGCCATCTCCGGCCTCAGGTCGCGCAGCGAGTCCAATTCATGCGCCCGCCAGAAATCACGATAGAAACCCCACGGCCCGCCGATGCCGGCCTGTAGCTGCGACGGCGCTTCACTTGCATGGGCCTTGGGCGGCTGATAGGAAACGGCTCCGGGACGCACTCCTTCAAAAACATCTGCCGTGGGTGCGCCCGCCACATGCGATTTCGCCAGCCAGAGCCGGACCGGCTCGGGGAAATAGCCGGCCTGCTGCATCCGACTCACGATCTCGTCCAGCTTCTGTCCCGCCTCGATCTGCCGGTTCAGACTTGGATCGGCGGATTGCGTGTAGTAAGCCGCTGCCGATTGCGCCGCCAGTTGCAGGTAGGAAACCCTGCGCGATGGCGAAACTTCTTTGCCGGAGTATTCGGGCCCGTGTCCGCCGAAGAAGCTGGCATCGAAGGCATCGGTGAAGTAATAGAGCTTCTTGGGTTGCCATGGGTCCAGTCCCTCCAACCCGTTTTCATACTGGCGTATGGGGGCCGCCAACTGCCAGGGGAATTGCGCGGGATCGCCCGCCAGATCGAACGCCTCCGTCGCGATGACGCCAGCGGCCTGATGGTCGCCATGGTTCTCTCCCGCCACACTGCTGGGCAGCCAGGTGAAAACCACTTCCGGACGGGTAAGGCGAACTATGCGCACCGTCTGTTCCAGCACCGATGCGCTTGGCCAGGCAGCCAGGGAAACCAGAACATTCTGGCTGGAAGTATCGCGCCCGTCGAGAAACCACACATTCGCGATTCCCAGGAAATTGAGCGCGCGGCGCCCTTCTATTTCCCGCACCAGCCCCAGAGCGCGCGCATGCTCCCGGGCTTCGGCGTTGCCGCCGGAATCTCCCCGGGTGCAGTAAACGACCGCGACCTTCTTGTGCTGATCGTATATGGCCCGCGCAAGATAGCTCGAAACCAGGGTGTCGTCGTCCGGATGCGCCACCACGACGAGGATGTCGGCTTTGTAGCGTTCGTCGGGAGTGAAGACCTGCGCGCACGCAGCGCAGGAAAACAACAGCAGAACAACCAGGCGGAATCCGGCGGGAGTGGCGTTCATGTGCTTCCTTCCTGTGCCTTGGTGTCCTTCGTGGTGGATCTTGAAAGCTGTAACGCGGAGCACACGAAAAGGCACGCCTTGGCTCTACCCTACTCTTCGCGCATCTTCAAAGGCATGTTTCTTCTCCAGCTCGGCCTGGGCGCGGCTGGCATCGGCTTCAAATTTCTCCGCCTGGGCCATCAGCGCAGCATTTGCCGACGCCCACTCGCCTTCAATTGTCATCAAGCCGGACTCGGCCAGGCCCCGCGCAATCTCCAGAACATGGGAGGTGGTGTTTTCGACATACAGCGCTTCGGTTGGATCCCCCACCCACACTTTCCCGCCGGCCAGCCGCGTGTGCCAGAAGACTTTTCGGGTGATCAGCAGCGCGATGTCCTCGTCGCTGGCGCGCCCGAAGACCCATTTGTTGCGTTTGAAATCGTAGTGCCGGCTGGAGAAGTGGACCGGCACCAGCTTGCCCGACTTCAGGAACTCCAACTGCCTGCGGTCTACCTCCTTGCGCAGCGAGTTGATAACCGGCCCCTCGGCCTCCTTCGGGTCGAGCGATGGCAGGACCTCGCGCACGGTGGCCGACAGATTCACCGCCACCAGCGCATGCAGACCATCGGAGTTGGCCAGCTTCACGTCACCATGCAACACCCAAAAGTCCGCGCCGGAGGTTGATTTGTGAAACGGCCACCGTAATTCAATGAAAAGCGGAAGTCCCGTCAGGGTGACGTACACCGTCGCATGCGAGTGCGAGTTGTTTGCTCCCGGGCTCATCCCGTAGATCTCCTGAGCACAATTGTTTAGGAGGAATTTTACGACCTCGACAGCGCAACCGAAAAGACCTTTGGTTCAAGAAGTCTCTGTGGGTGCCTCCCCGGTCGCGTTCTTTGCGACAGGGGTGGAATCTGACTTCTCCCGGTGAAGGTTTAAAGTCCCCGCCCAGGCCCTGTCTCGATCAAGGAATGACGAGACAACGACGGGGTCCCCCGGCTTGCCGATCATGCCGGATTTTGGGAGCGGTTATCGTCCGGCCACGGCAACCGCAGACTTGGGCTGGAAGGAGCGGATCTTCTCCAGCCAATGTTCCATATCGCTGCCGGTATCCGTGAATGCGTCCACGTAGGGGTGGCGGGATCCGTCGGTGTGCATGACCAGTACGCGGGTTGCGGGATTGGCTTTCTTGGCCATATAAGGCAGGTGATGCCGGTCGTCGCGGCTGAGGGTGGGCCCCAGCACGACCAGGTCGAAATCGGCTTGCTTCAGCGCCTGCTGCACCCCAGCGCGTCCAACAGCGGCTTGTACGTTAAAGCCGGCTTTTTGCAGGGTTTCCGCCTGCGCGGCCAGAACCTGCTCGTTTAACTCCCCATAAAGCACACGTATTTTCGCCATCTTTGGGGCCTCGCTCCCTGCACAAACCTTAGCAACCGGTATACGGCTTGAGAACGTAACCGAAGAACACGCCCGGAAGGTGGGTTCAGCCGCGGAGGAAGGCGGTCGAGAGGGGATGTTCGGGCTGGGCCGAGGCTAGCGCCGTTAATCGGCAATCTGCCACACGCTGCCCCAAAATGCAGCACGGGAGCCGGCGCTGATGGTACATTATTGCGGGAAAGGAATCCGGAAAATGCGCACACTTCCTCTGCTGTTGGCGGGGTTGCTTGTTTTGGGCGCGCAGAGTCCCGCACAGGATACATTAAGTACTTACTGCAATTTTGACGACGATAATCAGGTCAGCATCCAGTACAAGGCGGCGGTAAAGGAACAACCCCGAAACGGGCGCGTCTGGTCCCCCGGCATTACGCTGTTTGTGCAGACGCCGTTGATGCTGGGCCGCTCCGAAATTGGCCTGGGAGCTTACTCCGTGCATTTGATTCCGGACAAGAAGAACTGGACCATCATCGTCAATCGCGACGTGAGTCCCGGGACCTCCTACAATCCTTCGCAGGACGTGGCCAAGGGAGAGATGGAGGTCGGGGAAATTCCCGAGCCCACGAAGAACCTGCAACTCTCCTTTGCGCATATGTCCCCGAAGGAGTGCAGTCTGCGCGTGTATTATCAAAAGACCGGGGCCTTTGCTGATTTCAAGGAGAAGTAGTTGCCAGCTCCTCGCTGCTGGCAACCGCCGCTCTCTCCGTGAAACAGCGATTGCTGGAAGCCTGTAGCTGGAGTTTGCCAGCTCCTTTCCTGTGAGACTCCCTTGATCGGTTCGACGGTTTCGCATTTTCGTATACTGCGTGAGCTGGGCAGCGGCGGCATGGGAGTGGTCTATGAAGCTGAAGACCTCACCCTGGGCCGCCGGGTGGCATTGAAGTTCCTGCCGCGCGACGTTGCGCAAAGCCCGCAGTCGCTCGAGCGCTTCCGCATGGAAGCGCGTACAGCCTCCGCGCTGAACCACGAAGGCATCTGCACCATCTACGAAATCAATGAGCACGACGGGCAGCCCTTCATCGCCATGGAGTTGCTGGAAGGAGAATCGCTGGCGGAGCGGTTGCTCGCCCGTCCGCTGACCAACGACCAGCTTCTGGACATTGCCATTCAGGTAGCGGAGGCGCTCGACGCGGCGCATCGCAAGGGGATCATTCATCGCGACATCAAGCCGGCCAACATCTTTATTACCGCCCGCGGCCGCGCCAAGATACTGGATTTCGGGCTCGCCAAGCTGACCCACGAGCATGAACAGGCAGCGGTTGCAGCCGGCGCAACTTTGGACAGCCCGATGCTCACCAGTCCCGGCGCAACCGTCGGCACGGTGGCCTACATGTCGCCGGAGCAGGCGCGCGGTGAGGACTTGGACGCGCGCAGCGACCTGTTCAGTTTTGGGACTGTGCTCTACCAAATGGCGACGGGGCGTCTTCCCTTTGATGGCCCCACCTCAGCGGTGATATTCCACGCGATCCTCTCAGCCGATCCCTCGGCCCCCACCAGCATCAATCCGCTGCTGCCTCCCCAGCTCGATGAAGTCATCCTGAAGTGTCTCGAGAAGGACCGCGACCTGCGCTGCCAGTCAGCGGCAGAACTGCGTGCGGACCTGAAGCGGGTCAAGCGCGGATCAAGTGGTTCCTCGGGAAGTACAAGTGTGGCGCGGACGCGTTGGCCGGCTCCAGCGGCGGCCCGTTCCGATGCCCGCAGCTCAGACGGCTACGAAGTCGCAATCTCGACCCCGGGTGGGGTGTCGCGGCACCGGCTGGCGGCCGTCACTATCACCGTGGTGGCCATTATAGTCGCCGCCGGTTTCGGTATTTACCGGTGGCTTATCCCGGTCAGGCCGACGATCAACCCTTTGTCCATGCAGATTTCCAAGCTCACCGAGAATGGCGCCGCCGTGGCGGGCGCCATCTCCCCGGATGGCCGTTACGCCGCTTTCGTGAAACGGGGCGAACACGAGAGCTTGTGGGTCAAACAGATTGCCACCGGCAGCGAGGCCCAGGTCGTGTCTCCGGCGCCAGGTTTCTTTCGTGGACGCCCCACTTTCACCCCCGACGGCAACTACATTTACTTCCAGCACAGCGATCCTCAGAATGAAGACGCGACCGTCTTGTATTCCGTGCCCAGTCTTGGAGGCACGCCGCAGCGGGTCCTCAGCGACATCAATACCTCGGTCAGCTTCTCGCCCGACGGAAAACAGATCGTCTTTGCCCAGCTGGGCAGCAACAAGCCGCAGCTGGTGATTGCCGGCAGCGACGGGACCAACCGCCATGTCATCGCGGAACGTGAAGCCATGGCCGTGGAGAGTTCTTCGCTTTCCTGGTCCAGCGACGGAAAGCTTATCGCAGTCCCGCAGTACGAGCTCGCCAAACAGGGCCTCAGCAACGTGCTCATCTTTACCCCGAAGGGGGAGCAGGTGAAGCTGTTTTCGTTTCCTTTTCTGGTGGACGGTGTGGCCTGGCTTCCCGGCTCCAGTGGAATGTTTCTGCTGGTCCGCTCCCGCGAAAACAATTTCCGGCGGCAAATCAAGTTCCAGCCCTATCCTTCAGGCACGCCCCAGAATGTCACCAATGACTTGAACGAATACCGTAACGTCACGGTCACGGGAGATGGCAAAGCGCTGGTGACCGTGCAGGCGCAGAGTTCTTCTGCCATCTACATTGGAGAGTCGCCGGCCCGCTGGCCGGGAGAGGTCAAGTTAGATCCCACCCCGGTGACCTCGGGGCAGGCGGAAGGCGGGTGGGTGAATTGGGGAACCGACGGGAAGATTTACTTTACCGATTCGGACTTTCATGCCTTTCGCATGAACCCTGACGGAAGTTCCCGGGTGCGAATTCCAGATCGCAATACCAACGCTGCCTACCCGATTTCCTGCGGCCCACAGGCTTTCGTGTTTGCCACCCTGGGCGATAACATGCTGAATCTTTTTCGCCAAGACCTGGGAACCGGAGAGATCAAGCAACTCACTTTCGAGCGAGACACCGAGTGGCCGAGCTGCACTCGGGACGGAACGAGCGTGTATTACAACGACAATTTTGAGGGACCTGCCCTGAAGCGGGTCTTAACCAGCGGCGGCAAGCCGGAGATGGTCGCGCGTAACGCGGCCAACGGCGCGGCCATTTCTCCTGACGGCAAGCGGATCGCATTCTTCCAGCTTGCCGGCGCCAGCAGCGGTCACAGAGTGCTGATCGTCGTTCAGAATGTGGACGGTTTGAATCGAACGGAGTTGTCCTCTGCCGGGGTCATCACTCGGCCCGAATGGGCCCCCGACGGACGCGCCCTGCTTCTCGGCAAGCGCACCGGCACAGGTTCGAACCTGTTCTACCAGCCTCTTGATGGAAGCAAACCGGCCGAGGTGACGCACTTCAGCAGTGAGCCGCTCTCGATTTCCTCCTACTCCGTCTCCCCTGACGGCAAGCGGATCGCAGTTGGACGCGCCCGCGTCAACGATTCCAATGTGGTGATGTTCAGCAACTTCCGCTGAGGTAGTTGTACCTTGAGTGTGTGGGCAGGCATCGTCCTGCATTCAACTTCTGCGCATAGAATTGACGCATGAAGGCCGCAGTCCTGACCACGCCTGCGCCAGTCTCCGAATCTCCGCTCAAGATAGAAGATGTCCCTGCGCCCGAACCGAGGCCAGGACGCGTATTGGTCCGCGTCCGCGCATGCGGTGTCTGCCGCACGGACCTGCACATAGTGGAGGGCGAGCTGCCGCCGCGCAATCCTCGAATCATTCCGGGTCACCAGATTGTTGGCGAAATCATTGCCGGCGACTTGGAGTCCAGTAAAGAACAGCCGGGCACGGGGGCCCTCGCCCGTCCGGTCGAGCGAAGCTCGACAGGAAAGAATGGACTGACAATCGCCCGGCGTGTTGGCATTTCCTGGATCGGCGGCACCGACGGCACCTGCTCCTACTGCCTCCGCGACATGGAGAATCTGTGCGACTTCCCTGCTTTTACAGGCTACAGCGTGGATGGCGGCTACGCGGAATATGCCCTCGCCCGGAGTGATTTCTGTTTTCCCATCCCGGCGCAGCTCGATGACCTTCACGCCGCGCCGCTGCTCTGCGCCGGCATCATCGGTTTTCGCGGGCTTCGGGTTGCCGGAGTTGAGAAGGGTGATCGGGTGGGACTCTTTGGTTTTGGCGCTTCCGCCCATCTCGCGATTCATGTGCTCCATGCATGGAACTGCGAAGTGTACGTTTCCACTCGCGGCCAATCGCATCGCAAACTGGCGGAGTCACTGGGAGCGAAATGGGTAGGCAGCGAGAAAGAAAAGCCGCCGGTCGCGCTCGATCGCGCCATCACCTTCGCCCCCAGCGGGGACGTGGTCATGGCTGCGCTCTCCAGCCTGCGCAAAGGAGGCGTAGTGGCAATCAACGCCATCCACCTTGATCGTATTCCGCAATTCGATTACGACCGCCTGCTCTGGGGCGAGCGCCAACTGCGCAGTGTGGCCAACATGACTCGCGCCGATGCCCGCGACTTTCTCGCTTTGGCCGCGGAGATCAAACTGAAACCCAGGGTAACTTCATTTCCGCTGGAGAAGGCCAACGAGGCGCTGCTTGCGGTAAAGAGCGACTCGATTGACGGGGCTGCGGTGCTTGTTCCTTAGCTGGATTGTGGGGGCGCCCTCCCTCGCCCGTGAATGTGTTCGGGCGCCCCCCCCGCCCGTGAATGTGTGGGGGCGGCCCTGCGGCCCGCCCCCGCGAGCGGCCCGGAGGGCCGCTCCTACACATTCCATGCCCGGGCAATGCTCAGCCGCTTTGCGGCTAGAACCAGAACGATGCTGCTCGGCTCTTTCCGTTCTGCGATCGTTGGAACGTACTCCACTTTTCGGTGGGTAATGGCCCTCCAACCCTAGCGTGAGGGCAGGACCAGCTGACCGGAGGATGTTTCCGTTCCACTATTACGGTCTTGATTCTTGCTCGGCAGGGAACCGGGGCTTCTTTGCCCGCACGAACGCGCTCATGAACTTTCCCTCCGCCTCCGCGATGAGGCTGGTGTCTACGTCGGTGCCGGCCAGAAACTCGCGCGCGTCTTCCGCCCGATAGACCCGAGTAGGTTCGATCCCGATCTCAACAAAGCCGGCTGCCCTGAGCTTGGCGCGGTATTCGTTCTCGTCCAGGGCTCCGGCCACGCAACCCGCCCAGAGCATCATGTTTCTCCGGACCGCCTCGCCCATCGGCCCGCGCGTTACCACGTCGGAAACCGCGAACCGCCCGCCAGGCTTCAACACGCGGAAGGCCTCGCGGAGAACGGCGTCCTTGTCCGCCGACAGATTAATCACGCAGTTGGAGATGATGACATCCACTGAATTGTCGGGAAGCGGAATGTGCTCGATCTCGCCTTTGAGGAATTCCACATTCTTCGCGCCGGCTTTGTGCTTGTTCTCATTCGCGAGCGCGAGCATTTCGTCGGTCATGTCCAGGCCGTAAACCTTGCCGGCCGGTCCGACTCGCTGCGCTGAGAGCAGAACATCAATGCCGCCGCCTGAGCCTAAATCGAGCACGGTTTCTCCCGGCCCCAGTGTGGCCATCGCCGTGGGGTTGCCGCAGCCCAGGGAGGCCAGCACGGCTTCCTGGGGCAGACTGCTGGTCTGCGAAACATCGTAAAGATTCGAAGTGATTGGATCGCATTGTGTGGTTCCAGGGACTGATGGGCCGCAGCAACTCGTGCCTGAGCTCACGCCCAGGGCCGCCCGGCCATATTTCTCCTTCACGATCTTTCTTACATTCTGAAGATCCATCGCATGCCTCCACGGGAAACAACTTCGAGCGGACCAGAGTTACGGACAAGAACACACCCGGACGAGCGCCTCCGGGCTGCGCCTCTCAACCGAGGACGCCGGCACCGTCCAGACCGGGTTCAACCATTGCGCAGTCCTCTAGCTGCGGAGTTGCACAATCTGTTCAGGTCTCACCGCCTGACTGCGGGTGCAGCACTCCGCATACAAGAACTTCAGCAATTCCTCCAGCGCATCGGTGTTCGCGGTATAGCGCAGAAACGTACCCTCGCGGCGAACATTGATCAGGCCGTCATTCCGCAGCTTGTCCAGATGGTGCGATAGTGTCGAGCCAGGGATTCCCAGTTCCCTCTGAATCTCGCCCACTACCAGTCCCTCTGGGTGGGCGGTGAGTAGAAGCTGCATAATTCGCAGCCGCGCTTCCGTTCCCATAGCGGACAGCATTTCAGCAAAGCGGGTAACCTTCGCCAGATCGGTCGCCATATTTCTATTATTGCAGAACTACAGAATAAGTTTCAAGCAAGAACGTTACAGGAACCAGTGCCCACAATGTCGCGAACTCCGAATCCCACTTTCATGGTCAGAACGGGCAATGTTGCATCCCTAGGGTGCATGGTTGGACCAGGAGAACGACCTCCTTTTCCCACCTATTAACCAGGTGTATGCCCGCGGGAAGCTTGAGCCGGAACTTCTGAAACCCTGGTTGCGTTCGGCTACAATCAGCCGCAATGACTAACCAGAGAATTGCCGAGCTTGTCGCGCCATTTCTGGGAGGCCATGCCTTGTCCTCTGAGCAGCTCACAACCCTGTCCAGGTATCTGGATCTGCTCTTGCAGTGGAACGCCAAGATCAATCTGACCGCAGTTCGCGATCCGGAAGAGATCGCTACCCGTCACTTTGGCGAGTCTCTGTTCGCGGCCCGTCATCTTTTGTCGAATCCGGGACCGCAGAATCCCGTAGTGGATGTCGGAGCCGGGGCCGGGTTCCCCGGACTTCCGATGAAGATCTGGGCGCCGACGGTCGAGCTGACGCTGATCGAATCGAACCACAAGAAGGCGGTTTTCCTGCGCGACGCAGTCCGGACTTTGGGATTGCAGGGGGTCACAGTTGTTCCACAGCGGGCGGAGAAGGTTCAGCTCAAAGCCGGCCTGGTGGTCATGCGCGCGGTGGAGCGGTTTGAGGACAGCCTTCCAATCGCGAGGACGCTCTTGGGCCCCGGCCGCAGGCTTGCGCTTCTGATTGGCGCAGCACAGGTAGAGATGGCCAAGTCGCTGGTGAGGGATCTTCGGTGGGAACATGCGCTCTCTGTTCCGCTCTCCAGGAACCGCGTCCTGTTGACCGGAGTTTCGGAAGCCTGATCTGGAGTGCCGGAGGCCTACGCTCGAGGATCCGGCACTCCCCCGTATCTGATTGAAGACGGTCGCAGCAACCCCGAATCTGTGATGAAACTCGGCCCCGGCCTGGGTGAGAGCAGGCCCGATTATCTCCGGCTGGCTCATCAAGGCGAGGGACTCAAAACTGCCGCGCGAAACTATGGTGCATGCGATGTAGTGTTCCACGTGGAACACTCGGCGTGAGGTCAGGCTCCGATGTTCCACGTGGAACATCCTTCCGTGTGGAAAGCCCAGTTCTTACTTCCGGCAAACCTCGATGACTCAGCAGAATAAAATCCACTGGTACCTGCCCCGCAATCCGGCGTTGCAATCCGGCGGTTTCGGCACTATGCTGGCGTTCAAGTCTCTGGTTTCTCCAAGAAAACTCCATGGCCCGCATTATCGCTGTCGCCAACCAGAAGGGCGGCGTAGGGAAAACTACGACTGCCATCAACCTTTCGGCCTCGCTCGCGGCCGCCAAATTGAATACCCTGCTGGTAGACTGCGACCCGCAGTCGAATGCCACCAGCGGGTTAGGCCTCGGCAAGGATCCTGACCGCCACAACACCTACAAGGTCCTGGTGGGGGAGTGCGAGGCTGCCAGCGCACTGCAGCAGACGGATCTCGATCGTCTCTTCGTGCTGCCGGCGCACAAGAATCTGATCGGCGCCAACTTCGAACTGGTGGATGCCGAAAACAGGGAATTTCGCCTGCGCAATGCGCTGGCTTCCCTGCGCGAGAAATTCAACTTCATTGTTGTGGATTGTCCGCCGGCGCTCGATCTGCTCACCCT
>DASREX010000070.1:0-4397 GCA_035651855.1 Candidatus Sulfotelmatobacter sp.
ACGCGTCGCCCTCCGGGGGGCGAACGCCTCGGTAGCCGGTTGTACGTTCTTACGGCGAACATTACAACCGATTGGTCGTTGCCCGAGTGGCGAAACCGCGTCCAGAACCCTCCGCAACGGCGGTTCCGTGCGCGCCCTGAATGCCTCTCACTTCGCCGAGCAGTGAAGCGGGCCCCGCTAGTCTTCTGCACTCATCGCCCTCGGGGAACACTTGAAAACCGGCCAATGACGGACGCCTGAAAACCGGCCAACGAATCAGGCAGGACAGCCTTATTTATACTCCGCCCGAACATATTGGGCAAATCTTTTTTTCACACTTTTTCGGTAAGGCGTCCTATACTGTTCCCTACCTGGGCGGAGGATACGGCAACGCTGGGAAGCGACCGGAGCGCCGACCCAGCGGCCGGAATGGCGGGGCGGTGTTCAGCCGCCCCAAATATACAGCCATTCTGGCGTCAAAGCGGTAAATCCCAGGGGTTTGGGACGGAGTCCCCAAGTAGGACATCTTCATACTGGTTCTATTTCCGCTGGCTCACCGGCGATTGAAACCCAGGTCGCCTATTCACAGCGCGGGAATGGCTTCCTCGCAGGCTGGCACTTTCCTTTTTGGCACCGGTCCAAGAATATGGGATAGTAGACTGTCTCAAACCCCGCCTCGACGTGGTATGTCCGGTACTCATCCTCAAAATAGCCTGATCGTCGAATGCGGAGCGAGTACGCTCCGGCGTCGCGGAAGAACGTGTAATGGCCGGCTGCATCCGAAGTAGTCTCAGCGCAAGAACGGCTGCTTTCACAGATAAGCTCGATGCTCGCGTTTGCGATTGGTCTGTTGGTCGCATGATCGGCAACCGTGCCGCTGATTCTCCCTGTATCATCAGCGCCCTCCAGCGGTCGAAGGTACTCAGGGACGGGTATACTGCCGCATCCATTGCCGAGGTTTAGCATCACAGGGCGCATCGATTTCTCTTGCTCGTTCAGGCGGATATCGCGCACCGTTGTGGTCATGAACCCAGGCGCTGATATTGCAATGCTGAAATCGCCTGTAGGCAATGAGGAAAAGGCGTAGGCTCCAGAAGCATCGGTGCGGGATCGGGCGACCTCATTTCCTGAGTGGGCGGAACGAACGATAACCAGGGCGTTCTGGATTTGGTGACCAGTAGTATCCCGAACTGTGCCGCTGAGGGTCGCAGCCCAGGTACGCGAAGCCATTACCGCGCAGAGACCCGCTATGAATAGAACACTCCGCATGATTCTCTCAACCTATTTTACGTTGCTGTTGTGTTTTCACGGGACGGAGCCGCGCGCCCGGATGGTTAATGGCGGTAATCAGCCACCCGCCGTAGCCGCCTTGGTGCGCCAGCTCCGAGGGCCGCACTTGAGCACGTGGCCGTGATGCAGCAACCGATCGAGCATCGATCCCACGGCCGCAGTGTCACCCAACAACTTCCCCCAGTCATCCACTGGCCTGTTCGATGTGAGCAGGGTGCTGCAGCGTTCGTACCGACGCATGACGATTTCCAACAGTTCCTCGGCGGCCGAAGACGGGAGCTTCCGCATTCCAAAATCATCGATGATCAGTAGCGGTACTGTCGAAACTGTTTCCATGTACTGCTTGCGGGTCCCATCGATGGAGGCGTCGGCTAACTCCTCCAGCAGAATATGGGTCTCGCGGTAAAGGACCTTGTAGCCTTGCTGAATGGCCGCTTGGCCGATGGCCTGGGCCAAGTGGCTCTTTCCCGTGCCACCTGGCCCGAGGAACAGTGCGTCTTCTCTCCGCTGGATGAAGGAGCCGGTGGCGAGATCGAAGACGAGGCTGCGATTCATCTTGGCATTGAAGGTGAAATCGAAGTTGTCGAGCGTCTTGTCGCCATCGCGGAAGCGTGCCTGTTTCCGGCGGCGCTCCAGCAGGCGATCAGCGCGGCGTGTGAGTTCGTCGGAAACGAGGCACGAGAGCAGATCAATGGGGGCCATGGGTTCGGCTTGTGCCTGCCTCAACCGGGTTTCCAGCACTTCGGCGATGCCACCGAGCCGGAGCTGGCGTAGAGCGCGTTGTAGTTCGATGACGTTCATGATGGATTCTCCTGAGTTTTGTCGGCGATCAGATCGCGGTACAGAGTGAGCTGGCGGATGATAGGGTCCACTTGGCGCAGAGTAAGTTGTGGCCGGCGTTCCAGCCAGCGGCGGAGGAAATGGTAGGCGTTGAACGCAACACCGCTCTCCAGGGCGGCGGCGCAGCCGTCATCGGCCAGGGCCGCACCATGCTTTCTCGCCAGCGCCAGGATCCCCTGAATGCGGCGGATCGCAACCACGCCTTGTTCCTGGTACATGCGCTGGCAGAGCGCGCCAATGTGCGGTCCGGCTGTTTCGCACCGGGCCAGCAAGCGCAGTGTGGAGGGCAGGGCGTGAGCGGGCGCATCCTCCTCCTGAATGCGGTGATGGCCGCGTTGTTGATGGAGATGCTCCCGGAGCAGTTGGCCTGTTCGGGGATCGAGCAGCCGCACGGTGCGTTGGTCCCATTGCACCTTAACTTGCCGTCCGATCCAGCCCGGCGGCGCGCTGTAGTAGGCAGCGTCCACTTCGGCGCATCCATCCAGATTCACTGTCCGCTCGCCGAACTGGTAGAAGTGGAACGGTTCAAGCGGGAGTGGCAGCAATGCCGGCTTCTCCTCGCTGAACATGGCTGCGACCTGGCGCTTGGTCGTGCCGTGAATGCGCGTGTCGGCCCAACGTTCTTCCCATCGGTCAAGGTACGCCTGGGCTTCTTCCAGGCTCTCGAAGCGCAGACCTTTCAGTGGCGTCTGTTTGGCATGGCCGACGCTGCGCTCTACCTTTCCTTTCCGATCCGGGTCCCGGACGCGACAAGGCAGCGCCGCCGCACCGTAATGTGTCAACAGGTCGGCATACAGTGGATTCGTCGACGGATCGTAGATATCCGGCCGGAGAACGCCTTCGCCGAGGTTGTCCAGGACGAGCACACGAGGGGCCCCACCCAACCGCCGGAAAGCTCGTTCATGCAGTTCAGCCCAGGTGCGTGTGTTCGACTGCCAAATGAGCATACGGACAGCTTTGCGGCTGTAGCCCAGAGTGAGCACAAACATGCGAGTGCGACGATACCGGCCGCTGTGCCCGTCGCGGACCATCGGGCCGCTGCCGTAATCGACCTGAGCCTCCTCTCCGGGCGGAGTTGCGATTACAGCGCGGGCTTCCGCGGCCGAGCCGCCGCGCAACTTTCGGACAAACCGCTTGACGCTGGCATAGCGGCCAGTGAAGCCATGGTCGTCCACCAAATCCTGCCAGATGGCCTTTGCGTTTCGTCCTTTGGAGAGTGAAAGTTCAATGAAATCGAGAAACGGTTCGCATTGACTGGCGCTCAAATCACGGACGGGCTCCGCTGAGGAATCGGAGTCGGGGGACACCTCGTTGGCCGGTTTTGGCAGCCCGACGGAGTCGGGGGACACTCCATTGGCCGGTTTTGCCGGTGGCTTGCGGCCCCATCCGCGAGGCGGCCTCACGGAGATGCCGGCAGCCTTGAGGTATGCCCCGGCCGTCTCCCGGCGGATCCCGGTTTCTTTTTCAATGCGCCGCAACGGCCATCCCAGCCGCCCCAGCGCGATCACCTGCTGTCGCTTATCGTCGCTCAAGACATTGCTCACGTCGACGGAGGATAAACCTCCGTTCGGGATCAATGCCCTGCCTTAACTCCGTTGGCCGGTTTTCAGGCGTCCGTCATTGGCCGGTTTTGGCCGTCCCCCGAGGCATATTGCAGGTGCGCTTGAGTCTCCATATCGCTGCATGGAAGACTTCGTGGAAATTGGCCGCTGACCATGGCCCGGCATAATCGGAATGCACGATGGCCGAAACCGTCTGCCCAACAAAGAAAAATTCCACTCTTGGCTCTTCGCTTAGAGTCGGATCATTGTGCCACGAGTTTTCGAATTCGGCCTTGTCGACCGGACTGCTCAGTCTGGCCATAAATCTCTGTATTAGGGAGCCCTCCTCTGGCCCGATGCCATCTAACGCCTGCCGATGCAATGTGAGGGCGCACCAGTAGGGTTGAAGGAACCATTTGAATGCCGTCTCCATCGCATTCCAAGCGCCTGCGCTTCTAAAATCGATGCATCTGCAATGCGGGCAGCGTGTGGAGAAGGGCCCTACAGCGGCGTGGAGTACTGTGGGCAACGATCTCGCGGGCCCTTCACAGCGGGGCTCGCTTCGGGCGCCGACGCCAGTTGCTCCAGCGGGCTCACGTCGGGCTCTGACTGTTTCACCGCTTCTTTCGCCCGCGCAACATGGCGCTTATCCCGATTCAGTAGTTTCTTGTTCATACGCCGTCCGAAATAAATTCCCAAATGAATATTTGCACTGGAAGTGCAAGCTACTCCGCGGATGCCTGGTCG
>DASREX010000071.1:0-23360 GCA_035651855.1 Candidatus Sulfotelmatobacter sp.
CCTGAGAAATGGCCGCAAGATGCTGGCGCACACCTTTCGGGGAAGCACCATCCGTTCGGCGTTGAAGCTGGAAGATGAACGGAGAGTGTTCGCGCGGTACAAGGCGATTCGCCGGGCCGAACGCGAGTACGTATGATCTTCGCGGCGACGAACTAGGAGGTCACGCCGAAGAAGCTTTCCACTACTCGGATGTCGGTCGTCCTTTTGTAGCTGGGAAGGCTTTCCACGAAGATGCGGCCGTATTGTTTTTTCAGGATGCGGTTGTCCAGCAGAACCAGCAGGCCACGATCGTGCAGGGATCGGATGAGGCGCCCGAAGCCTTGTTTCAAGGTAATGACGGCCGAAGGAACCTGGTACTGGAAGAAGGCGTTCCCGCCTTCAGCGTCGATGGCCTTCACCCTTGCAGCCACCACGGGATCGCTGGGAACGGAGAAGGGCAGGCGGTCAATGATCACGCAGCTCAACTGCTCTCCCTGGACATCCACGCCCTGCCAAAACGATGAGGTGGCGAACAGCACCGCATTGGGAGTGAGGCGAAACTCGTCGAGCAAGGCACTCTTGGGGGCGTCGCCCTGGCGCAACATGGGAAACTGCAATTCTCCGAGCAGGCGGTGGTAGACATCGTTCATTTGAGCGTAGCTGGTAAAGAGAACGAAGGCGCGACCGCGGGTGATCTCCAGCAGCTTGCGAATGCGCTCGGAGGCCTTGGCGGTGAATTGGGGGGTGCGCGGGTCGGGCAGATCCGGCGGAACGTAGAGGACGGACTGGCTCTGGTAATCGAAGTGCGAGGGCAGAACGGCTTCTCGGGCATGCTCCATGCCGAGGCGCTTGCGGATGTAGTCGAAGCCACCGCCGACGGCGAGGGTGGCAGAGGTCAAGACGGCACACTCCAGTTTCGACCACAAGCATTCGCGCAAGATGGGTCCTACGTCGATGGGAGTAGCCTGCAGAAATACATTTTGGCGGCCGCGGAGAGCCTCCCGGGCTGCAGGCCAGCGGCTGGCGGCGGCGCTTTCGCCGGGGCTGACGCTTTGTCCTTCCATGTTCCGCGGCTCCCGAGCGTAGGGCTCGCGACCGCCGCGACCGCCGCGCCGCTCGATCCAGAAAACCGTGTTGGGATCCTGGGATTCCATGGCGTAAGCGAGTTGCGCCTGAATCTCCTGGGCGCGGCGCACGAAGTTGAAGACCTCCTCCGGCTTTTGCGCGAGGGCTTCGAGTTCACCCGCCAGCCGGGTCAGGGCATGGTTGAAGGCGATGAATTCATCCCCGTTTTCCTCCAGGAATTCACGCCGAGCTTCGAAGGCGAAGCGCCCATCTCCGGCGGGGAGAACAGAGAAGAACAGCTGGGCGCGGTCGCGCAGGCTGCCTAGCGCGCCGGAGAGCGATGCCGAGAGCATCTTGTTGGTTTCCATGGAGCGCTCGACGTCGCGGGCGAGTTCTTCCACGCGCAAATTGCTGACCGAGATCCCGAAATAGTTTCCCGCGACGTCCTCCAGTTCGTGGGCTTCGTCGAAGATGACCGCGGCGGCGTCCGGAAGAATTCCGGCATCCGGGGCACCGTCGGCCTGCAGCTTGATGGCGAGATCGGCAAAGAAGAGGTGATGGTTGACGATGATGATGTCGCTCTCCATGGCCCGGCGGCGCATTTCGGTGATGAAACAGCGCTCCCACTCGCTGCATTTCTGGCCGATGCAGGCGTCGGCGCGAGCGTCGAGTTTGTGCCAGAGCTGGCTGGCTTCCGGGAGTTGGGCGAGTTCGGCGCGATCGCCAGTGGAGGTGTTCTTTTCCCATACGGAGATGGCTCGGTATTGTTCGATCTCCTCCAGGCCGCTGAGGACCGGCTGATCGGTCAGGTCGTAGAGCTTTTTCCGGCAGAGATAGTTGTTGCGGCCTTTCATGTAGCAGACGGAGAGTTTTGCGGGCTCGACGGCGCCCGCAGCTGTCCCTACGTGGACTGGGGAGAGGGCTTGCTCCAGGAAGGGGACGTCCTTGTAGAAGAGCTGCTCTTGCAGATTCTTTGTCCCGGTGGAGATGATTACGCGCTTACCGGAACGGATCACGGGTAGCAGATAGGCCAGCGTTTTGCCGGTTCCGGTGCCGGCTTCGACGATCAGGTGTCGCTTCTCTTCCAGCGCCTGCTCGACCGCCTGCGCCATCTGCAATTGGCCACGACGGAATTCGTAGGCGGGATGGGTACGGGAAAGCACGCCCCCTGGCGCGAAGAATTGATAAAGCGAGGCATCTCTGGCTCCCGGCGCGGGATGGGTCGAGGACACGGGCTGGGAACTGGAGGCCACGGAGTCTCTATAATAGCGATTCCGGGTTCTTCGCATCGTGCCGGAGTCGGGCCTTCGAGCCGACGGACATCCGAGGGCGGCTGTCCCCACATGAGTATCGCTAATCTTGGCGCAACCTGCCTACAATTCGAGCCGGACTAGCACTTCGGCCGTAGCTACGATTGCCATCGTGGGCCGGCCGAATGTCGGTAAGTCCACCTTGTTTAACCGCATCGTGGGATCGCGGCGGGCCATCGTGGGCGATGAACCCGGCATCACGCGCGACCGGCTTTATGGCGATGCGGAGTGGAACGGGCGGCGGCTGCGGGTTGTCGACACGGGCGGTATTCTGCCGGAAGAAAAGGACTTTATTCCCGCCGAAATTTACCGGCAGGCGCGGGTGGCACTGGAGGAGGCTTCCGCCATCATCATGGTAGTGGACGGGCGGAGCGAACTGGCGGGCCCTGACCTGGAACTTGTCCGGCAGCTGCGCAAGGCGAACCGGCCGCTATTCGTCGCGGTCAACAAGATCGATTCCGAGAAGCAGTCGGCACTCATGTCGGACTTCCACCGCCTCGGGGTGGAACGGATGTTCCCGGTTTCAGCGGAGCATGCGCGCGGGATCGACGATCTGCTCGATGCCGTGGTGGCCGAGATTCCAGAATCTCTCCCGGCAGGGGTCACAGAGCAAAGCTCTGACTCGGCCGCTGAGGAGCAGCCACCGCATGAGGTGAAAGTTGCGATCATCGGGCATCCTAACGTGGGCAAGTCCACTCTTCTGAATCGGCTGACTTCCTCCGATCGCGCCATTGTTTCTCCGATCCCCGGGACTACGCGTGACGCAGTGGATGAAGTTGTGGAGCGCAATGGGCGGCAGTTTCGCTTCATCGATACGGCCGGGATCCGGCGTAAGGGCAAGACTCACCTGATGGCGGAAAAGCTCTCCGTGGTGATGGCGCGCAAGCATCTGGAAGGGGCTGATATCGCGTTGCTGGTGATCGATGCGACCGAGGGCGTCAGCCAGCTCGATGCGTCGATCGCGGGATATGCGCATGAGAGCGGCCGGTCGACCATCATCGTGGTCAACAAGTGGGACCTGATGATCAGCGGCCAGAAGAAATCCGGGCGTCCTACGAAAGCGGATCGCATGCGGGCGAGCAAGCGCCCGGGAGACCGCGCTGCTTACGAAGAGCGGCTGCGATACGAACTCAAGTTTTTGAACTATGCGCCGATGGTTTTCATCTCGGCCCAGACGGGCGCAGGAACCGAGAAGATCTTCCCCTTGCTCGAACAAGTTGCCACGGAGCGCAGGAAACGCATCGGCACATCCGAAATGAATCGTTTTCTGGAGCATGTAGATTTCGAGCGCGCCTCGGTGCCCGTGCGCCAGCGGGTCAAGATTTTCTACATGACGCAGGCATCGGTGGCGCCGCCTACGTTCGTACTGTTCACCAACCGGGCGGTCCAGTTGCACTTTTCCTACCAGCGCTTTCTGGAAAACCAGATTCGCGCCGCCTTCGGATTTGTGGGGACGCCGATCTGGATCAAGAACCGGGCGAGAAATTCCTGAGAGATCGGCCCGGGGCTGCTCCTACACAACTGGTTTCGCGCGCCACGCCAGACAAAGCAGCGTCAGCCAGCGTCATTCGCAGGCTGAAATTCTTTGAGATCGACCGGATTTGCCTCGCACGCGACGAAACCTGCATCATGGGGGGACGCCTGGCCACGGCCGGCGTGTCCCGGTGCCTGCTCAGGACTCATGACAATTCATTCTTGGATGCGGATCGCGCTTGCGGTTGTGTTTCTGGTCTTGCGGTCCCACGCGCAGGACAATTACGAAATCCAGGTTTACGGCTCCGAGACGATGGCGCCGCATTCCACCATGGTGGAAATCCACTCCAACTTCACCGTCAAGGGCAGCAAAACGGTCTTGGACGGAGTGCTTCCCACCAACCACGCCATGCATGAAACGCTCGAGATGACGCATGGAATCAACGATTGGGCCGAGGTCGGATTCTACGTTTTCAGCAGCATTCAGCCGGATGGCGGATGGCAATGGGTGGGCGATCACATCCGCCCGCGGGTGCGTGTTCCCGAGGGTTGGCATTGGCCGGTGGGAGTCAGCCTGTCGACAGAGATCGGCTATGTACGGCCTGCGTTTTCGCCGGACACCTGGACGTGGGAAATCCGCCCGATCGTGGACAGGAAGCTTGGGCGCTGGTATCTCGCATTCAATCCCACGCTGGAACGGTCGTTTCACGGGCCCGGCGTGAACCAGGGTGTCGTGTTTTCGCCGAATGCAAAATTCAGCTTTGACATTACCCGGAGAATTGCGGGCGGGTTGGAATATTACGCGTCATACGGATCGCTGCGTGGATTCGATGCGCTGCGAGACCAGGGGCAGCAGTTTTTCCCGTCTCTCGATATCGACTTCGGGCCGCAGTGGGAGTTCAACCTCGGAGTTGGCGTGGGCGCGACCAGGTCCACCGATCACCTGATCATTAAGTGCATCGTCGGCCGGCGCTTCACATGGCCGCATGGCAGGGGGCCGAAGCTGAAGTCCCCTGCGCCGTGACTTGGCTGGTGGCATTCGGCTTCCCCAGGGATGACGTTCGGCATTAGCCCGCGGGCGCCGGGTTGGGCGTGAATGGGGGCGGCTCGGGCGGTGGAATGTTGCCCGCCGCCGGCAACGGCGGAGCCGGCGGGGGATAGAGTGCAAGACTCAATTGCCGGTACCGCGGCGCGAAGAAATACATGGCATATGCGGGGAAGAACACGATCACCGGAACCGAAATAAGCGAGACCAGGAAGATCAGAATGGCGAGCAGAATACAGCCCACCACCACGGCAGCGGTGACAGTGAAAACATTCCAGGTGAGACCGGCGGTCTTTCCGGCGGTGACCGCGACCAGCACCGTGGCCACGGCGGGAATGACGAGCATCATCACCAGGATGAAGGTAGCGATGCCGACGATGATGCCGGCGCCGATCGCCAGCACTACCTTCATCACGGCATAAATGGCATAGCCGTTTCTTTCCTGCTGCATCATGGCCCAGAGCCGGCGCCAGCCTTCAATCGCGCCGATACCTTCGAGCGCCATCTGAGGCACCACGAAATCCTTGGTAAAAACGTGTACGACGGCGATCGCGAATATACAAACCAGGAACAAACCGAGAACCACAATCCCGGTGAGAACCAGGCCCGCAACATGCTGTTTCGGAGCCCTGAACCACCCATTGGCAAAGGCAAACAACGCGGGTATGCCGATGAGGATGACCATAACCGCAAATATGAGAAACGTGAAACCCAAGTGCCACAGGAAAAGTTTCCATCCGGCGTCTTGCCTTCGGCTCCAGCCGGCGCGGATGCGGCACTCGCGCGTAAGCACGCTATCGAAGAGTACGAAGCGCATGACGCTGCTGATATATGTGAACACCACAAAAAGGACGAGCCCGGTGATCACGAGGACGGCGATCAGCGCTCCAAGGATAGCCGGATCGATCTTGGGAAAGCCGGGCCCAGGCGTCTGATTAGGGCTCTTGAAGGAAGAAGGAAGATTAAAGCTTCCTCCCAATTCGCCGGCCAGAAAACCAACGAATGCCAACTTGACCCATTGCGCGAAGCGAAATGGCTGCGCGAGTTGACGCTTGGTATGCTGGAACGCCAGCGAGATCGTGTCGACGGCGGAGATAGGCAAAGGAGACACCTCGCTAATCACTCTTCACAAGCAAGGTACTGCTTGGCCCTGCTTGGGGCAAATAGATTTCTGCCAGGAATTCTGGCCGGGAATTCAAAATCCCCACCCTCTCGCAAAAAACGCGAGAAAGGGGGCACCATCGGGATTTCTATTCATAGCGGAGGGCTTCTACCGGGTCCAGTTTCGAGGCTCGCATGGCTGGGACTAATCCGCTGAGGATGCCTACGACCAGCAAAACAGCGCTGGAAAGCAGAACGGTCATCATGGAAATCCGCAAGTGGATGTCGCCTTGCCCGGAGTCATCCTCAAACAACGGTCCCATCATTGGCAGGGTGCCTACCGCCCAGGCAATGAAATAAGAGAGAAGCACCCCAATCGCACCGCCAAGGAGCATGATCAGGAGCGTCTCTGCCAGGAATTGCAGTTTGATGTGGCGCTTGCGGGCGCCCAGTGCGCGGCGCAGGCCGATCTCCCGAATACGCTCGTCCACCGAAACCAGCATGATGTTCATCACCCCGACGCCTCCAATGCCAAGGGTCAGGGTCCCGATAAAGGTGAGCAAGACCTGCAGGCCGATGGTCAGGGCATCAATGATGGGGCGAAACTCATCGCGGCCAAACATCTGAAATGCTTTGGGATCGGTGGGAGAAAAATTCTGGCGGCTGGCAACCGCGGCCAGCACCTGCGCCATGGCCTTCTTTTCGAACTGCGGAGCGATGGGCTGGAAGACCATCACCGCAGCGTAGCGCGTGTTCCACAGATCTCCGGCGGTCGAGTAGGGGATCCAGGAGGATTCGTCATCGCTGGAAAAATAGTTGCTGAGTTGAATTTTGCGGGCCATCACTCCGATCACGGTGAAGCGCACGCCGGAAACTTGCACTGTCTCGCCGACCGCGGGGCGGCCGCTGAAAAGCTGCTCTTTGAGCCGTCCCCCGAGAAAGATGACGCGCCGGCGCTCGAGTTCATCCTCGGCATTGATCCACCGACCTTCCGACGGCACTTCATTGCGCATCTCGCCGTATTCGGGACAGACGCCGCGAACCGGCGCGGTGCCCACCATGCGGTCGCCATAGGCGATTCCCGGCCGCCGCACGGTTTCCAGGCACACATGCTTGACCAGCGGAGCGGTGGCTTTGACCATATCCAAATCGGCTTTCTCGAGAACAACTTTCTTGCCCGCGCGCTGGCCTCCGGGTTGCTCGCTGGTCTGCTGCGGCCAGCAAATAACCACGCTTTTGCCGAAGGCGTCAAAGCCGTGGACCAGAACGCTGCGGAAGCTGCTGCCATAGGCGATTAAAAGCGTGACCGTGGCAATTCCCCAGACGATCCCGAGCATGGTGAGCAGGCTGCGCGTAAGATTGCGTTTCAGCGCGACCCAGGCTTCGAGGATGATTTCGATCAACATCGGGTTTCTAGTTTCGAGTCTCAGCTCTTCGATTTTCGGGTTTCGAGTTTAGGGTTTTAGAATCAGAGCGGCCAGGCGGCATGATTTTTGAAACCTGAAACTTGAAACTCGAAACTTCAAAGCTTACCCACCTGCTTCGTAGCGCAATGCCTCAATGGGGTCAATGGATGCCGCACGCCGCGCGGGGTAGAGGGCCGCACCTACCGCGATGGCTCCGAGCAGGCCGGCAGCGGTCAGTCCCGAACTCCAACTCGGGACCAGCCCGGCGAAAAAGTCGGGCATGGGCAGCATATTCACCAGGGCGCAGAAGCCGAAAGCGATGCCCAACCCGACGGCTCCACTCAGCAGAGCGATGATCAACGCCTCGATAAAGAACTGCCGGAGAATGGTGGCCGCGGGCGCACCGATCGCCTTGCGCACGCCGATCTCGCGGGTGCGCTCGCGCACCGCCACCAGCATCACGTTCATCACGCCGATGCCGCCCAGCAGCAAGGTCACAATGCCGACCGCCCCCAGGAAAAACTTCATTCCGTCGGTCATCGTCTTGAAAGCCTGCGCCTCCTTCACCGTATCCCAGATGGGACATGCTTCCTTGTCGTTGGGGTCGTAGCGATGCATGCGGGCCAGAGCAGCCCGCACTTCGCGCTTGCAGGCTTCGTGCTGGTCGACTGACTTCGGCGTGACCAGCAATTGATCAAAGGTGCTATTCGTCCCAGGAGGCTTGTCAGGAAAATCGCGGCGCATGGCGGAGAAGGGTAAAAAGACTTTGTTGACGTCCCAGCCGTCGTAGCTGGAGTCCTGCTTTTTCTTGGCCATGACTCCGATCACGGTAAAGGGAAAGTCGTTGAGATAAATCGTCTCTCCCACCGCGTTGCGGCCGGGAAACAACTGCTTGGCCGCATCGGATCCGAGAAATGCAACGCGCCGGCCTTCGCGCATGTCATTCCAATCGTAAAAACGGCCGACTCCCACGTCGAGGGTGCGAATGTAGCCGAAGGGTGGGTACGACCCGGTAACGGTAAAAGCCCCGCTGTTGAAATTGGAATGAGTACGGATGGTGTCCTGCTCAAGCTCAGGGATCGCGTATTCGCAATCCGGCGATTCGGCCTGAACGACAGGAATGTCCTGTTCTTCCCAGCGCACGACCCGGCCGGCGTGCGTGCCGCCGGCCTGCAGGCTGGTGCGGCCGTGGAACACGATCATCACATCCTTGCCCAGATTCCGCGCCTGCTCGGCCTGTCCCTTGCGCAAACCTTCTCCGGCAGCAACCATCAGCACGATGGAGACGATGCCCCAGGCTATGCCGAACATGGTCAGAAAGGCGCGCAGTTTGTGAGACCAGAGCGTCCGGATCACATCGAGAAATAGGTCGCGCAGAGTCATTGCAAAATGTTGGACGCGCGCTTGCGGGGAAAGTCATCCCCCCGGCGCCCTGGTAAAAGATACGGATTGCGCGAGGTTTTAGTTGCAGAAATCTCGCAGGAAGGAACCCGTCTAGCCCACTCCCTTGCCTGGATTCGGCCACTCGGCACTGGGGATTGGCAGCGGCCCACCTCACTTCTCCGGACAACCCAAGGGCTGTCCCTACGCGGGCATTCTCTGCTCAACTGGCTGGAGCCAACTGTCAAACTCCTTGAGAGCAACCTCGCACTGCAGGCGATGGCGTTCCTTGCGGTCCCGGACCCTCCGCTCCAGCGGCGGCAAGAGATCAAAGGTGATATTCGCAGGCTGGAAGTTCCTAGGGTCGGCGTGGGTCACGTAATGGGTCAATGATCCGAACGCGGAGGCGCGCGGGGCCTGGATCAAGCGCGTGCCCCGGGCGAGGGCGGCGGCGTTCATGCCCGCAATCAATCCAGTGGCGATCGACTCCACATAGCCCTCGACTCCGCAAATCTGTCCCGCAAACAGCACATTGGGATGGGCTTTCATCTGCAGCGTCGGCTGCAACAAGCTGGGCGCGTTGATGTAGGTGTTGCGGTGAATTTGCCCGTAACGCAGAAACCGCGCATTCTCCAGCCCGGGAATCAGCCGGAGCACCCTGGCCTGTTCCCCGAACTTCAAATGATTTTGAAATCCCACCAGGTTGTAGGAGTCGGCCCGCAGGTTCTCCTGGCGCAACTGCACTACGGCGTAGGGTGTCTTGCCGGTTCGCGGATCGCGTAATCCCACCGGCTTCATGGGCCCAAAGCGCAGCGTGTCGCGGCCGCGGCGGGCTATCTCTTCAATGGGCAGGCAACTTTCGAAATAATTCAAATTCTCCCAATCCCGCTCCTCGACCGACTGCGCCGCCAACAGAGCATCGTAGAAGCGCCCGTACTCCTGTTCCGTCATTGGACAATTGATGTAGTCAGCCGAGCCCTTGTCATATCGGGCCGCCATGTAGACCCGGGACATATCGATCGAATCGGCCTCAACGATCGGGCTTATGGAATCGTAGAAATACAGGTGCGAATCATGCGCAGGTGGCGCTCCGGACAGATCCGCTTGCGGCTCGGTACTGGCAGCCAGGCGCGCGATCTCCGACGCGAGCGCGTGGGAGGTCAGGGGTCCAGTGGCAATCACGGTAATTGCGCCGGACTCCTCGACGCGGGTAACTTCCTGACGCTGCACCGCGATGCGAGTTTCACGCGAGATCTCTTCGGTGACCCGGGCGGCGAACGTCACCCGGTCCACGGCCAGCGCGTGTCCGGCAGGAACGGCGCACTCGCGGGCAATGGAGAGCAGCAGGGACCCGGCGCGGCGCATCTCTTCCTTCAACAGCCAGGGCGCGGTATTCTCGCTGTCCGATTTCAGGGAATTGGAGCACACCAACTCGGCGAAATCGGCGGTCTGATGTGCCGGCGTGGAACGCACCGGGCGCATCTCAAACAGTTCGACATCCAAGCCGCGCCGGGCACACTGCCAGGCTGCTTCTGTTCCGGCCAGCCCCGCGCCAATGATCTTGATCGCGCCCATGAGTACACGAAGGTAGTACAACCTCTCCAGTGTAGAACAGCCCGAGCAGGCGCTTCCGGGGCAGATTAGCCTCGATAAACCGAGTGCAGAGGCCATTCCAGGCCATTTTCGGCCTGATTGCGAAAGCTGCTTTTCAACAATGGAATCCTGGCTTACAATTGCGTCTAACGAGGCAGCGGCCTCCGGGCGTTCTACGTTGTCCAACTCCAACCAGCCGTTCACCGCGCACGTACGAATCTGCGGCTCTCCGCGCAGAAGCCGATTCGGCGGACGTCTGCGTAATTACCTAGGTCACTTGGCGGGAGGTACTCTCTCTTCTTAACATGCAAACACCGAGAGAAAACAGCGAGAACCGCGCCATGCATGGGATTGCAGTAGCCCTGCTGTCCGAAGACCGGGAACACCTGACGGCACTGCAGAATCGCTTGCAAGCGACCCGCCTGGGGAATGAAGTCTTCAGCCATATTGGGTTTCCAGTTGCTCCGACCGACACCATCCTGCGGCAGCTTCAGGAATCGCGCGCGGAAGTGGTGATTGTCGATGTCCCTGCCCAGGAGGCCCAGCGCGCCATCCGCGCGATCGAACTGATTCGCACCACCACCCAGCAGATTGCCATCTTCGCCAACGGGGAAATGAGTCAGCCCGCCACCATCGTGGCCAGCATGCGCAACGGCGCGGGTGAATACCTGGACCGGTCCGCCGGCCACGAGGTTCTGCTGGAAGCGCTGACCCGGTTCAGTTCGTCCCGCACCCGAGCCATGGGCGGCGCCGGGAAAGCGCGAGTTTTCACGTTTCTCAGCGCCAAGGGAGGCGCGGGGTGCACCACCGCGGCGGTCAATACGGCGATGGCCCTGCAGAAGAGTCACGGCGATGTCGTTCTGCTGGATTTTGCTCCCATTGGCCACGCGGCGCTTCACCTCAATGTTCGGCCCCCGTTCGGGGTGTCCGATGCGCTGCAGAACCTGCATCGCCTGGACGGTTCCCTGCTGGACGGCCTGATGACCACGACCGAGCAAGGGCTCCACCTGCTCGCCGGACCGCAGCAACCTTACCCAAGCGAACCCACGCCGGCAGAACTGGCGCGGCTGTTTGATCTGCTGGTCAATCACTACCGGTTCGTGATCGTCGATGCCTCGAGCCGCCTGGACGCGACCACCCGGCTGCTCTCCGACCTTTCCAACGCCGTACTGGTGGTGGCGCAGACCGACGTAGTCTCGCTTTGGTGCGCCAGCCGCATTCACGCATTTCTCGAAGAGGGAAGCGGACGAGACCGGGTACGGATGATCCTGAACCGGTACAAGAAAATTCCCGGCTTCGGCGACGAAGACGTCCAGCAAGTCACGAACTGCAAAGTTCTCTGGAAAGTTCCGAACGCCTTCCACGTCGTGTCGCCTGCGATCGATCACGGAACGCCCGTGGTATTGCAGGAAGGGCCGGAGATCAGCCGCTCTTTCCGGGGCTTGGCCGCTGCGCTGGCAGAAGCGTCCTCCAACTCGGACGGGAGCGCCGATCTCATCTACGGCCAGGAGGGCGCGCGCAAGAAGGTCCCCAGCCGGCTGAGCCTGACCCCACTCCGTTCCGGAGACTGAGCCGAGCACAGCTCGGGTCTTTCCGATATCCCGTCAAATGAAATGCGCAACCGTCGGGGCTATTTCCTGGTCGCAGCAGGAGGCACCGAGTTCTGCGGAAAGCTCTTGAACACGACTTCGCGCGAGTGCGATGTGACCTTGTTGTTCACATCGCTGGAATTTTCGGTAAGGGTGCCCTTAATGACGAAGTAAGATTCCTCTCCCGGATTCTTCCCTTCGCCCCGGCCCACCGAGCCTTTGAAGTCGAAGGAGACGCCGTGCACGGTCGCCGTGGAGAAACTCAAATTATTGCCCTCAAGTTTTCCAGTCTTGAAAAACTGATCCAGAAAGGCCCCTTTATCGCTCTCGCCGCTTCCGTATCGTGAGATGAACCCGGTGACACGACCCTCGTCCTCGACCGTGATTTGCACGAATTCACCATCTTTCAGGAAGGAATACATGCCCGAGTACGCGTGCCCGGCGTTCCCTGCTTGATCATGGGCCGGGGGAGCCTGGTCCTGGGACGGAGCGGCTTGAGCACTGCAAGCGATGGTAACTCCGAGCACGCAGATCAATAAAAGCGCACTGCGGGTCTTATTCCTATTCATCATTTCACCATTGCGAGCCATTCTATTATGCGGAAAACAAAAAAGCTTCAGCGTTTGCGGCGCTGAAGCTATTCGCAGGCGTAACTGGCCTCACTTCTTAGTCGCCTTACCCTCCATGAACGTCATCCAACTCTTGCCTCCGTCCAGGGAGACTTCAAATTTGAAGCTGTAGCTGGCAGGCGAAAGAACTTTCATGGTCATTTTCTGCTCCACGTCCTGCCCGCTGTAAGTTGCTGAACTGTTCCAGGTCCAGGTATCGCCGATGAGTGTGCCCTTCGAGCTTTCGCGATGCCCCTGGCTGTTGAACTCATCGAAAGTGTAGCGGTTCTGGTCGGTGTCATACCCGATGAAGGAGATTGCCTTCCCGTCTCCCCCAACTTCGGGAGGCATCTTGAAGTCCGAATGGCCCTGCAGAAAGAAATTGCCCGCCATCCACTCATTCGTCGCCGTTGCGCTGAACTTCCCTCCCATGCCCCAGGGCCCCTGGGCGACGGTTCCTTCGGAGGTCCAGCTCCCGACGAAATAATCCAGCTTCTTCACCTCTGGTCCAGGGGGAACGTTCATTTGCGCGGCCGCCGACGCCGCAATAAGGAAGAGCCATGGGATCAGGAAGATTCGCAATTTCAAGGTTATGCTCCTTGGGTGACGTGTCATAACTTCCAGCGAAAGAGGCTAGCCGCCAAAGATTGTCCTGCAGAGCGCGGTCGATCAAACGCATGAGTTTGGTCTGAGGGCCTACCAGTCTCCCCAGTGCGAGGCCGTCATCTGCTGAAACTTCATTTTCCAGGCGTCTCCCTGTTTGACCCAGACCGTGCTGAAGTGTTGATAGCGCGGCGGAGGCCCCTGATCCTCGGCCGCGGGAACGCGCAGGACAACGTTATACGTGACGATCGCAGTATCGGGTCCAGCCTGGACCACTTTCATTTCGTAGGGCAGGATATCGAAGCCGCCTTCGCCGAATTGATCGAGCATCTCCTGGCGCGAATAGAGCTGGCCATCGAAAGCCACGAAGGAGAAGTCGTCGGTGAGGGTGCGCTGGAAGAAGGCGTGATCCCCCTTCTTTGCCGCCGCGATAAAACTCTTCTCGGAGTCCATGAGAGTCTGCTCCAAGGGGCCGGGCGGGGGTGCATTGGATTGTCCACCGCGGGCCAAGGCAAACGTGCAGCACAGCAGGATGCAAACGGCTACGAGACTCGATCTCATAACCCCTCCATGATGTTCGGTGAGTGCGAGAATGATTTCGCCCCGAGGAGAGGTTACTCTCCCCGAATTCTTTGCGCCAGTTCCGCGCGAGGAACCGATACCTGCTCGCCGGTGGCGAGGTTCTTGAGCGCGAAGGCTTCGGCTCTGACCTCGTTCTCGCCCACGATCAGGATGAATTTCGCCCCGGCGCGGGAGGCGGCTTCGAAAGACTTCTTCAGGCGAAAGCCGTCGTCCCCAAGTTCAATGACCAGATCAAGCCTCCGCAACTCCCGCGCCAGGCGCGCTGCGTCCGCGTTCATGCCCGCCATGGGAGCGATGTAGGCATCCGGCTTGCGCAGCACGCTTTCCGCGGCAGATTTCTCCTGCAGCGACATGACGAGCCGGTCCTCGCCGATGGCAAAGCCGATGCCAGGAGCAGCCGGTCCGCCCAGAGCTTCGGAGAGGCCGTCATAACGGCCGCCGCCAAGAATTGCATTCTGCGCGCCCAGGGCGCCATGGGTGAATTCGAAGGCGGTGCGGGTGTAATAGTCGAGTCCCCGGACCAGGCGATCGTTGAGCGTGAATGGCACGCCCACCTCGGTCAGGATCGCCTGCACCGCTTCAAAGTGCTGCCGGCAACCTTCGTCCAGGAACTGGCTGATGCGGGGCAACTTTTCGATAATGGGCTGATCTTCCGGAACCTTGCAGTCAAAAACGCGCAGCGGGTTCGTGACCGCTCGCCGCCGGCAATCGCTGCACATCTTGTCTTTGACCGGCTCCAGGGCCTTGCGGAGCGCCTCATTGAACGCGGTCCGGTCATTGGGACATCCCACCGAATTGAGCTGCAGGTTCCAATTGATGATTCCGAGTCGATCGAGCAGAGTGGCGAGCATTTCGAGCACTTCAGCATCGCGCGCGGGCGACTCGCTGCCCGCGCTGGGCGGGCCAATGACTTCGGCGCCGATCTGATAGAACTGCCGGTAGCGTCCTTTCTGCGGGCGCTCGCGACGGAATTGCGGCCCGATGTAGTAAAGCTTGTTCAGCCCGCGATCCCAGAGCTTGTGTTCGATGTAGGCGCGCACGACTCCCGCCGTGTTCTCAGGACGCAATGTCAGGGACTGCCCTTTCTCGCTGGCGGCCCGGGGATGATCCTGCCAGGTGTACATTTCCTTGGTCACGATATCGGTGTCTTCCCCGACTCCGCGAGCGAACAATTCGGTCGCCTCAAATACGGGGGTGCGAATTTCCTGGAAAGTGTAGGCGCGGAACACGTCGCGCACCGCCGATTCCACAAAATTCCAGAGCGCCGTCTCCGGCGGCAACAGATCCCGAGTTCCTCGAACTGCCTTGATCATTCCGCTCCCAGGTTTTACTGCCAGACCTTGAAAAATGATTTCACAGTGAGGTGAACGAAAGCGCGTTCCCTCAGGGGCTAAAGCCCGGCCTCGTTAGTGCCTCGGGCGGCACGGCTAAAGCCGTGCCCTTCCCAAACTTCATACGAGCCCAGATTCTGGTAATGACGCCAGTCTTGGCTGTTAAACCCGGTTCCGCTTGGTGCCAGGTTTCAGGCTTTATAGCCAATTTTTGTCTGTTTAAGCCAAATATTTGCCTTTTTCAGCCGGGCCCGGTCATGAGCCCAGGATCCGGTCACAGAGAACTGACTCCCGGCTCTTTCAAATAGTCATTCTTATACCCGAGATAATTCTGCGCATATCGCATGATCATCTCGTCCTCGTGCCCGGCCAGCTTGCGGCGGAATTTTCCGGGCGAACCCATCCACAACGAGCCTGGTTCCACCACCGTCTTCTCAGGTATTAGAGTTCCGGCGGCGATAATCGATCCTGCCCCGATCCGGGCGCCATTCAAAATGATGGAGCCCATGCCGATCAGGCACCGGTCCCCGATCACGCAGCCATGCAGCGTGACCGAATGTCCCACGGTCACGTACTCTCCCAAGTACACGCCCCACTGCTGCTTCATGCCGTGCAGCACGCTGTTGTCCTGTACGTTGGAGCAGGCGCCGATACGAATCTCGTGAACGTCCCCGCGCAGCACGGCATTCATCCACACCGAGGCGTTCTCGCCGAGCACAACGTCGCCGATGACTTGTGCCGAGTCGTCGACAAAGCAAGTAGAAGGAATGGTGGGCCTGATGCCCTTATACGCTCGAATCATGCTGTTTCCGGAAGAAGTTGAACATAACACGAGCGCGCGATTCCGCGTAAGGGCAGCCCGTGAGGGGGTTCGTCCAACGCACGCCGCTGCCTTTTCCGTCATTCCCACTCCGGGAACAATTCGCAGGAATTTGTAGCGGATCACAGACCCGCTGCTTCCCCCAGTGTTATACAGGCGGTGAGTTTCTCCGCTTACACGGAGCAGTTTGTTGGGCCGGACCGCAAGGAGGCGGTCCTGCAAACTGCCCGTGGAGTCACTCGCCTCGCGTCCGGTTAACGCGTGTCGAAACGCCCTCCGAGAGAATGTGCTCCGGAGGAAAGCTATGCTTGCGACACGCGCGGTACGCCTTCCGATTCTTCTCATGTTCATCGTGATGCCGGGTCCGCTCCGAGGGCAGGATTCTGCGACGGGTGCCATCCGCGGAACTATCTTTGATCCTGCCGGGGGCCGGGAGGCGGAAGCCTCCGTCGTGATCGTAAACAGCGCCACGGCCGCACGACACAGCGCCAACAGCGACGCGGAAGGACGTTTTGCGCTCGAACTGCTGCCGCCCGGGGACTACTCGGCGCGAGTGGAAGCCCGAGGCATGTCTCCGGCAGTCACGCCCCCGCTGCACGTGGATGTAGGCGGCACATCAGAACTCGAATTCCACCTCAAAGTCGCCGGCGCGCAGGAAACACTCACCGTCTCCGCTGCCCCGTTGCTGGTCGAGACCAAGCCCAGCGCGGTTTCCACCTTACTCGACGAGCGTGCGGTGAATGACTTTCCCCTGAACGGCCGCCGCTTCTCCGATCTGGCCCTGTTTTCCCCGGGCGTGACCCAGGATCCGCGCAGCCTGACATCAGCCACCAATGGCGATCTCTCCTTCGGAGGCATCCGCGGTTTTCAGAACACCTTCCTGGTGGATGGCGGTGATTACAATAATGCCTTCTTCGCCCAGGCGCGCGGCCGTTACCGCACTCCCTACAACTTCTCCACCGAAGTGGTGCAGGAATTTCGCGTGTCCTCCAATGCCTATGGAGCGGAGCAGGGCCGTTCCGGCGGGGCGGTGGTCAATGTGGTGACCAAATCGGGATCGAATCACGTCCATGGAACGGTGTTTTATTACTTGCGCGACAGTTCTTTTGGCGCGTCGAATCCGTTTCTCGCTTTCAAGCCGCGAAACCGGCAACAGCAGGTTGGAGGCACCATCGGCGGTCCGATCAAGCGCAATAAGATTTTCTTCTTCACCGGATTTGACCAGCATATTTTCCGTGTTCCCAACGTCGTCGAATTTCTGGACGGCAGCTCACAAGTCATTCCGCAGCCCGGCACTCCGGCCGTCCCGGGAGACTTCGAACCGACCGACCAGGCGCTGGTCTTCGGAGCGGCGGCACAACTGAGTTCCCTGGCGGGAGAATACGCCTCCGCGCAGATCGGCAATTCGGCTTATGCCAAGCTTGACATAAACCTCTCGCCGCGCCATCAACTTGGACTGCGCGTCAACACCAGCCGCTACTGGGGATCCAACAATGTATTCCTCGATCCTGCCAGTCCCGTGATTTACGACTCCATCAGCAATAATGGCCAGGAACTGGTCTCGACAGAAACCGCGAACCTGTCCCTCACCAGCGGCCTGTCCATGCGCTGGCTGAGCCATCTGCGCGCCCAGTTCTCGCGCGACCTGCAGCGCTCCTACAGCAACAGCAGCGACGTTCTGGTGAAGATACCGACGATTCTCAACGGCATAGGACGCTCCAACATTCTGCCGCGCCAAAACCGCGAGTACCGCGTACACCTGGCGGATACGATCAGCGGAGAAGGTCCGCGCCACGCGTGGAAGTTCGGCGGCGACGTGTTGCTGACCAAGATTTACGATTTCTTTCCCAGCCAGCAGAGCGGCGAGTACCTTTTCTATCCCATCAAGGTCAACCCGTTTACGTTCCAGCCGCAGCAGGCAGGACTTCAACTCACACCGCTGCGCGCCTATGCCCACCAGGTTCCTCACTACTATTTACAGAATTTCGGCAGCGCCACGTCCCATCCGGACACCAACGAGTACGCCGCCTTCGCCCAGGACACGATCCGCGCCGGCGACCATCTGGCACTCAACCTGGGAATCCGCTGGGACCTGCAAACCTTCAGGACGAAAGGCCTGCTGTCGAATCCGCTGTTTCCCCCCGCGGGCAAGGTCCCGTTCCAGACTTATAACTTCGCCCCACGCGCGGGGCTCGCGTACTCGCTGGGCAACCGGCGGCCGCTGGTCGTGCGCGCCGGCTACGGCATATTCTTCGTACGCATTCCCCAGATTTACAATTCCGTAATCCAGACGGAAAACGGAATCAGCAACGCGCACCTTTTCCTGAACAACAACAACTATTACGACCGCCAGGTCTTCCCCGCCTATCCGAATCCGCTGGTGCGTTGTGGGCTGTATGCTGAAAACTGCGCCGCTCCCGCCGGGTTCACGCAAGGGCTCACGCACGAGGTATCGGCGTTCGCGAGCAACTTCGTCACGCCGCGGGTGCAGCAATCCAGCCTCACGCTGGAAAAAGAGGTTGTGAGGCGGACCACCCTAGCCCTTTCCCTGCTCCATGTCCGTGGCCTGCACCTGATCCGCGCCCTGGATGTAAATCTGCCGCAGCCGAAGGCGCTCACCTATCCACTGTTCGACTCCACCGGCTCCATTTTCAGTGACGGCTATTACACGGTGGACTCGTTCTCGACCTGGCAGTTCACGCGTTCCCTGACCTGCCCCTGGCCTCCGTGCATCAATCCGCTGGGACGCCCGATTGCCGAACTCGGAGCGATCAACGTCTTTCAAAGCGCCGCATCGAGTAATTACCAAGGAGCAACCCTTTCCCTCAATCGCCGGGTCGCGCGGGGAACCTACGTTCGCCTGGCCTACACATATGCCCGGGCGATCGACGACGGCCAGGACGCATTGGTCGCGGGCCAGCCTGCCACCGTGCAGAATTCCTACAATCCCTCCGCCGAACGGGGCCCCAGCGTCACCGATCAGCGGCATCGCCTGGTCGCGGCCTTCTCCGCCGAACCCAGGTTCTTTCACCGGGGACACGAACGCCTGGGCCGGTACTTCAACGACTGGAAGATCTCGGCAGTGGTGAACTACGGAACCGGGCGTCCATACAATGCGACCGTCGCCGGCGATCCCAACCAGGACGGCAACAGCCTCAACGACCGCCTCCCGGGATACATTCGCAATGCATTTACCGGGCCCGATTACGCCACCACCGACGTTCGCCTCACCCGTACCATCCGCTTCCGGGAACAGTACAAGCTCAACTTCGTTGCCGAGTCATTCAATCTGTTCAATCGCGATAACCAGCGCTTGGCCATCACTTCCAACGGCATGGTCGCGTCTGCGAGCACATTCGTGCAGAACTCGGTGACAGCCAATATCGCTCCCTACCCTGGATACTATGCGCTACCGGGAAATTTCATGAAGCCCAACGCCGCCTACGCGCCAAGACAGATTCAGTTTGCGGTGAAGTTCGTCTTTTGATGAGGTGCGGGCACCAGAGTGCATCGGGCTCTAACGTGAGCCGACTCTTTGAAGGCAATCCGTATAATGTTCGGAGTTTTGAACTGCTGGCATGCCGCATCTGAGCCGAATGATCTCGCGGAAGGTTGCACTGTGGATATTTGCCCTGGGCTGCCTGTTGTCCTCTGCGCGCCTGCTGGTCGATACGCCCGGAGTGAACCAGGATGATGACGACACCCGGCGGCGTGCCGGCCAGCGGTTCGAAAAGTTGCGGGAATCCCTTCCCAGCAGAGGGGTGGTCGGATACATTGGCCGCTCTGAAGACGGGCCCGGTCATTACTACCTGGTTCAGTACGCGCTCGCTCCTCTGGTAGTCGATCACTCAGCCCGGCATGCCATCGTGATCGGGAACTTTCCTAATGTGCGAGCGGCAGCATTACCGGAGAATCTCAAACTGGTCAGGGACTTCGGCGACGGCGTGTTGCTGCTGGCGAATGAGGACGCTCCCTAGATGGCGATCGCCTCAGCGGCAATCCTTTGCCTGGCCACCGGGCTCCTGGTCGTTTCTCTAGGGCTCGGGCGCGGCTTTGGGGATGCCTCGAGCCTTCTGCTGCGTGCCTGTCTTTCTGCCGGATTCGGACTCGCCGCATTTTCGGTCACCTATTTTCTGGCACGAGTGTCGGGCTTTGTGTGGCTCTGGCGGATTGACCTTGCGGTCTTTGCCATTCTGCTGGGGGCCTACCTGCTGGTTCGTAATCGCAGCACAATCACCGTCACGGGCTCGAACCACCACCAGCAAGAATCCGCGCCCAGATGGTTATCCGTGGCGTTTCTGGCCGCACTGGGCGCAGCACTCTGCTCGGCAATCATTCGTGCTCTAGGACACCCCTACGGCAGCGGCTGGGATTCGTTTGCCATCTGGAATCTTCACGCGCGCTTTCTATATCGGGGGGGAGTCCACTGGCAGGATGGGTTCAGTCCACTGATTCCTTGGTCGCACCCCGACTATCCGCTCCTGCTTCCGGCTACGGTGGCGCACTTCTGGACAGTCCTGGGTCACGAGACGCCTGCAGTTTCGGCGGTGATCGGTCTGATTTTCACCTTCATTACGGCGGGCTTGCTGTCCTCCGCCCTGGACATTCTCAGCGGCCGCACTTCTGCTCTGCTCGGAGGGCTGGCCCTGTTGTCATCCCCGTTCTTCATCGAACTCGGAACCTGGCAGTACGCAGACGTCCCGCTTTCGTTCTTTATCCTCGCGACGCTCGTGTTTTTGCATCTCCAGGATAGTCCAGGCATGATGGCCCTCGCCGGCCTCGCTGCCGGCTTGGGTGCTTGGACCAAGAACGAAGGTATTCTTTTCGTCTGCGCATTGCTGGTGAGCAGATTGGTGGCAAGAACTCGACATCCAGTATCTTCAAATAATGGCGACCCGGTTGGCCGATTCTCGAGCGTATGGCTGCTGTTCACCCTCATTCCAGTGCTTTGCATGGTCGGGTTCTTCAAACGCTTCATTGCTCCCCCCGGCGATCTGTTCTCCGACGCCCCAACCATGCTCCAGAAGTTGGCGGATCCTATGCGTTACTGGGCCGTGCTGCGATGGTATGGCAAGGAGTTCCTTCGCTTCGGGAATTGGCTTGTGCTTCCGATTCCGTTGCTGATGGTCTTTCTCTATTTCATCTTTGGAGCAAAAACGCGCAGCCGGGCGAACCCCCGGTTGCAGGCCTCGGCATTGGCGCTCGGGCTTACTCTCTCAGGCTATTTCTTCATCTATCTCATCACTCCGTACGACATTTACTGGCACTTACGTTTCTCGCTGGCCCGGCTTTTCATCCAGGTCTGGCCTAGCGCCATTTTCCTGTTCTTTCTGAAACTCGGCCCCGAGTTATCCGAAGTTGCTGTGCGAGAGCCTTGAAGTGCTGCATTCTGGTGCAATTTCCTGCGATGCTCAGCGAACTGCGTCTCAAAATGGGACAATAACGTTCTTCTGTTAAGAAATTCACCAGTTTCCCTTGACTTGCCATAAAATCCTTGTAATAACTATTCGGTCCATCCGGACGAGTTTGGGGGTGTGTAAGTTTGGCAGAAGTACGACTTCAAGAGGGCGAATCCCTCGAGAATGCGCTACGCCGATTCAAGCGCAAGGTGCAGCAGGAAGACATCATCAAGGAGGTCAAGCGCCACTCCTTTTACCTGAAGCCCGGCGAGAAGAAGCGCGTGAAGGCCGCGTTGGCTCGCAAGCGTGCGCGTAAGAAAACACGAAAAGAACAGGACTAACGGCAGCAAAGGGCCGCTCCCTCCCGGGGCGGCTCTGCTCAATCTGGCCCCCGCCACATTTGAGCTGCAGCAGGGACTTCATACTTCGAGTTCTTCCCGGCATCTTCGATCAGTATTACCCACGATCCATTCTGGAGCGTGGCGGGCCGAGTCCAGGGGCAGTGCAGAGGGGGAGTAAGACGACCTGTATTTTCGGTGTTCCACCGCAGTTCTTTCCCCGCGGGTGGGCGCGCGGAAACGGGCTGAAGGGAGCCATCCTCAATGGATTTTCAGGACAAGGTGCTCAGGTGCATTGACTGTGGAAATGACTTCATTTTCACTGCCGGGGAACAGCTTTTCTTTCACGATAAGCAGTTCAAGAACGAACCCAAACGCTGCAAGGCTTGCAAGAACAAGCGCATAGCTGTGCTGGGGGCGGCTCCCGCACAAGGCCAGAACTACCGCTACACCAAGGTCGAGACCCAGGCCACTTGCTCGGGATGCGGGAAGCAGACGACCGTTCCTTTCCGTCCGACGCAGGGGCGTCCCGTATTCTGCCGCGAGTGTTTTCAATCGCGACGAACCGCGGCATCCGCGTAACTTGAGTGTCCCTTAGCCCTCGATGGCACGAGCGTGGGCTGTAGTGTGGGTTACCATAGGGTGTGCCCCAATTCTTTGTCGAAAACTTCGGTTGCCGCGCTACGCAGGCCGATGGCGCGGCCCTGGAGCGGCAGTTTGAAGAGCGCGGACTCACCCCCGCCACCAGCCCTGCGCAGGCTTCGGTGGTCATCCTCAATACCTGCACCGTGACCAGCGGGGCGGACCAAGACGCCCGGGCGGCGATCCGCCGCGTCCGGCGCCAGAATCCAGAGGCGCGCATTATTGTCACAGGCTGCTACGCCCAGCGCGCTCCCGAAGAGATCGCAGCATTGCCCGGCGTGGACCTGGTGGTAGGTAACTCCCATAAGCATCGAGTGGCGGAAATCGCGATTCCACATGTAGACTGCGCCCCGGAAGTCCAGTTGAATTTCGTCTCCCTGGAGCGGCTCGCTGGGACGATGAATGAAGGCCAAAGTCCTGAGGGGCTGAAGCCCCATTCCTTGTTGCCGCCGGACGGCACGGCTGAAGCCGTGCCCTTCCACAAAACCATCTGCGACAGAAATTCTGAGAGCGCAATTTTTGTCTCCGATATTTTCGCCCACACGGAACTTCTCGCAGCTCCCGTCTTCGATGCTGCCAATGAGCGCACCCGTCCCAACCTGAAGATCCAGGATGGGTGCGATAACCGCTGCTCGTTTTGCGTGATTCCTTACGTTCGGGGCCAGAGCCGCTCGCTAGATCCTGGCCGGATCATTCGCGAGATAAATACCCTGGTGAACGCGGGATACAAGGAAGTCGTAATCAGCGGAATCAATCTGGGGAGATGGGGAAAGGATCTCCCAACAACTCATGCCGGCACGGCTCATGGAGGGACAGCCGCCCTCGACCTTCCGGGCGAACCAGGCTCGGTCCGGTCGCTGGTCGCCGTAGTCCGCGCCATCCTCGCGGAGACCAAACTGGAGAAGCTGCGCGTTTCCTCGGTGGAGCCGATGGATTGGACCGACGATCTCATTTCCCTGGTTGCTTCCTCCCCACGCATCGCCAAGCACGCCCACGTTCCCATGCAGTCCGGGAGCGACTCGGTGCTGCGGCGGATGCATCGCAAGTATCGCCCCTGCCATTACCGCGAAAAGATCGAAACCATCCGGGCCGCGAT
>DASREX010000072.1:0-7026 GCA_035651855.1 Candidatus Sulfotelmatobacter sp.
TCGGTGGCCGTGGAACAGAGCCCGGTGTGCGTGGTGATTACCGACCTCAACGGCAACATCACCTATGTCAACCGCCGTTTTACCGAGGTGACGGGCTACGCCCCGCATGAGGTTCTGGGGCGGAACCCGCGCCTTCTGAAGTCCGGGCATACCACTGCCGAAGAGTACGGCCGCCTCTGGAGCGCCATCCAGCGCGGGGAGCAGTGGCGCGGAGAACTGCGGAACAAGAAGAAGAATGGCGAGCTTTACTGGGAATCGGCAGCCATCAGCCCCATCCGGAACAGCGCCGGCGAAATTTCGCACTACCTGGCCGTCAAAGAGGACATTACCGAACAGAAGCTGGCCGAGAGCCACGCCCGGCAGGCCCAGAAGCTGGAAGCCATCGGCCAGCTCGCGGCGGGGATTGCCCACGAGATCAACACTCCCATCCAGTTCATCGGCGACAATGCCCGTTTCATCAAAGAAGCCTGGTCCTCGCTGGACGCCCTCATCTCTCTGCTCGCCGCTGTGCCGGACTCTTCCCTGGGCCCTGACCTGCTGGCGCGGATTCAGGCCAAGCTGAAAGAGTGCGACTACGACTACCTGCGCGCCGAAGTTCCCCGCGCCCTCGACCAGTCTCTCGAGGGGATCGGTCGCGTGGCCAAGATTGTGCAGGCCATGAAGGAGTTTTCGCATCCGGGAACGGACGAGAAGCAGCCCGCCGATATCAACAAGGCCATCCTCACCACCCTCACCGTCTCGCGCAACGAATGGAAATACGTAGCGGAGGTGGAGACCGTCCTGCAGCCCGACATGCAGATGGTCCCCTGCCACATCGGGGAATTGAACCAGGTGTTGTTGAACCTGCTGATCAACTCCTCGCATGCCATCGCAGACCAGGTCGGCGCCAGCCCGGAGAAGAAGGGCAAGATCACGGTCCGAACCACGCAGGACCAACACTGCACCACGATCACGATCCAGGACACCGGCGGCGGCATTCCGCCCGCCATCCAATCGAGAGTGTTCGATCCGTTTTTCACCACCAAGGGCGTCGGCCGCGGGACCGGACAGGGCCTCTCGCTGGCGCATAACTCGATCGTCAAGAAACACGGCGGCAAGATCTGGTTCGAATCCGAGGCCGGTAAGGGCACTACCTTCTTCATTCAATTGCCGATGAAAGGCCCAGACGCCAGCGAATGACCAAACGCATCCTCTTTGTCGACGACGAACCCATGGTGCTTTCCGGACTGCAACGCAGCCTGCGTGCGATGGGTCAGGAATGGGAAATGGCCTTCGTCACCAGCGGCAGCGAAGCCCTGCAGCGCATGGCCCAACAGCCCTTCGACATCATCGTAACCGACATGCGGATGCCGGGCATGAGCGGCACCGAGCTGCTCGAGGAAGTCAAACACCGCTTTCCCCAGTGTTTCCGGATGGTTCTATCGGGACAGGCGGACCAGGAAAGCATTTTGAAGGCCGTCGATCCGGCCCACCAGTACCTGGCCAAGCCTTGCGATACCAACGAGCTCCGCAAGCGGCTCACCTGGGCGTTCTCGGTGCGGAGCCTGCTCGACAGCGAGGAACTGCAGGCGGTGGTCTCAAGCCTGCAAGCGCTGCCCAGCCTCCCCTCGCTCTACCTCGAGGTCACACGCGAACTGGAATGCAACGAGCCCTCGATCACCCGCATCGCGCGCTTGATTTCCGAAGACATGGCGATGACCGCAAAGATGCTGCAGCTGGTCAATTCCGCGTTCTTCGGGTTGCGCAGCCAGGTTTCCAGTCCCATGCAGGCCGTGCAGCTGCTCGGCCTCGATACCCTGCGCGCGCTGGTGCTCTCCACGCACGTCTTCGACCAGTTCCGCACCGAGATACTGAGCGAGGCCGAGGTCTCCTACCTCTGGACCCACAGCATGGCGTCGGCCAGCTTCGCCAAGCACATTGCGGAATCGGAGAAGGTCAGCCGGCGCATGGTCGACGACTGCTTTACAGCGGGGCTGCTGCACGACTCGGGAAAACTCATCCTGGCTTCCGTGCTCAGCGACAAGTATGCGCGGGTACTGCAACTGGTTCGCCGGGAAGGGCGGGATTTCCCTGCCGCCGAGAAGGAAGTTCTGGGCTGCAATCACGCCGAGGTCGCGGCCTATCTGTTGGGCTCGTGGGGCCTGCCGGAGGCAGTCGTGGAGGGCGTGGCTTGGCACCATCACCCTGCGGCCGGTCCCGCAATAGGCTTTTCCCCCGCGGTCGCCGCCCATGCCGCCACTCACCTCCACCACGAGCAACATCCCTTCTGGCTCTTCGATCACACTGCCATGGACCTGGGCTTTCTCGAGCAGAGTGGTTTGAGCGGCCGGGAGGAGCGCTGGAGAAAGCTGGTCCGCGAACTGGACGCAGCAACCACTCGCAAGCAAGAACCGGCAAAGCCGGCGACCCAGGACGGTCCCATCCAAACCGGACCCGATTCGCCGCGCAAGGGAGACGCCCCATGAACGACTGCATCCTGCTAGTGGATGATGACCCCCTCGTACTCGATGGCTACCGCCGATGCCTGGGACGGGAATTCTCGATTGAAACCGCGACGGGGCCCAACGAAGCACTTCTCCTGCTGGAGCAGAAACAGACCGTCGCCGTCGTCGTGTCGGATATGCATATGCCGGGCATGAGCGGCATCGAACTGCTGAGCAAAGTGAAAACCCTGTCCCCCGACACCGTCCGCATCATTCTTACCGGCAACGCCGAACTGCAGACGGCCATCGATGCGATCAACGAGGGTAATATCTTCCGCTTCCTCGTCAAACCCTGCAGCCGCGAGGCCATGGGCAAGTCGCTGACCGCCGGGTTACTGCAATACCGCCTGGTGACCGCCGAGAAAGAACTCCTAGCTCAAACCCTGAGCGGCAGCATCCAGGTATTGACCGAAGTCCTCAGCCTGGTGAATCCGGCGGCCTTTGGCCGGGCCGAGCGGGCCCGCCGCTATATTCGCCATGTCGCGAAAGTCATGAATCTGGAAAACTCCTGGCAGTATGAAGTGGCTGCCATGCTGTCGCAGCTGGGCTGCGTGACGCTGCTTCCGGAAACCATTGAGGCGGTTTACCAGGGACGGCCACTCCCGCCCGACCAGGAAGCGCAGTACGCGGCTCACCCCAGTGTCGCCTATGCTCTGCTCTCTAAGATTCCCCGCCTGGAGCCGATCGCCTGGATGATCCAGCACCAGCACCGCCCGGTCCCCAAACAGGACGATCCGGAGCGGGCCGAACTGCGCCGGGGAGCCGAGATTCTTCGCCTCGTACTGGCCTACGAGGACGCGATTCACAAGGGCAAATCCAGGCATGAAGCCGCCCATCAGCTGGCGAGGCTGAATCCCAGCGTCAGTTCCAGGTTCTTTGAGGCGCTGGTGAGTTTGGATCCTGCCGCCGAAGAGCATGCCGTGCGCAGCTGCCGCATCGATGAACTCCAGAGCGGCCTGATCATCCAGCAGGAGGTTCGCACCGACGACGGCCTCCTGGTGATCTCCAAGGGCCAGGAAGTCACGCCAACCGTGATTTTCCGCTTGAAGAACCTCCAGGCCAGCTTCGCCATCCCTTCGAGCCTGCTTGTCTCCGCTCCGAATGCATCCATCTCCACCGCGAAAGCGCCATCAAAATGAATTCGGGATGTTTCGCTGGTGCCGGGAGGGGGAATCGAACCCCCAAGGTACCAAGTACCGGCGGATTTTGAGTCCGCTGCGTCTGCCAGTTCCGCCATCCCGGCCCGGGCACAGGAAACGACGTTTCCAGAGTATCGGACCCCCCACGCCTTTGCAACCAACCCTCGGGCGGGAAGCGCTGCAACTTCCCGTCAGGCTCCAGAGGCCGTTCGCCACCGCGCCCTTCACGCGCACCGCGACAGAACTCCACTCCTCGTTCCTGCTTTCCGGTGGTATAGTACTGCGCGACGATGAGCGATTATCTCTACTGCGGCGTTGTGCAGGTACGCGGCGTGCACGACGAGGACGGCCTCCTCTGTGGCCAGGAGAGCGTCTCGCTGTGCTCCGATTGCGGAACTTCCCTGTGCTCGGTTCATTGCGAGCGCTGCGCTCTGTGCCGCGAAGTTTTTTGTCCGTCCTGCCTGGCATTTCATCGCGCCGCGCATCCCAAGATCGCCCATACGGAACCGGTTCACGCAACGGAGAAGAAAAAGACCGCCTGAGGGTTTTCCACGGCGGCCTTCCCTGAAACATCGCAGCATCGTGGTATAGATGAGCACAACGCGGCCGTTGCCGCAGCCAGGCGCCGGCGCGCCTCCACGTTTGTTTATGAATGGTTTCAGGAGACCCCATTGAAAGCGCTACTTCTGGAAAACATCTCCGGGGTGGCCGCGTTGCGGCTGGCCTCTGCCGGGTTTGAGGTGGAAACCGCCGCAGCCGCCTTGAGCGGCGAACTCCTCAGGCAGAAGCTGCGCGGCGCCAGTGTCCTCGGAATTCGCTCCAAGACCCGCATCTCCGCCGACGTACTCGAGGCGGCGGACTCGCTGCTTGCCATCGGCGCCTTCTGCATTGGTGTCGACCAGATCGACCGCGCCGAATGCAGCCGTCGCGGCATTGCCGTCTTCAACGACCCACACAGCAATAGCCGCTCCGTCGCCGAGATGGCCCTGGGCCAGATCATCATGCTCATGCGGCGCATCTTCGCCGCCAACGCCGAGATGCATGCCGGCCTGTGGAACAAAACGGCCAGCGGGAGCCACGAAGTGCGCGGCCTGGTGCTCGGGATCGTGGGCTACGGGCGCATCGGCTCGCAACTCTCCGACCTGGCTGAGGCCCTCGGCCTACGCGTGATCTTCACCGACGTGGCTGATGTTCTGGCCCGAGGCAACGCCAAGCGCTGCTCCTTCGAAGAAGTGCTGCGCCAGGCCGACGTCGTGAGCCTCCACGTCGACGGCAAGCCCCGCAACCGCAATCTGTTCGGCGAGGAAGAATTCCGCCTGCTCAAACCCGGCGCCTGCTTCCTGAACCTCAGCCGCGGCTTCGTGGTCGACCATGAGGCCCTGGCGCGCCATTTAAAGAACGGCACCATCTCCGGCGCCGCCATCGACGTGTTCCCCAATGAGCCCGAGTCGCACGGGCCGTTCTCCAGTCCCCTGCAGGGACTACCCAACGTGATCCTCACACCCCACATCGGGGGCAGCACCGAAGAGGCGCAGCAGAACATCGGCCAGTTCGTCTCTTCCCGTCTGGTGGAATATCTCGAAACCGGCAACTCCATGCTGAGCGTGAACCTGCCGCACTGCCAGCTCGAGCACGCGCCCGCATCGCAGCGCCTGACCCATATCCATCAGAATGTTCCCGGAATGCTGTTTGCGATCAACCACGTCCTGGCCAAGAGGGGCATCAACATCGAGCGCCAGGTGCTCGACACACGCGGCGAGATCGGTTACGCCATCTACGACATCAATCGCGGCTGCGACGCCGAGCTGATTGCGGCCCTCGGGCAGATTCCGCATACCATCCGCGTGCGCGCCACCAACGGCGGAACCTAACGTCAGCGATGCGCTCGGAGAAACCGTAACCCTGGCAGCCGTTTACGAAGCTGCGGTTGTCTCCTTCCGCAACTCGTACTTCAGCAGCTTGTAGGAAAGATCGCTGCGCGACAGACCCAAGCGCCGGGCCGCTTCCGCCTGCGCCCCACGGGTAGACTGCAGCATGCGCTCGATCATGCTTTTTTCCAGGGTCGCGAGCAGCCCCCGTAGATCAAAGGTCGGCGGCAAGGTCTCGATCCAGCCGATATCCAACTGGTCATGATTGCCGTTTCCGGTAGCGTGCGTCATGGCCGGCGGCAAAGCTTTCAACCGCTCTGCCTCTGCCTGCAGCGCGTGGTTTTCGCGCACAAGGGCAGTGTGCCGACAGGCTCGGCGCACCGTAGTGCGCGCCAGTTCGGCAGGGAACGATTTGAGCAAAAGGTCGAACGCGCCCTTCCGCAGACCCTCCAGGGCCAGATCCATGGCGTCAGCCGCAGTTAAAAGAACGATCGCCACGTCCGGGTCTGCCTCGTGCGTCGCCGCGAGTACATCGCAAAAATCCCCTCCCCTTGGCGACTGATCCACCAGAACGGCATCGAACGAATTGCCGCGGAGAGCCTGGCCAGTCTGTTCGACTCCCGAAACCTGGCTCAGGCTGTGCTGGTCCGGATCCAGGCTGGCGGCCAGGATCCCCTGCAACTGCGCTTCGGCATCAACAATCAGGACTCTTCCCATATCCTCTCACTTGGTCTTGGCTCGCGGGCGGCGGTCCGGCAGGTCTTCCTGGAGCCAGACAGTCTCCCGCCCTCCGCGGCCCGCGCAAGCAAGCCATTCGGAGGACTCCCAACTTCATTAGCAATCGCGAGGCCCAAGTCCGGGCCGGGAAGTGGATCGTTGCGCTACTGCCCCATTCCTTGTGCAGGGCGAGCGGTTTACGCCTGACGGCGATTCCCCGGACTGGAGTGCAACTAACTCATAACAGGGCAATTGCGACAACTCGAAGACGCACCGCACCAAAAACTTCCGCCTAGCGCCGCGCTGGGTGACGGAAGCAGCTCACCAGGTGGTCATTGACCATGCCCACCGCCTGCATAAACGCATAGCAGATCGTTGATCCAACAAACTTGAAGCCTCGCTGGCCGAGGTCTTTACTCATGGCATCGGACTGCGCGGTGCGGACAGGAACCTGGCCCATACTTTTCCAGGCATTGATGCGCGGCCGCCCGTCCACAAACCGCCACAGATAGCGGTCGAGGCTGCCAAATTCCTCGACCACCGCCAGGGTGGAGCGCGCGTTCTGAATCGCCGAATCGATTTTCAAGCGGTTGCGCACGATGCCTGGGTTCCTCAGCAGAGCAGCCTTCTTGCGCCGGTCGTATCGCGCGACGATTTCCGCGTCGAACCGGTCGAAGGCAGCGCGATAGTTTTCGCGTTTCCGCAGAATAGTGTCCCAGCTCAGGCCCGCTTGTGCCCCTTCCAGAATCAGGAACTCGAAGAGCGTGCGGTCATTATGCACGGGCACGCCCCATTCCCGATCGTGATAGGAAATCGATA
>DASREX010000073.1:0-11828 GCA_035651855.1 Candidatus Sulfotelmatobacter sp.
GGCGGCGGCGGGCGGGGGCGGGACGACGATCGCGGGCATTCCCGCCAGCGTCGCGAGCCACGCTGGTAGGCTATCCGTAGGTGAACATCCGGGCTCCGCACTGCGCGCGGGGATTAAAACTTGCATCTATATTGTAAGAAGGAGGGGGACGCCTATGCCAAAAGGCCGATCGACGTTTACCAAGCGCCAGAAAGAACAGGCACGCCAGCAGAAGCAAAGAGATAAAGTGCTGCGCAGGAATGAGCGCAAACAGGCAAAACCAGAGGTGGCGGGTGACGAAATGAGGGAATTGCAGGAGCACGCAGCGGCGCAAGCGGCTCTATTTCACGTTGGGCAGGACGAACCCGCGCACGGCGACTCTGACTCCGACGAGAGCGGCCAGGAGAATTCCTGAGTCCTCAAAAAGGACAGGTTCCGCCGTCGTTATGCTAGCGCTGACTTTTGGGTGACCGCCAATCAGATACCTTGAAGCTCATCAGAAGGCCGACGTTCCGTTTTGGACGGAAGCCCTTTTTGCCGCAGAACTGCTTCTGCTTCATGCTTCCCCTATCTATTACGGATTTGGAGTACCTCGCGGGGACGGCGCTGCTGTGGTGGTTATTCCGGGCTTCCTTTGTCCCGATGCCTACTTGATTCCCCTGCGGAATTGGCTCACCCGCATCGGATACCAGACGGTTTATTCCGGTATCAGGTTCAATGCCGAATGTCCGAACCTCCTCATCCAGCGGCAGGTGAACCAGGCGATCGATAAGGCGCTGGAAAAAACTGGCCGCAAGGTCCACCTCATCGGGCACAGCCTGGGCGGCATCATGGCGCACGCGGTGGCAGGCCAGCGCAGCGGCGACGTCGCCTCCGTCACCACTCTGGGAGCGCCCCTGAAGGGTATGGTGGCGCACAGCACGGTTTTGTTCGCCGCCGAGAAGCTCCGGCACCGTATCATTCGCCAGCACGGCAGCGGCGTTCTACCGGAATGCTACACGGCGCGTTGCGCCTGCGATTTCGCGAATTCGGTCCGGCGCTGCCTCCCACCCGCCGTCCTGCAAACCGCCGTCTTCACCGAAGATGACGGCGTCCTGGATTGGCGCTATTGCAAGACCAATCAGCGCAGCGCCGATTTCGCCGTTCGCGGCACGCATATCGGATTAGTGTTCAATCCCAGCGTGTATAAGATCATTGGCGATCGCCTGGCGAAAGCGGCCTCCAATCTCGCCGGCGTTCCGAAAGTTAAGGCCGGCAGGAAGGGTTAGCCTGGTCGGCATGCAGCGCCTGCCGCGTGGCCTCCAGCGTTCGCACCAGCGACTCCCTCGGGAGCTTCTGGATCACCGGTTCGATCATCCAGCCCATGCCAAATGGCACGTCGCGGGTAAGGGAGATCGCCCGGCACTCGACATACGTTCCCTCCCCTCGCTCTTCGAACCTCCAGTAGGAATTCAGCCTCCAAAGAAACCCGTAACCGCTGTCGGGCGGCAGTATCTTTTCCTTCGCGGTACCCGCGTCCTGCACCTCGGCAATTCGCGTTGTACGTGACCGGCACGTCCAGCGGGCTTGAGCCACAGCACGGTAGCGCACCTCATGCTCGGTATCGAGCACCACCGTGATGATTTTTTTCTTTACCAGCCGCAGGTAGATCTGGAAATCATTCCCTTGCCGCGTCAGAAGCCTGGAGTCGCTCACTTCAGGAGAGTAGATGTTCTTATGGTTGTCATAATCCTGGAGCAGCGCCAGGATCCTGTGGGCCGGAGTTCCAGCCATGAGCGCCGAGCCCACCCAGTCATGGATAAGGCCTTTGTGGACCTTGGCAGGCCCCGAACCAGCCCAGAATTCAGCGACCAGCTGTCCGTCACGAACCCGTTGCATCGCTTGCGGATGGAGATCGCACCACAAGAATGGGGCACTGCGCGGCAGTGCCCCATCGATTACTACCTCGGCTTCCCGCACATACGAACTGAACTCGTCCAGAGTTTCAGCTCGCAACTCCACAACTGGCGCAGTCTGTGCCATGCATCCGCTTGTCCCGCATTTTGCCTAAACGAATACTTCGCCGGGCAACGCCGTCAGAGTGCGGCTTGCCAGCGTGTTCTGCACCACTCGCCTGGGCAGCTCGGAGGAATCCACATCGAACTGCATGCGCTCGATTCGAAGCTGCAGGGTCCGCTCAATGCTGCGCAGGTCCCCGAGTTCGGCGGCCGTGATGATGGTCGAAGCGCATCCTTGAGCGCCCGCCCGGCCGGTGCGTCCCACGCGATGGATGAAATCTTCGGCAATTTTAGGCAAATCGTAGTTGATCACGTGGGCTACGTCGTCCACGTGCAATCCCCGTGCTGCGATATCCGTGGCCACCAGAATCTGGTAACGTCCTTCCTGAAAGCCATCCAGCGCGCCATTCCGCTGCGACTGCGAACGGTCGCCGTGGATCATCGCCGCGCTGAAGCCGTCGCGCACCAGTTCCCGGGCCAGCCTTTCCGTACCCCGTTTGGTACGAGTAAAAATCAGCGTCTGGCCTGCCTGCGACGACAGCAGCTGCCGTAACAGGTCCATCTTCTCTTTCGGACGGACTTCATAAGCCTTCAACTGCACGCTGGCGGCCGGCTTGAGGACCGATCCCAAAGCGATTCGTACCGGCTGCCTCATATAGTCGTTCACCAGCGCCGCGACCGACTGCTCCATCGTCGCCGAGAAGCAGAGCGTCTGCCGGTGCCTGGGAAGGACTGCCAGAATGCGTTGGATTGCCGGCAGAAAGCCCATGTCCAGCATGCGATCCGCCTCGTCGAGAACCAGAGTTTTGATTTCCCGCAAATTTACCAGCCTGCGGTCGATAAAGTCCTGCAACCGCCCGGGAGTCGCCACGATCAGGCTGGAACCACCGCGGAGTGCCTGAATCTGCGTCTTCTCGGATAGTCCGCCTACCACCAGCGCCGCCCTCGTCAGATGGTTGCTGCGGAGTTGTTCAAACTGCTCCTCCACTTGCATCGCGAGTTCCCGCGTAGGGAGCAGCACAAGCGCGCTGGGCTGGCGGGAACTTTCCCGGCTCAGCGTTTCAATCAGCGGAAGGAGAAATGCCAGTGTCTTTCCGGTCCCGGTTTGTGCGGTCCCGATGATGTCGCTGCCCTGCAGGGCGGGAAGAATGGCTCGTTCCTGGATGGGGGTTAGGGTTGTGAATTGCGCTGCCGCCAGTTTCTGCTGCAAGGCAGCAGATAACGGCAGTTCTGCAAAAGTCGTCATTCGATGTTGTTTCTTTCCGGAGGGGCCTGTCGTCACACACTTGAACACACGTCCAAGCTTCCATGCCGCTCACGTTCAATTTAGATTGGCGCTGAACTAATCGGCAGGCAGGAAAAGCGGAAATGAAGCTGATTCGTAGAAAAGAATCACCGCGTAAACAAGCAAACCGTACACAAGCGTCAACGACAGTATAGCAGAACCGCGTCTGAAATCACATCATCGCTTACAGGACCACCGATTCCTTCCCGGCCGCCTGGGGAACGCCATCGGCCAAGGGAGGCTGGTTGATCACCAGCCAGTACAGGCCCACGCTCTTCACCGTCTGCCGGAATTGGTCAAAGTCCACCGGCTTCTGGATAAAGCTGTTCGCCCCCAGGCCGTATCCATTCAGCAGGTCGCGCTCCTCCTTCGACGACGTCAGGATTACGACCGGAATGGTCCGGGTGCGGGCATCGGATTTGAGCCTCCTCAGCACTTCCATGCCGTCCACCTTCGGCAGCTTTAGATCCAACAGAATCAGCTTCGGCGGATGATCGAATGTCCGGTCGGCATGAGTGCCGTTGCAGAATAGAAATTCCAGCGCCTCCTCCCCGTCACGCGCCACGTGGATATTGTTTGCCAGATTCTCCTTGCGCAAAGCGTGGAAGGTGAGCTCCACGTCGTCAGGATTATCCTCAACCAGCAGAATTTCCACTTGTCGGCTTGTCATGCATGATCTCCCGCCATTGCGGCATTGGCTTTTTGTTCCGTTGTCTCGGGGGTGCCGAGGGTGAAATAGAAAGTGGCGCCTTTATCGAGCTCGGCTTCGACCCAGATCCGGCCGCCGTGTTTCTGAATAATGCGCTGGACCGTAGCCAGCCCCACGCCCGTGCCTTCAAAATCTTCGGAACGGTGCAGGCGCTGAAACACCCCGAACAGCTTGTCGGCATACTTCATGTTGAAGCCGACGCCGTTATCGCGCACGAATACGGTTGGGGTTCCGTTCACTTCTTCTTGTCCGACCTCAATCACCGCCGGAGTACGGGGGCGAGTGAACTTGACCGCGTTCGACAGCAGGTTTTGAAAGACCTGCTTCATCAATGCCGGGTCGCACTCTACAAAGGGAAGAGAGCCAATCTTCCATTCCAGTTGGCGCCCTTCGCATTCGGATTTCAGGTCGGCCAGAGTTTCGTTTACCACCGAGTTCAGCCCGGTGACCTGGAGGTGCACTTCCTGACGGCCTATGCGGCCGAGATTCAACAGATCATCGACCAGCAACCCCATGCGGCGCGTGCCCTCCTGGATTCGCTGCAGGTGGTGTTGCGCCTCCGGCGCAAGGCTGGGACCAAATTCCTCGGTCAAGAGCTTGGAGAAGCCACTGATGTGGCGCAGGGGTGCGCGCAGATCGTGCGAAACCGAGTAGGTGAACGCTTCGAGTTCTCTGTTAGCCGCAACCAGTTGCGCGGTACGCTGAATCACGCGCTTTTCCAATTCTTCGTTGAGGCGCCGGACTTCTTCTTCCGCCCGCTTACGCTCCGTCACATCCATGTTCACTCCGAGCATGCGCTGCGGCTGTCCCTTCTCGTCGTAAATCAGCTTGGCGCGGGCGGTGATCCAACGGATTTCACCGTCATTGCGGCGGTGGATTCGCCATTCGGAGGCGAACTCCCCGGTCTTTATCGACTCTTCAATTGCCTTTTTAGCGATAACCAGATCTTCGGGCACCACCAGCGCCTCCCAGTCTTCATAGGTGCCGCCGAACTGGCCGGGCGCAATGCCGTATACTTCCTCGACCTCCGCTGACCAGTGATTGACATTATTCTGAATATCCCAGTCGAACGTGCCCGAGTGCCCCGCCTTTAGCGCCAAAGCCAGGCGCTCGCGGCTGAGCTTTAATTCGTCTTCAGCCTGCTTGCGTTTGGTGATATCGCGGGCTGCCGCAAAAACCCCCTCCACTCCGCCCGCCGGGTTTCGGAATACCGAGGCGTTGTACAGCACTTCGATCACACGCCCGGATGTGTGGCGGAGAGCCAGTGGGTAATCCTGCACCGTCTCTTCGGCAAAAACCCGCTCGTAGCCTTGCCGCGCCTTTTCGGGCTCGCTAAAGTAAGAGCAAAAGTCGCTGCCCACGAGTTTGTCGCGCTCGATCCCGGTGGCCACCTCCGTGGCCCGGTTCACGTCCATGATCTTGCCTTCCCGGCTGATCGTCACCAGGGGATCGAGGCTGGCCTCAATCAGGCTGCGCATGTACAGCGAGGCCTGATGAAGTTTCTCTTCAGCCCGCTTGCGCTCGGTGATGTCGCGGGCAACCGCCGAGGCGCCTACCACGCGGCCCGTCCGGTCGCGCACCGGGCTCATGCTGATCGACACCTCGATCCTCCGGCCGTCTTTGCGCACCCGGGTGGTCTCGTAATGTTGGACCGGCTTGCCGCGCCGGAGATTCTCCATGATCGCGGCAAACTCCTTGCGGCCGTCCGGCGGGATCGAGATGGTAATCGATTGCCCGATCATTTCCTTTGCCGAGTAGCCGTAGATGGCTTCCGCTCCCGGATTCCAGCTGGTGATCACGCCTTCCAATGTCTTGGCGAAGATCGCATCGTTGGAGCAGGTGACAATCGACGCCATTTCCGCGATCGATTCCTGGGCCCGCCAGCGTTCCTGCTCGGCTCGATTTACCGTGACCCCGGTCCAAGCCACGAGCCCTCCCAATATCACCACGGTGAACACAGTCATCAGGGAGAGCCCGGTCCACTCGGAAAACATCCCGGCCATTTCTCCGTGCCAGCGCAGCCAGCCAACCACCAGTGGAATCGCAGCCGCGGCCGGGAACAGCCGCCGCGTCAATGTGCCCCCCAAAGCCGCACTCGCGATCAGCGCTCCGAATCCCGAGCCGCTGCGGGCGCACGCCATCGCGGCAGACAGAAGAACCAATACCGCGGCGGTCAAGGGAGAGATGTGAGTGTGGGTGGTGTTCGGATCAAGAACAAAGTCCAGGACGCCGAACAGCGAGGTGATCACGACTCCCCAGGGCAACAATTGTGCCGCCCAACGGCCCGCCCAGCCTCGCGCATCCAGCACCCACAGGACCGCCGACAGCGCAAAGAAGCCCCAGGCAGCGAGGGGGGACATCAGCCCAGGCCGCACGCTTCCTGGTATGTCCTCCACTCCCGCGGTGAACAGCAACTGATCAATTCCAAGGTTCCACCCCCACAGGAACTCCAGGAACGAGAGCAGCCCTACGGTGCCGGCCACCGCCGCGGCGGCTCTTTCGGCCAGCTTCCACCCCCATCCCGCAGTTCCCGGTTGCTTTCGCAGCGCCCACAGTGAAGATCCAAGCAGGACAAAACAGAGCGCGGCATTCGCTTTGACCGCAACCTGACCCGGCAAAATCGTCTTCATAGTCTGGACGTGGAAGGCCCAGCCCGCCAGCACCCACAGTCCGAACCCCATTGCAAGCAAGCTGCAGCCGCCTACGAACTGATCCAACCTCCGCCTAATACTGGGATCCGACTCAACTACGGGTTGAATTGGCATTGCCTGCTCCATGGCTTAAGGCTGCCGTTGCGCAGGCGCTATTCCCCTGCGTTCACCACTTCAGTATGGAAGACCGGACACGCGAAAGGAAGCTTACGGATCACACCAAGGGCTCTAGCATTTCCCAAACTGGAATCTCAGCCCCAGAGGATCCATGCCCGGGTGGCCCCTGGGCTCTCGTGGTACAGCCCCCGCGCGTAATGCCATGGCGCGCCGCCGCCCCGGTTTAATTGGGGACGACGGGAGCACCCACCCGTTCCATTTGAAGGAAAGGTTTGGCGGCTCACGAACAAGACCGGCCGAAAAACACGGCATGAGCCGTCGGCAAGGTCTTTCCGTCTCTCCGCCTGAGTGGCCTCCAGCTGCAACCACCTGTTCAATAGTGAGCAGAATCCTGGTTCCTGCCGTGGCAGTATTGGTAATACAGGAACTAGAGACATTTTGTGTCTCCCTAGCCGCTCCCTGGAGAATACATGTGGATCGCAAAGCATTTGAGGTTGTCACACGCCTACTCGGAACTTGAAACGTTAACCGCGGAACGCACCGCAGAGCTGCAAAAGCTTACTCACCGCCTGCTTAAAGTGCAGGATGACGAGAGGCGAAAGTTAGCGCGCGATTTGCATGACAGCACCGGCCAGACCCTGACCGCGCTAAAAATAAGTGCATCGCTCCTGCTGGACAACTGCCAGGAGATCCCGGCAGCGCTGGCCCTTGCCTCCGACGTGATGCAGCTGGCGGATCAGGCCATGGAAGAGATTCGAACCATGTCCTACCTGCTGCATCCCCCCTTGCTCGACGAAGTGGGATTTGCCTGCGCGGCCGAGTGGTACATCGAGGGATTTGCCAAACGCAGTGGAATTAACGTAAGCGCTGATATCGGAAATTCACGCGAGCGACTGCCGCAGACCGTGGAAACAGCGCTATTCCGAGTGTTGCAGGAGAGCTTGACCAACATACATCGCCACTCCGGAGCGTCGGATGCCACGGTCCATTTTCAACATGATGTTGACGCTGTGATTCTGGAGGTTCGGGATTTCGGGAAAGGCATCCCTGCGGAGCGATTGCGGTTGTTACATGCAGTGACTGCGGAATCAGGCGTCGGATTGGCCGGCATGCGCGAGCGACTGCACGAATTGAATGGAACGCTGAAGCTGGACTCCGATGGTACTGGAACGAGCCTCCGGGCAACCATTCCACTCTATGCGCCGGGCCTCTCTGCTTCGTTGGAAACCGCGACAGGCAGTGGATGCGCACTCACCTAAGGGATGCCGACATCCTGGCTCCAACTGCCGCAAGGGCGAAGGATTCTATTTTTGCCAGAACTGTATAGAGTTGAACAGTATTGCAAAGCGCCAGCGGCTAATCTATCCCAGTACGAACCGGAAAGCGGTCATGGGTTAGCGCCGGCAAGAGCGACATTCGACCCTCACGACCGCTTCTACTGTTTTTTGAACATTGCCAGTCTCAAGCCGACCTCGCAAGGGCTCGGCTTTTTTGATGGGCATCTGGCGGGCAGCTTCGCTCTATTGAACGGGAGATCCTAGGAGTTCTCGATGGCACTGGATCTCACGCGATTGCCTTCGCGGATCTGTTCCACAGTGAACTCACCTCCGCAGACGCTGCATCGCCACCCCGGGGGCGCCGCTTGCGCGATTCCGGGCGCGGGGTGGTGCTCCGGTCGCCTGGCCGGCACGAGTTCGCAACTGCAGTGCGGACATTGTCGTCGGATCATAAAGTGTCAGGTAGTAAACGGACTTCTCATAACCCTCTACCAGCTTTAATAACGAGGATGAATCGTACCATCCTCTTCGACCGTAATTCGGGCGGGATCGCAGTATCCGTGCCCACTGAGACAGGCCGTGTAATTGCGCTTGTGTTCGGCGTCAGCCAGGGCCTTGGCTTCGGGGATCGTCAGGTCTGCGTAGTCGCAAGTTGCTTCGCCGTTCTTGCAAGCCATGAGGTTGCGCTGGTGCTCGGCGTAGGAGGTTTGAGTGGCCTCCCGTGGAGTAAGTTTGGAATGGTCGCACTCGTCCCAGCCGTTCTCACAATTCTGCGCGTTGCGCCGGTGTTCCCCGGCGGCTACTTCTTTCGTTTGCGAGGGGGTGAGCTGGGAATAGTTGCAAGGGGCAGAGCCGTCCTTACAGTCGGACGCGTTGAGTTGCTGCCTGGTCTTGTCCACGGCCTCGGCTTCCGAAGCGCTCAATTTGGAAGCGTCACAGCTCCCACCTCCGTTTTGGCAGGCGGCGAGGTTGCGCTCGCGCTCCGCAGCGGATGAAGCGCGTGCCTCGGCCGGCGTCAGTTTGGACTGGTCGCAGGCTAGCATGCCGTCATTGCAGTCGGACACATTGCGCTGGTGATCGGCAACCGCCAATGCCACCCTCTCCGGTTCGGAGAGCCGGGAACGGTCACAGGAATCGTAATGGTTCCTGCAGTTCGCAACGTTGCGACGGTGACTGGCGAGAGCGGCTTCAGCCAACTGCTGAGCGCTCAACCTAGCCTGGTCACAGGCTTCGGTGCCGGCCTGGCAGTTTTCCTCATTCCTCGAAAGATCGGTTGATTGAGCAAACGCCAGGATAGGCCACAGACTAAGACAGGCCACTTGGGTGCAAAGCACCAGCCGGAGCCCAGGTTTCATATTGTCCGCCTTCAGAAAACCAAGAACAGGTCTGTAACAGAGCTGACCGGAACCAGTATGCGGTTCCGGCCGAGCGCTATCGTTTTGCTGCTGTCCTGCTGCAAGTCACTTCCTGTCTTCCTTTGCTTCGGCAATTTTCGCTTTTTGGTCCGCCTCTGAGACTGCTCTCAGGAACGCGTCGGCGCTTCGCGGGGTTGCGGCTTTCCCCGAAAGGATAGTGCGAAACATCATGTGCTTGCCGTAAATGGCACGAGTGGAGTCGTTGTCCTGTTGCACCACTGCACCCTCCAACGTCAGGCCGGCGAACACGCCCTTCGACCTTGAGTAGGTGAGCATTTCGGTGTTCATCTTCCAATCCGTTCCAGCGGATGCGTGACGGCCTACCGGTCCCGCTGCCACCGATCCTTCACCCGTGAGTTCGAATTTGCTCGAAAGCAGATGCTGGAAGCCCTGATCGTTCATGACCAGCATGACCAGGTCTATGCCTTCCAGACCGATTTGAAATCCCGCACTCCCGCCGCCAATTGAGACGAATGCCGGCGCGCTCCAGCCCTCAGCCGTGCGGCAGGTAGCCACGCCCCGTCCGTGTTTACCGCCCAGGATAAATCCACCCTTGATCAGGTTGGGGACCACCAGGATGCACTTAGCATTGCTCAGTACTTCTTCCGGAATGCCCTTGTCGGGGGTCGCCATGATGGCGTGAATCACGTCGACGGAGGACTGCAGGCGTGCCACCGAGTCTTCCCGTCCTGAACCTCCCCACGCGTACGTTCCAAACATGCCCATGACGCTCATCAACAGCAGTGACATAGTTCTTTTCATGTGGTTGTTCCTTTAGGTGCTACGGAACTAAGAGGAGAGAACTTCAGATAGCTGACTTAGCTCAGAGGACCTGAAAGAGAAAGGTAGTGCTCGTCTCAAGATCATCATGAACCCATCCTGCGAGGATAACTGATCTGTATTGCTCACTTCGTGGGTCTGCTATTGCCGGAGTCCGGCTCAGCCGCAAAGAACGATTGAGGTCAAGAGCGAGCAATGTTGCACAGACTTGTCCGCCTCCGCCGTGGCACCATCAGAGTTGTCACAAAAGGGGAGTCCTCTCCATGGCCCCAATCTCGCGTTCATTTCTTGTCCGAGTTCGTAGTCTGCGGGCCTTCCTGGCTGCTTCCCTGCGGCGACTCCTGAGCATGGAACCTCACGATGGCGACTTCGCGTCTCAGCGAATGTGCCCGTTCTGCGGACTCATCACGCCGCGCCACGAAGCCGGCTGCCTGGAATGCGGCAGGGCGTTCAAAGCGGCCTGATGTTGGGTATGAGGCAGGAAGTTAAGCGCACGCTTCTCCCTCGTCCTGCACAGATGGTTCAATGACGTACCGGTTCTCTCTCGGGCAGAAGGCGCAGGGCACTTCCAGAACCTGTCCCGTCTTCTCCTCGATTACGGCCAACGGAAACACTCGCAGACACTCCTGGCAAGCCACCATCACGTAAGGGTTTCCGCGCGAGTCATTGCCATTGCGCGGAACCCATACCGGAACCACCTCGTGCCGATGCGCATGGCTGCGCGCAGGAGCATCCTGCATTACCTCTTCGATGGCTCGGAACAATTTCTTGGGCGGGCCGCCCTTGGCGTGAAAGCCGTCCGCGATCACGCCCACAGGCACCCCCTCGTTGCCGAACCCGCCGCTCATGGCCAAGGTTAATATCTGCGGGAATCGGCGGCGAACCACAGACAGCAACTCAAACCCGGACATACGAGGCATCTCCAGATCGGAGACGATAAGGTCAGGCTCCCATCTTCGTAGTTGGAGCAGAGCTGCAAAGCCATCTTCGGCGACCATCACCTCGTAGCCCGCAGACGTCAGCAACATTGCCGTCGTTTCCCGAACTCCCGGATTGTCGTCTACCACAAGAATCTGGCGCTTCGAAGGGGATGACATAGTCAGCACCGGACTGAACCGGGTTCAGGTTTGGTGGTCAGCAGAAAATGAAGGGCCGCCCACAGAAAGTGTGCTCCGTCGGACTTTGCCACCAGGGTATCCACCGATTTCAGAGCCTCCCGGGATAATTCCTGAGGGTCGGCCACCATCACGATAGGAACCTGCGGTCGCACGCGCCGGATTTCGTCCGCCACCTCTGAACCGCCGAGCTCGCGCAGGTTGTATTCGAGAACTACTGCATCCACCGGGCGTGATAGTAAGAGCCGCAATCCCTCGCTTCTGTTGGTGGCAGTAACGAGTCCGTATCCCTTTTCCCGCAACAGACGCAACCGGTCTGGATCGCCGCGTATACACAGAACTGTGCTGATGGCAGCCATACACTATGTAGGTTAGGCGAAAGTCATTCGCCAGTCTGTTCAATAGTGCTCAGGGTTAGGAAGGGAGAAACCGAGCAATTGTGACCGGACATTCCAGGAAGTAATCGCATACTCTGGGGCATCCGAGCGTTTTTCCTCATCGGG
>DASREX010000074.1:0-10238 GCA_035651855.1 Candidatus Sulfotelmatobacter sp.
TCGCACAATAGGCAACAGTTTAGACGAGATTGGAAAAGGTCGATCCTGACGATGGTGATGCGGCTTCGGGTTGGGGGTGGGGAGCGGGGGAGCTTTACGGACTGGACCTCGGGGGCTTGCTTCTCGCAAAAAACATACTTATTACCGGGGTGTTGGGGTGGGGCATCGGGGCGGGTACTGGGGGAAAGTTATGCGGGGGGTTTTGAACCTTTTTTGACGCGGTATACTCAAATGTCGGTGGAGGCATCCTTTTAACTTCATGAGACGTAGTTCGTTTTGGTTGGCGCCCTTATGTCTGGCAGCGATGTGGATGACGGGCTGCGGAGTGTTCCTGCGGACACGTCCGGTGGAGGATCAGTACTCCAAGGCCCCCCTGCAGGAGGCGACGCAGCAGGAGCTGATTGACAGCCTCAATCAGCAGGCTGAGTCCATTCATTCCCTGAAAGCGACGGTGGACATCGACAGCTCCGCCGGGGGGATGAAGAAGGGGCACGTCACCGATTACAAGGAAATTCGCGGCTACGTGCTGGCGAAAAGGCCGGACGCCTTGCACATGATCGGATTGATGCCGTTCGTGCGCACCACGGCGTTCGACATGGTGAGCGACGGGCAGAACTTCAAGCTCTGGATTCCTCCCAAGAACAAGTTTGTCATCGGCAAGAACCAGATCATGAGCCCGAATGTGGATCAGCCGATGGAGAACATCCGGCCGCAGAATATCTATGAGGCGCTGCTGATCCGGCGCATCGATCCGAAGGATGAGATTGCGGTCCTGGAAAACGGCTACGAAACCCTGCATGACGGGAAAGGCCATCGCGTGCTGCAGGAGGATTACGAGTTGACGGTGATCAAGAAGGCCGCGAACGGCTCCTGGATTCTGGAGAGGAAAATTATCTTCAGCCGGACCGATCTGAAGCCGCACGAGCAGTTCATCTACAGCGAAGATGGCAAGATCGCGACGGATGCGAAATACGCGGAGTACAAGGATTTTTCCGGGGTCAGCTTCCCGTCGCGAATCCAGATTTACCGGCCGCAGGAGGAGTACGACATTACCCTCAACATGCTGAAGGTGGACATCAACACGCCGCTGCGGGATGACCAGTTCGTGCTGCAGGAACCTGCGGGAGCGCAGGTGGTGCATCTGGACCGGCCGCAGTCCAGCCTGGTGCTGGCGCCTCTGCCGGGACGTCATTAATTCAGGGAGAAATCAAAGTCAAAAGCCCCACCCTAATTCAGGGACTCAAAGTCAAAAACCCCACCCTGTCCCCGCAAAAAACGCGGGGACAAGAGTGGGGCACCCTCAGGGCTTTTATTTCTTGGGACGAGTTGCTGTCATTTTTATGATTAACAAGATGGTGGTTGCCAACCTGGCGCACCGGCCTACCCGGTCGATCGTGACGGTTAGCGCGATCGCACTGGAAGTCGCGATGATCCTGCTGGTGGTTGCCGTTTTTTACGGCTATCTGACTGGGTCGCGGGAGAGCCAGCTTGGGGTGGGAGCGGACTTGATGGTGATGCCGCCCGGTTCGTCGGCGCTGGCAGGCATGTCGGGAGCGCCCATTTCGGTGAAGGTGGGCGAAGTGCTGCGGCGTATCCCGCATGTGACGGTGGCGGCGCCTGTGATCTGGGCATTCAGCCAGAAGCCTTTGGAGATCGTTTACGGGATTGATCTCGCGACGTTCGATAACTTGCCTCCCCGGTTCCACTATTTCTCCGGAGGTCCGTTTCAGGGGCCGAAGGATGTGATCGTGGACGACTATTTCGCGAGCATGAATAAGAAGAGCGTCGGGGACACGATCGAGGTGCTGAACAATCCGTTCCGCATCTGCGGCATCGTTCCCCATGGCAAGGGCGGGCGCAAGTTTCTGCCGTTGTCGACGATGCAGGATCTGGTGAGCGCGGAAGGGCGCGCCTCCGTTTTCTATGTCAAGCTCGACAATCCGGGCAACATGGAAGCGGTGGCCCAGGCGATCAAGGAAAGGCCGGGCATGGAGCAGTATGCGGTCCGCTCGATGGCAGAGTATCTGTCGATGATGACGCCGGAAAACCTTCCCGGATTTAACGTCGCCATCGAGATCGTGATCGGCATTGCCGTGGTGGTGGGTTTCCTGGTGATTTTCCAGTCCATGTACACGGCGGTGATGGAGCGAACGCGGGAGATTGGAATTCTGAAGTCGATTGGCGCTTCGAAGGCGTACATCGTGAACGTCGTGTTGCGCGAGACGCTGCTGCTGGCAGTGCTGGGGATCGCGGCGGGAATCCTGCTCAGCCTGGTGACCCGGCGCATCATCATGTACGAACGTCCGGTACAGCGGCTTTACTGGAGCAATCTGTGGGTGATGCGGGCGACCATCATAGCGATTGCCGGCGCGCTGGCGGGGGCATTGTATCCCGCGTTCAAAGCGGCGCAGAGAGATCCGATCGAAGCGCTGGCCTACGAGTAGAGATTCCGATTTCCGGAACTGCGGCATATCCCCAATCCCAGCCAACTTCTCCAGGGTTATGATGTGCACCTGGCGGAGGCCTATGCCAGTCCAGACTCCTCAGAATGACCGTCCCCGTCGCCTGCTTGCCATCGATGGCGGCGGGTTACTGGGATTGATTCCCGCCGAAGCCCTCATTCTGATCGAAGAGCAACTGAACCAGATTACGGGGACGGTGAAGCCGTTGTGCGATCGCTTTGATCTGATTGGGGGTACGAGCACGGGAGCCATACTTGCGGCCGGATTGGCTCTGGGATTGAGTGCCAGGCAACTCCGCGATTTTTATCTCGCATTCGGCGACGAGATCTTCACGAAAGTTTTCTTCCCGCTGCGGTTCTGGCACAGCTACCCGAGCGGTCCGCTGGAGAAGCGCCTGAAGGAGGTGCTTGGGGAAGACACTACGCTGGGAAGCGATCGCCTGCGGACGCAGATCGTGATTGTCACGAAGAATGCAACCCAGGGAAACGATTGGTTCTTCACCAACAATCCGAACAGCAAATTCTTCAAGAATAATGCAGGGTTACCTTTGTGGCAGGTGGTGCGGGCGAGTTCGGCGGCGCCCACGTATTTTCCGCCGCACACGATTGCCGTGCCCGATGAGACCGGCCAGAAGCAGCGGTATGAATTCGTCGATGGCGGGGTAAGTAGCTACAACAATCCCGCGTTGCAGCTATTACTCGAGGCCACTATCCCAGAGTACGGATTCGGGTGGCCAATGGGCGCAGAACGGTTGCTGCTGCTTTCGCTTGGAACAGGATTCAATTCCATCACCATTCCGCCGGGAAAAGCTTCCGGGTATAACCTCATCGATTGGGGGAAGTATGTGGTCAAGGAGATGATGAACGAGGCGAATTTACAGCAGAACGTACTGCTGCACATCGTCGGGCAGCGGCCTCTGGCGGCGCAGTCTGCGACTGCAGAGATGACTTCATCCGGGGCGGCGAAGGGCGTGCCGGACGAGAATGCGCTGTCGCGTATGGACGTCAGCCTCGCTGCTGCCAAGGTGGTGACTTATCAGCGGATTACTATCGGACTGACCCGGAAGCGTCTGGATAACTTGGGACTTACTGATATTGATCCCGTCAAGGTGCGGGAGATGGATGCTGCCGACCAGATCCCGAATATGCAGCGAATTGGGGCGGCGATAGCGAAGGAGCAGGTTCGAATGGAGGAGTTGAGGAGATTCTTTTGATTTCCGAAGAGTCCCGCCAGCGGTGCTTGGACAGGGCAAGCTCGAATTCAGCTTATAATCCAGAGCGCGCTGAGAAACCCGCGCTGAGAAACTGCAGGCGCGGAGGGACGTATTTGTGGGGTGAATTCCGGCGGTAACATAGCGTTGACAAGAGTTTGCGGACTACGCTATCGTTAAGACTTTGGTAGAAGTGTGGTTGCCCGCCTGATGGTCCTGGCGTCCTCGTCAGGGGAATCAACGAGCGGTTTTCTTTCGCAGCCTTTTTTCAAATCTTGGGAGAGTTCCGATGTCAACGTATTTCCCCAAACAGGGGGAAATTGTGCGCAAGTGGTACGTCGTGGATGCGAACGGGCAGACGCTGGGGCGGCTGGCTTCAGAGGTGGCGCGCATCCTCATGGGCAAAGAGAATCCGCGGTATACGCCGTTTCTCGATACCGGCGATCACGTGATCGTGATCAACGCCGAGAAGATCCGCACGACGGGCATGAAGGCGGAGCAGAAGCAGTATCACCATTACACGGGATATCCGGGCGGCCTGCGGACGGAAGCGTACAGCAAGCGCCTGGTGCGCAAGCCCGAGGCGGTGATCGAGGCGGCGGTGAAGCGCATGCTGCCCAAGAACAAGCTGGCGGCGCACATGCTGTCGAAGCTGAATGTGTACAAAGGCGACAAGCATCCGCACGAGGCACAGAAGCCGCAGGATTACAAATTGGAAGTCCGCGAGTATAAACCGCGGAAAGTCGCGGTTTCGTAACACAGCTGTGAGCGATGAACTCGGAGCTGCGAGCAAGGTTTAAATACTTTTTGAAAGGTTAAGAGTGGAAGAGCGGAGAGGAAGCGGAAGTTTTGCTCCCCGATCATGGCTCACAGCTCATAGCTAAACATGGCAGAGTTGGTTCAGTATTACGGAACGGGACGCCGGAAGACGGCGATAGCCCGGGTGTACTTGCGTCCGGGGAACGGCGACTTCAAGGTAAACGGGCGCGCCTTCGAGGAGTATTTTGTGACGCCAGCGCAGAGGTCGGCGGCGAAGGCTCCGCTGGCGTCGTCGGATGCGGCGGCTTCGTTCAACGTCGTGGCCAGCGTGCTGGGCGGCGGGGTTCGCGGCCAGGCGGATGCGGTGAAACTGGGCATTGCCCGCGCCCTGATGCAGTTTAATGCGGAGCTGCGCAAGAAGCTCAAGGCCGAGGGCTTCGTGAGCCGTGACTCGCGCGGGAAAGAGCGCAAGAAGTACGGGCAGAAGGGCGCTCGCAAGCGCTTCCAGTTCAGCAAGCGGTAATTGCGTAGAGACGCTGCCGGCAACGTCTCTTTGCCGATCAGCAGATTGCGCTTTACGGGACAGAGACGTAGCAAGCTACGTCTCTACGGTTCGATTTTGGTGTTCAATTCTTCTCGTGCCTCGCGGCGCGGGGACGGGAATGGCAATCCGGAACGGCAGTTTCAGGTTTCGGGTTTCCAGTTTCGAGCAAGTCGATGCGGGGTAGAACCTGCGGGACCCTCGAAACATGAAACTCGGAACTGGCTTGTACCGGATGCAGACTAAACAGGAGGTTCATTGGCTACCATTACCATGAAGGAGTTGCTCGAAGCGGGCGTTCACTTCGGGCATCAAACCAAGCGCTGGAATCCCAGGATGAAGGAATTCATCTTCGGCGAGCGCAACGGGATATACATCATCGATTTGCAGAAGACGCTGAAGATGTTCAAAGAGGCGTCGAAGTTCGTGCAGGATCTGGCGTCCGACGGGAAGATAGTTCTGTTCGTGGGAACCAAGCGCCAGGCGCAGGATGCGATCGCGGAAGAGGCGCAGAAGTGCGGCGCGTTCTACATCAACCAGCGCTGGCTGGGCGGGCTGCTGACCAACTGGGTTACGGTGCAGAAGTCGGTGAAGCGGCTGAAAGAGCTCGACGAGATGGCCACCGATGGCCGGTACGAGCTGCTGCCGAAGAAGGAAGTGATCAAGCTGGAGCGGGAGCGGAAGCATTTGCAGGCCAACCTGGCCGGCATCAAGAACATGAACCGCTTGCCCGACGCAATTTTTGTGATCGACTCGAATAAAGAGCAGATCGCGGTGCGCGAGGCGCGCAAGCTGGGAATTCCGGTGGTGGCGGTGGTGGATACCAACTGCGATCCCACCGAAGTGGATTATGTGATCCCGGGCAATGACGATGCGTTGCGGGCGATCCGGCTGTTTACCTCGAAGATATCGGAATCGATTGCCGAAGGCGCGCAGCTCATGACCGACAAGCAGGTAGCGGACATGCAGGCGGGCGCGGCACAGGCGGAAGCGGCGGCGAACGAGCCTCCGGCGGAAGGCGCGACCGATAGCAGCGGCGCCGAGTACCCGGGCGAGGGCGAGGACATCAGCATGGAGCAGGTGCTGGGTCCGGGGACGCACAAGAAGCCTGTGGCCAACGAGGACGCCGATCTGCCGAAGGTGGAAAGCCAGACGGTTTAAGGGCAGTTCTCAGCTGTCAGTACGCAGTTAACACCCGCCAGGGGTGCAGAGCACACGACAAACCGGGCATTGGGCTTATGACCCGCGCGGGTCGTCTGGCGCGGGTCGTTGTTTCTGTAGAGACGTTGCTGGCAACGTCTCCTGCCGGTAGCGGCAGATCATCTTGTGGTTAGAATTGTGGTTAGAAGAGACGTAGCAAGCTACGTCTCTACGAAGAAGGAATCTTATGGGTACTACTACAGTGAATATTTCAGCAGGACAGGTGAAGGAGCTTCGGGAAAAGACCGGGGCTCCGATGATGGATTGCAAGCAGGCATTAACGGAAGCCAAGGGCGATATGGAGCAGGCGGTCGTGATCCTGAGGAAGAAGGGCGTTTCTGTGGCAGCGAAGAAGGCGACGCGGGTGACCAGCGAAGGATCGGTGGGGAGCTACATCCACGCCGGCGGCAAGATTGGTGTGCTGGTCGAAGTAAACTGCGAGAGCGACTTCGTGGCGCGCACCGACGACTTCAAGGAGTTGCTGCACGACATCGCGATGCACATCGCGGCCAGCGATCCGAAGTATGTCCGCAAGGAAGACGTGACGGCGGCGGACTTCGCCCGGGAGAAGGACATTTTCCTGGCGCAGGCGATCGCCAGCGGCAAGCCGGCGAACATCGCGGAGAAGATGGTCAACGGCAAGATGGAGAAGTTCTATGAGGAAGTGTGCCTGCTGGAACAGCCCTTCATCAAGGACCAGACCATCTCGATCGGGCAACTGATTGCGTCGAAGATCGGCAAGCTGGGCGAGAACATTGCGGTGCGGCGGTTTGCGCGCTTCAAGGTGGGCGACGCGGGAGAGACCATCGCGATCACCAAGCCGGCAGAGCCCAAGGCCGAGTAATTCCAAGGCGCCCTGCGGGGCGCCTTTTTTAGTTTATGCTGTGAGTGCGCGGGCGGGATCCCTGGGCAAGCCAGGGTCGAGCTCGCGCAAGCCGGCTCTACGAGATGACTACAACTCCTGCCTTCAAACGAATCTTGCTGAAAATATCCGGCGAGGCACTGGCGGCGAACCAGGGCTTCGGGGTGGACACCGCGCGCATCCACGAAGTAGCGGCTGAGCTGGGCGAGGTCCAGAAACTGGGAATTCAAACCGCCATCGTGGTGGGCGGGGGGAATTTCTTTCGCGGGGTTGCGCAGCAGGCGAAAGAGATGGACCGGGTTTCGGCCGACCACATGGGGATGCTGGCCACCGTGATTAACGCGCTGGCCTTGCAGGACGCGCTGGAAAAACAGGGAGTGTACACGCGCGTGATGTCGGCGATCGAAATGAACCAGGTGGCGGAGCCCTTCATCCGGAGGCGTGCGATACGGCATCTGGAGAAGGGGCGGGTGGTCATTTTTGCCGGGGGTACAGGCAATCCGTATTTTTCCACGGATACGGCGGCTTCGCTGCGCGCGATGGAGATCAAAGCTGACGCGATTCTCAAGGCTACCAAGGTGGACGGGATTTACGACGCCGATCCCATGAAGGTGAACGGGGCACGGAAATTCAACCAGATCAGCTATATGGACGTGTTGAAGCTGGGGCTGAAGGTGATGGATTCGACGGCCATCAGCCTGTGCAAGGATAACGATCTGCCGATCATCATCTTCAATCTGAATGAGCGCGGGAATATCCGGCGGGTGGTGCTGGGCGAGAAGATCGGGTCGATGGTGTGCGCGTAAGCGGGAGAAGGCAGAAGTTAGAAGGCAGAAGGCAGCAGTTAGACTTCAGAATGCAGAAGTTGCATGCAGAAGTTTGAAATCAGAATGCAGAAGTAAACCGGGTTGGATACTGGGGCTGTTCTGCGTGCTGACTTCTTGCTTCTGCATTGTTGTTTTGCGGGGTTATAATTCGACGTTTTGAGCAAGGAAGGGGCGGACTGACCTTATGGCGATCATGGCTTCTATTGCAGGACTGCGAGAGACGTATGGGCAATTGAAGACGCGCATGGACAAGGCCGTCGAAGATTTTCGCAAGGCGATGGCGGCAGTGCGGACGGGGCGCGCGTCGGTGCACATGCTGGATGGCGTGACGGTGGACGCCTACGGAGCGCAGATGCCGTTGAACCAGGTGGCGCAGGTGCATGCGCCGGAAGCTCAGCTGATTACGGTGCAGCCGTTCGATCCTTCGCAACTGGGCGCCATCGAGAAAGCCATTCGGGGCGGGGACCTGGGTTTGAATCCGATGAACGACGGGAAGGTGATTCGCGTGCCGGTGCCGCCGCTGACCCAGGAGCGGCGCCAGGACATGGTGAAACACCTGCATCGTGTGCTGGAAGAGCACCGGACCGCGGTGCGCAACATCCGGCGCGATGGGAACGATGCCATCAAGAAGGCGCTCAAGGATAAGAAGATCACCGAAGATGAGGAGAAGCGGTCTTTGGATGAGATTCAGAAGCTTACCGATAACGAGATCAAGAAGATGGAAGAGATGAGCAAGGCGAAAGAGAAGGAAGTGCTGGAGTTGAAGTAGGGTTCAGTTCGCCTGAGGCATTCCGTAGCAAATCATTTCCAACGAGCCAGTAAAACTGAAGAAATTACAGTTGCGAATGGGTGCAGAACGCTCCCATGTCTCGCAACTGCGGCGAGACATGGGGCACCCCCACGTCTCGCAACTGCGGCGAGACATGGGGCACCCCCACGTCCGCTTTTTTCTGTAGGCAACGTATAATCTCCTGAGCATGAAGCAGATTGTGAAGGCGGCTTGCCCGCATGATTGTCCCGATGCCTGCGGGGTGTTGATTACCGTCGAAAATGGGCGGGCTACCAGGATTCAAGGGGATTCCGAGCATCCGGTGACGCGCGGGTTTTTGTGCGCCAAGGTGGCCAAGTATCTGGACCGCGTGTATTCACCTCAGCGGGTGCTGTATCCCATGAAGCGGATTGCGCGAAAGGGGCCGTCCACGGAGCTTCGACCGGCAGCTGTCCATGCATCGACCGATTCCATCTGGCAGCGAATCTCTTGGGATGAGGCCCTGGATACCATTGCTTCCCGGCTGCGCGGTATTGCGGAAGAGTTTGGGAGTGAGGCCATATTGCCTTATTCCTATGGCGGGACTCTGGGGGCATTGAATGGAGCGTCGATGGACCGGCGATTCTTTCACCGGCTGGGAACCTCGCAGCTGGATCGAACCATCTGCTCGGCTGCGGGGGAAGCTGGGCTGCTTTCGGTTTACGGGGTCAAGCTCGGCACCGAGCCGGAGCAGTTCCGGCATTCGAAATACATCATTGCCTGGGCATCGAACATTCACGCCAACAATGTGCATTTGTGGCCATTCATCGTGGAAGCGCGGAGAAACGGCGCAAAGCTGGTGGTGATCGATCCCTACCGCACGCGCACGGCGGAGTGCGCTGACTGGTATCTGCCGATCAATCCCGGAACCGACGGAGCGCTGGCGCTAGGCATGATGCACGTCATTATCGGGGAGAACCTGCACGACCCGGATTACGTTGCCAGGCATACCTTGGGTTTCGACGAGTTGCGGGAGAAAGTGCAAGAGTATCCGCCGGAACGGGTAGCGCAGTGGACGGGCATTGCCGGCGAGGATATTCGCCGGCTTGCGCGGGAATACGCGACTACCCGGCCTGCGGTCATCCGGCTGAATTACGGTGTGCAGCGGTCCGAGCGCGGGGGCATGGCGACCCGGACGATCGCGATGCTGCCTTGCCTGATCGGATCGTGGAAAGAGGTCGGCGGCGGATTCCAGATGTCATTGAGCGGGGCGGCGGATATCTACACGGCGGCTTTGAAGCGGCCTGATCTGATGACGGCTGCCCTGGGGCGGGAGGCCCGCACGCTCAACATGGTGGAGTTGGGGCGAGTGCTGAACGAGGTCAACGATCCGCCGGTGAAGGCGTTATTCGTTTATAACTCGAATCCGGCGGCGGTCTGTCCCCGCCACAACGAAGTGGTGCGCGGGCTGCTGCGGGACGATCTGTTCACCGTGGTACACGAGCAGTTTTTCACCGACACGACGGATTACGCCGATATAGTTCTGCCGGCGACTACGTTCTTCGAGCACAAGGATCTGCAGAAGGGGTACGGGCACTACTACCTGCAGGTTTCAAACCAGGCGATCGA
>DASREX010000075.1:0-59105 GCA_035651855.1 Candidatus Sulfotelmatobacter sp.
AGAGTCAGTTGCTCTGCCAATTGAGCTACGCGCCCACGGTGGGAACCGCACGGGTGGGACAAAGAAAAATTATAGCATCCTCATCGCCGACCAACCGACTACGCACTTGGAATCCACGCGGCGATCCCGCCGCTCAACTCAACAGGAGTGGTCGACTCTCTTACGGGCGCTGACGCGCTTCCGCGGTCAGGCTCGATTCGCGCGCTGCCGGACGCCGCAGCGGCAAATCGTCCGGCGCCACCGGGGGCCGGTGCTCGATCGTGCCGATCACCGGGGCTTCGTCCATTCCACCCGCATACGCGATGGAGGCAAAACGCTGCTGGCTGCACATCTGGTCGATCATGCGCTGCTGGCGTCGGCTCAATACGGCGTGTGGGAGAATTTGAAAATTGCGGAACACCCACAGCAGATATAAACGCTGTACAAAGGATGGCATTACGTATCGCGGGCCGATCGGCGTCTGTACTCGCACCACACCGCCCGCCAGTTTTTCGATCCACATACCTGGGCTCACCTGGAACCTGAAATTGGCCAGAGCAATTCTAGGGCCGCCATTATTGCACTTCACTTGGTGCGGGGGAAGCCCTATTTCAGGGGATTTGACAATATCTTACTGGAGGCAGCCGCCCCTTTTGGCATCACTGCGTATCTTTTTGGGAATTTTCACGCACGAAAAGGTCTGAAACGGTCCACCTCTCCCGCAACTCCACCTCGCACTCCCGTTCAGATTGCCACTTCGGGCAGGATGTCCATGCGGCGGATCTGGGCCGCCACTCCAAATTCGCTGCCCTGGTCCTCCACCCGGACCACCGTCGCCTGGCAGCACACCCAGCACTTTTCTCCGGAGGTCAATTCCGGGGGCAGGATGAGAACCAGTTCCACTTCTGTTCCCTCTTCCATCTTGGAGTTGGTGTAGAGGAACACGCCGCTTGCGCTGACGTCGCGAGTCTGCGCCGGAACTTCGCTGCCCTGGGATGTCCGCAGACGGGTGGGGACGCGGGTAGTGATGCGAGTTCCGCTGCGCCGCTCCTGGTGGGTCTTCATGACGGCCCTGAAATGCCCACCCACTGTACACCTAAAAGCGGTCTGCCGGGGAGGTTCGGTCCCGGGAATGCAGCACTTTCGTGCGGCTTTCCCAGTGCGGGACGGACGACTGCTTCCGTCCCCCGCCTGCCGAACTTAGAGGCTCGGCTTGCGGCTGCGGACGGCCGGGACTACCAGCGCCTGTTCCATCGTTGGAACATTCGTCCCCCGCAACTTGACTTCGATTTCGTGCAACTTCTCAGGCTGCGAAGTCTGGTAATACGCCTGGACGAGCAGCTCCATGGTGAAGGGATTGTCCTCGTCTTCTTCGAGGTGCGCTATGGCTTCTTCGTATTTTTTCTGATCCATCAGCAGGGTTCCGGCAGCGCCTTGATACGAAGCCTGGATCACGCGATTGCGGCTGCTGTTGGCCAGGGCTTCGAGATCCTTGAGAGTTTGGTCAGCCAGCGCTTGATTACCGGCGTGAGCGGCGCGAACCGCGCGGATTCGCCAGATTCGCGAAGTCTCTTCGTTCCGGTCGGAATGCGAGATGGACGCCTGATGATGCAGCGCCTCTTCGGCGAACTTCAGCTCTCGCAATGCCGCATTGTCGTCCGCCTGGTATTCCGCTTTGTGACGATACGCTTGCGCCTCCTGCAATCCCTGGGCTTTGGCGTGAGCGTTGAGTGCGATTTCCGTGAATTGTTTATCGGCTTCCGCCAGGTTGCCGTCGCGCACGTAAGTCATGGCTCTTTGCATGGCGTACGTCAGGCGGTCAGCCTCGTTGTGCGCGAACCGGATGGCCTTGTCGTACTCCACCCGCGCCTGTTCTTCGTTTCCCATCAGCGCGTAAGTGTCTCCCAGACCCAGCTGGGAGCTGACGAAATCAGGATCCATCTTCAATGCAGCCTGATAATGCTGCAGGGCGCTGTCGAACTGCCCCGCCATGCGCTTGAGCTCGCCGTAAGAGTCCTGGGGATTAGGCTCGTTGGGCAGAAGGACGAGGTAGCGATCCATGGCGGCGAATGCCTTGTCGAACTCACGGTGGCGCGCCTCCACATATGCCAGATCGTTCAGCGCGGCCGGGAAGTTCTTGTCGATGGCTAGAGCCTTTTGCATGAAGTGCTCCGCCTGATCGTCCCCGTTTTCTCCCATCAGCCAATTCCCCGCCAGGTAGAGCAGATGCTTGTCGCGGGGAAACATCTCCAGCAGGTCGTTCATGGCGCTGATGCCGCCGATAAAGTCGCCTTCCTGCACCTTGGAAATCCAGGCCACCATCAGTTGTTCGCCGGCCGTGGCCTTGGGCGCCAGTTCCTTCGCCTTGGCGCGAGCCGCGCTGACTTCCTCGGGATTGCCGCTATTAAAAGCGATCCAGGCCCAGGCAACCGCGAGATCGGGATCCTCTTTTACCGCCGCCCGCCAATCTTCATTGCAACGCTCCAGGTACAGGTTCTCGTAATCCTCCATGCCCTTGGCATAAAGCTGGCGAGCCTTCGCCGAAGAACTTGTAACCGGCAGCGTGCCGGACTGACTCTTCTTGACGTGGTGCGCGAACAGCGGCGCGGTGAAACTCAAAGCGAGTGCGAACACGGCACAACACTTCCTGGAAACGCGCGGCATGCAGATCTCCGGACAGAGCTATTTTGGGGAGGACGACACCCTGAGGGTAACAAAGCCGTAATCGGCGAACGAGGTGACGAAAGGCGTGGCACGAACGCGAAGGTTGGCAAAACAGACCCGCACCCGCACCCCATACCCCAAGGCAAGGCCTAGACAACACGGAACTTACATAGCATTCCACAGGGCTCGGGCTTGTCCGGGGCTTCGGGCGGCTTTGAATGCCATGGCAGCCGGTTGTGGATTTTGCGCTCCGCCCGATCCCTTCGCTACGTTCGCAATGAAGGCGGTTTCGAGGGTTGGCTGTATGGCGAACAGAGCTTCCCGCTATGTATCCATATTGAATAGCTTGTGGAAGCTGGGCATACGGCAGCCATTTCAGCCCGGTTGAACGCTCCCGCACGACGGCAGAGAGGTTTCTCTTATGCGCTGGACTCCAGGTGGCAGCAGTGACGATGTGGAAGATCGCCGCGACGACAGCGGCGGCGGTGGAATGCAGTTCGGCGGAATTCACATCGGGATCGGCGGGTTCCTCCTGCTTTTGATCCTCAGCATCGCTTTCCACCGGAATTTCTTTGCCTTACTCGGTGGCGGCACGGGCGCTCCGACCGCCATGACCCAGCAGGATCCCGAAGCCAACCGGCAGCAGGACGAGGCGGAGCGGCCGCTTGTGGAATTTGTCACCTTCGTTCTGAACGACACCCAGGCTACATGGACGAAAATTCTTGCCTCCGAAGGAGCGGAGTATCGCCACTCCAAGCTGGTGCTTTTTCGCAATTCCCTTGATTCGGCCTGCGGCACCGCGCAGACCGCCACCGGACCCTTCTATTGCCCCGAGGATCAGAAGGTCTATCTCGATCTGGGATTCTTCGATGAGTTGAGCCGCCGCTTCGGAGCGCCCGGTCAGTTTGCCCAGGCGTACGTAGTCGCCCACGAAATCGGACATCACGTGCAGAAGTTGCTGGGGATCGAGACCAAGGCGCACGCGGCGCAGCAGCGCAGCCCGCAATCAGCCAAGGCCATTTCGGTGAGGCTGGAATTGCAGGCAGACTGCTTTGCCGGGGTCTGGGGGCATTCGACCGATCAGAGACACTTGCTCGAGTCGGGAGACGTGGACTCGGCGTTGCGGGCGGCGTCCGCCGTGGGTGATGACCGGCTGCAACGGATGACCACCGGCCACGTGAATCCTGACAGCTTCACCCACGGGAGCTCCGAGCAAAGGACGCAGTGGTTCCAGCGCGGCTTCAACGGCGGGACAATCGAGTCGTGCAACACCTTTGCAGACTGAGGGAATTGTCCGTACTCAGCCACCCCAAGGCATCAGGGATCTTTCACTTCTCCAGCGCTCCCCGGAAAGAAAAGCCCCTGCCGAAGCAGGGGCCGCACGTTCCAGAGCGGTTCGCGCCTAGAACTTGAAAACTGCAGAGAACTGAATCCCGCGCGGGCCGCCGCCTCCAATAAACGGATTGCCGATGCCCACGTCGCCGGTTGCGGTAATGGGCAACGAGCCCACCGTCACTTCCCGATTTCCAGCCCCGTTGAGCCCGAACACTCCCGTGTAGCCCGCGTCCGCAATGAAGGCCGGCAGCAGCGGGTTGGCAAAGTTGGGGTGGTTCAGAATGTTGAAGAACTCGGCCCCCAGCTTCATGGTCAGCCGCTCGGTCAGCGCCGTTTTCTTGTACAGAGAGAAGTTCCATTCTTTGAAGGTTGGACCGCTCAGCGAGTTCCGTCCCATGTTGCCGAAGTGCCGCGTGCCAATGGCGCAATCGGAGGCTAGCCCCGAGGCCACCGCCACATTGACCGTGCAGGGGATCGCAAACGAACTCAGGTCAAGATAGTTGTAGGGATCGTGCTTGTGATACACGATGGGGCCGACCACATCCGGACGGTCGAAGGCGTTGCCGCTCCCGCTGTAATCGTCCCAGAAATTGTAATTCAGGTGGAATGGCTGCCCGCTTTGCAGGGTCACAATGCTGTTCAGACCCCAGCCGTTCTTCAGCTTCTGCATGCTTCCGCCGCGGTTTGGAAAATCATAAGAGAAGTTCCAGGTGAAGCGGTGCGGAATATTGAAGTTGGACGGACCATATTCCAGCCCGGGACGAGTGCTGTCATTGGGCTGGGCCGCGTTGGGCTCGAAATCTTCCCCATCGCTGGAGTTGTCGAGCGACTTCGACCAGACGTAGTTCACGATCGAAGTAACGCCCCGCCATCCCGTGACTCTCAAGCTTGCCTGAATCGCGTTGTAGTTTGATTTTCCGGTCGAATTCTCCTGCAGCACGTAGAAAGCACCATAGGGATTGCCGTTCAGCGGCCGCGCTGCGCCAGATGGATCGGTCGAACTGCAGCCCGAACCGAAATCATAGATGCAGTTGTATGCGATATCGGCGGCGTTGATCTGCGCCTCGCTGGGCTGGGCCAGGTCGAAGAACCGCCACAAGCGATGGCCCTGCGATCCCACGTAGCCCACCTGCACTACGGCTTTGCTGGAAATCTGCTGCTGGATATTCAGGTTGTAGTTCTCCATGTACGGAGACTTGATATTGCGGTCGAAGGCGAACACATCGCATTCGTAGCCGCACGTCGTCGTGGCTGCGAACACCGGACTTCCCGGAACGATGGGCCCGCCAATCGCGCCGGTGGACAGAATCGGTTGCGGGCCGAAGTTGTTGTACGCCGGGCCGGGATCGAAGTAGGGCGCGTAGGGCAGGTGACCCAGCACCATGTCCTGCGAGAACGAATCGTAGAACATGCCGAAGCCGGCGCGCACCACCGTCCTTCCCTTGCCCGTGACATCCCAGGCGGCGCTGACCCGGGGAGCGAAGTCCTTCTTGTCAGGGTTGTACAGGCTCGGCAATCCGGGCTGGCCGACTTGCGTCAGCGTGAACGTGCCCGTACCCGGCGCGGGAGAGATGCTGGTGATGTTGCTCAGCAGGTTGTTCTTCTCCTTCACCACCCCGAAATAATCCCACCGCAGGCCGTAGTTAATCGTGAGCCGCTGTGTGGGACGGAAACTATCCTGAACGTAGAAGCCGAAATTGTTCTCGTGAGTGTGGCGCAGCGAGTTGCCGAAATACTGGAAGCCGCTGTCCACATTACCCGCCAGAAAGTCAGTGAGCGGATCGCCTGCCGGGTTGCCGTCTCCGTTGAACTTCAGGCGGCCGCGAAAATATTTATCGAAATACTGCTGAATGGAAGTGCGATGGAAGTCGACCCCCATCTTGATGTCGTGCTTGTTCAGCTTCCAGGAGAAGTTATCGATGACCTGGTTATTGGTATCGAAACGGTGACGGGGAACGCTGCTGGTCGATCCCAGTTGAGCGAATCCGCTCACCAGCACAATCGGCATTCCGGAGTCAAACGGTCCGCCTCCGCCGCACTGGCTGACGTCGCTGGCCGCGCACAGCCCGATAGAGCTGGGATGAAAATTCTGATCGCCGGGGAAGAAGCCTTCGGCAAACCGGTTCCATCCGTAACGCAGTTCATTCACCTTGTTGGAGCCGATGGTATGCGTGTACGAGATGGAGACCAACTGCACCCGCGTGGGAGTGAAGGTGTTGAAGCCCGGCAACTGGCCGCCGCTGGCCGTCAGGGCGAGCGGAAACGACTGAATGCTGTCCCCGAAGAAATAACGGCCGGTCAGGGTATTGCTGGGATTGAATTGCTCGTCGATCTTGGCGATGAAGCTGGTGAGGTCGTTGAAAGACGGGGAAACTACCGAAGCTTGTCCCGTGGGAAGATTCGGGGCGGGCCAGGGATTCCTGGCCAGCAACTGCGCAATCACGGGATTGGTTGCGTCCGCAGGAGTCAGTTGCCCGTTCGGCCCGGAGCCGGTGTTGGGCACGTTCGCCACCGTCACCACCCCTACGGGCTCCCGCTGGCCTTCATAGTCGGCGTAGAAGAAAGTCTTGTCCTTGACGATCGGGCCGCCTAACGATGCCCCAAACTGGTTATTGTGGAAAGGCGCCTTGGGCTGGCTGGCAATGTTGAAGTAGTTGCGGGCATCCAGGGCGCTGTTGCGGAAGTATTCCCCGGCGCTTCCGTGGAGAGCGTTGGTGCCGCTCTTGGTCACGATATTCACCACCGCGCCCGCATTGCGCCCGTACTCCGGCTCGAAGTTGGAGAGCACATTCACTTCGGCAACCGCGTCGATCGGCAGGATCGTCGATGGCGTGCCAAACACGCCCGCCTCGTTGATGGCGGGATCGTTCCGGTAACCGTCGTTCATGTCGGTTCCGTCCAGCAGATAGTTGTTCGACCGGCCCCGTGCCCCGTTCATGCTGAATTCGCCGTACGAGCCCGGCGAATCCGAGATCTGGTCGGGCGACCCCGCCACTCCCGGGTTCATGTAGATCAGCTTGGTGTAATCACGCCCGTTGACCGGCATATCCTGCACCGTTTGCGCGGTGAGCACTCCGCCCAGAGTATTCGTGGTGGTTTCCACCATCGGCAACTGGTCGGCTGAGACTTCCACCTTGGTCGTGATTTCCCCGGTCTTCAACGCGGCGTCGACGCGGCGCTCCGACGCCACATTCACTGTCACGCCCGTGGCCACAAAGGTATGGAATCCCTGCTGGCTGACCGTCACGTTGTAGGTTCCGATCGGCAATTCCGGCAAGGAGTAGCTGCCGTCCCCGCTAGTCTCGGTTGACCGTTCCAGGCCCGTGTCGGTGTTCTTCACCGTAACTCTGGCTCCGGCTACCACGGCGCCGGAGGGGTCGGTCACCGTTCCGAGGATGGTTCCACGGAACGTCTGCGCCCACAAGCTCACTGCGGCCAGAAGAACAAATACCAGCAAGAAACGCGCTTTCATAGGGTCTCCTTCACACCGAAAACAGGTTGTCGGGGAGTAATGATTGTTGCGGGAAGCTCGTTAACAATTGCCCTCTGGGAAGGCTGCAATTGCTTGCGTACGAACCAGATATCCGACCCGCCCGCAAAACTACAGCTGACAAACATTAACTAAACGTCATCGCGACAGTCAACCACGGAGTTGTTCGATGGAGAGAATTGATTTTGCTGATGATAAGTAGCTTCCGAAGTGCGCCCCAAAAGCGCCAAGCTCATGGCTCATAGCTCATCGCTCACGGCTCAGAAAGTGAACGACACTCCGCCGCGAATCGATCGGGCGGAATCAACCAGGTAAACCGTCTGTCCATCCTGGCCCAGAACCGGGATGTAGCCCTGTGCCAACAGATTACGGATGTCGATCAGGGCTTCCATCCGTCCCCCGAAGGCAGGGATGGGCTGGCGGAGGAAAACGTTCAGGTAGGGATCGCTTTGTCCGGCGGAGGTGTTGAACATATCCACCGGAGTGACGGCTGGGCCGTTCACCCAGCGGTAGGAGGCAATCCAACGGGTATGGCTGCGCGGCACCGTGCCGCTCAGCTTGGCCGCCAGGGCATGCCGCCGAACCGTCGAAATCCACTGCTGCGCTTGCTGCAGCGGAACATCGGGACGCGACAGGTCCAGCGCGCCGCCAAAGGCGTAGTCAACCGTCGCTGCCAGGTCCGAGGCGAACTTGTGCTGCAAAACTACCCGCACCCCGCTGGTATTCAGGTTCGGCCCGGCAAAATTGAAAGTTCCCGATGTGATGTCCGGAAGCAGGAATCCCCCCGCCGATGTAACTTCTCCCACACCCGTGAGAGCAGGATTGGCGATTCGATCCGAGAACCACGCCACCTGGACATTGTTCTTGCCCGTGCGGTGCGAGACGCTGAATTCCTGATGCTTGGCATCTTCCATCCGCGGAGCAAAGCCCAAAACGCTGATTCGCGGGTCGGACTCGCTCCGATCGGCGGGCGCGGAATCGAACCCCTTCTCCCGGCGCGGATCCGGACGCGAGGTGGTATAGGAATACTCGACCACCGTGTTGGGCGAAAGGTGAAAATCGGCGGCGCCGTAAGGACGAAACGCGTTCAGGTGGCCCAGGAATTCGATGGTTTGCAGTTCGCTGCCAAACTTCAGTTCCAGCACGTCGCCCACCGTGAAATCATCGCCCGCCGACAGAGCGATCGACTGCAGCGCGGCATTGTGCAGGTTCGGATCGGACGGGGCGAACCGCCGCACTGTCAATCCAACGGTGGGAGCGGAACCGTCAGCCAGCTTGTGCGAGTAGCTGGTGCGGACCACCGCGGCCGGCAAGGTGCCGTAGCCGTAACCCACGTTGCTGCTGAAGGCAAGGTGGCCGTCCGCGAAGATTGAGCGTTCCAGCGTGAAACTGGTGCTCATGTCCGACCCGCTGCCGTATCCGCCCGCGGCCGATCCGGCCAGGAAAGATACCGTGCCGCGTACCTCATGATCCTGCTTCTCCGCGCCGGCCGCCGGGTCGTCGAAAACGCGCAGAATCGGGCGGTTGGCCACCGATCGCAGCGTCCACTTCCAGTCATCGTCATCGTGCAATGGCCGGATGGGACCAAGATTCATGACTCCCAGCAGTGTGCTGAGAGTGACATTGATGCTCAGGCTCGCGCCGGAACGCAGGCCAACCTTCTCGCGCAATGCCGGCAGGAACGATGGAGCCGTCACCTTCAGGGTATAAACGCCGGGCAACAGGTCAGCGGCAATGTAATATCCCGCCGTGTCCGTGAATACGGTGAGGGTGCGGTTCGCGCTTCCCAGGATCTGCACCACGGCCCCCATCTGGGGCGTCCCGGAAGCATCGCGGACGTAACCGGAAATAGCGCCTGGGCGCTCGACCGCCCATACGGGGAGCGAGAGGCCCAGCACGATTGCCCAAGTTCCGAGCTTACGCAAGTTCAACTTCGCCCCACCCCTGGGGGAATGCAGGGAGTTACTCTACTGCAAACATGGCCGAAGGATCAACGCTCTGCTTGGAGACGTTGTCGTTGACCTTGATATGAATTTTGTAAACGCCGGGCTGCAGATTGGCAGATGCAATCGACTTCTGCAGCGTCACCTGATCTCCGACGTTGCCCATGGTATCGGTGCTTTCTGTTTTCTGCACTACCGCTTTGTTGGTTGCCAGGTTAGTGATGTCGTATTCGATTGTGGCGGAAGGCTTGTGTGTCTTCTCGTCCAATCCCAGATTATAGACCTGCATCCAGAAATTGAGCTTCTGATCGCGGTCCCGCTTGAAAGTCGCCGGCTTGCCGTCGGCCGGAGCCACCCGCGGCCGCACCTTCATGGTCCCGATCACAAAGTTGCCCGTCCCGATCGCCTTCGTGGGCACCGGTTCCATCTGGTCGGCCACGATCAGCGACGAGTTGGAGAGTTTGTCATCCGAATATTCCGGCACGACGATGCTGCGGCTCCACACGCCTTTCCGGTCGCCGTTCACATCTTTGACTGCGATGTTCAGCTTGTACCGGCCGGGGCGCAGCGGCACCGCCTTGTAATACACCGAGGCGTTCTCCGCCGTGCGCGGCAGCAGTTCTGCCGGAACATCCACCTGCACCGTGTCTTCGAAGGTCTGAACGATTTTGCCCGTCAGCGTGGTCAGCCGCGCAAAGATATTCGCCGTTCCGCGCTGCACGCCTTCCTTGTTCACGAACGTGATATCGCGATTCTTCATCTGAATCGTGATCGGCACCAGTGCCGTGTCGCTGGTCACCTTCACGAAGTCCACATGCACGTCGAAGGGCATCGGATTGAGGATGACCTTGGAGTTCACGGCTTCTTCCAGATCGGTGAACTTCACTTTAGGAGCCTGCTGCAACTTCGCGAACTGCTCCAGGCGGTCGAACTGCTTGCTGGCCAGCGTGCTGCTCTCCGGGCCCATGCCGAGGCGCTCGATGCCGTTACCGGTAAAGCGCTGCGACTTGTTCGCCATGCCCATCTGCTCCCACAAGGTGAGGCCGGCATTCGGCGTCATCAAGAGCGCATCCTTTTCGGAGCGGTCCATGGTCATGTGATATTCCCCGCACATGCAGGTGTCGACGAATTCGATGATGACTTCCTGGCCGATCCCCTCAATGTAGCGGTACCGCCATGTTTCGAAGGGGAACGTGGAGGTCTCGCCGCCACCTTCTTCCATCGGACGCTGGTAGCTTCCGCCGGAGGGATGAGACTCGACTTCGTCCGCCTTGCCGAAGACGATGTAGATGCGCCCGCGATCGGTCTTCCAGCCGGGAACGCCAGCCGCGAAATGCTCGTTGGCATAAGCGATGCGCTGGTAGTGTTCCTCTTTGAATTCGTTCTCTTCGGTGTCCGGCGTGGGATCGCGGCGCTGCCAGAAAGCCTCGATGAAATTGTCCCGCTCTTCGTCGTTGGACAGCTGTTTGAAGGCGGCCCGCTCCTCATCCGTGATGATGTAGGCCACATCCTCGTCCAGCCACTTCTTGTATGGCTTGCTCAATTCCTGCTTGAGGGCGCGCGCATTCTTCTTGCGCTGCTTCTCGTCAGTCGGACGTTTTAAAGGATCGACGGCATCGGGTGGCTGCGCCTGCTTGGCGGCAGCCTTCTCTGTGCTGGACTTGTCCGTAGCCTGGGGATCTTGCGGCTGGTCTTTGGGCTGGTCCTGGGCAATGGCTCCGCCAGCCATCAATCCCAGCGCCAACATAAGCAGAATTCGATACACCATTTGCTGCGAGACTACCCGGAACATGAGAGGGACTCCTGCAAAGACAACCGCCGTCTACTTATTTTAGGCCCTCAGTTTCATGAAAGCAAGGTTAAGTGACGACCCGGGAACCGCTTGAAATCCGGGCCAAACACTCCTAAGAAGGGGCCCATGCGCGCCAGAGTTGCCTGCCGCCGCCCAGGAATCTGCGGCTGCGCCAATACCATCACCCGGGATATAATTAACAGGTTCCAGGGCAGTAACTATCATTTACCCAGGGCAACGGGTCTCGGCCACTCTTTTTCAATTTTTGATCGGGAACTTTCTCGCCAGCGCGACCGTAACAGAATATGTGTGCCCGTCACACCGAGCATGGCGAAGGGCGTTTTCGTCATTTAGATAAACGTTTTGGCGCGCGCCCTGGACCCCGCCCAGATAAGTCGCCCGGGAAGTGACGGAGTTCTATGAAGGCTTGGAAAAAAATTGCAATTGGCGCTGGAATCGCGGTTCTACTGGCAGTCATCGTCGGGTTCACGGTTCACCAGAGCGGCAAGAACGTCGTCACCGTGCAGACCGGCAAGGCCCAGCGCCAGGATCTGGCCACCGTGGTGAGCGCTTCGGGTGAAATCAAGCCCAAGACATACGTCAATATCGGGGCCAACGCGTTCGGAAAGATCACCCACCTGTATGTCAAGGAAGGGGATCACGTAAAGAGGGGACAATTGCTGGCGCAACTGGAAAACGTGCAATCGTCGGCGGACGTAAATGCCAATGAGGCCTCGTTGCAGGCAGCGCAGACCGATTCCCTCGCTGCCGAGGCCGGAATGAAAACCGCAGAGGCCGACCTTCTGCGAGCCCAGGCCGACTACGACCGCAACAAGCTGGATTGGGAACGCGCCCAAAGCCTCTTCAAAGACGGGCTCATTTCCAAATCCGACTTCGACAGCCGCAAGAATGCCTGGGCGACCGCCGATGCAGGCCTGACCCAGGCGAAGGCCCGCCTGGCCCAGGCCAAGGCGCAAAACGATTCGGCCGGCCGGCATGTGGCTCAGGCCAAAGCAACCCTAACCCATTACACCGACTTGCTGCGCAAAACTACCTATCCCGCGCCATTCGACGGCGTGATCACCAACCTTCCGGTGCGCGAAGGCGAGACCGTGGTCATCGGAATTCAGAACGCCCAGGGCAGCACCCTCATGACCCTCGCCGACATGTCGGTGATTACCGCCGAGGTCAAAGTCGATGAAACCGACATTGTGAACGTGCGCCTCGGCCAGCCCGCCGAGGTGACCATCGATGCCATGCCCAAAAAGATATTCCATGGCAAGGTTACCGAGATCGGCAACAATGCCATCGTTCGCTCCAGCGGGCTGTCAACTTCGCAGCAGACTACCGCCAGCGAAGAGGCCAAGGACTTTAAAGTAGTAGTGACTCTCAGTGATGCGCCGCAGGATCTGCGGCCCGGACTTTCCACCACCGCCAAGGTAACCACCGCAACCCGCAGCAATGCGCTCTCCATTCCGATCCAGGCGCTGACACTGCGCACCAAGGACCAGATCGAGGCGCAAAATAATCCGCCCGGTTCAGTGCATGCCGCGGAACCGGCTGCCAAAGAAGCGGCATCCAAGAGCAAGAAAGATGACGAAGTCCAGGGCGTATTTGTAATCCGGAACAAGAAAGCCATGTTCGTGCCGGTCACCACCGGCATCACCGGAACTACCGACATCGAAGTATTGGACGGTTTGAAAGAAGGGGATGAAGTGATTACGGGAAGCTACAAGGTTTTGCGTACACTGCGTCCGGGGAGCGGCGTGAAGGTCGATAACAAGGCGCCGAAGAAAGAAGAGGAGTCCTCATGACCTTCACCGGGATAGCACGTCCAAAGGACAGCCGGAAGAGGTCTCGGAAATCGGAGCCGAAACACAAATACTGAACCCAGAGATCGGAGAGGTCAGTGGCACCGGAGCAGGAGAAAAACATGGCAACCGCAGAAGTCATCAGTATGCCCAATTCGACCACCTTAGCCCCACCGGAATCATGCATGATCGCGGCCGAGGACCTGTGGAAGACGTACGACATGGGTTCGGAGCAGCAGGTGCACGCGCTGCGCGGCGTCAACCTGCGGATTCAGCGCAACGAGTACGTCGCCATCATGGGGCCCTCCGGCTCAGGCAAGTCCACGCTGATGAACCTGATTGGCTGCCTGGACACGCCTTCTCAAGGCAAGTACTGGCTCAATGGCCAATTGGTGAGCGAACTCGACGACGATGAACTGGCGCGGATTCGCAACAAGGAAATCGGCTTCGTGTTCCAGACCTTCAACCTGCTGGCCCGCGCCACCGCCCTGCACAACGTCGAACTGCCTCTGATCTACGCCGGGGTTCCCACCGCGGAAAGAATGGAACGTGCGCGCGGTGCGCTGAGCGCGGTGGGCATGGAATCCCGTATGCTGCATAAGCCGAACGAACTGTCCGGCGGTCAAAGGCAGCGCGTGGCCATTGCCCGCGCCCTGGTCAACAAACCCTCAATCATCCTCGCCGACGAACCGACCGGCAACCTGGATTCGCAGACCGGGGTGGAAATCATGGCCCTGTTCGACCGCCTGCAAACCGAGGGCAATACCATCATCCTCGTGACCCACGAGCATGACATCGCCGCCTACGCACATCGCGTGATCCACATCCGTGACGGCGTCATTGCCAGCGACGAAAGAAGCCGCAATCACGGCCAGTGACCTTGGACAACAACGAGGGGAATTCGCGCCCGGCCTCGTGCCGGGCGTTTTTCTTTCCATCACCCTCGCTTTCAGGATCAGGCCTCGGCAATCGCCGCGCGCTGCGCTTCCGCCTCCGGAGGATTCGCCACCACGACCCGGTCCCGGCCTTCCCTTTTGGCGCGGTAAAGCGCGGCATCGGCAGCCTCGAGTAAGGCCCGGGCGCTTTTTCCGTGGTCCGGCACAGCCGCCACTCCGATGGACATGGTGACGGATCCCAGCGACTTCCCCTGATGCAGGATCGTCAGTTCATGCAGTTTGGAGCGGATGCGATCGCCCCGGCTCTGGGTAACTCTGGCATCGGCCAGGGGAAGAATCACCACGAACTCCTCCCCGCCGAAGCGGCACACAATATCTTCGGCCCGCACACTGCGCTTCAGAAACGATGCGGCTTCGCGCAGTACCGTATCCCCCGCCTCGTGGCCGTATGTGTCGTTGAAATTCTTGAAATGGTCCAGGTCGAGCATCATGACCCCCACCGACTGGTCGGAGCGCAGGGCGCGCCGCACTTCCCGCTCCAGGATCTCTTCCAGATAACGCCGGTTGAACAGCCCGGTCAGCGCATCCATGATGGACTGATTGCGCAGAGCTTCCCGCAGCCTCAGGTTGGCGATGGATAAGCCGATTTGCCCGGCGAAGGTATTTTTCAACGAGAGATCGGACTCGGTCAGTTGGGGATGATCTTCTTTTGCCTGAAAGTGCAGAATGCCCAGAGTCTCTCCCTGCGCGATGATCGGAATGCAGACGTAGGAACTGGTCACGCCCTCGGCGTGCGCGCACCGGGCGGTATCGTCGCCCGCGGGAACGAAATGCGTGTGCCCGGTGCGCAGAGCCCAGCAGGCGCTGCGTTCGAACAGCGGAATCGGCACGCGGCAATTCGACCAGCAACTGACGACCTCCAGGTTTTGTTGCGGGTTAAAAAGCGCCATGGCCCCGGCGGAAGAGAAGATTTTGGGCGCGAATCCAATCGCCGCCTTTAGAACTTCTTCCTGGTTGAGACAGCTCTGTAACACCTCGCCCATTTTGGCCAGCAGGGTGGCCCGTTTGGAACGCTCGGTCAGATCGCTCATCATCCGCTCGTTTTGCTCGTCCAGCTGCTTGCGCGCCAGATCCTTTTCCCACATCTGCTGCTGCAGCTTGCTGTTGGCATCGAACAGTTCGCCGGTGCGCGCTTTGATCTCGCCTTCCAGCAGTTGCTGATGGCACATCTGATCGTCGATATCGGTGCAACTCCCGAACCATTGTTGGATCACTCCCGCGTCATCGCGCAGGGGAACGGCACGGTTGATGAACCAGCGGTAGCGGTCGTTCCGGTCCCGCAGCCGGTATTCGATTTCAAACGTCTCGCCCGAGCGCACGCAGTCATGCCACTTCTGCAGGCAAATCGCCAGGTCATCGGGATGAACGAATTGCTCCCACGAACTGCCCAGGCCGCCGCCTTTCTCCAGCCCCGTCATCTCATACCAGCGCCGGTTGATGTAGTTCGTCTGGCCCTGAGAATCGGCGGTCCACACGATCTGCGGGATCGCCTCCGCCAGCGATCGAAACTGACTTCCACCGTCTCCCGCGCTACCCGGGACCTCGGGTTCCGACCGTGATCTCCAGTTCAGAAAACCGATATACCCAGCCGCGGCGCACAGGCAGATGACGAGCAAGACCACCGCGAGGCCGAAAACACCGTAATCGTAAGTTCCAGTAAGCAGGATCGCTGGGGACGTAACCTTCTCCTCCCAAATGCGGTGCTTCTGCGTGGAGTTGTACTGGAATCATTATCGGCAGGATTTGCGGGAGCTTGATTAGACGAATTTAAACAATGAGGCCCGTTCTCCCCCAAAAAAACCAAGAGACGCAGCCCACGCTGCGTCTCTGGATGGGAGACTTCCCGAAGTCTTACGGAGTTGTGCTCACCGTCTTCACGGTCGCGGTATCGGACGGCAAGCCGTGGCCGGCCACGAAGAAATTGTGATCGTACATGTTGCGGTACATGCGGCCGGCGATCTCGGCAGCCTTGGGACCGAACGTCGGGCGCCCTCCCTGCAGGAAGATCACCACCACGATCCGCCCCACGCTGGTATTGGCGTAGGAGGCGAACCAACCGTAGCGGGTACCTTCGTGCGAGCAGGTCCCGGTCTTGCCCAAGATTTCTTCCTCGTTGAAATTCAGCCGCAGGCTGCGGGCTGTGCCGAATCGCACCGCCGCTGCCATGCCATCCGACAGTTCGGGAATCACCGGAGCGATGTCGAGTTGCCGCTTCACGCGCGGCTGGAAGTTGGCAATTTCCTCGGGGCTGGTCGGGTGTTGCAGGTAATATAGCGTGCCGCCATTGGCGATGGCCGAAACCATGGCGCCCAACTGCAGCGGGGTCATCGAAACTCCTTCTCCGAAGGAGCACATCTTGCCCACGCCGCCCAGCTTTTCTGGAATCGCCTGATCCGGATACGCGCCCACTTGCTCGCCGGGAATGTTGTAGCCCGCCAGTTCGCCCAAGCCGTATTCGTGCGCGTAGTAGGCAACTTTTTCGAAGCCCAGCTTGCGTCCCAGGGCCTCGAAGTACGCGTTATTGGAATGGGCCAGCGCCATGGTCAGATTCATCCGGTAACGGCGGCCCAAAGCCACCGGCGTCTCTTTCGAGATAAGCCCCTCGCTGAGCGCCGCCAGCGCGACCGACAACTTTATAGTGGAGCAGGGCTGCGCGCCGCTGGACAGAGCCAGCTTCTGGTTCACCATGGCTAGAATGCGCCCGCTGGTCGGCTCCAGCGCGACCACCGTTCCGTTCATATTCCCCAGCGCGTCAATGGCCGCTTGCCGCACCACCGGATCTTCACCGGCGGTCACGTCGCCGCTGGTAATGTCCTCGGCGAACGAGCTCATGTGAAACCGTTCGTAATAATGGCGCCGGCGGCTTCTCACCGAAGCCCGGTGAACCTGCGCGCCACGGCTGCGCGCCAGCCGATGCAGGCGACGCCGCGTCCGCTGCGATTCGCTGATCTTCTGGGATTTCGATTTCGCGGGAGCGTTGGTGTTGATGTGCGCCGCCCAGCTCATTCCCACCAGGAGCAGGGCCGCGCAAAACGGAAGGACCAGACGAAGAAGGCTCATTCCCCTAGACATCTTGATGATTTTCACTCCCAGAATCTATGTAGTTCGATGCAACTCGAATACCAGCAAGGGGTAATCCCGCCCTTTCGCCCAGCTGTGTTGATGTTAAAGGGCTTACCACCTTCCAGCAATGTCAAAGTTCAGATCGGAAAAACCGCCGCTCCCCTTCTAAATTACTCTCCGCCAGAGACATAGGCCGAGATTACCTCAGTTCGCGCCTTTTCGTAACGCATTACCCGGTTACTGGAAAGGCACTTCCTCTCTGCGCAAAAACTTTCCTACGCTTCGTCGCGGATCTGAAACCTCTCCGCTCCGGGCTCACCTCAATTTCACATTTACATCACATCGTTGCGTTTGCGCAGGAACGCCGGCACATCCAGATCGTTTTGCTCAAAGTTGCTGACCAGTGCATTGCGCACTGTTTCCAGCGAGATGACGTCCGCCGCCGCGCGGTCCTGTGCCAACGGCATCGCCGGTGCCTCCTCCGCATACTCCCGGTCCGCAGGCACGGTGTCGTCGTCCATCCCCGGTTCCGACATGATGTGCTTGGGCCGGTCGGGCGTCATCGGGGCAGGCGCTTCCAATGAGTCCGGAAACTCCATCGCCTCTTCGTGTACGGCGGCGAAGGAGGTGCGGGTTTCCTGCGGGCGGTGGCGCGCCACCGGGATTTCCCGGAACCCGGTGGCGATCACCGTGATCTTCACGGCATCTTTCATCTTCTCGTCGAGCACCGCGCCGAAGATGATGTTGGCCTCGTCGTGCGCCGCCCCTTGAATGATCGAGCACGCTTGCTGCACCTCGGCCAGTTTGAGCGAGGACGATCCCGTGATGTTGATCAGGATGCCCCGGGCGCCGTCGATGGCTCCGGCTTCCAGCAGTGGCGACGCGATCGCCCGCTGCGCCGCTTCGATGGTTCGCTTGGCGCCGCTGGCTGAGGCCGTGCCCATGACCGCATATCCCATGCGGGCCATGATCGTCTTCACATCCGCGAAGTCGCGATTGATAATGCCGGGGATTGTGATGATGTCTGAGATTCCCTGCACGCCCTGGCGCAGAATGTCGTCGGCGATGCGGAACGATTCGAAGAATCCCGCGTCTTCGGCCACCGCCAGCAGCTTCTCGTTGGGAATCACGATGGTGGTGTCCACCGATTCCATCAGCTCCGAGATGCCGCGATCCGCCTGCTGCATCCGGCGTTTGCCTTCAAAGGCGAAAGGCTTGGTCACCACCGCAACCGTCAGCGCCCCCATTTCACTGGCCAGCGACGCGATGATGGGCGCAGCTCCGGTGCCCGTGCCTCCCCCCAGCCCGGTGGTGACAAACACCATGTCCGCGCCTTCGAGCGCTTCAATGATCTTGTCGGAGTCTTCCAGCGCCGCTTTGCGTCCGACTTCCGGATTCGCCCCGGCCCCGAGGCCGTTGGTCAGCTTCACTCCCAGCTGCAGCTTCACCGGTGCGTGCGACAGTCGCAGCGCCTGCAGGTCCGTGTTAGCCACAATGAATTCAATGCCCTCCATGCCGGCATCGATCATGCGGTTGACTGCATTGCCGCCGCCTCCGCCCACGCCGATGACTTTGATCTTGGCGTCGTTGCGCGCCTCTTCGTTGAAGCTGATGCGAATCGAATCTTTACTCATGGTGTCCGCCTTATTCGAGATTCAAGTTTCGAGTTTCAAGTTTCGAGTTTCGAGTTCAAGTTTCGAGTTCACGTTTCGGTTTTGAAACCCGAAACTCGAAACTGGAAACTTTTCTTTACTCACGCTGTCCGCCTTACCCGAGTTTCGAGTTACAAGTTTCAAATTCCCAGTTCACGTTTCGGTCTAGAAACCCGAAACTCGAAACTGGAAACTTTTTCCCTCATGCCCCTTTTCCTACAAACATCGCTTTCAGTCTCGATCCCAGCCCACCCTCCTGGTAGCCGCGCGCGATGCGGGCGCGGTGGCCGTAGTTCACCATGCCGAGGACCGTCGCAAATTCGGGCTCGGCCAGCGTCGATGGCATTTTCGCCAGCGGAGTCGGCCACGAGAGCCTTACCGAACGGCGCATCGCCGACTCGGCTACGTCAAAGATTCCCGGCAGCCGCGAGGCGCCTCCGGTCAACACCACGCCCGCCAGGCACAGGTCGAACATGCCACTCTGGCGCAACGTCTCGCGCATCATCTCGAAAAGTTCGCGGGCGCGGGGCTCCAGGATTTCCGCCACCAGGCGCTGCGGCAGCAGGCGCGATGGCCGGTCTCCGACGGAAGGCACCTCCACTTCATTGCCCTCCGGGATCAGCGTTACCACAGCGCTGCCGTAGTTCTTTTTGATCTTTTCCGCATCTGCCAGGGGAGTGCACATGCCCACCGACAGATCGCTGGTGAAGTGATCTCCGCCCAGCGGAATCACTCCGGTGTAGGCCACGGCTCCCTGCTGGAACACGATCAGTTCGGTGGATCCGGCGCCGATGTCGGCCAGGCAGACTCCCAGTTCGCGCTCGTCGGAGCGCAGCACCGAATCGGCAGCCGCCAGCGGCTCGAACACGGTGTCATCGACGTGCACGCCCGCTTTATTGACCGCGGTTATCACATTCTGCGTGGCACTGGTAGCTGCCGTCACCATGTGGACGCGAACCTCCAGCCGGGACGCCATCATGCCCAGCGGATCGTGCACCCCGGGCTGATCGTCGAGGATGAATTCCTGGGGCAGGAGGTGGAGAATTTCGCGGTCCTGCGGCAGCGGGATGGCGCGGGCGCGTTCCACCGCCTGCTTGATCTCGTCGCGGCCAATTTCGCGGGCACGCCCTCCCAGGCTGATTCCGCCATGGCTGTTCACCCCGCGGATGTTGGCCCCGCCCATGCCGACGATGGCGTTCTCCAGCGCCGCTCCGGCCAAATCCTCGGCGGCTTCGACCGCTTTTTGAATGGAGGCTACAGCCTTATCAAGTTCGACGATGATGCCCTTGCGCGAGCCTCGCGACTCGGCCACTCCGTGCCCGCGGTAGCGCAGGCCGGACTCCGTCAACTCGGCCATCAGCGCACACGTCTTGGCGCTGCCTACATCAATTGCCGCTAAATAATTTCCCTGCTGGTTCGCCATGTCGCTATCAGTTTCCTGACTTCAATTAATTTGGACCCGCATTCTGCTTCGAAATCGCCGGACTCGGCTTCGGCCCGCCCCCGTGCGCCACCACCGCGGGCTGCGCCGCCTTCTTCCCCTCCGATTTACCTGGCCCACGCAGGGACACTCCCTTGGCCTGTCCCCCGACATGCGCCGCCGCGGGCTTGGTTTTAGCCGCCCAGCGTCTTGCCGCCTCTTTCTTCGCAAGCGCCGGCCTGGCGCTTCTCCCCGCCGTTCTCTTCACCCGGGCCGCGGCCACCGGCTTTTTCGCCGCCGGCGCTTTGCCGGAATCGAGTTTCTTCTCGCTCAATTCGAAAGCCGGCCTGGGCAGGGTTTTGTCATGCGGATTAATGCGCGAGACCAGCGCCGCCGGCTTCACCCCCGCCGCCGCCGCGGCCCGGGCAGCGGCCGCGCTCAAGGCAGCCGGCTTCGCCTTCCCCTCCATGTCAGGATTGACGATGACCTGGTTGTCGTAGCGCAGGTTGACCGACTCCAGTTTCTGGAACTGCTGCCGCCACTCCTGCACGTGCGTGACGTACGTCTTATACCGTCGCAGATAATCCGAGGAACCCAACTCCACCTCGACATCGCCGTGCGGATCATTCACCCGCACTTTTATGTTCTCGAGATCCGAGAGATCGACCTCGCTGAGGTCCTGCGAATAGCGGGCCCCGCCGGAATCGAGATCGCGGACCAGTTCGTTGTATGCGTTCATCCGCGGGATGCGGGTGGAGAGCGGCTCGCCGGGATTCATCCCCAGAATGACGGGGAACGAATACTTGCGTTTCTGCGGCAGTTCCATCAGCGTGCCGCCGGCATCGATCAGGAAAATGCGCGGGCCCACCCGGGCAAAGGCCACCGGAGTCCGCTCGTGGATTTCAACTTTCAGCCGGTTGGGCACGAAGCGCATCACGCTGGCAGACTCGACCCAGGGAATCTGTTCGAGTTGCGCCTTCTGCTGCGCCAGCGGAATGAAGAAAATGTTGCGTCCGATGTCGGCGCCCATCACCTCCATGATCTGCGCCTTGGTGACGTTCTCCATGCCGGCGACGTCGATGTTGTCGCTTGACTCGATGCGGAACCGCCACGAACGCTCCCCGTAGTGATAGAGCGCTCCCGCTCCCACCGCCAGTACAGACAGGAAGGTTGCGGCGGCGAAACCCCAGAGGAGTCGGTGGGCAGTCTTTTTGGGAAGAGATCCGCGGCGGGCAGGAATGCGCTTTTGCGCGCGCAGAAATGGGGATTCCTCGTCGACATCCAGGTCCACCAGGCGCGCGTCATCCAATTCCTCGCGCGCGGGCGGTACGCTGGGCGGGTACAACTCCTCCTGCATGATGGTGGAACCGCTTTTTCGCGCCATCAAACCAGGCAGTTGTCGAAGAGGAATCGCTGAGCTTTTTCACTATAGCGGCATTTCTCGAAATGAGGTAGGGAAAATTTCTAAGGATTTGCACAGATCGGAACCGCATTGGGTACGAGCACGATCGTGCCACTCGCAATCGTGTAGCGGCGGACGCCTCGTCCGCCGTCCGAGCGAGGATGTCAGGCTCCGGCCGCGGCCAAGCTCTACGGCTCCCTCAGGACGAGACCTCCGTCCCTACACGAGAATCCCAAAAGAAAATGGGCGCGGCTGGTTGGCCGCGCCCCTTCCCTATAAGGAGGCAACTGCAATCTGCCTACACCGAACCCCCCTCGGAAGTCAGGTGAACCACAGGCATGACCGGCAATTTCATAGCGGGGATCCGGGGCGCATTCACCCGCACCCGCGGACAAATCCGGGGCGACTGAACCACGACTGGGTTGAAAGCCGCCGCTGGGATGTGAATGCGGGCGACTCGGGCTTCGATTCGGGCGCGATTGGCCTCCAGCCGGGCCAGTTGGGCCTGCTCGCGAGCCGACATGATCTGGATACGTTGAAGCTCAAATTCGTGGGGCGCGACCACCGTTCGCGCTTCAGCCAGTGCGGCCGTCAGAGGACAGGATGGAGCCTCCCGCCGCGGCGCCAACAGGTTCGCTTCGGCCAGGAACTGGTCGGCCCGGCCCGTAGCCAGGGCCATCACCGCGCTACTGTTATGCCTCACCTGTTCCACCGCCCGGTGGGCCCACTGCAATCCGCCATCGTGGTAGCTGGCGTTCAATCCGGCTGCAAGTACTGCTCCCGCCAGCCATCCCCATGCCTGTGTTTTCATCGCCTTAACCCCTTCTGCATGAATAGACGAAGCGCCCGACAATCGGTTAGCAGAAGATACGGACGATACCAAGGATAAGTTCCATCTCCGCCAGGGTGTCTCACCCTTCTCGCGCCCCTGTGAATCTATTTTGTAAAGCGGTTGCCCCACCCTTCTCTTCGCGCCTTATGCGAAGAGAGGGTGGGGTTCTTGACTTACCTCCCGGACACAGCAAAGTCAACTTCCCCACCCTTTTTCGCAAATACCGCGAAAGAAGGGTAGGGCACCCCTGTGTAATTTATTTTGTAAAGCGGGTTGCCCCACCCTTCTCTTCGCGCCTTATGCGAAGAGAGGGTGGGGTTCTTGACTTACCTCCAGACAAATCAAAGTCCACTTCCCCGTAGGATTCGAAGCGGATTCAGGACTGAACTTCCCCCTCTTTCAATTTCTCGAGAATCAGGGGTCCGAGTTGGGAGACGCTACCCGCCCCCAGGGTCAAAATCATGTCGCCCTCTTGGGCGAGGGCAACCGCCGCATCGACCGCCTCGGCTGCGGAAGCCGCGTAGCGGCCGACCTTCACAGTCTTATCCCGGATCTTCCGCGCCAGCCCTTCACCGGTAATTCCTTCGATGGGCTGCTCGCTGGCCGCGTAAATGTCGAGCACCAATAAGGAATCTGCGTCGTCAAAGGCGCTGGTGAATTCTTCCATCAGATCGCGCGTGCGGGTGTAACGGTGAGGCTGGAAAATGACGTGAATTTTGCTGAAGCCGCACTGCCGGGCCGCCGCCAGCGTGGCTTTGATCTCCGTAGGATGATGGCCATAGTCATCGATCACGCTTACCCCGGCGACCCTGCCGCGCAACTGGAAACGGCGGTCCACGCCGCGGAACTGATCAAGCGCCTGGCGGATCGAGGCAACCTCAATGTCGAGCCCTACGCCGACCGCGATAGCCGCCGTGGCATTGAGCACGTTGTGCAGTCCGGGAACGTGCAGCGTGAAATCTCCCAGATCTTTTTCATGGAATCGCACGCGAAAACGGCTTAGGGGACGGGCATCTCCGTGGCTGCTCGGGGCGTTCGCTTGCGGCTTGATCAGGAAATCGGAGCCTCGCCTCGTCCCATACGTCAACGTGCGGCGCTGCACTTCGGGCAGCAAACGCCGCAATAAGGGCTCATCGTTGCAGGCGACGATCATTCCATAGAACGGCACCCGGTCCATGAAGTCGAGAAAAGTTTTCTTCACGTCGCGCATATTGCGGTAGCAGTCCATGTGCTCGCGGTCGATGTTGGTCACCACCGACAGGATGGGCGACAGTTTAAGGAACGAGCGGTCACTTTCGTCGGCCTCAGCTACCAGGTATTGCGACTTGCCCAGCCGCGCGTTCGACCCCATGGCGTCGACCCGGCCTCCGACCACCACCGTGGGGTCGAGCCCTCCGGCGGCGAGTACGGCGGCTACCATCGACGTCGTCGTGGTCTTCCCGTGCATGCCGGCAATGGCGATGCCGTACTTGAGCCGCATCAACTCGGCCAGCATTTCGGCGCGCTGGATGACCGGGATGTGAAGCTCGTGGGCGCGCGCGACCTCCGGATTTTCAGCCGAGATGGCCGAACTGGTAACCACCACTTCGGCCTCGGTCACATTTTCCGCGCGGTGACCTTCGAAAATGATGGCTCCCAGTCCAGCCAGCCGCTGGGTAACGGCGGAGTTCTTAAGGTCCGAGCCCGACACTTTGTAGCCGAGATTGAGCAGCACCTCGGCGATGCCGCTCATCCCGATCCCGCCGATCCCCACGAAGTGAATGCGTTGGATTTTTGCGAACATAGAAAAGAGATTGAGAAAATTGAGTAATTGGGGAAATTGAGCAATTGGGAAATTGAGTAATTGGGTAATTTTGTAATTTTGTAATCTAAAAACCTGGGCAATTTATTTCAATTACCCAATTACTCAATTTCCCAATTCCCCAATTACTCAATTCCCGCGACCCGCGCGGCCATGGCTGCAATGTCGCGGGCGGCATTTGGATGCGCCAATTCGCGCGCGGCCAGGCTCATTCTCCGCAGGCGCTGCGGATCCTGCAGCAAGGTTGCGATGGTCTCGGCCAGCCAGACTCCTTCCAGCTTGGATTCTTCGACAACTACGGCGGCACCGTGCTTGGCCAAGGCCTCGGCATTCACGCGCTGGTGATCATCGGCAGCCCGGGGAAACGGAACGAATACCGCCGGCTTCCCCGCCGCCGCGATCTCGGCGACCGTGCTTGCGCCCGACCGGCATACGACCAAGTCAGCCCGGGCGAAGGCTGCCGGCATGTCTTCAATAAACTTGAACACCTCCGCCGACTCGCCCAGTCCGCCATACGATGCCAGCGCGTCATTATAGTCACGCTCGCCGGTTTGATGAATGATGTGAATTCCCGGCGCCTCGCGCTGCAACACCGGCAGGCAGCGAAACATGGCTTCGTTGATGGCGTGCGCGCCCTGGCTGCCGCCGAAGACCAGCAGCGTCGGCGTCCCTCCGGGCTTGGGCGCGATGTCGAAGAATGCCTGCCGCACCGGAACTCCCGTCACCTCGCCGTGGCGGAAATATTTTGCTGTCTCCTCCAGGTGTACCGCCGCGGCCGAGACAAAGTGGGCCACCATCCGGTTCGCGAATCCCGGCACGGCATTGGGCTCGAAGGCCAGCGTTGGAATGTGCTTCACGACTGCGGCGAGCATGGCAGGTCCCGAGGCATATCCTCCAACGCCGATCACCACGTCGGGGGCGAACTGATTGAGCATGCGCGCCGAATCCCAGACCGCGCGGGGCAGATCGAATGCCGTTTTCAGCCGCGTGACGAAACTTACATTCTTCAGGGCGCCGACGCGCACCAGTTGCAGAGGGTATCCGGCCGCGGGAACCAGGCGGTTCTCAATCCCGCGCGCGGTTCCGATGAACAGCACTTCGGCGCCGTAATCCTGCTTCAGCCGGTTGGCAATGGCAATCGCAGGAATGACGTGCCCTCCGGTGCCTCCGCCCGCCAGAATGACTCGCATGCTCTATACCGGGCCGCTGCCTGCAGAACGCCGGTTTGGGGATCGATGATTGAGGGCGGACAAAGAAGCAGGCCGCTTCGCGTGAGGTCGGGTCACAGAAAGAAGTTAAATCAACCCCCCGGAATCAACAATCGGCAATTTCGTCACTCGGCCTGCTTCGTGATGTTGAGCAGCACCCCAATGCAGGCCAGCGTGACAAACAGGGACGATCCGCCGTAGGAAACCAGCGGCAGGGGAATGCCTTTTGTCGGCATCATGCCCAGCACGACACTCATGTTGATGAAAGCTTGCAGCACAACCATGCTGGTGATGCCCACCGCGAGATAGCGCCCGAATACGTCTTCGGTGCGCCAGCAGGCGCGCATGCCGCGCCACAGAACTACGGCGAACAGCATGACTACAAACAGCGCTCCGACCAGTCCTAATTCTTCAGCCGTCACGGCGAATATGAAATCAGTGTGCGGCTCCGGCAGGTAGAACAGCTTCTGTTTGCCTTCCATCAGGCCCATGCCGGTCACGCCGCCCGTTCCCACTGCAATTAACGACTGGATGATGTGGAACCCGGTCTTCTGGCGGTCGGCGTAGGGATTCAGGAAGGCTAGAATGCGGTCGCGCCGCCAGGCAACGTGAAAGATCAGTCCATACAGTACCGGCAGGGAACCGGCGAACGCGTATCCGAAGTAGCGCAGGCGCATGCCGCCCACGTAAAGAATGCAAGCCGCAATTCCCGCGCAGGCAATCGCCGTGCCCAGGTCGGGTTCCAGCACGATCAGGCCGAGAAAAACCAGGACGGGAGTGGCCGCGGGCACCAGCGTGTTGCGGACATCGTCCATCGTTTTGGTGCGGCTCTCCAGGAAGTACGCGAGAAACAGGATGAGCGCTGGCTTGGCCAGTTCCGACGGCTGGAAGGAGAAGCCTCCCGCATGAATCCAGCGGTGCGTGTTGTGCGAGCGGTCCAGGAAGAACACCGAGATCAGCAGCAGCGTGGTGACTCCCATAAACGAGAAGACCAGCGCCGGGCTGTTGTAGCGCCGGTAGTCCACGCGCATGGTGACCACCATAGCCATAAGTCCGGCGACCGACCAGATGAGCTGTTTGGAAAGGAAGGAGTAAGGCGAACCGAAGCGCTCGCGCGCCATGACGGCCGAGGCAGAAAATACCATCACCAGCCCGACAAAAACCAGCAGCATGGTCACGGCAAACAGCCAACGGTCGACACTCACCCGCTTCGCCATGGGACATTCATTTCACCACGGAGTCATCTGGAAAAATTGTGGATTGTTGCCCTCTGGCTGTTGCTTGTCTTGATTCTCTCAGCCGGACGTCACTGCCTCGAAGCGAGGGACTCCGGAATCGCGACAGATCACCGTCCCGGGTCAGGAGCTCACATGGCCGGCGGAGAGTGCCTGCACCATCTCTTTGAATACCTTGCCGCGGTGTTCGTAGCTTCTGAACTGGTCGAAGCTGGCGCAGGCCGGGGCCAGCAGCACCACGTCCCCGGGTTGGGCCGCGGCGCTGGCTTTGCGAACGGCATTCTCCAGCGTCTCAGCGTGGACCACTTCCGGACCTTTGATCTGCGATTCGATCTTGGCCGCCGCGGCCCCGATGGTGTAGACCCGCTTCACTCGCTGGCGAAGCAGGTTGTTGAGCACGGTATAGTCGCTGCCTTTGTCCTTGCCCCCCAGAATCAGGTGAAGGTTCGCGGGAAACGATTCCAGGGCTTTGATGGTTGCATCCACATTGGTCGCCTTGGAGTCGTTGTAGTAATCGACACCTCGAATGCTGGCCACAAATTCCAGGCGGTGTTCGACGGCTTTAAAGTCGTGGACCGCCTGGCGGATCTTTTCCGGAGCGCATCCCATCAGCGCCCCGGCACAAACAGCGGCCAGCACGTTTTCCAGGTTGTGCGCCCCCTTGAGCGGGATGCCGGAAACCTGCAGAATCTCGCGCTGCCCCGCGGCATCGCGGAAAACGATATTGCCGTCCCGCACCCACGCGCCCCGCTCGACTTCCCTCTGCCGGCTGAACCAGAACACCTGCGCCCGCGTCTTCGCGGCCATGGAAACGCAGGTGGGATCGTCGGCGTTGAGCACCGCGCAGTCGTCCGGCTCCTGGTTCTCAAAAATGCGCGCCTTGGCGGCGGCATAGTTCTCGAACGTCCGATGGCGATCGAGGTGATCGGGGGTGACGTTGAGAATCACCGCGACCTTGGGTCGGAAGGTCTGAATGGTTTCCAGTTGAAAGCTGGAGATCTCGAGCACGATCACGGTGCCTGGTTTAGCGCGTTCGGCCAGGGAGATGGCGGGAGTACCGATGTTGCCGCCGACCAGCGCCGCAATGCCGGCGGCCGTCAGGATTTCGCCGGCGAGCGTAGTGGTAGTGGTTTTGCCGTTCGACCCCGTAATCGCGACGATCGGCCCGGGCAGAAACCGGGCCGCGAGTTCGATCTCTCCAATCACCGTCTCGCCCAGCGATCGCGCCTGCACCAGCGGCGGCGCATCCACCGGCACGCCCGGGCTTACTACGATCAGATCCTGTCCGCGGAAGGTGCGGTCGCCGTGTCCGCCGGTTTCGACGGTGATGCCGTTGTCCAGCAGAACGGGGATTTCATTGCGCAACTCGTCGCCGCTCTTGGTGTCAGACACAGTCACGCGCGCGCCGCGCCCCTTCATGAACAGCGCGGAGGCCACTCCCGACTTGCCCAGGCCAACCACCAGCACGCGTTTTCCGTCCAGTTCCATGCAGATCCATTTCACCACAGAGGCGCGGAGCCCCGGAGAAAAACTTGGGCCTCCGTTTTTGGCTAACGTAATTTCAAGGTCGTCAATGCGAAGAGCGCAAAAATCAACGATGCGATCCAGAAGCGCACGATAATTTTCGATTCCGACCAGCCCATCAATTCGAAATGATGGTGCAAGGGCGCCATCTTGAAGATGCGCTTCTTGCGCAGCTTGTAGGAGCCAACCTGCAGGATCACCGAGATGGCTTCAATTACAAACACTCCGCCGATGAATGGCAGCAGCAGTTCCTGCTTGATGATGACCGCAATGGTGCCGATGGCGCCGCCCAGGGCCAGCGATCCCACGTCGCCCATGAACACTTCCGCCGGATGGGCGTTGTACCAGAGAAAGCCGATGGAGGCTCCCACCATCGCTCCGCAGAAGACGGTCAACTCGGCCACCTGCGGCATGCGCTGCAATTCCAGGTAAGTGGCAAAGGTTGCGTGCCCACTCACGTAAGTGAGTACGGTCAGCGCGCCCGCCGCGATGACCGTGCACCCGATAGCAAGCCCGTCAAGCCCATCTGTCAGGTTGACCGCGTTACTGGATCCGACCAGCACCAATGCGACAAAAGCCAGAAACGGCAGGAAAGCCAACGGCCACATCTGCGGATGATGTTCCAGCGTGCCCACCACCAGATCGGGATGAAATTGCTTGAAGAATGGCACGATGAGGCGCGTGGAATACAGGTTGTAGGTCTGCATCGCGATCAGCAGCGAAGCCACCACGATGCTGGTGGCAATCTGCAGGCCCAGTTTGGCGCGCCCGGTCAGCCCCAGGTTGCGGCGGTGCGTCACCTTGGTGTAATCGTCGGTGAATCCGATTGCGGCATATGCGCAGGTCGAGAATACGGCGATCCACACGAAGCGGTTGGTCAGGTCGGCCCATAGAAGCGTGGGCACGATAATGGCGATGACGATCAGCAGTCCGCCCATCGTGGGCGTGCCCGCCTTCTTCTGGTGGGCTTTCGGACCTTCTTCCCGGATGAATTGCCCGATCTGGAAATCACGCAGCCGTCCGATCACCAACGGGCCCACGATGAGCGCGGTGAACAGCGCGGTCAGGCTGGCAAACGCCGTGCGGAAGGTGACGTAGCGGAAGATGCGGAAGGGAGCGACGTAGTGTTGCAGTTTGAGGAATAAGAGCCAATAGAGCAATCAGCCTCCGGACCGCCGCATGAGCTATGAGGTATGAGTAGCGAACGAACCGCGGCCGCGATCCGCTGCTTAGGAACTCGCCTCACGTCTTGCCTTCCAAATCTCCAGTGCTTTTTCCAGCTTCACGCCGCGGGAGGCCTTTAGAAGCACCACATCGCCGTCGCGGGTTTGCCGCGCCAGCCACTCGCCCGCTTCTTCCGGCGTATCGACAAATTCGGCGCTGGCCCCAGCCTGGCGCGCACCTTCCACCATTTCCTTCGCCAGCCCGCGCACTCCGATCAGCGTGTCCACTCGCTTTTCCGCAACATGCTTCCCGGCCTCGCGGTGCATCTGCTCCCCCGCTGGGCCAAGCTCCAGCATTTCCCCCGCCACCACGATGCGCCGCTTGGCTTTCATCGCTGCCAGCGCGTCGACCATGGCGTGGAGCGCTTTCGGATTCGAATTGTAGCAATCGTTGACCACCGTGATGTTGCCCAACTGGAGAACCTGTCCCCGTTTGTCGGCGGGCTTCAGCGTAGCCAGGGCAGCCACCGCCTCCTGAAATGCCATGCCTCGCGAGCAGGCTACCGATACCGCCGCCAGCCCGTTCAGAACATTGTGGCCCCCGACCAGCGGCAGGCGTGCATGCCCGCGCCCGTAAGGGCTCACGACCTCGAACTCCGACCCTTCCACGCCCTGGGACTGGATATTCTCCGCCCTCACTTCTGCCGTTGGCCGGGTTCCATAGGTGATGACCTTGCCCTTGAAGTCGCGGCCGAATTGCGAAACGTACTCGTCGTCGGCGTTGAGAACTGCGGTTCCGCCCGGCGGCAGGGATTCGATCAACTCGTATTTGGCGCGCGCGATTCCGGCCAGCGAATCGAAAAACTCCAGGTGGACCGGCGCCACGTTAGTCACGACCCCGACTTCAGGCTGGGCAATTTTCGCCAGGGCGCGGATCTCCCCCGCATGCGACATTCCCATCTCGATCACCGCCAGGTCGTGCTCCGGTTCCAGTTTCAACAACATCAGGGGAAGGCCGAAATGGTTGTTGAAGTTTCCCTCCGATTTCAGGATCTTGAACCCGGTGGAAAGCACGTGCGCGATGGCTTCCTTGGTGGTGGTTTTGCCCGCCGATCCGGTAACGCCGACCAGCGGCTTTCCCCAGAGCCGGCGCACGCCTGTCGCCAGCCTCTGCAGCGCCAACAGAGTGTCTTCCACAGGAAGCAGGCGGCTGCGGTCAGGATAGCGCTGCGTTTGATCCTTGTTCACCACCGCGGCCACCGCGCCCTTTTCCAGCGCAGATTCCACATAGTCGTGCCCGTCCAGGCGCTCGCCCTTCACTGCCACGAACAGTTCCCCGGCTTTGATGGTTCGCGAATCGATGGAATAGCCGGCCGCTACGTCACCGGAGGAGATGTTGGGAGCGGAGATGAATTCCGCAATTCGCGAAAGCTTCAGCTTCATGCCGGATGTCCCGTGGCGGCGCCCGACTCGCAGTCGAAGCCGCCGGCTTTCAGAACTTCGCGCGCCACTTCCACGTCGTCAAAGGGCTGAGATCCTTCCTGTGTGACTTGCACTTTTTCGTGTCCTTTGCCCGCCAGCAGAACGATGTCTCCAGGCCGCGCCTGGTTGATCGCCAGCGCGATCGCTTTCCGCCGGTCCCCTTCGATCGTGTACTTCACACCGCTTTTTTGCAGTCCAACCAGGGCGTCGTTGATGATGGCGCGCGGATCTTCGCTGCGCGGGTTGTCGGATGTCAGTACGACAAAATCGCTGCCCCGGCCCGCCGCCTCTCCCATCAGGGGCCGCTTGGCGCGATCGCGGTCTCCGCCGCAACCAAAAACCGTGATCACCCTTCCCGTTGCCTTGTCGCGCGAAACGAACTCGCGGGCCAGCGAGGTGAGATTGCGGAGCGCATCGTCGGTATGGGCGTAGTCCACCACAACCGTAAACGGCTGGCCGCAATCCACGCGCTGAAAACGCCCGGCAACATGCGTCAAGGAGGCGACGCCGCTCGCGATAGCCTGCGCGCTGCAACTGCGCGCGGAGCCCGCCGCTGCCGCGGCCAGGATGTTGTACACGTTCACCCGGCCGATCAGCGGTGTGAACATAGCGATCTTCTCCCCGGACGCCATCAGGTCGAAGCGCGTTCCCCGCGGCGTCATCTCGACGCTCTCCGCGTGGAAATCCCCGCGGTTCCAGCCATACGTCAGCACGACAGAGCCGCGCTTGCGGCTGAACTCGGCCAGCTTCACCCCGTAGGGATCGTCGCAGTTGATGACGGCAACGCGCGGGGCGTCGGTGCCGACTCCTTCGAACAAAGCCCTCTTGGCGAGAAAGTATTCATCCATGCTTTTGTGATAGTCCAGGTGGTCGCGCGTGAGATTGGTAAAGATAGCGACATCGAAAGGAACGCCGAAGACGCGCTGCTGCGCCAATGCGTGCGAGGAAACTTCCATCACCGCGTCCGATGCGCCCTGGGCGACGGCTTCATGAAAGAGGCGGGCCAGTTCGAGAGCCTCCGGAGTAGTGTGCGGCGCCGGATAAATCCGCCCGGCCACGTGATATTCAATGGTTCCGATCAGGGCGCTCTTGCGCCCGGCTGCGCCCAGAATCGCTTCCAGCAGGAACGCCGTGGTGCTCTTCCCATTGGTTCCTGTAATTCCAGTGATTGCCAGCCGCTCCGCGGGGCGCTTGTAGAAATTCTCGCTCACCCGGGCCAGGGCGCGGCGTCCATGCGGCACCAGCGCCCAGGCCACACCTTCGCGCGGAGTCTGCGCCGCAGAATCGGTGATGATGGCGACGGCGCCCGCCTGAATGGCCTGATCGATGAAGCGATTCCCGTCTGACGTCTCCCCCTGCATGGCGACGAAAACCGCGCCCGGCTTCACCCGCCGGGAATCGTATTCCACACTGGTGACGTCCGGGTTCCCGCTCTGGCTGAGAAATTCCGCGCCATCCAGAAGCTGTTGGAAAGTCATTGCTCAAAATTATAGGGCACCGCGGAACTGCGGGGCGGCAGGCGCCTCCCTTTCCCCACGCCCGGCCCATTACGAACGTCATTTTCGGCGGCCACGCTGGCAGGGGTAGATTAGCCGTATGAGCACCTCTGCCACTCCCGCAAGATTCAAGTGCGCGCAATGCGAGCAGCCGGAAAACTCCTGCGCCTGCGAAAAGTTCTGCGTCCTTTGCCAATCCGTTCTCGACATTCGGATTTGTGAAGATGGGCTGATGTATTGCGAGCCCTGCCGCACCGCGTGCGACTACAAGACGTCCGGATAGCGCTTCGCCTCGCTCTCCACATTCGGCACAACGGATTCGCAAAATCGTTCCTCTAAACCAGATGGCAGAAGTGTGATCCGCTTCCTTGGCAAGGCGAGCGATTTTAAGGCAGAATAGAACGTTTTGCGTTAAGCCTTGCGCACTTCCCAGGAGACCTTTCATGGCTACCACCGTGCACATCAGCGACGTTGCCGAGTTGCTGAGCGAGGGCCGGACGCATTTCAATCTCTCTCCCGGACTACTGGTGGAGCACTCCATTCGCCGCAATGAAGCGACCCTGGCGGCCAACGGGGCGATTGTAGGCTATACCAACCGCACCGGCCGGTCTCCCAAAGACAAGTTCATCGTGCGCGACGAAATGACCGAGCACACGGTGAAGTGGGGCGCGGTCAATGCTCCCTTTGAGCCGGGAAAGTTTGACGCCCTCTATGCCCGCGTCATGGAGCACCTGCGCGGGCGTGAGTTGTTTGTCCAGGATCTTTTTTGCGGAGCCGATCCCGCTTACCGTCTTCCGGTGCGGATGGTGAACGAGTACGCCTGGCACAACCTGTTCGTGCGGCAATTATTCATTCGCCCGACTCCGGAGGAATTGAGAAATCATCGTCCCGAATTCACCGTCATCTCGGCTCCGGAGTTCAAGGCTGACCCCAGGCGCGATGGCGTGAACTCCGAGGTCTTCATCCTGCTGAACTTCATGCGGCGCACCGTGCTGATCGGCGGCACCTCCTACGCGGGCGAGATGAAGAAGTCCATCTTCAGCGTAATGAATTATCTTCTGCCGCCGCGCAATGTGTTTCCCATGCACTGCTCGGCTAACGTCGGCCACAATGGCGTGAGCGCGCTGTTTTTCGGATTGTCGGGCACGGGCAAGACCACGCTCTCCGCCGATCCCTCCCGCGATCTGATCGGCGACGACGAACATGGCTGGAGCGCCGATGGCGTTTTCAATTTCGAGGGCGGATGCTACGCCAAATGCATCAAGCTTTCCCGGCAGAACGAGCCGCAGATCTGGAATGCGCTGCGCTTCGGCTGCGTGCTGGAAAATGTGACTCTCGATCCCCATAGCCGCATCCCCGATTACAACGACGACAGCAAGACCGAGAACACGCGCGCCGCCTATCCGGTCGACTTCATCGAGAACGCGGTCATTCCCGGCATCGGCGGACATCCTAAGAATGTCGTGTTCCTGACTGCGGATGCCTTCGGCGTCCTGCCGCCGATCGCGAAACTCTCGCCCGAACAGGCCATGTATCACTTCCTGTCGGGCTACACCGCGAAGGTCGCCGGCACAGAAGCGGGAGTAAAAGAACCTTCCGCAACCTTCTCCACCTGTTTCGGATCTCCGTTCCTCCCCTTGGCTCCCAAGGTCTATGCGGAAATGCTTGGCCGCCGGTTGCGCGAGCACAACGCGCAATGCTGGCTGGTGAATACGGGATGGCAAGGCGGTCCCTACGGCGTAGGCCGGCGCATGAGCATTCCCTATACCCGCGCCATGGTCGATGCCGCGGTCGAGGGCGAACTGATCCGGGAGGCATTCGAGGTCGAGCCCACGTTCGGTTTCACCATTCCTAAAGCCTGCCCCGGCGTGCCCCCGCAGGTGCTGAATCCCCGCCATGCCTGGCCGGATAAAGCTGCCTATGACAAGGCCGCCGAAGATCTGCGCCAGCGCTTCGCCCAGAATTTCGAAAATTTCGATGTCCCCCCAGAAGTAAAAGCAGCAGGTCCAAAGCCACAAAAATAACCCCGAGGGTGCCCCGCCCTTGTCGCGTTCTATGCGACAGGGTGGGGTTTTTGACGTCCGGGATAATTACGACCAGCCCGGGAGCCAAAACAAAATTCAAAATGGCCATCCTCAACAACGATCGACGAGGTTGCCCCACCCTTGTCGCGTCTATGCGACAGGGTGGGGTTTTTGACGTCCGGGATAATTGCGACCAGCCCGGACCACAAACGAGATTCAAAATCCCCACCCGGAGCTGTGTTTAAATCAGGGCATGTTCGCCCGTAAGATTCGCGTGGAATACGAACTGAACGGCATTCGCGTTCCCTGTCCCGTGAAATGGCTCGACTCCTTTTCCATGCGGAACTTCACCAATGCCAGCATCTTCGACGACACGCTTCCAGTCTCCGACGGCTGCCTGGAAATCGGCTCGGCGGTCCCCGTCGAGGAGTTGCGAAACTCGATGGAGGATTGGTTCCGCCGCAAGGGCTACCTCCCGAAAGACTCCCGCCTGGTCCTGGCGGAGAGCTGAGGCAAGCGGCCGAAACTTTCCCCGGCGTTGAGGGTTTTTCAAGACCAGGAGTTCGGCATCACCAGGAAGGCTGCTGCGCGTTGGGTGACATTGCGCAAAATTGTCAGCCGGGCTGATGGATTTTCGACAGGAGCAGGAACCGAGGCAACCTCTCAACCGCAACTAGCGTCATATTTTCAAGGGGTTGGCAACGCTTACTGAACTGGCAGTTGAGTTGCAAACAAGATTACGGAGGTGCTTCATGAAACTGATCCCGTTTTCCCCCCATGCCAGCACCCGCGCCATTCACAGCAGGATCACAGCACCCTCGGAAACTTGGAGCAGCACCGCCTTAAGAGCGGGAGATATTGGGTTTCTCCATTCCTGGTTCGAACCTGACCTCGATTTTGGGGACAAGCCCTCAGCAGGAGTGAACTGGGGCGCAATTTCCGGACTAGCCCTCTGCTTTGCAGTGAGCGGCGGATTTTGGGCTGGATTGGTTCTGCTCTTGCAGCACATCTGGAAGTAGAGAGAATTTTTTCGACACCAGGTCGAACATAGAAACGGGCCGGACGCTAACCAGCGCTGGCCCTTTCTTCTGCTTGCGATCCGGTCATTTATCGTAGCGGAGCAGCGACATCACATCGTAGCCCTTGAGCCGCTCCCGCCCTTTGAGGAAATTCAGTTCTACCACGAAGCCCAGGCCTGCGATCCTGGCCCCTAACCTCTCCGCCAGCTTGGCAGTAGCTTCGGCGGTGCCTCCCGTAGCGAGCAAATCGTCCACGATAAGCACGCGCTGCCCTTTCTCAATGGCGTCCTTGTGGATCTCTAGCGTATTGCTGCCATACTCGAGGGCATAGTCATAGCGCACGCACTCCGCGGGAAGCTTGCCCGGCTTGCGCACGGGAACGAATCCGGCATTCAAGCGGTAAGCCAGGGCCGGCGCAAAGATGAAGCCGCGCGCCTCCATCCCCAGTACCAGGTCGATATCCTGCGAGATGTAATGCTCGGAGAGTTTGTCGATCAGGGTGGCGAATCCGGTTTTATCTTTGAGCAGCGTTGTGATGTCGTAGAAGAGAATCCCTTTTTTGGGAAAGTCCGGGACCTCGCGAATGAGTTTCTTCAGATGATCGGCATCCATCGCCGGGGCTTTGGACATCTACCACGCTCCTTCAATGCGAAATGAGTTGAGCCCCTGCGCCGGAGGGGCCTCGGAGACTTCGACCGCATCGACGCGGGCTGCGCGCGGGCCTTCGCGCAGCCGGGAATGCAGGCCGGAGAGCTGGTCGCGGGTTCCCTGCGCCAGCACTTCTACGCTGCCGTCATGATTGTTGCGCACCCAGCCCGCGATTCCGAGCAGGTGAGCTTCGCGCTCGACGAACCAGCGGAAACCGACGCCCTGCACGCGTCCGCGAATGAGATAGCGCCGGGCCTCGATCGGTTTTGGGTTCGAAGTCACTTTAGGAAAATAGCTGGAAGTCAGATCTCACAATCAACCAATTGCTGTCGACGCCGCTCCGGCCATTACTTCTGCATTCTGATTTCTGAACTCGGGCTTGGCTAAGCCCGCGACAGGTACGCGCCGTCCGAAGTATCTACCTTGATCTTCTCGCCTTCGTTGATGAAGGGCGGCACTTGTACCACGAGTCCAGTTTCCGTCTTGGCGGGCTTGGTGACGCTGGAGGCGGTGGCGCTCTTCAGTCCCGGCTCGGTTTCGATCACGGTCAACTCTACGGTCTGCGGCAGCTCGATCCCGACCGCCTTGCCATCGAAGAATTCCACTTTGATCTGCAGGTTGGGAATCAGATAGTCGACGGCGTCGCCCAGGATCTCCTTGGTGAGGTGCGTTTGCTCGTAGTTCGAGGTGTCCATGAAATAGTAGCTGTCGCCGTCATTGTAGAGATATTCCATCTCCACTTCGTCGACATTGATCTTTTCGATGGGATCGGGCGAGCGGAAACGGTGTTCGAACATGGCGCCAGTGCGAAGGTTGCGCAGTTTGGCCTGGATGAAGGCGCGCAGGTTGCCGGGAGTGCGGTGTTCCACACTGAATACGGAGTGCAGATCATTGTTGTGCTTGATGATCATGCCGGGACGCAGCTGGGTGGCAGGGATCGACATCGCTTGAAAACTCTCCTTGTACGATTGCGGTTTGACGCCGGCGGAAGGCGGGGCGAGCCACACAAGTTCCGCCGCCACGAGGGCTAAAGCGTTATTTTACACTCAGCTGCGCCGGAAAAGAAACCTTACCAATGCGGAACTCATCGTAAAGCCGCGGGATGCCCGCTGCCGAATCAGGCCTGTTCCAGGCGGCACGCCGGATTAGAATGGTGTGCAGGATCGTGGCGGAGTTTTCGCGAATCAGCCCGCACGTTGCCGGGCGGAAAAGTGAGGTCTTTATCATGCGCACCAGCGGACGTTATGAATCTTCCGAGAGCAGCAGCAACATCGGCACCGCCGTTACCTTTCTTCTGATCGGTTTAGGAGCGGGGGCTTTAGTAGGCCTGATGTTCGCGCCGAAAACTGGTAAACAATTCCGCCGCGATTTACAGCGCGGTTACGAGGACGCCCGGGAGAATTTTGGCGACTGGGCCGAGGAAGCGAAAGACCGCGTGCGGGAAGTCAGCGACCGGGTTCGCGATGCCGCCAGCCGCGGCGTCGATTTCGCGGAAGAATTGCGCGACCGCGCCGAGCCCCTCCGCCGGGCCATCAAGCGCTAACCCTGAATGACACGTCCCCGCAGCACTCCGCGGGGACGGTTCTTACTTGAATAATCCCGAAAAGACCTGCCCAATGCGCCCGAAGAAACCCGGGTGCGCCGCTTTCTTCTGCTTTCCCGGTGGGCCAGGATCTACCAACGGGGCGGGAGCCTGCACCACGGGATCAAGATGCACCTGGCGCTCAGCCAGGTCATCCAGCGGCAGATCCCTGGCAGCTTCAATTGGGGGAGGCGGGGCATTGCTGCGGGTCCTTCCCGTAAAGACCAGGGGAGCATCGACCTGGACTTTGCCGGCCTTCGCGGTGGGCAACGCAGCCAGTTCGGCGCTGCTGGCTACAGGCTTACTTTCCGCAGTCGAACCGGCGGAGATTGCTGGCGAGCCAGCCGCACCCAGCGTCACTTTCGAACCCAGCTGAGACTCAGGAACGGTCTGCGCCGGAGCAGCCGTTCGCATTACGGGAACCGGCGGAGGGCACCCGCACTCGAGGGGAACTTCGGTGTCAATCTTATCGATCTGCCCGGAGCGGAAAACGACCTGCTCCCTCGGGCGTACCTGGTAAATCCGATCTCCCATCAGTTCCGAGACGATGGCTGACGACGTATTTCCCGGCAGCGAGCGGACACAGGTATTGCCGTGCGAGTCTGCGCTGATGGCGAAATGGAAGTCTCCCGGGCCGGCAAACATGATGCGGAAGTCAGGCGTTAATACTGCATTCGCGGAGGACGAGAGACTGTAATGAGCTTCGATGGTGCCGCTGCCCATGCCAAACATCAGGTCGCGCTGGCTCTTGGAGGGAGTCACCGACAAGGTCGTTCCTGGACAGACACGCACCTCGCCTCCCTGGGGAAGCCGCAGAACAGTAGTATCGGAGCCCGCCGTCACCGAGGAGCCTGCCGCCAGATGGCTGGCATCCATCACAGCCGCCCCGGATTCCCCGCTCACCGGAACCACGGCAGCATTGGCGCTCAGCGAAAATTCTCCGTTGGTCTGCGGCTCAGCTTGCACGGGTTTCTTGCCGGCATTCTCGTCGCCTGGAGGCCTCAGGCGCACCAGCAGGCGCTTGTCGGCGCTCTCCCAGGAGTGGCCATAGGGCGCCTTGAGGTCGAGTACGATGCGCGTGATCGGCGGGTTGCTCTGGTACTGCCGCACGCGGATGGCGAGAATATTGTCCTTGCGCACCTCAATTCGATCCTGCGCCATTGCGACCCGGGAGTTCGGCAGGTCGATGACCAGCCGCGGCGGCGAATCCAGGCTTTGAATCTCCGGAATCAGCGTGGCGCTGGCCAGGATTTCTATGGCGGGAGCCCCCTTTTCGCGCACCACTCGCACGCTTCTGATTTGCCGCGCCGGGCCGAAGTTCTGCCCCATGCTTTCAAGCGCTGTCAGGACCAGCAATAGCGCGCACCACAACTTGACTGGGGTTCGATACAAAACTTCCTCGCTGGGAGCTTGAGGAAAACATTATCACTTGTGGAGAGCACAGAGAAGAAGCAGTTAGCAGGAGGAATCACGCCGCGTCACTTGGATCGGAGCCCAAGGCCCGCGCTTCGAACTTACGGCTGGGACAGGAATTCGTATTCTTCGATCACGGCAGCGACGGAGACTTTCCCCTCGGGCTTCGAATCCTCCACCCTTACCACTCGACCTTTGCACTGCACTCGAATGCTCTCGGTGAGGGTAATCTCGGGCGGCAGAGTCAAGGTAAACCCGATGGGGGAACCCTCAATAATTGCTGAATCCAAATAAAAACAAATCCCTCGCGCGCTGACGTCGCGAATCTGCGCCGGCTCGTGCGAGCCATTCATGTCCCGATTGACGCTGACTGGAACGCGAAGAGCAAACCTCCGCGCTGCTCGTTTCTCGTGCTGCGGCTCGGCCATGCCTCCTCCAAAGTGGCGTTAAAGTGTTGATTTACGATTCAGAATGCGCTGAGTTGACGCAGGGGTCAATACCACCCTTGGGGAGGGCATGGCCCGTTCAGGCGGTCAAGATTGGCCGCGATGCTTCCCCCGAATTCGCGCTTTTTCGGTGTAAGCTGATTTCAGGAGTTCCCCCACCTTGGTTTTCGTGCTCGACAATTACGACTCGTTTACCTACAACCTGGTTCAATACATTGGAGAACTGGGCGCCCAGGTCGAGGTACGCCGCAACGATCAGGTATCGGTCGCACAGGTGGAAGACATGCATCCCGAGCGGATCGTCGTTTCCCCCGGACCCTGTACCCCGCACGAAGCTGGCATCAGCATCGAACTGATCCGCCACTTTGCGGGAAAAGTACCCGTGCTAGGCGTGTGCCTGGGACACCAGGCGATCGGCGAAGCGTTTGGCGGGCGGGTCATCCGCGCACCCCACCTGATGCACGGCAAGACCAGTCCCGTCATGCATGACAACCGCACCGTCTTTCGCGGCCTGCCCATGCCTATGACCGCCACCCGCTACCACTCCCTGATCGTGGAAGAAAAAGATCTTCCCCCGGAGCTCGAGGTAAGCGCGTGGACTACGGAAAAGGATGGCACTCGAACCATCATGGGATTGCGCCACAAGCGCCACGAAGTCGAGGGCGTGCAGTTTCATCCCGAGAGCGTGTTGACGGATGCAGGTAAGAAATTAGTGGAAAATTTTCTACACATTCCCTGAGATACTGAGGCAGGGGACAGGGATCAGGAATACAGAGCCTTCCCATTTCGGTTTTCCCGGTGCGGTCAGGGGTGACCTCAATCACTGCCGGAAAGGTTCGCGTTCAGCCAGGATATGCCATGGCAACCTCTCCGAGCATCCCCGTGCAATCCTACCGTGACCTGATCGCCTGGCAAAAAGCTATGGCATTAGCCCGGGAAGTCTACCGGATCACAGAAACTTTTCCGCGAGTCGAAACCTACGGACTGATCGCTCAACTGAGGCGGGCAGCGGTTTCTATTCCGAGCAAAATTGCCGAAGGTCACGAGCACGCCACAGGCGATTACCGGAACTTCCTGGGGCACGCGTTGGGGGCTCTTATGGAAATCGAGACGCAACTTCTACTTTCAGAAGATCTCAGTTACCTGGAAAAACAGAAAGCAGAGTGCCTCCTGGCGAGAACCGCAGAACTCGCAAAAATTCTTCATGGCTTGTCGCGATCTTTGAGAATCCGAATAAATAGCGCTTCCTAATCCCTGAACCCTATACCCTGGTTCTAGCCATTTCGACCGCCCGCAGTAAAGCCTGAGCCTTATTCATGGATTCCTGAAACTCAGCGGCCGGATCGGAATCCGCAACAATTCCCGCTCCAGCCTGCAAATATGCCTTTTCCCCCTGCATCAGCATGGTTCGAATGCCGATACAGGAATCCAGATTGCCCGCGAAATCGGCGTACAGCACGGATCCCCCGTAGATGCCGCGCCGGGTTGGCTCCAATTCCTCGATGATTTGCATGGCACGCACTTTGGGCGCGCCGCTTAAGGTTCCGGCGGGAAAGCAGGCCGCGAAAGCGTCGATGGCATCGAGGTCCTGGCGCAGCTTTCCCTCCAGCGCCGAGACCAGGTGCATTACGTGCGAGTACCGCTCCACATACATCAGATCTTTCACCTTCACCGAACCGTACTCGCTGACGCGCCCCAGATCGTTGCGGCCCAAGTCCACCAGCATCACATGCTCGGCCCGTTCCTTTTCATCGGTGCGCATCAGCTGTTCCAGGCGCGCGTCCTCGGCCTCATCGCGACCCCGGGGATGGGTTCCGGCTATGGGACGGTACTCCAGCTTCCGTCCGGTCACGCGCACCAGCATTTCCGGCGACGATCCCAGGATGTGAGTGTCATGATTCCGCAGAAAATACAGGTAAGGCGACGGATTCACCTGGCGCAGCGCCCGGTACAGATCGAATGGGTCGACCTCTGGAACAAAATCCAGGCGCTGCGAGGGCACGACTTGAAAGATGTCCCCCGCCGCAATGTATTGCTTGCAGCGCTCTACCGTGCGCATGAAGTGCTCGCGGCTGGTTCCGGCGTGGACCTTCAGCTTGCCCGGCTTGGCTTTTTCTGTCTTGCGCCACAGTGCCGGGGTCAGTCCCTGGGCCAGTTTTCTTTCCAGGGCGGCTATATCCCGCAGGGCACGGTCATAGGCTTTGCGAGGCTGTTCTTTGGAAACGTCGGCGGCCGCGACGATGTGAATCTGGTGGCGCAGGTGATCGAAGGCGAGCACGCGGTCAAAGAACATCAGTTCGGCGTCGGGCAGGCCGAGATCGTCCTTGGCATGTTCCCCGATATTCTCCAACTGCCGAACCACGTCGTAGGCGAAATACCCGACCGCTCCCGCGGTAAACGGTGGAAGTCCCTGGTAGGTCGCCGGACGATGTTCCCGCAACAGGCGCTTGACGACCTGGAAAATACTTTCCTGCAGCGTTTCGCGGCGGCGCCCGCGCTCGATCTCTACCTTCCCCCTGACGCTTCTTACCCGCATGTAGGGCCGCGCTCCCAGGAATGTGAAACGCCCGATCTGCTCGCCACGCTCAATCGATTCCAGCAGAAATGCGTGCGGCTCCCGCTCCGCGATCGCCAGAAACGCCGACACGGGCGTGAGCAGATCCGCGCTCACCGACTTGACGACGGGCACCAGCGTGGCCTGGCGCGACAGCCGCGAGAATTCCTTGAAGTCCGGTTGCAGCATGCGGGTTTTTCATTATAGGGGACACGCTCGGATTGCGTTGTCACACCGCCTGCAATGGAGACCACGGCAATGCATGCCAGCCCCGGCGTCAAACTTTAGTCACTATGGGGGTGACCAACGCAACCGATAAAATCGTCTTCTCCGGCTATCTTGGGCTTTTTGCGCTCGGCAGCGGAACGTTTTCGCAGCGGAAGCTTACTGAACGGGCAACACTGGGGCTACATGCAGATACGGTTTTGGGGCGTGCGCGGGTCCACGCCTACTCCACAGGCCGAAAATCTCCGCTACGGAGGCAACACCTCCTGCGTCGAAGTGCGCATCGAAGACCGGATTTATATCTTTGACTGCGGCACCGGCTTCCGCGTGCTCGGACGAGAACTGGAGCGCGAGTTCGGCGACCGCCCCTTTGCCGCTCACGTTTTTGTCTCCCACTTCCACTGGGATCACATCCAGGGCATCCCCTTCTTCCGCCCGCTCTACGAGAGCCCCAACAGCCAGTTTTACTTTCACTCTTCCAGCCGCCAGCCCAGCCTGGAACAGGTCATGACGGAGCAGATGGAGTCTCCCTACTTTCCGGTGAATCTTGACCAGATGCGCGCGCGGCGCCAGTTCTGCAATATCGAAAACGGATGCCTCGATATGGAAGCCGGCATTCGCATCAAGACGGCGTGGCTGAATCATCCCCAGGGCTGCCTGGGATTCCGCCTCGAGACCAAGGACGGGGTGCTCGTCTATGCCACGGACAACGAACCGGGCGACGAGAAGTTCGACAAAGCCGTGCGCCAGTTAGCCGAAGGCGCGGACATCCTGATCTATGACGCGCAATATCTGCCCGAGGAATACGCCGCCCGCCGCCGCGGCTGGGGACACAGTCACTGGCGCGAGGCCGTCAATGTCGTGATGGAAAGCGGCGCCAAGGAACTGATCCTCTACCATCACGATCCCGACCACACCGACGCCATCGTGGACAAGGTGGTGGCGGACGCTAAAAACTACTACCCCAAAGTCCGCGCCGCCGCCGAAGGCCTGCAGATCAGACTCCAATCCCCCAGAACGTAGCCGCGGACCCATTGGTCCACCCGGGCAAGGTGGTGCCCGTGCCCCTGAAGAGGGGCCCAACCCCGCTAACCTACACGCGTAGCCGCGGACCCATTGGTCCGCCCGGACAAGGTGGTGCATCGTTACCCTGAAACCCCCGCCGGACGAATGCGTCCGGCTCTACGTGTTTCTGCTAGACTTTCGCCTCGGTTGACCTTGGGGGGGGCAATGCTCCGATTGGGATTCGTGCTGTCGCTAGCGTTTTCGATCTCCGCACCCGCACAAACACCCGACGTCCCCGAGCCGGGCTCGGTCGAAGCCATCGCCGCGGCCACTACCGATCCTCATTTCGTTTCTCCGCTGGTCTCCTATGTTCCCCAATCGTCCCGGGTGCCCTCGCCGGAGAAATTTCTCGGCCGGATTATGGGCGCTCCCGGCGAACTGGTGGGCACGGAGAAAGCTAACGCCTACGCCCGCGCTCTGGCCGCTGCCAGCCCGCGGGTCCGCGTCTTCACCATCGGGCACAGCGAAGAAGGGCGGGAGATTCTTATGCTCGCCATTGCGGATGAGAGCGGGATTCGCGACCTGGACCGCCTGAAGGCCGCAACTGCCGCCCTGGCCGATCCCCGGCGCACAGACAAGGCCGGCGCGGAAAAACTGATCCCAACGGCCCGCCCCATTTACTACTTCAACGCCGCCTTGCATTCCGACGAAACCGGATCCACCGAAGCTGTCCTTGAATTGGCATATCGTCTGGCAGTTTCCGAAAAACCCAGCATCCGCCGCATCCGCGAACAACTCGTCGTGCTCATCAACCCGGTCTCCAATCCCGACGGGCGCGACAAGATGGTGGACTGGTTTTACCGCTACCTGAAAGGCAAGACGGACCGCTCTTCCCTTCCCCGCCAGTCTCCTCCGTACTGGTCGAAGTACACATTTGTCGATATCAACCGCGACACGCACCAGCAGACGCACGAAACCACCCGCGCGGTTCACCGCATGTTTCACGAGTGGCATCCCACGGTCGTTCATGACCTGCATGAAGGCGTGCCGCTCATGATGACCTGGAACGGCACCGGCCCGTACAACCCCAATGTCGATCCCATCACCTACAGCGAGTTTCTCGCGCTCAGCATGCGCGAGGTGGAGGGCATGACCGCGATGGGCATGCCCGGAGTTTCCACGTGGAATTTCGGCGAGGCCTTCGCCCATCTCTACCTTGACTCCGTGGCCATGAATCACAACAGCATCGGGCGCGGCTACGAAACCTTCGGCAATGGCAGCGCGGAAACCGAGATGCGATCCGTCTCCTCCAGCGCAGGCTCGATGCAGTGGTACCGTCCCATGCCGGCCGCGCGCGAGGTGAAGTGGTCCGCTCGCGACAATCTGAACTATCAGCAAACCGGCGCGCTGCTCGCCCTGGATGAAGCCGCCGGACACTCCCAGCAGATGCTGCGCAACTTCTACCAGAAATCGTGGGACTCGTGGCAGAAAGGCCTCACTCAGTCTCCCTACGCCTTTCTCATTCCTCCGGATCAGGGGGATCCTGAGCGGGTAGCGCAAATGGTCGGGCGCTTGATGGGGCAGCGCATTGAGGTTTCCCAGGCCCGGAGTGCGATTCATCTGAAAGATGGCGACTTCCCGGCCGGGACATTCGTGGTCCGGCTCGATCAACCTTACCGGAATTACGCCGTCGATCTGCTCACCCCGCAGCGTTATCCTAAGGACGGCGAGCCTCCCTATGACGACGTGTCCTGGGAACTGCCGGCCAACTTTCATCTGCAGGCGATTCCGGTGGCGGATCCCTCCATCCGCCAGGCAGCTCTGAGCCCGCTCCAGGAACCGCCGCATGTAGCCGGCCACATCCAGGGCTCCGGACCCGTTTATATGCTGGCAGACACCGGCCAGGAGTCGCTGCTGGCCGCCCGTTACCGCCTGGCGGATTTTGAAATTGAAATTGTCGAGCAGGGATTCGAGCAGGAGGGGAAGACCTTCCCTCCCGGATCGTGGATTCTGCGCGATCAAGCCGGGCTACACGACGCTGTGCAATCTGCCGCCGCGGAATTGGGCCTCGATTTTCTTCAAGTCTCATCCTCCCCCAGTGTGCCGCGCCATACCGCGAAAACTCCGCGCATCGGCGTCTGGGTGCCCTGGGCCGATACCGACTCGATTGGCTGGATCCGCTATTCGCTGGATCAGCGGAAGGTCCCTTACACGTACTTGCGCGACGAAGACATCCGCGCCGGAAATCTGCGCTCGAAGATTGACGTCCTGCTCTACGGCCATGTCGATCTCGAACTCGCCGAGCAGATTGAAGGCTTGCCCAAAGCCTGGTCGCCCATGCCTTTCAGGAAAACGGCGCAGTCGCCGAGTTTCGGCACTCCAGCGGAGTCGGACGACATCACCGGCGGAATCGGTTACCCCGGCCTGGCCCAGATTCAACGTTTCATTGACGAGGGCGGCTTGATGGTCACCCTGGGCAGCGGAAGCATGCTCGCGCTGGAAGGCGGACTGGTGCGCTTCGTACGACGATCCTCAGGCGGTGTTCCGCGCAGCGTCGCAGGTGGTGGCAGCTCGTCCGCTGCCGATGCGCAGCAGGCCGGAACCAGGACCCCGGGGGCGCATGTGCGCGTCACCTTCGACCGGCCCGATCACCCCATCGCTTACGGTTATTCCCAGCGCACCTGGGTCTTCCGGCAAAATTTCCCTCTCTACAACACTCCGCGCCGCTGGTTGCGCATGGCCTATTGCACGACCTGCCTGGATGGCCCGGAAGACCGCAGCGGCATCGTGATGGAGTGGGGTGACTCCGAAGCAAAGTCGTTCGTGGTGAGCGGACAGGCATGGGGAGAAGACAATCTCATCGGCCGTCCCGCCATCTTGGACATGCCGGTCGGCAAAGGCCACGTCGTCAGTTTTAACTTCAATCCCATGCACCGCGACATGAACCGCGGCGATCAGCGGCTGCTGTGGAATGCTCTGCTGAACTGGCAGGCGATCCTCGCCCTGCAGCCAAAGCCAACTTCCGCGAATGTCGCCGCACCCGAACCTGACGATGAATAGCTCTTAGCGGTTAGTAACTTCCCGAGTTCCGTAGGTCACTCGCCAAAGGCACCCTCAGCTTGCTTCCCCGCCCTGCGCCCTCATACAATCGGAACGTTTGCCCTCCTATGACTCGAAATGGCCACCAGGACGGCCAGCACTGACCCGCAATCATTCCGGAGAACACTCTTATGACGACGATGACTACTCCTGCGCATGTGGACAAAGAAGCCAATCCGTGGGAGTCGCAGCGTGCCCGCTTCGACCTGGCAGCGCAAAAGCTCAACCTGGATGAAGGCCTGTGGCGCGTGCTGCGCTATCCCAACCGCGAGATTACAGTTCACATCCCCGTGCAGATGGATGATGGACACCTGGAGGTCTTCACCGGGTTCCGGGTGCAGCATTCGATTGCCCGGGGGCCGGCCAAAGGCGGCATTCGTTACGCGCCGGACGTCACCCTGGACGAAGTGCGGGCCCTCGCCAGCTGGATGACCTGGAAGTGCGCGGTCGTTAATATTCCCTTCGGCGGCGCCAAGGGCGGAGTCATCTGCGATCCCCACAAAATGTCGATGGGAGAAGTCGAGCGTATGACCCGCCGCTACACCGCCGAGCTCATCGAATTTATCGGGCCGGAGAAAGACGTTCCCGCTCCCGACGTCAATACCAACGAACAAGTCATGGCCTGGATGATGGACACCTATTCCATGCACATGCGGCAGACCGTGACCGCCGTGGTAACCGGCAAGCCGATCAACATCGGGGGCTCGCGCGGACGCCGCGAGGCGACCGGGCGCGGGGTCATGATCGTTTGCGACGAGGCCTGCCGGAAGCTCAACATCGCCCGGGAGAGCGCGCGCATCATCGTGCAGGGCTTCGGCAATGTCGGCTCCAATGCGGCGCAGCTCATGCACGAGGCCGGCTATAAAGTCATCGGCATCGCCGAAGTGGGCGGAGGCCTGTACAACAAGGCCGGCATGGATGTGAAGGCTCTGATCGACTTCCGGCAGAAGAACGGCACCGTGCACGGATTTCCCGGCGCGGAGAAGTGCGATGCTGCTGAACTGCTCACCACCGAGTGTGAGATCCTGATTCCGGCCGCAACCGAGAATGTCATCACCAGCCGCAACGTCGACCGCGTGAAGTGCCGCATCCTCGCCGAAGGCGCCAACGGCCCCACCACGTCGGCCGCAGACGACGTGCTCACCGACAAGGGCGTATTCGTGATTCCCGACATCCTGGCCAATGCCGGCGGCGTCACCACTTCTTATTTCGAATGGGTGCAGGACCGCCAGGGCTACTTCTGGAAAGAATCCGTCGTCAACGAGCAACTGGAAAGCATCATGAAGTCGTCCTTCGACGACGTGGTGCGCTACGCCGAGACTCACCACGTGAACAATCGTATCGCCGCTTACATGCTGGCCATCGACCGGGTGGCGTACACTATTCGCCAGCGTGGTATCTACGCTTGAGCAGGAGGAATCAATGTTAGCGATCCAAAGAAAGCTTGCGGCACAGATTGCGGTTCTGGTCTTCGCCCTTTCGCTGGTCGGGGGGATGGCAGTGGGACAGGCCGATTCGAAGGCATCCAGCGCCTCTGCGACGGCGGCCAAGTCAGCCCAGAAACTCGACATCAACAGCGCGACCGCGGACCAACTCAAGGAACTGCCCGGCATCGGAGATGCCTATTCGCAAAAGATCGTCGATGGCCGTCCCTACCGTACCAAGCTGGATCTGGTTCACAAGAAGATCATCCCCCAGGCCACCTACGACAAAATCAAAGACATGATCGTGGCCAAACAATCCAAGTCCGGAAAAATGGACAAGATGGCCAACCCCAAATAACCCCGCTCCCATGTCCCCCGGACGATTCGTCCGGGGGCGCCAGTTCCCAAAGTAAGCGACCCCAACCCACGTAGCCCCGGACGCATTCGTCCGGGAGCGACCGTTACCGAAAGTTATCCGTCCCCGCGAGCGAAAGGGCTGAGTTAACGCGCTATTCCACGATCCTTCCCCGCCCGCCTCCGTGATCCGCAGGCATCAGCACAACACTGAAATGGCCTCGCGGCATGAGCACTTCTGTCCATTGCGTTCCCTTTAGCCGTGGAGGATAATCAAACTGGTTGCCGGACATCCGGAGCCTGCCGTGCTGTGAACCTGCCCAATTCCATCACGCTCATCCGTATCTTCAGCATCCCTCTGCTGATGTGGATCCTGTCCAGCGCGCGCTTCTCCAGCGTGCATGGAGAGAAGGAACTGCTTGCCTCCATCGTTTTCATCATTGCGGCGATGACCGACGGCATCGACGGCTACCTGGCACGCAAGCGCGAGCAGATCACGGCGATGGGCATCCTGCTCGATCCCCTGGCCGACAAGCTCCTGATCGCCGCCGCCTTCGTTACCCTGGTGCAGCTGAATCCCAGCCTGGTTCCTGCCTGGATAGCGGTCATCGTGATCGGGCGCGAATTTCTGGTCAGCGGCTTGCGATCCATTGCCGCCTCCGAAGGCTTTACCATCGAGGCCAGCGAGCTGGGCAAGCTGAAAATGGTCGTGCAGATTGTTTCCGTGGTGGCCGTAATCCTCGACCATCGCTGGAAAGAGTGGCCGGTCTATGGCTACTATGTCTTCCCCATCCACTGGATCGCCTTCCTGGCCATCTGGTTTACCGTGATGGTTTCCCTGGTCTCGGCGATCGATTACTTTGTCGCATTCTGGTCCAAGATTGACCGGCGCGTGGTGAAGCGCCGCCGCCGCGCCTTCATCCTGAGCCGGCGCCGAAAGGCAATGCCTGCGCGCCCGCAGGCCGACGGAGATGTCGCAGCCTCCACCTAGTCCGCCGGCAGTGGAATCTCCCGCGGCCAACCCCGGCGAGTTTTCCCTGGAAGAGCGAACCCAGATGTTACAACTGGCCCACCAGTCCATCGTTTCTGCACTGGAGAATCGCGAGATTCCCCTCGATCCGCCTACCTCCCACTTTGCCGAACCCCGCGGCGCTTTCACCTCGCTTTACCGGCACGGTCAACTGCGCGGGTGCGTGGGATACGTGTTGCCCATCAGCTCCGTCTACCGGGCCGTGGCCGAAACGGCTCGGGCGGCAGCTTTCGAAGATACGCGCTTTCCCCCGGTGACTCTCGAGGAAGCGCGCGACCTGCAGATTGAACTCAGCATCCTCTCCCCGCCGCAGCCGATCGATGCCGAACACGTCCAGATCGGACGCCACGGATTGCTGATCGGCATGGGGGGATACCGCGGCCTGCTGCTGCCTCAGGTGCCCCTCGAACATCACTGGGATCGCGAGACCTTCCTGGAACAAACCTGCCGCAAGGCAGGACTGCCGCCGGACGCATGGCGCAACGGGGCAAAGATCGAGGCCTTCACCGCGGAAGTTTTTGGCGAGAAACAGAGCAGCCTGTAGCGACCTGGGCGCCTGGCGTGGTGTGCGGCATCTCGAATGCTTCCCTGCTCTCCGCGTACCCGGCGATCCTTCTCAGAACCGCGGCTTACCCGTTGCGGGCCGTCCAAGCCTGCATTCGGCGGAGGCCTGAATACGATCCACGCTGTGGGAGGCAATCAACTCCGGGGGCGATAGAATTTGCCATCGAACTTATACTTAACGCGAACTTCCGCATCAGCACTCGAATTGCTCTCGACGCAGAGGTCCTTGATACCGCCTGTCGCGCCCGGGCCGAGCTGAAACTTGTCCACAATGGGCGCCTGGTCACCGGGAGGAAATAGTGACGCCCATTTCCCATCCACTCTGCGCAAAACCCAGGTCTGACAATTTCCGGTGGCTCCGCACAACAGCTTGCTGCCCTGTACTACCATGCCGTCGACATCGCCCAGACGAACGCGCCGGATAAGCAATTCCTCGCTCCACGAATCCGGAGTGTCAAAGGCCGAGTCTTCGACCGCGGTGATGATTTCATGGGCTTCGGCGGGCGATAGCCTGGCAGCCGAGAACGATTCTTTTGGGCCAAGCTTCTGCATCTGGGAAAATGCCGGTCTCGCGAAAATAAAGATTGCGACCATCGTCAGGACTGTAGAAATCTTCACTCGCGTTTCTCCTTAGAAGAGTGAGCCCTTTTGTTCCGAGAAAAAAGCGGGGACGGTTTCCCGTCCCCGGTCTGGGACTAGCTGAGCGGAGGCCTTAGTTCAACGTATCCAACTCCACCCCGTCGCCGGCGTGGACATCTTCCATGGCAAAAACAATCATGGCGGTGGCGGTGGTATCGGTAACCCCGATGATCACCAGTTCCCCAACTGCCCGGCGTGGCAGGTCGCGGACGTGTATGACCGGGCCATTGGAGCGCGGCTCAAACAGGTTGGGATCGATCGAAGGCGTCTTCTTCTGCGTGTCTTCGGCAATGGCAGCCCGGAAGGAGAGCGAATCCACCCGATCCTTCAGGTCCGCTTCATAGGAGCGCACCGCGCGGAAATAGTCTCCGATCTTCACTCCCTGATTGGCGCCGACGTTCAGGTACACCTTGTTTCCGGTCCCGAGTTGCGAATCGAAATCCTTGCCCATCACGATGCGGCCCGAAACTTTCCCGGGAGCCGCCGGCATGAAACGATCGAAGTGTACCGGTGCGTGAAATGTAATGGTCTGCTTCTCGACGAACGGAATCGCGGTATCGCCGGGGTTAACGCCGTCGCAAGCGTATTCAATCTGAGCGATCGCCGTCCGCTGCCGGGTGTCGATGATCTTAATGCGGGCGACTTCCTCGTAAGGCTGGCCGGTTTCTTTCAGCAGCTTTCTCTCGCCGGGATACATTTCGTATTCGTTAATGTCCCGCAGTGCGCGGATGATCTCGTATTCGGCACCTGCGCTGTATCCGCTGCCGTAAAGGTAAATCATGTCCCCGCGGGTAAACTTGGTCGTTGTTGGCGTCTGCAGTCCGCCCGCCACAAAGTTCGCGTCCGGCAGGCTGTGCTTGCTGATAAAGCCCGCGCAATACAAGTCTGAGTAGGTCGGAGTCTGAATCCGCTCTCCGGGGAAACTATTGGTCGTGGGCGAGGTGCCTTCCGGGGCTTGTACTCCAGCCGGGGTCTCGGCCGCATACTGAGCCCACGCCGCCGTCGCCAGCACTAATACTAACAATCCTGTTTTCTTCATGTTACCTCCGGAGATGGATCCGCCAAGCCTCCGTCCCCATAGTGAAAATGCCAGAAAGGAAAGCCTTCAGCCGGAAGGTAACAAGCAGGGGGGGGTGGGTCAAGGTTACGAGGGTGTTGCGCACCGCCGCGCACAAATTTCGGCGGCTTTCGCAATCGCTTGTTGCATAACTAATTAAGTGCCTGTAATAATTCGCCGTTCATTCCCGTTTGTCCCGCAACGGCTGTCTGAACCGACGATGACTTCAAGTGCCACTTTTGCACCGCGGCTCTTCCCCCTGCGCCTGCCCCGGGTTTGCGTCGCGGTAATCGGCTCAGACCCAAACGAGCTGGCCGAGAGGGCGGAGTCTCTGGTTCGCGACAACTCATTGCTGGAGTTCAGGTTAGACTACCTCTCGAAGCCGGCGCTTGCACTGCCCAGGCTGAAGCGCTTTTTCGAAAGTTATCCCGGCACGGTGGCCATCGCCACCTGCCGCCGCGTCAGCAGCGGCGGTAAGTTTCGGGGATCGATCGCCTCCCAGCTGGACGTGCTCAACAAAGCCGCAGCGGCCGGCTGCCAACTGGTTGACGTCGATCTCCAGACCGCCAGCAAGTGCAAGCCCGAGCAGCTGCAGAAACTCCGGACCCGCGCCGGCCTGATCCTTTCGTTCCACGACTTCCGGGCCACCAGGAAACCTGAGGAAACACTTCAGAAAATGCTGGCTTACCCAGCAGATTTCTACAAAGTCGTGAGCACCGCGACCACCCTGGCCGATAACGTGACCATGATCAAGTTCCTGGCTCGCGAAGGCGACCGGCACTCGCTGATCGGCATGTGCATGGGCGAGCAGGGGATCATCAGCCGCGTGCTGGGGGTGCGCGCGGGCAGCGTGTTCACCTTCGCCTCCGCCGGGGCCGGTCAGGAAACGGCTCCCGGCCAGATCACTGCCCAGGAATTACGCAGCGTTTACCGCATCGAGCAGGTCGACGTGGCGACCCGGGTCTATGGCGTCGTCGGCGATCCAGTCGCCCATTCCCTGTCCCCGGCCATCATGAATGCGGCCTTCCGCCGCGAGAACGTAAATGCCGTGTATCTGGCCCTTCACGCCAAGACGCTGAAGGATTTGCTGACCTGTATCCGGGAGATCCCGATCCACGGCATCAGCGTGACCATGCCGTACAAGGAAGCAATCGTTCAGTACCTCGACAACAGCGACTCCCATACCAGCAAAGTGGGGGCGTGCAACACGGTGGTTCGCGCCCAGGACGGCAAGCTGTACGGATTCAACACCGATACAGCGGGAATCGTCCGTCCCCTGGAGCGGAGGCTGAATACTCTGGAAGGCGCCCGCATTCTGGTCATCGGAGCCGGCGGAGCCGCCCGCGCCGCAGTCTTTGGCCTCAAAGAACGCGGATCGGAAGTCTACATTCTGAACCGCAGCCTGGCTCACGCCAAGAAATTGGCTCACCAGGCCCGGGCCCGCATCATGAAACGTCCTGATCTGAAGAAGGCGGCCTTTGACGTCATCATCAACGCGACGCCGGTGGGAATGGGAAATTCGCGCGAGACTCCGCTGCAGGAGAAGGAGATCAATGCGCGCTATGTCTTTGACATGGTGTACGATCCTGCCGAAACCCGCCTGTTGAAGCTGGCCCAGGAGCGGGGCGCGCAGATCATCCCCGGCATCGAAATGTTTGTTCATCAGGCCGCCCGGCAATTCGAGATCTGGACAGGCAAACCTGCGCCTTGGGACGAGATGCTGCGCGTAGTCCGGTTGGCGCAACAGGAGCCAAACTTCCGCTCAGCCCCGGCAAAATGAGCGCCTTCGATGCCCTAAGTCACAAAAAAGTTGCATTTTCCCTGGTGCCCAAAGTAAGATGCAGTTAGGGAGCGCGACTGTTAGGCGTTTCCAGCAATTAGCAGCCCTGTACCGCCCGGTTCTTCTTCCAGTAGTTCAAGCTTTGGCGAACGAATAACTCGACGAGAGACGGTTCAGTCCGCCTCCAACCCGGTTCGGAGAGTTCAACATGGCGTGGTACGCGTATTGTCTGACCGAGCATCAAGCCCTTCCTAATGGAACCCGCACTCGCCGCCCTTTCCTGCTAGAAAACGTTCAAGGCGTGAATGGAGCTGCGGTTCTGAGCTATCCCAGTGGTGAATTCGCAGTCATTGTGAGCGAATATGACCACCCAGCCAGCGATCTTGACCAGAAGGCCGCAATTGAGCACGCTCGAGTAGTCAGCACCTGCTTCCGCACTTCCACCGTTCTTCCCTTTAAATTCGGTACCATCTTTGAAAGCGATGACGCTCTCCGTCAGGCCGTCCGGGTCAACCGGCGAGCCTTTGGAGTGAGCGTCGCCAGGTTGCGCGGCAAGTCGGAAATGCACATCAAGCTGGTGGTTCGCGATGGTTCGCTGCGCGAGGCCATGATTGACGTCGAACTGCCAGACACGGTGGGCGGCGATTACCTCTCTAAGCTGCGCGTCAAGGCATCGCGCGAACGCGAGCGTCAGACCAAGGCCCGCGCCCTCTCCGTACAGGTCCACAAGTTATTCAATCCGCTGGAAGAAGAAGTGAGCTGCAAGAAGGTGGCGCCGGAAGGGATGCTGATCGACATTGCCCATCTGATCGACACCAAGAGCGTGGAAAAGTACCAGAACCGCTATAGCACCGCTGCTAAGCAACTGAAGAACTGCGAAGTCGCCATCAGCGGGCCCTGGCCGCCGTATCACTTTCTACCGGGCAAGCTGCGGACGGTTGCCGGCAATAGCTAACGGGTTTCTCTGTCGGAAAAGCCCATGGACCCTGTCCATGGGCTTTTTGTTTCGCCAGTGCCCTGCACCGAATATGCATTGTTCTGCACTTGTGAAAATCAGTTCCATCCCGATGATCGTCCCCTGTCTGCTGAAACTCTGCTGTAAGCCGCTGATTTAGAGGTGCTTACATAACACTGTGAGACTGATCACAGGGAACGGGCTTTTGGCTCGGCAAGTGCATCCTCAGAATTTAACAAAGAGGCCGCAAACTCAGCATGACTCTCTTCAAATTTCTGCGTCACTTCCCAAATTGCCGTTGCTTTTCGATGAACGGCGTCTTGCATCGCCTTTCCTGACTTGCCCACCATCCGTAGCCTCTTGAAATGTGGCCCCGCTAAGGGGCCATTTTTTTAGACACGACATCCTCCAACTGTCTCCCAAAGCTGTTTCCGTCGGATAAACTAGCGGACGACCATGAGAGCTTCGCAAGCCTGCAGCTTATTTGTGAGCGCAATCGCTGCGCTGCTTCTAACCGCCTCCCTCCCCGCCCAAAACCAGCAAGCCGACCAGACGCGGCCGTTCGGCGCAATCCCCCAGATGTCGCGGGCTCAGCAGGAAAACTTCCCTCCCCAGCTGCTGGAGCAACTGGCCGCCATAAAAACCGCAGCTTTAGCGGATGACTATGCTTACCGCGAAGTAGCGCACCTGACCGAGAACATCGGGCCGCGCCCCAACGGATCTCCGCAGGCCCAAGCCGCGGTCGACCATGTGGCGAACGAACTTCGCCAGCTTGGCCTGGAAGTGAAGCTCGAACCGGTCAAAGTTCCTCGCTGGATACGCGGCGCCGAAAAAGCGGAGCTCACCGAATACCCCGGGCAGGCAGCCGGCACCACCCAGAAGATCGTGCTCACCGCCCTGGGCGGCAGTTCAGCTACGCCCGCGGAGGGAATCACTGCCGAGGTGATCACGGTCAGCAACTTCGACCAGTTGAAGGCGATGGGCCGCGAAAACGTCGGCGGTAAAATCGTTCTGTACGACGAAATCTTTGACAAGCAGAAAGCCGCCGCAGGATTATCGTTCGCGGCGTATGGCGAGGCGGTTCGTTACCGCGCCTCCGGCGCCAAGGCCGCCGCTGAAATGGGCGCGGCAGCCTCCCTCATTCGCTCGGTCGGCAGCGCGGACTTTCGTCTGCCCCACACCGGCTTCAGCTTCCCCGCAGGTATTCCCGCCGGGGCGGTGACGGCCGAAGATGCTGATCTGATCGCGCATCTTTCTGCGGAGGGGAAGGTGCGGATGCATCTCACCCTGACTCCGCAACAACTGCCGGACGCGACCAGCTACAACGTCATCGCGGATCTCAAGGGCAGCGAACACCCCGAACAGGTGGTGGTAGTCTCGGGACATCTCGACTCCTGGGATCTTGGGACTGGCGCGATCGACGATGCCGCCGGGGTCGCAGTCGCCATGGAAGCTGCCGAGGTCCTGCACAAGTTGCACCTGCGCCCCAGGCGCACCCTGCGCGTTATCGCCTGGATGGATGAGGAGAGTGGGGGCGCAGGCAGTCGTGAATACAGCAAGAGTTATCTTTCAGAGTTCCCCAACTACACGGCCTGTATCGAGAGCGACGCGGGTGCGGGTCATCCGCTGGGCTTCGACATCAAAATGGTTCCCGCAGCCGCCGAACTTTTGCGTCCTGTCACGTCCGTGTTGCAGAGCTTCGGAGCTACCGCCCTGCAACCCAGCGCGTATGCGCCGGGAGCGGATATCGCGGGGATGTCGGAGGCGGGCGTCCCCGCCCTCGGACTGCTGCAGGATGGCCGCACTTACTTCCACTACCACCACACCGCCGCGGACACTCTGGACAAGATCGTTCCCGGCGAGCTGCGGGAAAATGCCGCCGCCATGGCCGTGATGGGGTACGCGCTGGCCAGCATGAGGGATTCCCTGCCGCGCTAAGAACCCCCTCCCTCAGATTCCTGTCAGTGATTTCACGCACGGCTGTTCGGGGAAAGCCCCTACAGCCCTTGGGGTGGTTGACGCATCTTAATTCACGCGCATATGATCGTCGTTTGGCCGTATGCCCACGGACGCCCTTGCAACCGGGCGTCCTAAGACTTTGATAAGCCATTATCGACTCGAAGTGACCTATGGATAAGAAGAAGCTGGAAACATTCAAAAAGCGTCTGGAGACAAGACAGCAGGAGCTGCGCCGCACCGTGACTCGCAATCAGGCGGATGGCCGCTCCGCCGACGAAGATACTGCCCAGGACATCGCCGACCGCGCCGCCAGTTCCTACACCAAGGAATTTCTCTTCAGCCAGAGCAACAACGACCGGCAACTTCTCATGATGGTCGACGGAGCCTTAGCCCGGATCCGCGAAGGCAGCTTCGGCGAATGCATCTCGTGCGGCAAGGAAATCAACGCCAAGCGTCTGGAAGCCGTGCCTTGGACCCGCCACTGCATCGAGTGCCAGGAAAAGCTGGAACAGGGACTTCTGGAAGAAGCGCCGCGCTGATCTTCCACCATTTCGGAACCATGTAGCGGCAGCCGCCATCGGCTGTCCGGCGGAGCGGAGCCGGACGGGCTTTCCGCCATTGCCTCGCAGCATCCAGTCCGCCCGCAATTTCGCTCCTTCCCAATTCGCGCTATCTTATCCCTATGCAATTGCATGGCTGTGGCACCGCTCTCGTCACTCCCTTTCATCAGGACGGCTCCCTCGACGACGCGGCCTTGCGCAATCTCGTCGCGTGGCAGATTGAATGCGGCATCGATTTCCTGGTCCCCTGCGGCACCACCGGTGAAACCCCGACTCTCACGCGGGACGAGTGGCTGCACGTAATCGACACCACCATCGAAGTCGCCGCCGGGCGGGTGCCGGTCGTCGCCGGAGCAACCTCCAACGCCACTCATGACGCGGTAGAGAAAGCGAAAGAATTAGCGGCGCGCCCCGGAGTGAACGCGATTCTGACCGCATCGCCTTACTACAACAAGCCGACGCAAGAGGGACAGTACCGCCATTTCAGAGCCATCGCCGAAGCTGTCGGGGACAAGCCGGTCATCCTCTACAACGTTCCCGCGCGCACCGGGGCGAACCTGGAGCCAGCAACCCTGGCGCGCCTGGCCGAGATTCCGAATATCATTGGAGTCAAGGAGGCCAGCGGCAACATGACGCAGATTGCCGAGGCCATCCACTCCGTGCCGGAAACCTTTCTGGTGTTCTCCGGGGACGACGCTGTCACCCTGCCGGTGATCGCGCTGGGCGGAGTTGGAATCATCTCGGTTGCGTCGAATGAAATCCCGCGCGAAATGGCTGCCCTCACCCGCGCCGCCCTGAGCAATGACTGGACAACGGCCCGCAGCCTGCAGCGCAAATACTTCCCGCTGATGCAGGCGAACTTCATCGAATCCAGCCCCCTGCCGGTGAAGGCCGTGCTCGCCATGATGGGAAAGATCGAAGAAGTGTACCGCCTGCCGCTATTGCCGATGCGCCGCGACACCCGCTCCCGCCTGCAGAAAATCGTGGCCGAGACCGGGCTGATCGCGAAACCCGCCGCTGCGGCCACGGCAGCAACGGACTTCTTCCTCTACGAAAACTGGGCCGCTGGACCTCACAAAATCGTCCTCCACCGCGGCACCTGCGGCCACTGCAGCCATGGCAAGGGACGCCCCTCCGGCCACGACGCAAATCATGCCCGCTGGCACGGCCCCTACGCCACCTTAGCCGAAGCCCGCGCAGCCGCCCACGCCATGAGCGGAGTGCTGATCCGCAGCGAGTGCAAGTGCGTTTGAGTCGAAGTCAGAAGTGAGAAGTTAGAATGCAGAAGTCGAAGTCAGAAGTGAGAAGTCAGAAATCGAAGTCAGAAGTAAGAAGTTAGAATGCAGAAGTCGAAGTCAGAAGTGAGAAACAAAATGCGGAAGTGCAAAGCCGAAGTTGAGTTGATTCTTACGGTGTCATTCCCCTCAAGGCTGCAAGTCAGCTGAGAAGCTCAACCGCGCCGAACTCGAACTTCTGCATTCTTACTTCTTACTTCTGACTTCGACTTCTGCATTCTGACTTCTCACTTCTGACTTCGACTTCTGCCCCCGCCTTCCCTGTATACTTTTCCGCGAATGTCTTCCCTGAAGTCTTCCATTGAGCGCCTCTCCGCGCAAGGCGAGGTCGAACACGACCCTGAAGCCCGGAACATTTTCCTGGAATTCCGCGACCAGCTCACCCGCGGCCAGATTCGCGCTGCCGAAAAGAAGAAGGGCCGCTGGACCGTCAACCCCTGGGTCAAGCAAGGCATTCTGCTGGGATTCCGTTTAGGGGCGCTGGCCGAGATGCCTGCCGGCCTCTCCTTCGTGGACAAGGACACCTTTCCCGCCCGCCGCTTCACGACAGCCGATCGCGTCCGCGTCGTGCCGGGGGGATCGTCTGTCCGCGTGGGCGCATACGTGGCGCCATCGGTAATCTGCATGCCGCCAATGTTCATTAATGTCGGGGCCTACGTGGATGAAGGCACGATGATCGACTCGCACGCGCTGGTCGGCTCCTGTGCGCAGATCGGCAAGCGCGTTCACCTGAGCGCCGCCGCCCAGGTGGGAGGCGTACTCGAGCCCATTAACGCTGCCCCCGTCATCATCGAGGACGACGTTCTGGTGGGCGGCAACTGCGGCATCTACGAAGGTACGCTGGTGCGCGCCCGCGCGGTTTTGGGGGCAGGCACGATCCTGACCCGGTCCACGCCGCTCTACGATCTGGTGAAAGGCGAAGTCTATCGCGCCATGGCGGATGCTCCGCTCGAAGTTCCCGAAAACGCGGTAGTGGTGCCGGGCTCCCGCGCGGTTAAAAAAGGTCCAGCAGCCGCCTGGAACTTGTCTCTCTATACGCCCGTAATTGTGAAGTACCGCGATGAGAAAACGGATCGCGGCATTGAACTGGAAGACTGGTTACGGTGAGAGGTCAGCGCCGCAAGTCGCGCGCCCCCGAACCGCAAACCCCGCCGGACGAATGCGTCCGGCGCTACGTGAGTCCCTCATCACAATGCACTCACGCTCTTTGGCGGACTTGGATTCT
>DASREX010000076.1:0-27345 GCA_035651855.1 Candidatus Sulfotelmatobacter sp.
AACCGACACCTCGGCCACTTCATTCAACGGCAACTATGTCTTTGGAGCGCTCGACTTCAGCGGTCTCGGGCAGACAGGTCCGGAGTTTGATTTTGTCGGTCTCGGATCGCTGGCGGCTGGGGCCGGCAGTTTCACGGGAACCGGGCTCCTTAGCGATCCCTTCGGCGCCTTCGGGGGCACAGCGGCTACTTACACGGCAGTTCCATTCTCGGGGACTGTAACGGCTGACACGCCAAATCCAGGGCGCTATACGATCCCGTTGACGATCGCTCCTACCGGCGGTGCGACGCAATCGTTCAATGTCGTGATCTACCAGGCCAGCGGAGAGCAGTTGTTCTGGATGGACGCAGATTCCTTTGGCTTCTGGCTTGGACCGATGGAACAGCAAGGGCCGTTGACGGGAATACCTGCCATTCGAAAAAGCACCGGGAAAATTAAAAGAGCGGGGCAGAGATAGCGGTTTCCTTCCCTCATCGGATGTTGGGCCGGTATTTCCCTCGGATTAAAATTCCCTGCTTTGGGAAGTCAAAGCCCCCACCCTCTCCCGCCAAAACGCGGCGGGAGAAGGACGGGGCACCCTGACATACTTTCCTGACTTACTTTTCCGACTTACTTTCTGCCGAAGACTTGTTTTAAGAGCTGTGTGGTCTGGGCGGCGGGATTTTTGCGGATCTTTTTTTCTTCCTCGCCCAGCATGTAGAAGAGCCCGTCCAGGGTTTTGCCAACGACATATTTGTCGAGATCAAATTCGCTCGCAACGGCGCTGCCGCCGGGGGCGGTTTGGATCAGGCGACCGTACTGCTCGACTACGCCTACGTTCTGCATCGAGGTGTGCACGATGGGTGCGAAGGCGCTGGTCAGGTCGGGTGTGCTGGTGCGCTTGAAGTAGTCGGTTGCGGCCGTGTCGTTCCCGGTAAGGATATGGCGGGCGTCGTCGAAGGTCATCTTCTTCAACGCAGCCAGGAAGATCTGCTTGGCTTGCGGGGTGGCCTGCTCGGCGGCCCGGTTCATGCCCACTTCAAGTTCGTCTACCTTGCTGCCCAGGCCGAGAAATCGCAAGCCCCGGCCCACCGCTTCCAGCCGGGGCGGCAGATTGATCTTAATGGCGTCATTCTTCAGAAATCCGTCAGGACGGCCGGTTCGGGCGATGGCCTTGCTGGTGCTGACCTGGAGGGCCTGCTTGAGTCCGGCGATGATCGTGTTGTCGCTTAGGGCGGAGGTATCACGGTGCGGCAGGGTTTCGTCGGCCTGCTTGAGGATCTGATCCAGCTGTGCGGGGGCGGCAAGGGAACCGGTCAGGACCAGAAAAAGATTGAACAGAACAGTAGGCATGAGTTTCCTCGCGGGATTCGGCATGCAGGATGTTATCAGGGCGGGAGGACTATTGCGGTAGACGGCAGCCGTCCTGTAATCGATGAGCGTCCGCGTCTAATGCCTTTCCCCCGTGACAAGGAATAGACAAACTGCTGACATTGTGCTGACAAACGAGGATTGACCTCTGCCTAGGATGCAGGGGCCGGTGCGGGACGCGCGCCAGTCGCAACCAGTTCCTCGCCGCTTCCGGCACCCACCCCCCGATATCATTTCAAGGAGAAGCTGCATGCACAGTCGTATTCGCCGTGCGATCAATTGTGTTTCCTGCCTTAGCATCGTGCTGATCGTTTCCGGAGCCGCTTTGGCTCAGTCTTACTCCAGAACCTATCTGGTTTCCAACCTCTCCGGAAAGACGCCGCACTTCGACGCGCTTTTGCAGAATGCGTGGGGCTTGGCCTATGCACCGGGGGGAGCGTTCTGGGTGAGTGATGCGGCTTCGGGATATTCCACTTTGTACGACGGCTCGGGGAATCCGCAGGCGCTGAAGGTGGTTGTGCCGCCCACTTCGGGCACAGGGCTGGGCTCGCCTACCGGGATTGTTTACAACGGGTCCACGGAATTCAAAATCAGCACGTGGACGTCGGTATTTCTCTTTGCCACCTTGGATGGAACCATCAGCGGCTGGTCGGCGTTTGTCCCGAACGCGGCCTTGATTGGGGCTCGCCAGGCGGGGGCGGCATATACGGGGCTGGCCAACACGAGCCATCCCTCCGGGAACTTCCTGTACGCGGCCGATTCTGCCAACAACCGGGTGGACATGTATGACGCCAACTTCAACCTGGTGAAGTCCTTTACCGATCCCAACACGCCCGCGGGCTTCTCGGTATTCGGGGTCCAGGATATTGCGGGGCAGATTTATGTGACTTTTGCCAGCACGACCGGAGCCGCGGGCGGCGCTGTGGATGTCTTTGCAGAGGATGGCACCTTTGTGAAGCGGTTGGTGGTGAGCAAGATTCTGAATCAGCCCTGGGGATTAGCTATGGCTCCGGCAAACTGGGGACCGTTGAGCGGCACCCTGTTGGTGTCGAACAATACGGCCTCCGGGACAATCAACGGGTTCAATTTGAGCACCGGGAAATTCGTCGGCACATTGAAGAACTCTGCGGGAACTCCCATTGCGATCAACGGTCTCTGGGGCATCGAGTTCGGCGGCGGATCCGCGCTCAACGGTAAAACGAATCAGTTGTTCTTTACGGCAGGTCCGTTGGATACGTATGGTGTGTTTGGGGTGATTAACTTCCAATAAGTTGGATCTCGCGATCCAGGCCGCCCACGGGGGCGGCTTTTTTTTGCTTAAACCGTATCTCGAGGATGGATTGAGGGCCACAAGCCCGGCTCGGTCCTTCCCGTAATCAGAGGACGAGGGCGGGGCGCCCTCTTTTGTTTGTGACAGCTAAGGCCCAACCGGGGAGGGCTTTTTATCATCCAAGAGATGTTTTTGGGGAGCAGGCCTGTATTCTGTAAACTAGGCGCAATTGTTGCCGGGTTCACTGTGGTGGGTCGGTACCTAACTTCCTCTGGCAGCTCGGGATCGAGTCATGAAGGAAGCACCTGAATTCTGGAGCGGATGGCGGGACCGGCTGTCGGCTCTGCGCAACGTGCCGACGGTGCTGCACTACGTGTGGGAGTCCGGGCGGATGGTGGTCATCCTTGGTCTGCTCGCTCGCGTGGTGGCTTCGCTCCTGCCTCCGGCGCTGTTCTGGGTCTCAAAGCTCATCATTGATGCCATTTTCCGCATCGTTACCACTCATCAACCGATCACGAACTACTTATGGTGGCTGGTCGCCGCCGAGTTTGCCTTGGCCTTGTGCCAGGGATTGGTAGGACGGGTAATCGATTACACCGACGCGCTGCTGGCGGGGAAGTACATGAATTACATCAGCGTGCGGGTGATGGAACATGCGGCCAGCCTGGATTTGATTGCCTACGAGGATCCGGTATTTTACGACCGGCTGGAGCGCGCCCGGGTGCAGGCCACGGATCGCCTGTACATGATCCAGGCGATGGGGCGGTTGGTGCAGCAACTAATCACCACGATCACGCTTTCCGTCTCGATCATGCTGTTTTCGCCCTGGCTGCTGGTCCTGCTTGTGATAGGCGTGATTCCGGCGTTCATCGGAGAGACGCACTTCGCATTCTTGGGATACGCGAAGAATTTCCGCCAGACTCCCATTCGGCGGCAACTCGACTACTTGCGAATCCTGGGTGGAAGCAAGGAAGCGGCAAAGGAGTTGAAGCTGTTTGGGCTGCGAAACTTTCTCACCGGGAAGTTTAAGAGGCTTTCCGACCAGGTTTACGAGGAAGACATTGCGCTGGCCAGGAAGAAGGGAATTGCCGGGGCGCTGCTATCCGCGATCGGCACGGCCGGCTACTACACGGCTTACATATACGCTGTATGGCGGACCGTGACTGGAGTCTTTAGTCTGGGTACGTTGACGTTTCTGGCTAATGCCATTCGAGATGCCAGCTCGAACCTGCAGCAGACGTTCTCGACATTGTCGACCATCGCGGATCAGGCGCTGTTCCTGACCGATCTGATTGCGTTCTTTGACATGAAGCCGACGATCCGGACTAGGCCGAATGCTCTGCCGGCGCCGCGTCCGATTGTGCGTGGATTCGAATTTCAGAACGTTTCATTCCGCTATCCCGGCAGCTCGCGAATGGTGCTGAACGGGCTGAATTTTGTCTTGCGGCCGGGAGAGCGCGTCGCGCTCATCGGAGAAAACGGCGAAGGGAAGACGACGATCGTCAAACTGCTGACCCGGCTCTACGATCCGGTGGAAGGGCGGATTCTGCTCGACGGGATCGACCTGCGCGAGTATGACCTTGACGATCTTTATAAGGAGATCGGAGTCATCTTTCAGGATTACATGCGCTACGAGATGACGGCGCGGGAGAACATCGCCGTAGGCCGGATTGATCTGCTGGACAACCTGCAGAAACTGCAGGAGTCGGCCCGGAAAAGTATGGCAAACGAGGTCATCGCAAAACTGGGACCGGCGGGATACGATCAGATGTTAGGCCGCCGCTTTGAAACTGGCGTGGATTTGTCAGGCGGAGAGTGGCAGAAAGTCGCTCTGGCGCGCGCCTACCTTCGAGATGCGCAGTTGCTCATCCTCGATGAGCCCACATCGGCTTTGGATGCGCGCAGCGAATACGAAGTATTCCAGAGGTTTGCCGAGTTGACCACAGGGAAGATGGCCGTATTCATCTCCCACCGCTTTTCCACCGTTCGCATGGCTGATCGAATTGTCGTGCTGGAACACGGCAAGATTGCGGAAGAAGGAGATCACGATTATCTGACCAGCCTCGGTGGACGGTACGCCGAGATGTTTGAACTGCAGGCGGCTAGTTATAGGTAGATGGCACCACGAAGGGCAATCGTCAGCTGCCCCGGGAAGTTGGTCAGCCGCAGATGACAAGTAGGGTGGACGGCAAAATCCCCACCCTGTCCTTCCTGGAACTCGAACGGACAAGGGCGGGGCAACCCGGTGAATGGCAGATATGGGCTCGGAAATTCAGATCAACGGCATTGTTCCTGATACCGGTGGCGTGACCGGCGCGGAGACACGGCAATCGGCGCCCGTCGAGCGGGCTCGCGACGCACAGGCTTTGCGCAAGGCTGCGCTGGAACTGGCGGCAAATCTAAGCTGGCTTCCAGACCGCGATGCGGGCGAGATGTTCTCGGAGCGCTGTGAAAGGCTGTGTGAGGCATTTGAATCACTGTTTGAAGGGGTAAAAGAAGCTTTCGGGAAGGGCAAGCCTTCCGAGGATATCCGCTGGCTGAGGGATAACGATCAGCAGCTTTTGCTGGCGGCGCGGGCGTTAGCCAATAATCTCGGCGGCAACACCGCCTTACCCGTGGTTTCGAACAAAGTCGATATCCTGCCGCGGGTCATGGCCATCGCGCTCGGGTTTCTGAATCACGTCGAAACATCCTTCACCAAGGAACAGTTCACTGAGTTCTGCAAGGCTTTTGAGGAGCATACTCCGCTCAAATTCCACGAAGTTGGGGCGCTGGTGCCGTCTCTCGAACTTCTGTTGCTGGAGACGATTGCGGCGCACGGGAAAGCGGTCGTGAGCGCCCCGATCACGGCCGGTTCCAAGCGTCTGCCTCCCTACATACGCATCTTCCGGTATGTTTCGCAGGCTTCCTGGAAGGAAGAGATCGAGTCCTTGCTCCCGTTTGATGGGATCCTGAGGCAGGACCCGGCCTGCGCCTTCGCGTTCATGGACGCGGAGACCAAGAATCTCTACCGCGAGAAAGTGGCGCAGATGGCGCTGCGCTCCGATCACACCGAAATGGATGTTGCGCGGGCAGCGCTGGCGCTGGCGCGCGAAGCGGAAGCGCGGACTTACCGCGATCCCAAGATCGGCCTGCGGGAATCGCATATTGGCTACTATCTGGTGGCGGAAGGAACTCCGCTTCTGCGGCAGCGAGTGGCATACCATCCCACCTTTGGAGAACGGGTGCGGATCTGGCTGCGCACCAATCCGGATCGGTTTCTGCTGGTGGGGATTGCGGTGCTGGCGCTCGTCATCATCACTTTCGTGTTGTGGCTGTTGACTCCTCCCACTACGCCGCTGGGAACAATTCTAGTTTCGATGCTGATCCTGGCTATTCCCAGTTCGCAGGCAGCCGTCGAGGTGATGAATTACCTGACCACGAATCTGCTGGAACCGGTAATGCTGCCCAAGATGGATTACTCGGAAGGAATTCCCGAGGACTGCGTCACCCTGGTGGCAATTCCGACCCTGCTTCTCAATGAGAAGCAGGTCCATCACCTGGTGAAAGAACTGGAGGTACGGTACGTCGGGAACCAGGACCCGCATATTCATTTCGCGATTTTGTCGGACTTGCCGGATTCACGGCAACCGGCGCCGGAAGAAAACGAACTGGTAGTTTTATGCTCGAGATTGATTCAGGAATTGAACGAGCGCTATGCGAGGAGGAAGGCCGGGTCGTTCTTATTCCTGCACCGGCATCGCGTGTACAACCCGCGGGAAAAGGGCTGGATGGGATGGGAGCGCAAGCGTGGAAAGCTGATGGACCTTAATCAATTTCTGCGCGGCAAATACGATCCCTTTCCGGTAAAAAGCGGCAACTTGGCGATCTTGCCCAAAGTGCGGTATGTCATCACCCTGGATTCCGATACCGAGTTGCCGCGCGGGTCGGCGCAGCGCATGGTGGGTGCGATCAATCATCCGTTGAATCAGGCGATCATCGACCCCCAGGACAACATCGTCGTGGCGGGATACGGGATTTTGCAGCCGCGGGTGGATATCAGCGTAGACAGCACCGCCAGGTCGCGGCTGGCGGCGATCTTTGTCGGCGAGGTCGGTCTCGATCCCTACACCCGCGCCAGTTCCGACGTCTACCAGGATTTATACGGCGAGGGGTCGTTCACCGGGAAGGGAATCTACGAAGTCGATACCCTGCTGCAGGTCTTGTACGCGCGCTTCCCGCGTAACGCGCTGCTCAGTCACGATCTGATCGAGGGCGCGTATGCCCGCGCGGGACTGGTCAGCGACATCGCGGTGATCGAAGACTATCCGTCGCACTACAGCTCTTACAACCGGCGCAAGCATCGCTGGCTTCGCGGCGACTGGCAAATCGTGCAATGGCTCACGGACAAGGTGCCGGACGAATCGGGCGCACGGGTCCGGAACCCCATCTCCCTGGTCTCGCGCTGGAAGATCCTGGATAACCTGCGGCGCAGCCTGGTGGAGCCGGCGACGTTTGTGCTGCTCCTGTTCGGCTGGTTCGGCATGGGCCATCCCGTGTGGTGGACCCTGGCGACTGTGGGCATCATGTTCGTTCCCGAATGGGTAGAGTTCGTGTTCGTGGTGACGCGCGCTTTGGTGGCGCGACAGGCGGGAATTGCCATGGACGCGCTGGGCAAGCTGGTGGGAGCCAACCTGACTGTCTTGCTCAACCTGACCCTGTTGGCGCACCAGATGCTGTTGTCCATCGATGCGGTGGTGCGCGCTCTGGTGCGAAGGCTGGTCACCCGCGAGCGCCTGCTCGAGTGGGAAACAGCGGCGGAAGCGGAGATGGGGAAACGCCGCACTCCCATCGACCGCTACATCGACTGGATGCCCTTCCTGGCGGTTGGGCTGGGACTGCTGATCTGGCTGGTTAAGCCGCATGCGCTGTGGGCAGCGATGCCGGTACTGGTGCTCTGGTTCTGCAGCCAGCCCTTTGCGCTCTGGCTCAATGGCAGTCCCATCGCTCCCGAGGGTGAACTCACGGAACGCGACAAGTGGCTGCTGCGGAAGTCGGCGCTGTACATCTGGAGATACTTCCTGGAGTTTTCCACCAGCGAGCACAACTGGCTGATTCCCGACAATGTACAGGATCAGCCGCGAAAAGCGGCAGCCACGGTTTCTCCTACCAACATTGGTTTGCTGTTGAACGCCCGACAGGCAGCCAATGAGTTTGGATATCTCACCGTTCCGGAAATGCTGGACCTGACCCGGAAGACCTTGCAGACGTTGATGCGCATGCCGAAGCATCGCGGGCACCTGATGAACTGGTACAAGACGCACACGCTGGAGGCGGCGCCGCCATTTTTCATTTCTTCGGTGGACAACGGCAATCTGGTGGCCTCCCTTTGGACCTTGCGTCAAGGGCTTTTCGACCGCTGCCGGCAGCCGTTGCTTGCAAAAGCGCTGGGCGAGGGTCTGCTGGATTATCTGCGGGTGCTGGGCGAATTCAAGGCATTTCCCAAGCGTGAATTGAAGCGCTACGAAGAGGAACTCTCCGGCAACGAGTGGTGCAGTTCGATATTGAATTTCGCCGGCGATTCGCTGGAACAAGCAAAGGCCGAAGGCAACACCGATGCCGCGGAGATTGCGTGGTTCCGTGAGCAGGCGAAGGCGAGAGTGCAGGCCGTGCGTGAGCTTGCAAATTTGTATATGCCGTGGAAGTTGCCCGAGTTCGCGGATCTGCGAAAGATTCTGAAAGAGGGCATGAAGTTCAACGACGACTCGGTGCGCCTGGAGAAGCTGCCGGATCTGATCGCGGCCCTGGAATCTTTGCTCGAGCAGTCCGGCGAATTGAACCGTAATGGTCATCGCGCCAGCGCCGAGCGTCTGAGAAGTATGCTCGCGGACGCGGGGAAGAATACGCAGCGGTTGATCGAGACCCTGCGGCACACCGCCGAGGAGGCCGAGCGCCTGGCCAGTGCGATGAATTTCTCCTTCCTGTTCGATAAAGAGCGGATGTTAATGTCGATCGGATACGACGCGGAAGCGAAGGAATTGGCTCCCTATTATTACGATCTGCTTGCGACCGAGCCCCGGACCGCGATCTTCATCGCAATCGCAAAGGACGAGATCCCACAGGAAGCGTGGTTCCGCCTGGGGCGGCCGCTCACCGAAGATCGTGATCCGGCGCTGCTTTCCTGGACCGGCACTATGTTCGAGTACATGATGCCTGCGATCTGGATGCAGACGTATCCCAATACGCTGCTGGATGGCGCCCTGAAAGCGGCCGTGCGCGAGCAACAGGCATACGCGTCGGGCAAGGGAGTGCCGTGGGGCATTTCGGAATCGGCCTGCGCGAAGCGCAATCCGGTCGGAGATTATCATTACCAGGCATTCGGCGTGCCGAAGTTGGCCTTGAAGAGAGAGGATTCAGAGCCTTTGATCATTGCTCCCTATGCGACGTTCCTGGCCTTGAGTGTGGACCGGAGATCGGTGCTGGCCAACCTGCGCAAGATGGAATCGCTGGGATGGTTTGGTGCCTACGGTTTCTTCGAGGCGGCCGATTACACGGCCGGCCGCAAGCGCTTCGGGAGCCCGCGTTATGAACTGGTGCGCGAGTGGATGGTGCACCATCAGGGGATGAGCTTGCTGTCGCTGGCGAATTTTCTTTGCGACCGGGTGGTGCAGCGCTGGTTTCACGCCGATGCGCGCGTGCAGGCCACGGCGCTTCTGCTGCAGGAGAAGCCGGTGGCGTCCATGGTCTGAAGGCCACGCAACCGACTCGCGAAAACCTTGGTGGACGAATGCGTCCGGGGCTGCGTGAGTCGTATTCCTTCCCGTTTGCGGGTTTTACGAAACGCGCGAGCGTGCTTTACACTGAAAGAGTTGGGCGCGTAGCTCAGTTGGTAGAGCAATGCCCTTTTAAGGCATGGGTCGCAGGTTCGAATCCTGCCGCGCTCACCAGATATTGTGGGTCCGGCCCGGACACATCGGCTACAGAATGTACCGGCTACATGAATAGCACTTTTTTCGGGCCGGATGGATTTTCCCAGCAGTTTCAAGCCAGCCCAAACAAAATCACCAGCACCAGCCACACGGAGTGAACCCTTGCGCCGGTGGGACGCCTCACGAGCATATGGGATCGGTGAGGCGGTTGGGCGATATCGGCTTCATTGGCCATAGATCCGCGCTGCTGATTTCTGCGTTTCCTTCCAACTTCGTACGCAAAACGCCGGATGGGACCCGATAGACGCGGGCCGTCGCGAAGGTGGTTTCATTGGCGCATATTTCCAGGACAGATCCGTCCAGGAACATGTGGAGGTCCACCGGTGATTCGACATCGCCCGCGATGGGCGCCTTGATTTTGTCCACGCTAAGCTCGCGAGAGCCGGACCGGTTGGAGCACACGATCGAGGCGAAGTCCCCATTGTCAGAATAAAGCCGCAACGTGAATTCCCCGCCTTTCGCTTGGATCTGCAGATTGAGTTCCGCCGCCAGGTCATGGATGCGCAGAGTGTTTATTTCATTTCCGTGCACGCGGGTGTGCGTGCCGCGGAGAATCTTCGCTGCGGAGGACACCTCGGTTTGCAGGTCATTTTGTGAGCTCAGTGAGATCACGCGCGGAAGCGACATTACGCCCGCCCAGCCCGCGGCGATCAGAGCGGCGTCGGGCCGGGTCTCGGGGATCCATCCCCAGAGGATTCGGTTACCGTCCCGGTCCAGCATGGTTTTGGCTGCGTAGTAGGAGCCCCAATCTACGACTCCCTCTCTTTCGGACGTAAAGCGCTGATGGGCATACGTCCCTACTTTCCAACGGACCTTCCCCATGGTTGAAATGAGCAACACGTGCTTGCCGCCGACGGAAAAGAAATCGGGACATTCCCACATGTCTCCCGTGTCCACGGGGTTGACGGATTGTTTGCCGCTGAAGGAACCTTCGATCAGGGGGTGGAGGTAACTCCAGTTTCGAAGATCGGGCGAGGAGTAGAGCAGGATGGCTCCGCCTTTGTTGCGGATGCCAGAGCCGACAACCATCATCCAGCGGTCATCTTCGCGCCACAGGCAGGGGTCGCGGAAGCCCGTCACCTCGAGGCCCGCGGGCGGACTGGCGATCACCGGTTGCGGGGCTTTCTTCCAGGTGCGGAGGTCGTCATCGGCGGCCTCGGCGAGACATTGCGTTTCACGCCAGGAGTGAACGCCGTCTCGCAGAGTGGCCTCGCTGTCTGAGCGCGGCGGCTGCACGCCGGTGTAGAGCAGGGTCGGCTTGCCCTGGTGCATGACGGCGCTGCCGCTGAAGACTCCGTCCTGGTCGGGACCGCCGGGAGTGGGCGAAAGCGCTACCGGTTCATGCCGCCAGTGAATCATGTCGGGACTGGTGGCGTGCGCCCAATTCATGTTGCCCCAGGTGGCGCCCTGCGGGTTGTACTGATGAAACATGTGATAGCGGCCTCGGTAGAAGATGGGGCCGTTCGGATCGTTCATCCAGTTGTGCGCCGGCAGAAGGTGATATTGCGGGCGCAGCGGGTCAGCGGCGAGCTTCTGGCATGTGCCGTCGGAAGACGGATCAGTCATCGCCTCCAGCCCGATCGAGGTCACGGCTGCGCCGGCTGAGACTTTCAGGAAAGACCTTCGCGTGAGCGGCATGGCGAGTGCGGGATTCGAATCTGCTATTGATACCACACCCGCGTTGCGGGAATCCAAAACGGGTTTGTGGAATCGATGTCATGGAGTCTTTAGTCTCTAATCGTGCAAGACATTCGCTTTGGTTGCGACATTTGCCTTGACATCAGCGGTGGGCATTGTCATCCTGAGTTACCAGTGGTCTGGGATCGAAGTTCCCCCCCTTTATCCCACAGCCTTAGCTTGCAGTTCCAACCTTGATTGCGACGTGGCGTACGTGTGCCTAAGCGCTTAATGAGTCGGAGAAGAAGAAGTCATGGGAGTAAAGCGACTTGTCTGCCGGGTTATCCTGACTCTCATCATGGGCGCCAGCTCCAGTTGGGCCCAGAATCCCATCAAGCATGTTGTCTTCATCATCAAGGAAAATCGCAGCTTTGACCACTACTTCGGGACATATCCCGGGGCGAACGGGGCGACGCAAGGGACGTTATCGACCGGGCAGGTGATCCCCTTACTGCACGCACCGGACGCCACTCCGCACGATGTTGACCACACGTGGTACGGGGCCATTGGAGCCATCGACAACGGCAAGATGGACGGCTTCGACCTGATTCCCCTGGCCAATGTGGACGGGGACATGCTGGCTTACAGCCAGCTGACACAGAGCGACATTCCAAATTACTTTGCGTACGCGCAGCATTTCGTGCTGGCGGATAACGCGTTCTCTTCTTTGCACGGCCCGACTTTGCCCAACCACTTCTACACGATTGCAGCGACCTCCGGCGACGTGATCAGCACACCGACGGTGCGGGGTGCGGACTGGTCGTGGGGCTGTGACAGCAGCCTTTCGACTATGACGGTGCAACAGATGGACACCAGCGGAAACATCACCAACGTGTTCCCCTGCTTTGATTTCGAGACGCTGGCGGATCTGCTCGATGCGGCGGGCCAGTCCTGGAGATATTACGCGCCGTCGTACGGCCACCAAGGTTATCAGTACTCGGTTTATAACAATGTCCGCCACATACGTTACAGCAATGATTGGAATTACGTGGTGCCGGATGCGCAGTTCGTGAAAGATGCAGCAGCGGGGAATCTCCCGGCGGTGAGCTGGCTGGTGACCGGCAACGCCAACGAGCATCCGCCGCATTCCACCTGCTTGGGCGAGAACTGGACGGTGAAACAGATCAACGCAATTATGAAGGGACCGGACTGGCCGAGCACGGCCATCTTTCTGGTTTGGGATGATTTTGGCGGCTTCTACGATCACGTCCCTCCCCCCAGCGTTGATTTTTACGGGCTCGGACCGCGAGTTCCGTTTCTGATCATCTCTCCCTACGCCATCCCCGGCTACATTTCGCACACCGTATACGAGTTCTCCAGCGTGCTGCGATTTATCGAAGAGACATTCGCATTACCCAATCTGGGAGCCCGGGACGTCACCGCCAATGACACGATGGACAGTTTCAATTTCAATCAAACCCCGGCTCTTCCTCTTCTGTTGCCGCAACGCGCCTGCCCGGTAGTGAATAACAGCGTAACGTTCGGGCAGCACCTCGTCGGTTCAACCGTGACCAACACGTTTGATCCATTGAGCCAGCCGTTGGTCATCCTGAACTCAGGCGGGTCCACGTCGCTGACCATTCAAAGCATGCAGATGTCGGGGGATACCTCGGATTTCAAAATCTCCGGATGCGCAGGGACGACCATTCCTCCGCAACAGAGCTGTCAAATGACGGTCAATTTCCTGCCTACCCGGCCTGGCCCGCGCTCGGCGACAATTACGATTACCGACAATGCGAAAACCAGCCCGCAAATTGTTACCGCCTCCGGCATTGGGTCGCTCTTGTCGGTGCCGAGCGTCCTCCTTTTCACCACCTGGCAGAAAGTGGGGACATCCAGCTCGAAATCCCTGACTTTTACCAACAAGGGAACCACGAACTCAATCTCCTTCAACTCGGTTCAACTGGTAGGCGGAGATTTCAATATTCTGAGTTCAAGCTGCCAGGGCGCCCTTGCGCCCGGAGCTTCCTGCACTATCAGCATTCAATTCACTCCCTCAGCCGGTGGACCGCGTTGGGGACAACTCAACATCACGGACGATGATCCAGGCAGCCCGCATCAGATCCGCGTGGCCGGCACCGGGATCGCACCGACTGCCGTGGCCGCGCCCGCGGTGACTGTCACCGAACAGGAAATGCTGAAATATCAGGATGACGAAGGCGATGACGATTGAGATCCAAGGGAACCAATATTCACAGGAGCGCAGGAAAATGAGGAATGCCGCAAAGCTGATTCTTTTCGCATTTTTATTGATCACAGTATTGCTCCCGCTGGCCGCAATCGGGCAGGACTGCCCCATGGGAATGGAGGCTCATTATCAGCCAACCACTTTTTCGACACTGCCGGGCAACGGGATCTGCCATCTGCGGCTTTGGGACTCGAAGACAGCGTGGATCGATCTGGAGCCGCAGAATGGAACCTTTAATTGGACAACGCTGGACACGATGCTGAACGTGGCGCAGCAGATGGGAGTGGACGTCATGTATACGTTCGCCAAGGTTCCCAAATGGGCGAGTTCCAACCCGACGGATCCCAATTGCAAGGATGCGTATCAGGCGGGAGACTGCGCGCCGCCCAGCGACGTCGATAGCGGAGATGCCTATTTCAAGGCCTTCGTTACCGCGCTGGTACAGCACGCGGGCACAAGGATCACGCATTACGAGATGTGGAATGAACCATACAACCCTCCGTACTGGGACGGGACGGGAGCGCAGCTGGCTACCATGGTTGCAGATGGAGCGCAGATTATTCGCTCGCTTAATCCACAGGCTGTGATCCTGACTCCTAGCATCTCGCCTTGGCTGAACCACCAGGCTTTTCTGCAGACCTTCTTCACCGCGGCGCAGGGACTGGTAACCTTTGATATCTTCGCCATGCATGGCTACACCTGGGGCGGGCCGCCGGAGAAGATTGTGAATGAAATTCAGAGTGTGCTGAAGTTCCGCACTTCGCTGGGGCTGGACAACCTGCCGCTCTGGGGCTCGGAAGGATCGGATAAGTATTGGTCCACTTTCACTCAGCAGCAAAAAAATGATTTCGTGGCGCGTTACTACACTCTCGTACTCAGTTATGGAGAGAAGCGCCACTACTGGTATTCGTGGAACGATGGGAAGGTCGGGATCTTAATGGGAACTCCCGCCGCGACCGTCTATAACACGGTCTCTTCCTGGTTCAGCGGGCGAACGGCCATGGGGTGCTCGCGAAAACCTTACAACTCCGGGTACGTTTTTGTGTGCACGGTGCAGGATACGATCCCTCACCAGATCGTCTGGGTCACCAACGGGACTGGGAATTACGCGACGACCGCTACGTCCTACCAGGCCGAGGACGGCACAATCAACCCGGTGGTGGGTGGCAGCATTCCGGTCGGACAATCGCCTGTCTTCACCTTGCCCTGAGCCTACTTCGCGAGCCAACTTCGGCCGGCCATCCCAGGTCGGCCGATCTCTTTTGCGGTGCACGCGGACCTCGCGAGTTGGCAGGCCGAAAGCCAATAACAGATTCCATGCCGCTCATCGCGCAACCGGCTCCGATATAATTGCCCTCAAGTCCGGACCACTTCTTTCGGCAATATCCGTCATTCACCGTGTCCAGAAGATTTTCCAGGTTAGTGCTCATCAGTCTGCTGTTGGCGGTCGGATGGGGGGAGGCTTACCCGCAGGCCAAGCGTTCCAGCCAGTCGACAGGGCAGGCCGCGTTCGAGCGCGGCCAAGAGGCGCTCCGGCAGGGTGATCTCGCGCGCGCCCAGGAGGAATTTGAAAAGGCGGTGCGGCTGGCTCCAGAGAATGCGCTGGCACAAGGGGCATTGGGATGGGTGCTGGCGCAAGAGGGACAAGCGGAAGCGGCAATCGGTCATCTGCGGCTCGCGCTCAAAACAAAGCCCAGTTATGTGGAGGCGCGGCTGACGCTAGCGGGAGTCCTGGGACAGCAGGGAAAAGCGGCGGAGGCCGAACAAGAGGCGCGGAGGGCAGTCACGGACGCCCCCGCGAATGCGGAGGCGCATCGGACGCTGGCTCGAATCCTCGCCCAGCGCCCCGGGGACGAGGCTCTGGCGGAGATGCGGCGCGCAGCCGAACTGGCCCCGGCGCGGGCGGATCTGGCCGACGAACTGGGAACGATCCTGGCGCAGCGGAATCAGCTCGCCGAGGCTGCGCAAGCATTCCAGGAAGCTATCCGGCTTCAGCCCGGTCTTGCGTCAGCACATTTTCACTTAGGAGCGGCGCGCTTACAGCAGGGGCAATTCGAGGAAGCGGCGGACGAATTGAGGCACGCTGTGACGGCGAATCCGCAGGATGCGGCTGCGCATTACTATCTGGCGAAGGCTTTGACCGCGCAGTCGAACTCTGCCGGGGCGCTTGAGGAATTGAAAAAATCCGCGGCCCTGAAGCCGGACTGGTATGAATTGCAGGTGGAGTTGGGGATCGCCGCCCAGCGGGCGGGAGACATTGACACCGCGATTGCGGCATTTGAGCGGGCGCTGAAGCTGAATCCGCAGGATGCGGAGGTGTACAACGATCTCGGATTGGCCCTCGTGCAGAAGGGGGACGCGGCCGGGTCGATTCCTCAGTTTCAGAAGGCGGTGCAGTTGCGTGCCGACGATGGGACGCTACGGGGCAACCTGGCGATCGCCTATATCCAGCTGGCAAACTTCGATGCGGCCGTCAACGAGTTGCAGGCCGCGCTGAAGCTGGCTCCGCAGAATGCTTCTTTGCATTACAACCTGGGGTTGGCTTTCAAGCTGAAGGATCAACTGGATAAGGCGGTGCCGGAATTTCAGGAAGCGATTCGCCTGCAGCCGGATCTCGCCGATGCACATTACACCCTGGGAATTTTGTACTGGCAAAGCGGGGAGTTCGAGAAGGCGACCTCGGAACTGCAATCCGCGTTGCGCTCCAGGCCGGATTATGCGGAGGCGCATTACACCCTGGGCACGGTTTACAAGCAGCAGGGAAAATTGCCGGAGGCAGCGGCCGAGTTACGGGAAGCGATCCGGTTACAGCCGGACTTCGCGGGTGCGCACACAACTCTGGCCGGAGTGTTGCGGCAGTTAGGCGATTCCCAAGGGGCGTCGGAGGAGGCAAAGGCGGGAGCAGCGATCGTGGCTTCGACGAATAGCTTGCAGGCAGCCAAGGTCGCCACCAACTCCGGCAAGAGATTACTTGGGGCGGGCGACGTGGACGGGGCCATTTCGCAGTTCCGGTCCGCGATCAGTTCAGAACCGAATTATGCGGCGGCGCATTATCAGCTGGGGTTGGCTTTGCAGCAGAGTGGGAAGCGAGACGAATCGCAGAAAGAGTTTCAGCGGGCGGCGGAGTTGGATCCGCACCTGATGGTACCTGGGAAGTAGCGCAACGCAATCACCGCCGGGCGCCCGATGTTCACGGTTCAGTTCGCGCGAGTGCGGAGCGCGATCAGGTCGGTAGTGACCGGCACTCCATGCGCGATCTTCACGTGCAACACCGCTTCGAACGGTTTCAAGTCCGCTGGCTTGGAGACGTTCAGGCGCTGCAGCAAAGCCTTCACATCATCCTCACGGCACACGTATTCAACCGCCGCTTGTGTGCCGAAGGTGGTGGCCCCAGCCAGGATCAGGATGGAGCGCGAGGGATCGAGGCCGGGAAGCAGGCTGACGATGGCGTAGTCGTCGGTAGTAGGCTGGTTGGCGGGGGTCCCCAGGAAATAGGGCGCCTCTCCCCCCTGGGGGTGGACGTTAATGACGGCGAGATCCCCTTTACGGGCGCCGGAGTCCAGGCGTTTGAAGACAAAATCCTGCGTGCCGGGAATGTCGAGCAAAGTGAGATTCTCGGATGGCGAACCCACGAAAATCAGATCGTTGTTCTTGGCGTCGTCCAGCGAGAACAAGGCACCACGTTTCACCCTCAGGGGCCGGTTGAGCATCTCGAAGACGTGGTCGAGCTGGTGGATGGCCAGAACCTCTCCCACCCCGGTGTAGTGGTCAAGGATGAAGGAGCGCGCGTCGGAGCCGGGATTGAAATAACGCATTCCGGTCTCAGGCCGGCCAACGAAACTCCCATTGCTGAAGATTACCCACGGCGGCTGCGGCCCGGCCACAAAGCGATTCCAGAAGAGCTGAAGCTGAGGAGGTATGGGCGGGCTGGAGGTTGCCTGCAAATGGACGCGCTGTGACAACAGCAACACGCTGCTGATGGACGATGCAGCCAGCAGAACGGAGAGCACAACTACCGCGATCGCCCAACCGCGGTCTGATGGAAATATCTGAATCCTTTTCTCCTGCTCCTGCAGCGCCGGAGGCGACGCAAGTTGAACCCCTGCCTTGGAGGGGCGGAGCTGGAAAGTCAGGGCATACGATCCTTTGGGAATCTCGACCAGAATCGGATCGCTCACGCCCTCCTGAGCGTAATACTCGGCCAACTTGACTCGCAAACGGCCAGCCTGAACTCGAACCGTAGAATCGCTTTGCGGATCGAACCCGGCTGGACGGCCCAGGACCTCGGTGGCAATCTGGTATTCCTTCAGCGCAACCCCCGGACGGTCGAGGGAGTGCTCCGCAAGGTAACGCAGCAATTTGCAGAGCGACTCAGAGCTGTGAAGGCTATGGCTTTTTGTAAGCTTCTCTATTTGTTGGAAGCACTGGTCGCGACCTACCGAAAAAATGTGTGTTACAGCCATATCACCTGGAAGTAACCGAAAACGCTATCAAGCTGAAACGCAGGGACTTCGCTCCGGTAACAGTATCAAACCTAGTGAAACTTAATCCAGTTAATTGTTTTGTATTACGAGTGCACGTTGTCCAGTCAAGTATCCCTCTGCATTTCTGGGGCAATCGAGTTTGGAAGGTTGAGGAGGAAGTCCATGAGAAGGTCTGCGTTGGTCGCGGTGGCGACTTTGAGTCTTCTGTGCGCACTGTGGGTGCCGTGTGCCGTCGGACAGGCGGTGTATGGCAGCATCCTGGGCACGGTGTCTGATCCGTCCGGGGCGGCCGTGGCGGGCGCGAAAGTAACCGTCACCAGCCAAACCAAGAACGTCTCCGTTACGGATGTGACCAACGACAGTGGAAACTACTCCGTCACGCACCTTATTCCCGACGTGTATTCGGTCCGGATCGAGGGGACGGGATTCAAGACCATCCAGTACAAGGATATCCAAGTCTCGGCCGACACCGGGTCGCGGGTTGACGGACAGTTCCAGGTGGGCTCGGCCAGCGAGCAGGTGGAAGTGACGGCAGAGGCGCCACAGTTGAAAACGGACCGCGCCGATGTGTCGATCGAGTTCAATTCAAAGTATGTAACCGATCTGCCGGTTCTCAACCGGAACTTCACCACGTTTGAGTTGCTATCTCCGGGAACGCAAAAGCTTGTGGGATGGAGCCATGCGGCGACGGAGAACCCGCAGGGCGGGCAGCAGATTTTCGTCAACGGGCAGCACTTCAGCGGTACCGCTTTTGAGTTGGACGGCACTGACAACCAGGATCCGATCCTGGGCATTATCGTGGTCAATCCCAACCTGGAAGCGATCACCGAGACGAAAATCGCGCTGCAGAATTACGACGCCGAGTTCGGCAAAGCCGTCGCTGGCGTGGTGACGGTGCAGACCAAGTCGGGTACCAACGACTTGCACGGAAGCGCATTCTGGTTCCGGCGTACCGACGCATTGGCGGCGCGGGATCCGTTCACCCAATTCCAAAAAGACGCCAACACCGGCCGGTTCATCCCATCGTCGCGCTGGCAACAGTTCGGCGGCACCATCGGCGGCCCGATCATCAAGAATAAGTTGTTCTTCTTTGGCGACTACCAGGCCACGCGGCAGACTAGCGGCATTACCAACCAATACACGATTCCGACGCTAACCGCGCTCACCTCTTGCAACCCGGCGACCAATGCCACCAGTTCCACTCCCGGCTTCTGTAACCTCGCGGATTACGCCAGCAAGATCGGCAATGGCACTGCTGGAGATCCAACGAATTATCTTTTCGATCCCACTACCGGAGATCCCAACAATGGCACCGGACGGTTGGCTTTCTGCGGTGCCACAGAGGTTGCGAATCCCAGTCCGCTCAACTGCGCGACGCCGTTCCTGATTCCCATCACCGCAATCCCCACTCAGGTGGGTAGCATTCTCGGGTTGCTTCCAGCGCCGAACAATTCGAACCTGCTCAACAACTTCATCGCCGGTGGGGCAGGGCCGTTCAAGCAAAACAGCTTCGACACGCGCATCGACTACTCGGCCAGCCAGAGTTTGAACGTGTTTGGCCGTTTCAGCCTCGACTACTTTAATCTCTCGGGGAAAGGTGGCTTGGGGGTGATGGGAGGCGCGGGATTCGGGCCCGGCGGTCTGGCGGGAAGTTCGACGGTTCACAATATCAGTCTGGCGACCGGCTTCACCAAGACAGTTAGCGCATCTCTTCTTACCGACTTCCGCTTCGGATACTTCAAATACAATCCGGAAGCTCGCAAGCCTGATGCAGGCACGCCGATGACGGATTTGGGAATTCCTGGCATGAACCGGCCTGAGCAGGCAGCCGCGACCGCCGGTCTGGCCTCCTTCTTCTTCGACGGTGTGCTCTCGCCCTTTGGCGACGGGTTGAACGTCGCTCGCTGCAATTGCCCGCTGACCGAGAATGAGCATCAGTACCAATTTGTAAATAACTGGACCAAGATGCAAGGCAACCACCAGTTCAAGTTCGGCGCAGATTTCCGCTTCGCCCATAATTTGCGGGTGCCGAGCGACGCCAACCGTACTGGCGAATTGAACTTCAGTCATCAGGCTACGTCGAACGGAGGGGCCGGCGGACTCGATTTAGCCACCTTCCTTCTGGGCGATGTCACTCACCTGAATCGTTACGTCAGCACCAGCCTGGATGCCGCCGAGAGCCAGAAGCGCTTCGCCTTCTACGGGCAGGATACCTGGCGTGTCACATCCAAGTTGACCTTCAATTATGGTCTGCGATGGGAGATCTACACTCCGGAAGCGGTCAACGGCAAGGACAAGGGCGGATTCGCGAACATCGTTGGGACGGGCGACAACGGTGGTGGTGTAATCAGGGTTGCCGGAGAAGGGCCCTACAATCTGAGCGGAAACGTCGACAACAAATTTACCGCGTTTGCGCCGCGACTGGGTCTCGCCTATCAAATCAATCCGAAGACCGTGGTTCGCATGGGTTATGGCCGCAGCTTCGATATCGGCGTATTTGGCTCGAACTTTGGCCACACCGTTACCCAAAACCTTCCGGTCCTGGTGAACCAGTCCATCAGCGTCAGCAACCTGCCGGGGAGATCCAACGCTTCGGACAACTTGCTCCCGGTCTTTGCCCTGGCGCAAGGCCCGCCAGCTTATATTTTCCCAACCCAGTTCGTGAACGGACAACTACCGCTCGAAGGTCCGGCTAACAACACGGACCCGAAGATTCGTCCGACGTTCCAAAGGCTTCCCACGATTGATGCGTGGAATCTCACTGTGCAACGCCAATTGAACAACACCACCAGCCTTGAGGTCGCCTATATCGGGAACAAGGGCACACACGTATTTGCCGGCGACGGGCCGGGGTACAACGTGAACCCGGTAGCGTTGGGTTCCGGAACCGATGTCAACGGATCATTTGTTCCGGACGTAGCCCCGGCGCTGCGGCGGCCGTTTAACGGACGATTCTCTACTCCGTGCACGGATGTGACCTGCACGGCACCTGTCGTGGTCTGCTGCGGAAATGATCTCGGCAACTATCTCGGCAATGATGCCAGCAGCAGCTACAACGCCCTGCAGGTGAAAGTGGACAAGCGATTCACCAAGGGGTTGCAGTTCCTGACTCACTACACGTTTGCCCACTCCAACAAATATGATTCCAACTACTACGCGATCAGCCACCCCATTGCTTATGGTCCGGACGACCAGACCCGCAACCATGTTTGGGTGACCAACATCGTGTACGAGTTGCCATTCGGCAGGGGCAAGACCTTTGCCGGGAATACCAGCCGGCTGGTCGATGCGGTGATTGGAGGTTGGCAGATAACCAATACTACGAATTGGAGCAGCGGCTTGCCCTGGACTCCCAGTTTCGGCGAGTGCGGCGGCGAAGAAGACGTGGGTGTCTGCCGTCCCAATCGGGGCTCTGGGTCATTCCATATGGGAGCGGGAAAGTTCGACCCGATCCAACACATCACGCCGTTCTTCACTCCGGTCGCCAATATTACGACGGCCAGCGGCGGCCCCTTTGCCGATCCCGGGGTCGGTCACCTGGGCAACTACGGCGTGTTCAGTCTGCGCGGCCCGCGGGCTTTCACGTCGGATGCGGCGGTCTCGAAGAACTTCTCGATTACCGAGCGCGTAAAGGCTCAATTCCGCATGGATGTGTTCAACCTGTTCAACCATCCGGTGTTGGGCTTCAACGGCAACCAGTCGGGAAGCGGACAGTGTATCGACTGTGCCGGCAACGGCAATATTACCGACATCGAGGCTGATTCTTCGCCGGGCTCCACTACCGGAATGCGTCAACTCGAGTTCGCATTGAAGGTCTCGTTCTAAGCCGTCTGGGGTGAATCACAGAGGGATTCCTTCGGGAGTCCCTCTTTTTACGAGCGGCGTGCGTAAACGTTTTCAGACGCTGTCCGGTGAGCAGCCATGAAGAAGAGAGTCGTCGGACTTGGGGAAGTGTTGTGGGATCTGCTGCCCGGGGGAGCATGCCTGGGTGGGGCCCCGGCGAATTTCGCCTACATCACGACCCTGATGGGCGATCACGGCATTGTGGCCAGCCGCGTGGGCGGGGACTCGCTGGGCATTGATGCGCTCCGCCGCATGGAAGAACTGGGACTTGATATCGATCACGTGCAGACCGACGGGGATCATCCCACGGGCGTGGTGAATGTGAACGTCGACAGCGACGGGGTGGCGCAGTATGAAATCGCGCATCCCGTGGCCTGGGATTTCCTGGAGTGGAACTCCGATTGGGAGCAGCTGGCGCAACAGGCCGACGCGGTCTGCTTTGGATCGCTGGCGCAGCGCTCGCAGCAGAGTTGTGCCACCATCCGGCGCTTCCTCTCTGCCGTCCCCCAGCAGACCCTCAAGGTCTTCGACGTGAATCTGCGCCAGTCATATTACTCGCAGCAGATTCTCTCCGAGTCCTTGCGGCTGGCGGATATAGTCAAGCTCAACGACGCCGAAATGCCGAAGATCATGCAATTGCTGCAGATCTCTCACAATGACGAGAAGGCATCGGCGAAGAGGCTGATCCGCGATTACGGATTACGGGTGGTTTGCATCACCCGGGGAAGCAACGGCAGCATGCTGGTGCAGGGAGATCAGGTCAGCGAGCATCCAGGATTTCGCGTGCGGGTGGCGGACACGGTCGGGTCGGGAGATGCGTTTACGGCTGGGATGGTGCACGAATATTTGCACGGGGCGCCCCTCGAACTGATGAATGAAGTGGCGAATCTGGTGGGCGCGTGGGTGGCCAGCGAAGTGGGTGCAATGCCTGCTCCGAAGCGCGGCGCGCTGGAATACTCGCTGGCGGAAATTCGATAAGGTCAGGTTGGTTTCCGGAGAAATACCTGCCGCCATAAGGTCCGGTTCAAACGGATAAATCCAAGACAACTCCGATCGGTGTACCCTGTAAGGTCCGCACAATCACAGCGGGCCATGTCGCCTGCGCTTGCTCGTGCCAATCTATAGTTTTATAGTTACGAACAGTTGTGTTTTCTTTCGATTCAAATGGTCCCCTGTCCGGGAGGCGGTCTTATGAAGTGCGTTTCGTGGAATCCCAGATCCGTTGCGGTAGTCGTTTCCTCGAGTGCCATCCTGCTGTTGGCGGCGTTGTTAAGCTGTTCGAAGGCCCAGGCGCCGAAACCCGCTCCTTCTCAGCCCTCGGCAATTCACGTGGAGGTCAGGGATGGCGGGCCTATCGTAGTGACTACCCAATCGGCCGAGTTCCAGATCTTACCCTCCGGGTTTTTGCAGGCAACGCTGTTGAAAGACGGCAAGCGGTTGACCCTGGACGAACCTGCCGTGGGATCCACTGGTGGAAGCGATTCGATCGTTCTCGCAGGGAAAGAATTCGATTTCGTGCCGGATTTCAGCCAGGCCAAGGTTCTCGAAGCCAGCGGCAAACTGGGCCGGGGAAAACGTGTGGAGATCACGGCGCGGCCGCTGGCGCCCGCGGGAACTGCTATTGAGCGCACGCTGGTGCTGGAGGCTTATGACAATTTTCCCGACATGGCTCTGGTCAGTACGTCGTACAAGAACGTGGGGAGCGCCGAGGTGCAGATTGAAAAGGCGCTGATGCAGCAGCACCGGTTTAACGCCAGGCTGGCCGATGCCAAAGCCCAGCCCTATGACATGTGGTCGTTTCAGGGGTCGAGCTACGACTGGGGCAAGGACGATGTGCAGAAGGTCACCAGCACCTCCACGCAGCCGAATTTGATGGGCGAAGAGGTGAAAGGCGGCTACGGTGGCGGCATTCCGGTGGTTGCGTTCTGGACTGCATCGGTAGGCGAGGCCATCGGGCATGTCGAGACCCTACCCTGGACCCTCTCGATTCCGGTGAAGGTGGATCGAGAGGGCCGGGTCGACGCGCAAGTGGAAATTCCCGTCAATTCAACGTTGAAGCCCAACGAGAGCTATTCGACTCCGCGCAGTTTTGTCGCCGTGTACAGCGGAGACTTCTACCAGCCGCTGCGGATGTGGTCCAGCGTGCTGCAGAAAGAAGGGTGGAACCTGCCGAAGCCCTCGAACGAGGCCTACAGCGTGGCCTGGTGCGGATGGGGTTACGAGTTCAATGTCACGCCGAAGGAGATGCTGGGCACCGTTCCCAAGCTCAAGGAGATGGGCATCAAGTGGGCCACCCTGGATGACCGGTGGTTCGATACCTATGGCGATTGGAATCCGCGGGCAGAAACATTCCCGGGAGATTCGATCAAGCAGATGGTGGACGACTTCCACAAGCAGGGAATCTATGCGCAGCTCTGGTGGCTGCCGCTAGGGGCCGAAGATGGGCAAGGGAAGTGGGAGTCGCATAAATACATCGTGTCGAAGGTGGCGAAGGAGCATCCGGATTGGTTCATTCTCGACAAGAACGGAAAACATGGGAGGATGACGCGCGACCTGGCGGCGCTGTGTCCGGCCGTGCCCGAGGTGCAGAGCTACTTCAAGCAGCTCACGGAAAAGTTCATTCGCGATTGGGGATTTGACGGCTCAAAGCTGGACAACATCTATACGGTGCCGGCCTGCTATAACCCGGCGCATCATCACAAGTCGCCCCAGGATTCGGTGAAGGCCATGGGTGACGTGTACAAGATCATCTTTGAGACCACGCGGGCGATCAAGCCGGAGAGTGTGACGCAGGCCTGTCCGTGCGGGACCCCGCCCTCACTGGCCTGGCTGCCGTTTATGGATCAGGCGGTCACCGCCGATCCGGTGGGCGGTGTACAGGTGCGGCGGCGGATCAAAATGTACAAGGCGCTGATGGGCCCGCGAGCGGCTGTCTATGGAGATCACGTGGAATTGTCGGAGATGAGCCGCGTCGGCACCGATGGGTGGAGCGAGCATGGCTGGGATTTCGCTTCCACCGTAGGCACCGGCGGCGTGGTAGGGACGAAATTTGTCTGGCCGGATCCGGGGCCCAAATATAAACCCGTGGCGTTGACTGCTCAGAAAGAGGAACACTGGAAGAAATGGATCGGGCTGTACAACCAGAAGATGCTGTCCAAAGGGGAGTTCCTCGATCTTTATACCTATGGCTACGACGTGCCCGAGGCATACGCCATCGCGAAGGACGGGAAGATGTATTACGCATTCTTTGCGGAGGCCGGGAAGCCCTTCACGGGAGAAGTTGAGCTGCGCGGCTTGACGCCGGGTTCATACCAGGTGCTCGACTATGCGGACGGGAAGTCTCTGGGCACGGTGCAAGCAGAGAATGCGAAGGCCCCGCGCGTGAAGGCGGAGTTCAAGGATCATTTGCTGCTGGAGGTGAGTGCGAAGTAGCGCGGCCGTCTAATCACGACTTTGCGCCCGTAAGAGTACATTTCAGTGTCCTGTCAGGCAGGCGGAGGGCCTCACCTCTGAGCCCGAGGGTTCGTGCCAGGAATGCGCGGCGGTCAATCACTACATCAGAACGGCTCCAGCTGGTACCGGGATCTTAACGCATGCGAACTGATTCCGGCTTCAGCGACAATGCGTAGTGTTCTCCCGAAGCGAGGAGTGCTTAAGTCGGCCGGAGCCCTACCGTATGGCCTGAACTGTGTTTGGTGCAGCTAATTTAACGCCGAGGCAGGGCGTGATCCTCATCACTGCGACGTTCCTAAGCGCGTTCTACGATGCGCATGACCTAGGAGCGTTCCATGAAACCTGCTTTCTGCATGATGTTTCTTTTGTTACTGATCTGGCCGACCGCGCTGCTCCGGTCCCAGGAGCCGTCAGGGCCCGTAAAGGAACATATAGCCCCCTCTGAATCTGTAGCCCCTGTTATCAGCGATGAATCTTTGCCGAAAGGGGCGCGGTTGTATGTCGCGCCGATCTCAAACGGATTCGAGACCTACATCACCGCTGGCATTGAGAAAAAGAAGGTTCCGATTGTCATAGTGGCTGACCGTACCAAAGCCGACTATGAACTTACCGGAGTTTCTGATTCCGATAGGGCGGGTTGGGCAAAAATGCTGTTTCTCGGGTCGCAACAGACAAATGAAGCGGCAAGCATAAAAATTGTGAACTTGAAGACTGGCAACGTGGTATTTGCCTATTCGGTAAACAAGACCAACTCCGTTCGGGGAAAGCAGAGCGCGGGCGAAGCAGTAGCCAAGCACATTAACGAGAAGATCGAAAATCGGTTCCACTAGGAGGACGTTATGAAATCGTTCCGGTTGGCCCTGCTCCTGCTCGTCGCCCTTGCTCCTGTAGCCGTCAGTCAGGACGCCGTTGACAAGGTAGTTCCAGCGGGATCCAAAGTCTTCATCGCCACAATGGAGAACGGCTTCGACGACTATCTGAAGGCGGCCTTGCAAGTCAAGAAGGTCCCCTTGGTAGTAGTCGACAATAAGGACTCCGCTGATTTTGAGATCTCCGGACACTCCGACACTCAGAAAGCGAGCACCGCGAAGAAAGTCATCATGTTGAACTGGCAGTCCAATGAACAGGCGAGCATTCAGGTCGTGAACCTGAAGACCAGCCAAGTTGCATTCGCCTACTCGGTCAACAAACAGAGTTCCGCCCACGGGAAGAAGAGTACCGCGGAAGCTTGCGCTAAACATCTCAAAGAGAAGATCGAAAGCAAGAAGTAGAAGCAGATTCTGAAAATTGCCTGCCGGACGGTAATGGGCTCAGGGTTCAAAGTTTCCGTTCCGCGATGAATCTGGTCCGGTGTTCGGCATCCCGGAAGGCTTCTGTGCCGCCGGGGCGGGTGGTGGAGAGAGCGCCCGCCAGATTGCCGCCTGCCAGGCACTGCGCAATACCGGCTCCCTTCACGTATGCATTCAGAAATCCTGCATCAAAGCTGTCGCCCGCTCCCACCGTATCCACCGCTTCCACTGCTTTCGCCGGGCTGGTGAACCTTTCCTGGCCGCGCTGCGCGATCGCTCCACGGCGGCCGAGTTTCACGACCACCAGCGGGACCAGTTCCGCCAGTTTGCGGATTGCGGCTTCCAGATCTTCTGTGCCAGCCGCCTTGCAGGCCTCCCGTTCATTGGGCAGAAATACGTCCACGTACTGCAGCACTTCCCGCAGATTGCCTTCCCATCGGTCGTCCGGATCGTCGTTCGTGTCGAGCGAGATCGTCAGGCCTTTCGACTTCAAATGCTGGAAGAGTTCACCTACCCTCGGTCGCAGCGCCCGCTGCAGGTAATACGAGGAGAGGTGAAAATGGCGGGAGTCGGCCAGGTAGTCCAGATCGAGATCTTCCCAGGCAAGTTCGGCCATGGTTCCGGCATACGTGAGGATGTTGCGCCAGGATTGGTGATGCAAAATTACGGTCAGGCCGGTGGTGACTGCTCCGGGGATGCGGCGGACCTGAGAGGTGTCCACGCCCCCTTCATGGAGGCGCTCCAGTGAGATTGCGCCGAGCGGATCGTCGCCGATGCGGGCCTGGAATCCCACGCGGCTTCCAAGCACCGAAGCGTTGTGGGC
>DASREX010000077.1:0-11584 GCA_035651855.1 Candidatus Sulfotelmatobacter sp.
GCCCGCCGGTCGAGATCGCGGAATATCTCTGTCTTGATCTCGAACTTCTCCGTCGCCGCTTCGATCACGAAATCGCATTCCGCGAGTTTGCCGCGGTCAGTGACCGGTTGAATGCGCCCGAGCGCCGCGTCCTTGTCGGCGGCGGTAATCTTGTTCTTGGCGACTTCGCGATCAAGATTCTTCCCGATCGTGCCCAGCGCACGCTCCAGGAACCGATGCTCCACATCGCAGAGGAGCACGCTGTACCCGCAGCGCGCAAACACGTGCGCGATCCCGTTCCCCATCGTCCCCGCACCCACGATCCCGACCGTCTGAATGTTCATCCAGTTCGCCTCGCTGAAAACCTTCGAGTCTACCACCCGCGAAAGCAATGAGCGATGGCGGCTGAGCAAGAGGGCTCACGGCTCATAGCTCATAGCTCATAGCTCATAGCTCATAGCTCATAGCTCATAGCTCATAGCTCATAGCTCATAGCTCATAGCTCATAGCTCATAGCGCGGAACACCGTCTCCCGCAATAAGTTTCGCCCTCTGCAATTCCCCGCAAACCCCTGCGATCTCAGGCCATTTGCCGGGTGCGGCCGGAAGCATCACCGATCTGCCAACCCGCATCCTAAAGATATGCAACGCGCCTCTTCGACCATGGACCATGGAGGTGAACATGATGCGCGACAGAATCTGGCGTTGGTTTAGAGTTTCATTGCTGGCGGCAACATCCCTGATGCTCGCCAGCGTTGCCTGGGGACAGGATTACGGCCGTTACGACAATGATGACTACTATCAACGTCACGACGAAGCCAGCGAGCACGGATACCGCAACGGTTACCGTGACGGACTGCGTGCCGGCCAGCACGACTCGGAGCGCGGCCGCCGCTTTAAGTTCAAGAATGACGACTGGGAAGACTCCCGCGGCTACAAGCACTGGATGGGCAACAAGGGCCGCTACAAACACGAGTACCGCGAGGGCTACGAGCGCGGCTACCGTGAGGCCTACAACTATTACGGCTATCGCCATGACAGAGATGGCGACGATTACCGCTGGCGCGACCGCGACGACTGGCGCTAGCTCCATTTCGTCGAGCAAGGGGTGCCCCACTTCTGGCCGCTTTTGCCAGAAGTGGAGATTTTGACGTTTCAGGATCCTTGGCGACCCACCTTGCCGTATCCCACGGTGGGCGTTTCCTCAAGACGGCTTAATATAGGAAGTTCGTTAAAGGCCGCAGGATCCTATGCCCATCAAGACCATCATTGAACCCTTCCGCATCAAGAGCGTTGAACCTATCCGCTGGACCACCCGCCGGCAACGGGAGCAGTTGCTCGAAGCCGCTTTCTACAACCTGTTTCTTCTGCCTGCTGAAGACGTCTTGATTGATCTGCTCACCGACTCCGGTACCGGAGCCATGTCGACCCACCAATGGGCCGCAGTGATGGAAGGCGATGAGAGCTACGCCGGCAGCAAGAGCTTCGTTCATTTCAAGAGTTCGATTCAGGGCATCTTCGGCTACAAACACGTCATCCCTACACACCAGGGACGCGCCGCCGAACGCATCCTGTTCGGCGTAGCCTGCAAGAAGGGCGACGTGGTGCCTAACAATACCCATTTCGACACCACGCGGGCGAATGTCGAATTCGTTGGAGCCGAGGCCGTCGATCTCCTCATTGAAGAAGGCAAGCTTCCCGCATCCCCGCATCCCTTCAAAGGCAACATGGACGTCGCTGCCCTGGAATCGCTGATCCAGCGTGTGGGCCGCGAGCGCATCCCCCTGGTCATGCTCACCGTCACCAACAACTCCGGCGGAGGCCAGCCGGTTTCGATGGAGAACGTTCGCCAGGTGAGCGCCGTCTGCAAGCGCCACCGCATCCCGCTTTACTTCGACGCCTGCCGCTTCGCCGAGAATGCCTGGTTCATCAAGTTGCGCGAGAAGGAATATGAGCAGCACTCGCCTATGCAGATTGCGCAGGAGATGTTCCGCTACGGCGACGGTTGTACCATGTCGGCCAAGAAGGACGGCATGGCTAATATCGGCGGGTTTCTCTGCACCAATGATGACCTGCTGGCTCAACAGGAAAAGGATCTGCTGATTCTCACCGAGGGATATCCTACTTATGGCGGGCTGGCCGGACGCGATCTCGAAGCCATCGCGGTGGGCGTGCAAGAGGCGCTGGAAGAAGACTATCTGCGATACCGCATCGCCTCCACCGCATATCTAGGCAATCACATCGCGAGCCAGGGCGTGCCCATCGTACAACCCCCGGGCGGTCACGCCATCTACCTCGATGCTCGCGCATTCCTGGCGCACATTCCCCCGGACCAATTTCCCGGCGTGGCGCTCGCCGCCGAATTGTACCTGGAAGGCGGTATCCGCTCCGTAGAAATCGGTACGCTGATGTTTGCCGGGGCCGCGCAAATGGATCTGGTACGCCTGGCCATTCCCCGCCGCGTCTACACCCAAAGCCATATCGATTATGTCGTCGAAGTCATCCTGGAAGTCTGGAAGCATCGAGAGCGAATTCCCGGCATGCGCCTGACGTACCAGGCTCCATTCCTGCGGCACTTCACCGCTCACCTTGAGCCCGTGCCCGTGACGGTGGCAGGCGGTCAGTAGTTTCTGAGCGCAAATTGTCGTTCGATGTCCCGCTGCAGGTAATCCCGCCGCAACGATTTCGCATCCTACAGTGCAGCAGCCTGTGCCTGGCGAACGATTGCCCATGATTCGAAGCGCCTCTTTGTTTTTCTTTCTGCTTGCTCTCTCGGCTCTGGCTCTTATGGTGCCTTTGAATGCCTGTGGCGGAGCAGATTTCGGTATTCCCCGCGGGAAGATTCAGCACGTGGTGGTCGTCGTCCAGGAGAACCGCACTCCCGACAATCTTTTCCACGATCCCGTATTGATACGTAGAGGGGCGGATATCGCCAGCAGCGGCTTCAACTCGGCAGGCGCCAGAGTTCCGCTCGAACCGATGCCGCTGGGCACGATTTATAATCCCAGCCACTCGCACTCCGCTTTCGTCGCCATGTATAACGATGGCCAAATGAATGGAGCCGACCGGGTTGCCGTCGGCTGCAATACACCTGGTTGCAGGTTATCCCGGTCAAGCCCGCAATTCAGCTACGTACAAGCCTCCGATGTCGGGCCATATTTTCAGATGGCCGAGCAATATACCTTCGGAGACCGCATGTTTCAAACCAACCAGGGGCCCAGTTTCCCAGCCCATCAGTTCCTGATTTCCGGCACATCTGCACCCAGCGCGGACAGCCACTTCTTCGCCGCTGAGAATCCGAATACTGTCTTTCTCGGCGGCTGCACGCAGCCTGCGACTTCAACTGTAGCTCTGATCGGGCCGGACGGAAAGGAATCCAGTTCGATGTTTCCGTGCTTCGAACACGCGACCCTGACCGATGAACTCGACGCCCTGAACATATCCTGGCGCTATTACGCGCCAAACGCTTCCTACATATGGACCGCCCCCAATGCCATCCGGCACATGTGCCAGCCGCAGACGGAGAATGGGGAATTGGTCTGCACCGGCTCTGACTGGAAAAACGTAATCATCCCGTCCAAACAGTTTCTCACTGACATTGCCGGCAATCAGCTTGCCGGCGTGACCTGGATTACTCCCGCGGGCCAGTATTCCGATCACCCCAATTCCGTCAGCGCCAACGGCGGCCCCTCGTGGGTGGCTTCCATCGTGAACGCCATCGGGAACAGCCCCTTCTGGTCCAGCACTGCCATCATCATCACGTGGGACGACTGGGGCGGCTGGTACGATCACGTTCCGCCCCCTAAGGTGATCAATGACGGCAGAAGCTGGGGATCAGGTTATGTTTACGGTTTCCGCGTGCCTCTCATCGTGATCTCGCCCTATGCCAGGCCTGCATACATCTCTCACGTCAATCATGATTTCGGAAGCATCCTGAACTTCATCGAGGAGGTCTTCCGCCTGCACTCTCTCGGATATGCCGATGCTCACGCCGATAACCTTTCCGACTGCTTTGATTTCGCCCAGGCGCCCCTGCAATTCAAAACTATCGACGCGCCCTTGAAGGCGGATTACTTCATCAACGACACGAGTACGCCCCAGGACCCCGACACCGATTGACCCGGCAGTAATCTCCCCGCAGGTGATGACGATCACGGCCCCATTTCCTGCAACCATGTAGAAATGTGACTGCACACCCAGACCGCTTTCCAGGGAGCCTTTATGCGAACGGTGGCCGCGTTCTTGTTCTGTATCCTCTCAGGCATGACATTCATTCCCAGCCTTTATGCCGCGACGCTCGACGGCGTCACCTTGCCCGATACCGTTCAAGCCGCGAATACCACCCTGTCGCTCAACGGCATGGGACTGCGCACGAAATTTATGGTCAAGGTATACGTTGCCGGGCTTTATCTGTCCCAAAAGTCCTCCGATCCGGGCGCTATCCTGAAAGGTGATGTTCCCAAGCGGATCGTCATGCATTTTGTGCGGGACGTAAGCAAGAACCAACTCACAGATGGTTTCGCCGAATCGTTTCATAACAACAGTCCGGATGCCGAGAAAAACCTGAAGCCTGACATTGACCGCCTGTTCGCCGCGCTGGAAGCAGTTAAGGATGGCGAAGACATTACGTTCACTTACCTGCCTGACAAGGGGACATCCCTGACCGCAAGGGAGCAAGAAAAGCTAACCGTAACCGGGCCGGCCTTTGCCGAAATGCTCTTCTCCGTTTGGCTGGGTCCCAAGCCGCCCAATCCCGGTTTGAAGAAGGGGTTGCTGGGGCAGTAAGGAGCCACTCTGGCCAAACCCTAGTGAAAGCCCGATTTTGTCCGCGATCCCGGTGTGGCGCGGCTGCATCACAACGCGGTGCGGTCGCCGTCCCGCTTTCCTAATCGTTCTGGCGTTTAAACACAGACGTCTATCCCCTGTGTTATGCAATAACGAAGTTGCAATGAGAAGTACCTGACTGCCTTCACGATGTAAGAGGAGTACCACCCGTGTCGAAATGCGTTATGGACCGCCGGCGCTTTCTTGCCGCCCTGGCAGCAGCTTCGGCCAGTTCCGCCCTCCCGACTTTCGTGGAATCTTCCGCCGCCCAAGAAAAGGCGGCTGACGCCGCACAATCCGTTGCCCCTCAGATTGAATATGGTGCCGACTACTACGCGGAAGACTGGCCCCCGGAACGAGTAGAACTCGACGCCAGGCTCATGCAAGAAGCCAAGTTCCGAACGGTGCGTCTGGCGGATACAAACTGGGAAAGACTCGAACCGGCGGAGGGCCATTATGATTTCGGCTGGCTGGAGCGGGTCCTGGAAGTCCTGAGCCGCTACGGAATACGGGCAGTCCTTTGCACGTCTTCTTATGTTCTCCCGGCATGGCTGGGCCAAAAGCATCCTGAATTTTTTTTGATGGACGAATCCGGTCGCCGGCGCCGCTGGGGCGGAATGGGCTTCATGTGTCTCAACCACCCGCTCTATCGGCAGTATGTTGAGAAACTGGTCACCAGGCTCGCATCACACTTCGGCCAGCATCCCGCAGTTATTGGCTGGCAGATTGATAACGAGATGGGAATCTGGGGGGCGGAGTGCTTTGATCCGGATTACTGTGTTCCGAAGTTCCGACGCTACCTGAAAGAGAAATTCCAGACTGTCGAGGAACTGAACCGCCGTTTGCTCACCGTCTCTTACGGTCATAGATACAGCTCGTGGGAGCAGGTTCAATTGCGATCGAGCGTCGCCGAAGATGCGCTCCAAGTCCCGCTTCTTCTCGAAGCCCGCCGGTTCTTTTCCCGCAATATCGCTGAGTTTCTCGCGTTTCAGGCCGCGTTGCTTCGCCGGCTTACGAAGAATCAGTTCATCACCCACAACGGAATAGATCGCTCGCAAAACTGTTTCGAGGCGACCAAAGCTCTCGATTTTCTCTCGGCTGACGTTTATCCCATGGTTGGACAGTTCACTGATCCCGCTTTGACTTGTGATCTTACCCGCGCGGCCAATCACGGCAAGTCGTTCCTTGTACTGGAACAGCGCAGCGGCACTTATGGCGACTACACGCTGAAGGATGCGACTCCGCCTCCCGGACTGGCTCGCCTGTGGGCCTGGCAAAGTGTAGCCCACGGTGCTGACGGCGTTTTGTTCTTTCGCTGGCGGCGGAACAATGGCGGCAGCGAGCAATACTGGCAAGGGCTGCTGAATAATGACGGCACTCCCAGCAGAGTCTTTCCCGAGATCGCTCAACTGGGAAACGAATTCGCCAACATCGGACACCAAATCGCACAGGCAGAAAGCCCCGCGAATATCGCGTTAGTGGTGTCTTACGATAGTCTGTGGGCGCTGCAGATTGGCAATCCCAATTTCCCCTATTTCAGCCAGTTGAAAGAGTTCTCAAGCTCTTTCCGGCGCTGCGGCATCAATATCGATTTTGTCGAAGCTGCCAGCGACCTCGGTAAGTACAAGATTGTAGTTGCGCCCGCGCTTCACGTGGTTGATCCGGAAGCTGTGTCCAGTCTTCAGAAGTTCGTCTCGAATGGCGGCATCCTCATTCTCACTGCGCGCTCAGGCTTCAAGAATCCGGACAACCTCGCTACCCAGGTTCCTCCCGGCCCTCTACACGGGCTGGCCAAGGTGTGGGTGAGGGATTTTGTACAACTCTCTCCGCCGGAGAGGACAGGTCTGGAGGGGGACCCGGCGGCCTATCAACCCAGCCCTGAGAACGCAATCCAATCGGCTTCCACAGACTGGACGGGCGAGTACTGCGCCTCTGGTTGGCTCGATATTCTCGAGGCAGACGGTGCGCAAACCCTATTTCGGTTTCAGCGGGACTACTATGCGGATAAACCGGCGGTGACGCTCGCCGATCACGGCAAGGGCAGAGTGATTTATATCGGCGCAACCCTGGAGTCACGTTTCTATACCGACCTGGCGCGACACGTTTGCTCCTGGTCGCAGATTGAGCTTGGCCCTGAGATTCCGCCCGGCATGGATTTTGCGCTTCGCCAGCGGGATGGCCACTCCTTCCTGTTCCTGCTCAACTTTGCGGCGGATCCCCAGACCGTCAAAATATCCGGAGAACACCGTGATTTGCTTTCCGGGAAGATCCTTAGCGGGCAGGTGACGGTCGCCGGGTTGGACCTGCGCGTCCTGGTACAGAAAGTCTAACGCGAAACTTGCTGCCATCGCGCAGCTTGCGACCGGCCTGCTTCTCAGGTCGACAGGTGCTTATCCGTGCCGTTCCAAGGTGTAAACTAAACATAGTCTTATACCGCATTGTTCAGCTCTGAAAGGAACATCTCCCATGGCAACTTTGGAAGCCCCCGTCCGGCCGCACGCTAGCCTGCATTCCGGCCCATTTGTAAGTGAGCCTTTTTTTGACTTCCGCAATGAAGAGAACGGCCGCCGCATGCGCGCGGCGATCGCCAAAGTCCGTGGCCAGCTTGGCCGCGAGTACGACCTCATTATCGGCGGCAAGCGCCTCAAGACTGCCGACAAGATCAAGTCGCTGAATCCGGCGAAGCCCTCCGAGATCGTGGGCATCCACCAGAAGGCCGGCCGCGAGCACGTGGAGCCCGCCATGACCGCCGCCCTGAAGGCCTTCCAGCCCTGGAGCCGCACCTCGGTGGAGGAGCGCGCCGGACTGCTGTTCCGCGTCGGCGACCTGCTGCGCCAGCGCAAGATGGAGTACATGGCCTGGCTGGTTTTTGAAGTCAGCAAAAACTGGGTCGAGGCCGATGCCGATATCTCCGAAACCATCGACTTCTGCGAATTCTACGCACGCGAAGCTCTACGCCTCTCCAAGGCCGAGACCCCAATCCAGTTGCCCGGCGAGCGCGACACTTTGTTCTATATCCCTCTGGGGGTCGGCGCCGTGATTCCGCCGTGGAATTTTCCCTGCGCGATCATGGCGGGGATGACGCTGGCTTCAATCGTCAGCGGCAATACGGTTATTTTGAAGCCGTCCAGCGACTCGCCCACGATCGCCGCCAAATTCATGGAATTGCTGGAAGAAGCAGGCATGCCCGAAGGCGTGGTCAACTTCTGTCCCGGGTCCGGGGCCACGTTCGGCGACGCCGTGGTCGCGCACCCCAAGACGCGCTTCATCGCCTTCACGGGATCGCGGGAGGTGGGCCTCAACATCAACAAAGTCGCCGCCACGCAGGCACCCGGTCAACTCTGGATTAAGCGCACCATCCTCGAAATGGGCGGCAAGGACGCCATCATCGTTGAAGCCGATGCCGATATCGACTCCGCCGTGGAAGGTGTCGCGCAAGCCGCATTTGGATTCCAGGGGCAGAAGTGCTCCGCCTGCTCGCGCGCCATTGTGGACGAGCGCGTCTATGACAAGTTCCTGGAGCAGCTCAAGGCGCGCGTGGAAAAGATCCAGGTCGGCGATCCTGCCGACAACGCCAATATGGGCGCGGTCATTAACGAAGGCTCGATGAAGACCATCCTGGGATACATCGAGCAAGGCAAGAAAGACGGCCGGCTGATCACCGGCGGCGAACGCGCCGCAGGGGCGGGCGAGGGTTACTTCATCAAGCCCACCGTTTTTGCCGACATTCCGCCGCGTTCCAGGCTCGAGCAGGAGGAGATTTTTGGCCCGGTGCTGGCCCTAATCAAGAGCCGCGGATTTGACCATGCCCTGGAAATTGCCAATGACACGGAATTTGGGCTGACTGGCGCGGTCTATACCAGTTCGCGCGACAAGATCGAGCGCGCCATTCGCGAGTTCCATGTCGGCAATCTCTACATCAACCGCAAGTGCACCGGAGCCATGGTCGGCGCGCATCCCTTCGGCGGCTTCAACATGTCCGGCACCGATTCAAAATCCGGCGGTCCTGACTATCTATACCTTTTCACTCAAGCCAAGTCGGTCGGGGAAAAGATCGTTTAGCTGAAACCTGAGAGGCGCAGCTGCAGGCTGTGCCTCTTCGTGTGTTGTAACGATTCTGTTTGGTGTTCGTCTAAACTGGCTACAGTTCACCACCGGGGGTCCAAGTATGAAACTTCGTCTGGGGATGATGCTGTCCGTTCTGTGTTCTCTCCCGCTTAGCCTTGCTGCACAGAACCCTGCCGATCGGGCCGCCATGGACGCGGCTACCAAAGCTATCCGTGCCGAGCAGCTCCGCGCTCATATCCGCTTTCTTTCCGACGGCCTGTTGCAGGGCCGTGCGCCGGGAACTCCCGGCTATGATATCGCCGCGCGCTACGTCGCGACCGAGTTGGAGGGCATGGGCCTGCAGCCCGGCGTCGCCGGGAAATGGTTCCAGCCCGTGCCGCTGGAAAAAGCAGTGACCGACGAAGCCGCAAGTTCCTTCACACTGGCCGTCAATGGCAAAGAACAGAAGCTGGCCGACGCCAAGGACTACATCCTGTCCACCTGGTTCGCGAGTCCCGCAGGAAAGGACATGGCCAAAGCCGAAAGCGATGTGAATGCCGCAGTTGTCTTCGTGGGATTCGGCGTGACCGCGCCCGACCAGAAGTATGACGATTATGCCGGAGTCGATGCGCACGGCAAGATCATTGTGACAATCTATGGTGCGCCTTCATCGTTTCCATCGACGGAGCGTGCCTATTATTCAGATGGCGTCATTAAGGCCAGGAACGCAGTGGCGCATGGTGCGGTCGGTGTCATCTCCATCATGCTGCCCGAGGACTGGAAGCGTTATCCCTGGGAATGGCTAGTTCCACAGATTCAGATGGGCGAGATGCACTGGCTCAACAAAGCCGGCGTGCCCCATGACTTCTTCCCGCAACTGAAGGGCAACGTGCTACTGAGCCAGAAGGCGGCGGAGGCCCTCTTTGCCGGCGCACCCAAGACCGTGGACGAGGTCTTTGCCGCCGCCAGGGCCGGCAAGCCGCAGGCCTTTCCTCTCTCCGCCAGCGCCCGCATTCACACCGTTGCCACGCAGAGTGTGATTGAGAGCCCGAACATCGTGGCTGAGTTGAAGGGCTCCGACCCCACACTGCGCGATCAATACGTGGTGTACACCGCGCACGTGGATCATCTCGGAACCTGCCCCGCAGTCGAAGGGGATAACGTCTGCCATGGCGCGCTGGACAACGCTTCCGGCACCGCCTCACTGCTCGAGATTGCACGCGCCTATGCCAGCCTGCCCACGCCGCCGCGCCGCTCGCTGCTTTTCGTATTCGTCACCGGCGAAGAAATGGGTCTGCTCGGTTCCGATTACTTTGCACATGCACCAACTGTGCCGCTGAAGTCGATCGTCGCCAACGTCAATATCGACGGCGCGCCCGGCGTATATTTCCCGATGAAGGACGTGGTTGTCCTGGGCAGCGAGCATTCGACGCTGGCCGATCAGGTGAATGCATCCGCAAAAGCTCTGGGGTACGACCTCAGCCCCGATCCCATGCCGGAGGAGGTCATGTTCATCCGCAGCGATCAGTACTCCTTCGTCCTGCAGGGCGTACCCGCGGTGGATATCACCGACGGGATAAAGTCCACCGACCCGAAAGTCAACGGGCTCGAAGTGTTGAAGAAGTGGCTGACGACGCGCTATCACACTCCGCTCGACAACATGGACCAGCCCATCGACTTCGACTCGGCGGCAAAAGGATCTGTGATGAACTTCCTGGTGGGCTACCAAGTCGCGCAGCGTGGTGGCGTTCCCGAGTGGAACAAGGGCGACTTCTTCGGTACCACTTTCGGACCCAGACACACAGGCAATGTGACCGGGGAGTAGCCCGCATCAGTTGTATCATCGGATCGTTCGTGAAGATCCTATGCTGGCCGTCTTGCGGCGTGAGCATATGCGCGAAGCGCGCGGCGGCACTAGGAACAACATGAGCTCACTTCGATGAAAAGGCTGCAGACGTGCGAAAGGCCGCCCGTTTCGGCGGCCTTGCTCGCGGCCGTAAGGATCTGGATCTACTGCGCGACGCCCGCCGGCGATTGCGGTGCAGCCCCCGCCGTGGTGGCCGCCGCAGCTTCGTTCAGGATGCGGTGGTGGATGGTAAACAGGGCCAATTCCAGCCGGTCCGAAACCCCGATCTTATCGTAGACGTTGCGCAGATAATTCTTGATGACCTGCTCGGTGGTTCCCAGCTGGGACGCGATCTCTTTGTTCTTGTATCCCTGCACGATCAACGCCACGATCCGTAGTTCTTTGGCGGTCAAGCGGTCGCGCACCCGCAGCCCGACCATGTCGTTCTCGGTGAGTTCGCTGGGGATGGCGACGTCCTGAACCCACGTCTCTCCCCGGGCCACTTTGCGCACACAATCCACCAGGGCCGCACTGGTGACGTTGCGGTAGACGACGCCATGAGCGCCGTTGGACATGTGCTTTTGCGCGCTTTCCCCGGTATCGGCCAGGACGATGACGCGGGTCCGGGCTTTATTGGCGGCTTGCACGATGGCGGCAAAGTCGTTGTGGAATCCTGCCGCCACCACCAGCACGGCGGCGCGAAACTTATCCAGGGCCATGAACATCTGTTCCGGATTCTGCGCCTGGGCCACGATGCGCATCTCGTCTTCTACGGCCAGCACCTTCGCGATGCCCGCCCGGAAGATCGCCTGGTTATCTGCCAGTATCAATTTGAGCATTTCAACGCTCCCCAAAAAACTATGAGTTCCTGACGAACTCGTAAGTATCG
>DASREX010000078.1:0-23747 GCA_035651855.1 Candidatus Sulfotelmatobacter sp.
GTGGGACTCACGTTTTCCCTTTCCCTGCACGCAACAACCTAGGGCAACTCCGTGGCTGGACGGCCCCGCCGGGCATCCCGCCCGGCTCGATTCCCAAGCCGTTCCTCTGAGTTTAAAGATAGAGGGAGAGAAGCGTCAAACCAGGCCACGGGTAGGATGTGGCGACGGGAAAAACGGCTCCACCCCCTAAAATGGCCGATTTTGACTTTGGGGCCAGGGCCCGCCCGTGCGCGGGGGCGCGTGCGTGCGAGGGAGCGGGCTTAGCAATTCAGCAACAAACGCTCAGATGTGAACTGAATCGAAAGAAGTTGAAATTTGAGTGAAATGGCCTGTTTTCATCAATCGACCGGACACCGCTTGTATCGCATAATACGGACGTATGATGAACGAAGTCCTCACCTGCTCATTGCGTCAGTGCAGCTCATCTGACTGGTACACCCTACCCGAGGATCATCGCAGTCCCGCCGGTGCATGGGTGAAGTCGATTACGATTTCCGACCCATCGTCCAGCGCATCGTCAATTCACGTTCAACTGCTTGGGGCATTTCGAGACGGCACCATCGAGTTCACGTACAAGGAAGTGCAAAGCTATGCGATCCGAGCGAGGCGTGACGTAGCGGGGCACGGCGACTGGCTGGAGGATAAAGTAGACGTTAGAAGACATGACAGCCTGAGGCACTGCGTCACGCTCACTAACGGGAGTTTCGAGATCGAGGCGAATGAGATTGAATACAAATGGACGCCGCTCCCTGCACTTTAAGTGTAGTTTTTGGGGCGCTTATCGCCTGCTTACGACAATCTTCTCTGAATCGCTACTCGGAGGATTTCCCGGTGCCTCCGCACATCTCGCAAGTTGTGTACGAGTAATCCCAGCGCACCGCATCCTTCAGCTCGCGTTGATGGATTGATGCAATTGTTTCGGGAACGCCCGGCGCAACAAGGTTAATGCTGTGCTCTACGCCGCTGGAATCACGCCAATGAAGACCTGATATGAGTTTCCCGACGGAATGGCAATGAACGCAGAGTTCGTGTGCGCGGAGGAAGTCGTCGAAAGCCGAAGGTTTTCCGGCCTTCTCCTCGTTTGTACGCCATTGCTTTACTTGCTCAATACTGTACCCGTGCCTCATCAGTCCGGTACTTGAGTGCGAGCGGATCATAACCGTTACGGCACCAGTGCCGCCATTCTAAAGCGTCAGGACGCGGTCGTCCAAAACGCTGGAAGTCTCAACTGGGCGTAACATCTCTATTACACTCATCATCGCCTCAGGGTGAGCACTTGCGTGTGATGGCCGTCGCTGGGCAAGTGCCCGTCCTTCCCGGCCGGGGGGAGAGGCCTTTGCTGTACTCTCTGCCTCACCGCGGGGCGCGTGGCGCAAGCGCGGGGCATTCCCTCGATGGGCCTGCTATCCTGTGTGCGGTAGATCGACTCAGTCGGAGACACCCGAAGGTGTGCGCCGACAGGTTGTATCCGTGAAACGGTAGTCCTCACCCGAAGGTAGTGGACGCCCCGTTTGCTGAAAGGCAGAGGGAGGCGTCCGATTGGCAGCCCATGCCGATGAACTACTGGAGGATTAATCACATGAAAAATATTCACGCTCTGCGGCAGAGCAAATTGGATTTGGTAGCCGAAGCCGAGCGACTTCTCGCCTCTGATCACGAGCTAACCGCGCAGGAACTCATCAGGGTTCAGGAAATCAAAGCGAAGCTGGCTACCCTCGAAGCTGAAATCATCAAGGTGGAAGAGATGTTCTCCGTCAAGAACGGAGTCTCCATGCCCGATGAGAACGGCAACTGGGTGCGCGGACTCGACGGGACTAGCGCTGGCCGATCCGACATCACTCCCGGCCGCGGGTCGAGCGGCATCGGCAGAAAGTACGCTCAGTTGTTCGGCAAGCAGCATCTGGACAACGGCGGGTTCAAAGGCTTCGGAGAGTTCATGCAAGCCTTCGCTAACGCGCCTGCTCAGTTCGATCCTCGACTGCGCGTGTACTCCAGCAGCCAACAGGAAGATGTGCCATCGCTGGGCGGTTTCAGTGTTCCGGAGGAGTACGCGGCGATGCTACTCGATAAAAGTTTGGAAGCAGAAGTCGTCCGCCCTCGCGCCACTCAGTTCGGAATGGGAACGGAAACCAGAAATGTACCGGCTTTTGATGGGCAGGACCATACCTCGACCTTGTTCGGCGGGTTCGCAGCGCAGTGGATCAGTGAACTGCATCCGATGACCGCGCAGGCGGCGAAGCTACGCAACATAAAACTCATCGCGAACAAGCTGGCGATCCTCGGAAATAGCAGCAACGAGGTTTTAGCTGACGCGGTGAACGGCTTCGAGTCGGCCGTGGGCGCGGCGATGATCGCAGCCACAAGCTACTTTCTCGATCTTGCTTTCTTGTGGGGATCAGGTGCAGGTCAGCCGTTGGGCGTCTTTAACGATCCGGCGTTGATCGTCGTCCCGAAGGAGACCGGAGACACCGCGCAGGATGCGGACACGTTCATCTTCCAGAACGCGGTGAACATGATGGGACGTCTCCACCCGGCGTGCTTCAACGACAGTGTGTGGGTCTGCAACCCGAGCGTCGTACCGCAACTGTTGAGCATGACGTTCACTTCGCTGAGTGCAGTCGATGGCCTGCGTGCTCCAGCAGTAACGCAGGGTTCGGATGGCACGCTGCGTTTGTTTACCAGACCAGTGATCGTGAGCGAGAAGGCCGCGGCTATCGGCGATCAGGGCGACGTCCTGCTGGCTTGCTTCAGTGAATACTTCATCGGCATGCGGCAGGGCGCGGCAATCGAGAAGAGTCGGGACGCGGGATTTTTGGATGACAGTTCGTATTTTCGGACGATCCTGCGCGCAGATGGCCAAGGGTCTTGGAAATCTCCGGTAACGCCGAAGCACGGACCGACGCTCAGCTGGGCCATCACGTTGCAAGCACGGTAGAATTGCGCCACGAGTGAGAGCCGCGAGGAAGGGAAACGGGGACAGACGGAACTGACCCAATTCTTCTTTCCCAATCCCGTAGCGGTTTCCCCCATGAAGAGTTTTCCACACAAATAAATCTTCCCATCGTGACGCATAACCTTTACTCCCACGAAGCAAAGATCTTAGGTCCTAAATACCAACAAATTCCTCGCACCATCAATCTTATGGGCGATATGCTGTAATCACCCCGGTGTCCTGGCTTACGATTCTCAATCACGACGTGGTCGCCTGCACCCGCTGCCCACGCCTGGTCTCCTACCGCGAGCAGATCGCCCGCGAGAAGCGGCGCGCCTATCTCGACTGGGAATATTGGGGCAAGCCTGTCCCCGGATTCGGCGATCCCCAGGCTCGCGTTCTTATCATGGGGCTGGCTCCCGGTGCGCACGGATCCAACCGCACCGGGCGCCCCTTTACCGGAGATGCCTCCGGCAAGTTCATGTACCCCGTGCTCCACGAAACCGGGTTCGCCAACCAGCCCACCGCCACCGATCGCAATGACGGGCTGAAGCTTAACGATCTCTACATCACCGCGGCGGTGCGCTGCGCTCCTCCCGATAACAAGCCCCTGCCCGCCGAGCTGGCGGCCTGCTCGACGTTCCTCGATCGCGAGCTGGCAGGACTCGGGAACGTGAAGGTCGTGGTCGCGCTCGGCAAGATTGGATTCGATGCCTACCTGAACTACCTCAAGCGCCGAGGGCTGCTGGCAGGAAAGAAAGCTTACCTGTTCCAGCACGGGGCCAGTTACGACATGCCGGACGGCAAGGTCCTGCTGGCCTCCTATCACCCTTCGAACCAGAACACCCAGACAGGCAAGCTGACGCGGGAAATGTTCGTCAGGATATTCAAGCAGGCGGCAAAACTTGCCGATAGGCAGGACAGAGCGCCGCTGGAGCAGGTTCGCTGACCCGCCCCCTCGACGGGGTTACTTCAACCATGGGCCCGAACCGGGGCGGCGCTTTTCATTCCGCTACTTCAGCTTGCTAACCGTGACTTCCAGCTGGAACTGTCGCTTCGAATTGGGATCGTCGACGCTGCCCACCACCATGGGCTTGCCGACCTGGGCCAGGGTACTGGCGTTAATCTTGAATTGCCGCACGATGGGGTGCGATTCGTGCCCGCTCGTCTGATCCGATATGGCCAAGTTATTGACATCGGCACGCACGGTCAGCGGGATGCCCTCTGCGCGTTCCCCAATCCGGCACCAGATGTTGGTGCCCACATCCAGGTACTGAAAAGTTCCGGGCCCGGTGTCCACCGGCACTCGAGTACCTATCTTGATTTCATTCGCATCATCAGAATTCAAGTTCATCGAATATTGGCGCGAGTTGATCTTCTTCCCATCTTCCAGTTCGTTGATTGAGAAATCGAGCCGGTAGGCGTGCACCGGCCTGTCAGGTTGGCCGTGCGCCTCCTTCGCCGCATTGGCATTTGCGATCGTTTCTGAGGTTGCCTCCTGGGCCTGGCTGGGAAGCCCGGCGCACATCATGAGTGCCAGAACTGCGGTTACGGCCAGTATTTTGCGCATCTGTTCTCTCCTTGGATCGTCCTGTTTCTACTCTTGATCGAAATCTGCTGCGTCCTTGGATGCCGGCTGGCTCCGTTCTTGGATGCGCTCGCGCTCTACTTCCTCAGTTCGCAGTCTGGCCAGCAAAGCGGCTTGCTTGGGATAAACCTCAACGTAGCTCGCCAGAAGTTTCTCCTGTTCGCTCAATGGCTGGTGAGAAGGGAACTGATCGAGTTTAGGCACAGCCTTTGCGACCTGAGTGCCACCGCCGGCATACGAGCGGTGCTGCACCCGGTTGATCGCCGGCCTCGGCTGCGAGGCGCCAGCCAAGTCCGGACTCGGCAGCGACACCGAAGCATGTTGCGCAAATGTAGGGTGCGGTATGGGATGTGGCCGCGATGCCATTGTGATGATTACAGCCAAAGCTGCGACGGCAGCCGCCGCCACACCCCAGCGCCAGCGCAGGGAACTCGGGGCGTGACCTTCGCGTCTCAAATGCGCAAAGATTCGATCTTCCAATCCTGCCCGCGGCTCGACTGCGGCATACCTTTTCAAGGCTGCATCCAGAGCCCGATCACGTCCATCACTTGGCGGATTTTGTGCGATTTCTCTTTGATCCTGTTGCATATCTCCCGATCTCTACGTGAGTATGCCACGCTGCGCCAGCTTCTCCTTCACAATCTGCCGCGCCCGAAACACCCGCGAGCGCACTGCCGCCTCGTTGATTCCGAGAATCTCGGCGACTTCTCTCGGCGACATCCCATCGATGGTCGATAGAACCAGCGGGTCGCGAAGTTTGGACGGAATCGCCGCTATCATTTTCTCCAGAACTGCGTTGATCTCGTTGCCTTGCACCCGGTCACTGGCAGAGCTCTCTGAAGATGTAGCCTCAGGCAGTGGCCTGTCAGCGTCCTCAAGGGCAATTTCCCGCGTTCTGCCGCGCCGCTTACTGCGATCAATTGCGACCCGCCACGCGATCCGCGCCAGCCAGGTCTTCGGATCCTCGACTTGAGACAGCTTCAAGCTATAGCGAAGCACACGCATAAATGTTTCCTGGGTAGCATCCTCGGCGTCCTCGTGAAGGCGCAGCACGGAATACGCGATGCGATAGACCAGCCCGGAGTGCTCTCGAACCAGCTTTTCGAGCAGGGCGTCACTGCTTCCAATTCGGCTGCGCTCGATGATCGCCCCGTCCAGGATCGCTTCTCCCGCCACCACTCGTCTGCCCTCAATCATGAAGACCGCTCGGGATTGCTTTGTGTTCAGGAATTTGTGAAGAGAGAACGCAGGGAAAGAGGCGGCTTGCGTGTAAGGAATCAGGAGTCAGGCTCACGTCACCGGATTTCCCTCCTGGTCAGAGGCCTTGGCAAACATGAGGCGTGGCTACTGGCCGCCGAATCCCACAAGCACCGGTTCTGCTTCCAGCCGTATGCCCCATACCTCTTCGACCCGTCTCTGAATTTGATCTTTCAGGGCAAGAATTTCCGCCGCAGTTGCTCCGCCGCGATTCACAATGGCCAGAGCATGTTTGCTGGAGATCGCGGCTCGCCCGAGCGTGTATCCCCGTCCCAGCCCGGCGTGTTCCACCAGCCAGGCCGCCGATACCTTCCGGTTCCTTTCCAGGGCCGGATAGCTTGGAACCGACAGCTCCTTCGCCGCAGCGCGGCGCTTGAGTTCTTCATGCTGCCGCTCGGTGAGTACCGGATTCTTGAAGAACGAACCGGCGCTGCGGCAGTCCGGATCGCCCTCCACGAGCAGCATGCCTTTGCGCGCCCGGATCTGGCGCACCGCCTCCCGAACGCCGGCCAGCGTGGGGACCGCTCCGCCTTCGAAATGGCGCTTCAGGTCTGCATATTCGAGGTCGGGCGCTCCTCCGGGCGTGAGGCCATAGGTAACGCGCAGAATCACGAACCGCCCGCGTTCGCTGCCGTTGAAAATGCTGGACCGGTAGCCGAAGCCGCACGCCTCGCCGCACAATTCGCGGACCTGGTTATCGTTCAGATCGAAGACCTGGACGGATTCGATGGTCTCGGAGACTTCCTGCCCGTAGGCGCCTACATTCTGAACCGGGGTGCCGCCCACGCTTCCCGGGATCCCGCTCAGGCACTCCACTCCGGCGCAGTTGTCCGCGACGGCGGCCGCGACCAATCGGTCCCAGGATTCTCCCGCGCCGGCGTCGAATTTTGCCTTGCCGTCCTGCTCCCCGGGAAGCCGCTCGATTCCCGCGACCGCGACTTTCAAAACCACTCCCGACCAGCCCGAGTCCGACACCAGCAGATTGCTCCCGCCTCCCAGCACAAACAGCGGCAGATCGCGGGAGCGCGCGAACAGGACCGCCTCGCGCACCTCCGCGGCTGAGCCGGCCTCCACCAAAAAGCGGGCCGGACCTCCGATGCGGAACGTGGTCAGCGGCGCGAGCGGAACGTTTTCCTGCAGAACCATGGATTGCTGATGGATGGGTCGCCTTCAATATACACAGGGCATCCCGGCGGCGACTCCGGCAAACCTCCGTCTCAGGCTAGAATAGAGGAAGTCCAACCGAGAGGAAGAATCTGCATGTCAATGTATCCCGAAATCATGTGTATCCCTATGCGCGAGGAACTGACCCGCCTGGGGATTCAAGAGCTGAAGACCGCAGAGGCAGTCGATAACGAGCTGAAAGGACGTTCCGGCACGGCCTTGGTCGTGGTGAACTCGATTTGCGGATGTGCTGCCGGCCGGATGCGTCCGGCGGTGCGCCTTGCGCTGCAAAATGGCGCGAAGCCCGACCGGGCATTTTCCGTCTTTGCGGGTCAGGACACCGAAGCCACGGAGCGCGCCCGCAGTTACTTCACCGGATATCCGCCGTCCTCGCCCTCCATCGCGATTCTGCGGGACGGGCAATTGGTCTACATGATGCAGCGCCGCGACATCGAATCCCGTGAAGCCCCGGCTATTGCCGCTGATCTGAAGCAGGCGTTCGACCGGCTCTGCGGGAAGGCCGAAGCGATCAAGTCCTGATTGCGCGCCTCAGAAAGACGCGCTACGGCCCCTTCTTCGGCATGCGCGCCATAAATGTCTTCACCACGATCGCGTTGGGCTGCACGCCCACCGGAATCATGGTCAAAAGAGAATACTCCGAGGTTTCCAGCGTCCGGTGCGGCCTGCGTTTTTGGATAATCGTCACATCCCCCGACTCGGTGTCCGCCACCAGCAGATAATTCTGATCCGGGGTGAGGGTCAGAGACTCGGGGCGGCTGCCCACTACCAGGGTCGCAATGCGCCGCCCCATGTCGATGTCATAGACGGCCACGCTGTTGGATCCGAAGTTCGCCACGTACAGCCGGGAATTATCCAGGGTGACGACGGCGCGCGCCGGATGCTGGCCGATCTCCGGGCTGCTGCCGACTTCATCGTTGCCGGTCTCGACGAAGGAGATACTGTTGGAATCGAAGTTGCACACGATCATCTCGCCGCCGTCCGGCTTCATCGTCAGATTCACCGGAGTGCGGCCCACATCCAGCAGTGCGAGCACGCGATCTTCATTATGCGCGGGATTTTTGAGTTGGATGGAGGCCACCTGCGACGATCCTGAACAGGAAACGAAAGCTTTGCTGGAATCGGGGAGAATCGCGATGTCTTCCGGTTGCCGGCAGACCGGCAGCGTGGCCCGGACGCGCAACGCTTTCGCGTCGATCAGAGATACGGTGTTATCCCCACGGTTCGAAACCACCACGGTCGAACCGTCGGGCGAAACCCGCGCCAGGCCCGGCGCGGAGCCGACCTGCACATTGCCGATCAGCGCTCGCCCGTCCAGATCGATGATGCTCACGTTCGCCGAAGCCGAGTTTGCCACGTAAGCCCGCTTGCCATCCTGGGAAACATCGACATAATAGGGGCGGCCGTGCACGCCGATGGTCGCGACCACGGCATTGGATTCGGCGTCAATCACGCTCACATTGCTCGATCCGCTGTTGACGACGTAGATCTCGTTCTTCTTGGGGTTGATGGCGAGACCCGTCGGTTCGCTGCCCACGCGAAGAGTCTTGGCCAGTTCGAAAGTCCGCAGATCAATCACGCTGACCGTGTTGCTCTTCCCGTTGCTGACGTATGCGTACTCGCGGAAGGCCGGGCCGTAGTCGGCCAGCGACTGCTCGCGGAAATACCACCACCCCGCGCCGGCGAGGATTGGTACGAGCACAGCGATGAACAAGAGCTTGCGCAAGATAGAGGTAACTTAGAAGTCTCAAGGTGCCCCGCCCTTGTCCCTGCGCAGTTGGCAGGGCAGTGCGGGGATTTTGACGTAAAAGTTTCGCGCTCGACGGTCAGACTTTACTTGCTGACGGCGGCAATTTCCCGGGCGCCGATCAGCGGCACGCTACGCCCGACGACCGCCGCGATCTGCCGCACCTGCTCCATCAGGAGATCAAACTGATCGGGGAATAACGATTGAGGACCGTCGGAAAGCGCCTCGTCCGGCCGGTCATGCACCTCGACCATCAACCCGTCCGCCCCAACCGCTACCGCGGCTCGCGAGAGTGGAGTGACCTTGTTCCGTTTGCCCGTGCCGTGGCTGGGATCCACCAGAATCGGCAGATGGCTCAGGCGCTGCACCGCGGGCACCACGCTCAGATCGAGCGTGTTGCGGGTGTGATCGGCAAATGTCCGTACCCCGCGCTCGCACAGCGCCACATTGTAGTTGCCCTCGCTCAGGATGTACTCGGCGGCCATCAGAAATTCTTCCAGCGTGGCTGACATGCCGCGCTTGAGCAGCACCGGTTTCCGCGAGCGCCCGGCGCGCTTGAGCAGGGAGAAATTCTGCATGTTGCGCGCGCCAATCTGGATCACGTCGGCATATTCTTCCACCAGGTCCAGGGACTCGTGATCGATGGCCTCGGTGATGATCTTCATGCCAAACTGCTGCCGGATCTCCGACATGATGCGCAAGCCGTCTTCGCCCATCCCCTGGAAGGAATAGGGCGAGGTGCGCGGCTTGTAGGCGCCGCCGCGAAAGAATTGTGCTCCGGCGCGATGCACCCGCTCGGCCACGGTGAACGCCTGTTCGCGGCTCTCAATCGCGCATGGTCCGGCGACGATAGCGAGTCCCGGCCCGCCGATCGTGGCCGCGGTGCCGGGAAAGCGGATGACGGTGTTTTCTTCCTTCACGTCGCGGCTGACCAGCTTGTAGGGCTTCGAGACCTGGATGACTTCCTGCACGCCCGCCATCTCTTCCAGCGTGCCCTGCTCGACTTCCCCTTTATTGCCGGTAATGCCAATCGCCGTGCGGGTTGCCCCCGGCATAGGATGCGCCCGGTACCCTAATTTTTCAATCTTCTGGCAAACCGCGCGCACCTGCTCTTCGGTGGCCTGCGACTTCATCACGACCAGCATGGCAAACTACCTCGACAGCTAAGTTTATCTATTCCAGTGGCATGCAGCAAATTTTGTGCAGTCTGTTTCCTTCATTGCCCGCTTTATCAAACTAGCGACTATCAGCTTTTGCCTTAAGTCGCAAGCCCAAATTGCGCAAATAAGGGGCGTAATCTCTCACGTCATACGGGCTTAGAAATGGATCCATTCCTGAGGCCCTTGACTGATCGCGAATGGCTATATCCATTATCCAGTGATCTTCTTCATCTGGGTCTTTACCGGGAGGACCTAATCTCCTCAGTACTTCGGCCCTCAAATCCTTTACGTCACTTCCGTAAAGTTTGTCGTAGTCCGTCGTGAAGAAAAATCTCAAAGAGTCCGGCTTGGTATTTGTTAGCGGAGGCCCCCTTTTCCCCGTTATGTAATCATTTGCTAGCGCCGCTATTTTGTCGGACTCCTCAATGGTCCATTGCGCTACTTGTTCGTGCGTGACGTTTTGGTACGGGTCGACACCAATACCCAGTCGAGGCTCTTTCTCTTCGATCGATGGCCTCACTTCCGATATCTTGTCTTTCTTCAATGACGTTGTGATATGCGTTTTGTGCTCCTTTGCTGATGCCAATTTGTGATTGTTCGCGGCTGTGCTCTCAGTAGTTGAGTGGCCGAATGGCCCTGGGAGCGGAGCGCCTGAAGGAGATTTCCACCAAAGCGACGCATGCCAGATGTTCTTGAGAGTTGGAGCGAGGCCTCGCCTGGAGTTCTCCAGTACACCAGCCTTTAGGAAGGTCAATGATGAAAGGAGCAGAGCGATTATCGTAACCGAAGATATCCTGGTCGCGAGCTCCCTTCGTCTGTCGGATGCGCCGTGTATCTCCTCTGCAACACAACAACGTCCAAAAATTATGAACATGGCCAAAACGACAAATACTTTCGTCGTCATATAACCGACCAATGTGGGACTGAAAAAGAAACTAAACAATGTAGTTGTCAGCACGATTACAGCGGTCCAAGAACCCCAGAATCCCTCCCATAGTATTGCGACAGCGCGCGTTGGATGGTGCAACAGGGTAGACAACCACGACGCAACGGCGAGTGCCCCTTCGAATAGCTCGTCGGGAATAAGCAGTGAGCACGTCCCAGCAATAAGGACATAGACGAGATATGGGAACCATGAAGGGACCAAGCCGCAAACCTCCGCGTGGATCTCCGGTCCAAAAATGACCTAATGATCCAACGCGAAAAGGTTACTGCATGGGTGGTCCCGCGTCGAATGCCCAGCACGGCTTCTCGCGAACGAATGGCAAATGCAATGCGGTCCTCGCGTACGCACTCTGTCGAGAACTGTTGAAGTAGACCCCCGGCTCAACTCTCAACGTGGCCGACGGCCCGGAGCTAGGAACGCTCGCGCAGGGCGGTCGGCCGAAGAAGTATGGCAGGCCGGCTTTTACGATCACATTCTGCGCGGGGAGAAAGTCATTGCCGCGGTCCGCGAATATATTCGGAACAATCCTGAGAATTGGGGAGAAGATCGCGATAATCCTGAGCATGATTCCCGCTTCCTTCAGACTATGAAGGAATAGTCGCCGCATCGCGGTCGTAGAGACGTTGCAAGCAACGTCTCTACGAAAGATACTCGGAAGGTGCATGACATTCTCAAGGCTCCCGCGCCCAAACGGCCGCCTGGCCTGACTTCCCGCCGCATTGGCATTCACACCTCCTCTGCCGGAGGAGTGCAGAATGCCGCCGAGCGCGCCTATCGCCTGGGCTGCAATACCTTTCAGATTTTCTCGTCCAGCCCGCGCCAATGGGCTCCGTACGAATTGGGCCAGCCTCAGTGTGCGGAGATGAACCGCCTGCGGGCTCAGTATGATCTGAAACCGCTGGTGATTCACACCAATTATCTGGTCAATCTCGCCAGCTCGAACGAAGTCTTCCTGCACAAGTCGATGCAAGCCTTTCGCGGCGAGGTGGAGCGCGCCCTCGCCCTTTGCGCCGATTACCTGGTGTTGCATCCCGGTTCGTTCCGCGGGGCGGATCGCGAGCAGGGCTTGCTGCGTACATCCGCGGCCATTGCCGCCAGCACCCGGGGATTGGACCTGGGCAAAGGCGGGCTCACGATTCTGATCGAGAACACCGCCGGCGCCGAGTTCTCTCTTGGCGGAAGCTTCGAGCAGGTCGCGGAAGTTCTGCGCTGCCTTGAAGGCATTGTTCCGGCAGGCGCCTGCATCGACACCTGCCACACTCATGTCGCCGGGTACGACGTCGTCAGCGAGCAAGGCTTGCGGGATACTTTGCAGCAACTCGATCAGACCATTGGTCTCAAGCGGGTCAAGGTATGGCATTGCAACGACGCCAAGGGGGCCCGCGGCTCCAGGCTGGATCGTCATCAGCACATCGGGCAGGGAACCATCGGCAAAGAGCCGTTCCGCCGGCTGCTGAATGATCCTCGACTCGCGCACGCTGCTTTCATCGCTGAAACGCCGGTTGACGTCCCTGGAGACGATCGCAGGAACGTTGCCGCCTTGAAAAAGCTTGTCCGCAAGGCTTAGCCCGGTTTCTCCTCTGATATATTTCTGCCGTCCTATGATCCGGATGCTCGCCTGGTTGTTGAGTCAACCGCTGTTCTGGGCCGTGTTGGGGGTGATCTTCGGCCCGGTGCTATTTCTGCGCGGCTTTCGGCTCCTGCAGCGTAAGCGGCTCATCCTTGACATACCGCCTTCCACGGTGCGCGCAGCCGCCCTGGGTCCGGTGGAAATCAGCGGCAAGGCGGTCGGGCCTTATACCCTGGTGGCGCCCTTGAGCCAGACGGAATGTCTTTATTACCGCATCGCGGTCCGCTCCAACCCGAAAAGGGATTTCGACAACCCGAAAATGCGCGAGCTTTCGGCGCCGCTGTATGTGGACGACGGTACCGGCAAAGTGTTGGTCTACCCGGCCCATTGCGAACTCCAACTGGAAGCCTCCGAAGAGCGCGCAGAATTCGGGAAGGCAGCCCTGGCTCTTGAAGGTTACGAGCGCGAGGGCGCGGAATTTGTGCAGGAGTACTGCATCCGCCCCGGCGATCAACTCTACGTGCTCGGCAATCTCCAGCAGAATGGCTGGGCTAAACCGGAGGGAGCGGCAGAGAGCAGCGAGCTCTCGCGTATCGGCCCCGGTTTCGTCAGCCCTGCCGAGGCCGATCTGTTGCGACACGGGGCTTATCCCACCTTGGATCCCACACTCCCATCCGGAATGCCTGCCGCTCCCGACGAGTTCGACTATCACCCTCCCGTGATCCTGATCAAAGGCAATGGGCCGTTTGTGATCTCGACTCACAGCGAGCGCGAGATTGTGGAGAACCTCAGTTGGAAGTCCTTTCTGTATATATGGGGCGGGCCACTGGCTGCATTATGGGGGCTGTGGCAGATCTTCAGCCGGGCCAAGGCCGCGGGCATACTCGGCGGAAACTTTTAATTCTTCGCGGGAAGGAAATTCATGAAGCTCTATCGCACCACCGGAGGGATTCTGGCCGAGGGCGAAGACGGGACTTATCGTCTGGAAGCAACCTCCTGGGACGATCTGCTTGCCCGCGAGGACCTGCACTCTTTTCTGAGCGGGCAAACCGCAAACCGGCAACTGCTGGGCAGCGTGCGGCAGGAAGAAATCCTTCCGCCCATCGGCAAGCAGGAAGTGTGGGCGGCCGGCGTGACCTACTATCGCAGCCGCAATGCCCGGATGGAAGAATCCAAAGGCGCCGGCGGAGGAGACTTCTACGATCGCGTCTATCATGCCGCGCGCCCGGAGCTGTTTTTCAAGGCGACCGCGCACCGTGTGGTGGGACACGGAGCCAAGGTCGCAATCCGCAAGGATGCAACCTGGTCGGTGCCGGAACCGGAACTGGCCCTGTTCATCAGCCCGGGAGGCAGGATCACCGGCTACACCATCGGCAACGACATGAGTTCCCGCGACATCGAGGGCGAGAATCCGCTGTACTTGCCTCAAGCCAAAGTCTACGACCGCGGCTGCGCTCTCGGACCCTGCCTCCTGCTTTCCGATCGGGCGCTTCCCGCATCGACAGAAATCTCCATACAGATTGTCCGCTCAGGTCAGACGGCGTTTTCAGGGTCCACAACTCTGCGGGAGATGAAGCGCAAGCCGGAAGAACTGGTCGAATATCTTTATCGCAGCAGCAGCTTCCCCCATGGATGCTTTCTTTTGACCGGTACAGGCATCGTGCCTCCTGACTCATTCACGCTGCAACCCGGCGACGAAATTCGCATCACCATTCCGCCCATTGGAACCCTGGTCAACAGCGTGGGGTAGCGCGAGAAGCCGTCCGAGCGCAAAGAGCAGAGCAGTTCCAGCGACAACATTGCTGCGGTCCTCTTCGACCTTGCCGTTACTACTGCTACAAATCTCCTGTGCGTGTGTAAAATAAGGGTTTATCCAACAGGTTGAATTTCCGCTATGGCGATCGGAGATAAATCGGGCAACGCCGCCGTGACTAATGAGGCAGGATCGGGCGGAGCCGCGGCGCGCTCCAACGACGAGCGCTACGATCCCCAGCGCGTCGAGACGAAATGGTTTGAGCGCTGGAAGCAGGACGCCTCGCTCTACGCCGCCGAACGCGACTCGCAGAAGAAGAAGTACTACGTGCTGGAGATGTTGCCCTATCCCTCTGGCGTGTTGCACATGGGGCACGTGCGCAACTATGCGATCGGCGACGCGCTGGCCCGCTACATGTGGATGAAGGGCTACAACGTCCTCCATCCCATGGGATGGGATTCGTTCGGCTTGCCCGCGGAAAATGCCGCTATCTCCAACCACACTCCCCCGCGGGAATGGACTTTGGGCAACATTGCCAACATGAAGGCGCAGATGAAGCGCCTCGGCTTCGCCTATGACTGGTCGCGCGAGGTTACGACCTGCCTGCCCGACTATTACCGCTGGAACCAGTGGTTCTTTCTCAAGCTCTACGAGCAGGGCCTGGTTTACCGAAAAAAAAGCAAAGTGAACTGGTGCCCGAAGTGCGCGACCGTGTTGGCCAATGAACAGGTTCTCGGCAATGGCTGCTGCTGGCGCCATGACGATACTCCGGTCGAACAGCGCGAACTGGAGCAGTGGTTTGTCCGGATCACGAAATATGCAGAAGAGTTGTTGCTCGATCTGGACCAGCTGAAAGACTGGCCCGAGAAGGTCCGCACCATGCAGCGCAACTGGGTGGGCCGCAGCGAGGGCACCCTGGTCGACTTCAAACTCGACGGCAATGGCGGGCCCGCGGGCTCGAGCATCAGCGTTTTCACCACGCGCGTGGATACCATATATGGAGCGACCTCGGTGCAACTGGCGCCCGAGCACCCGCTGGTTGCCGACTTCATCCGCCACAACCAGCCGCTGGAGGCGGACGTCCGGAAACTGATCGCGGAGCAGCGCAAGGCGAAAGAAACGGGCGATATCGGGGAAATCGAGAAGCATGGCGTCAATACCCATCGCTTCGCGGTCAACCCGTTCAGCGGCGAGAAAATACCGATCTGGATCGCCAACTACATCGTGATGGACTACGGCACTGGGGCCATCATGAGCGTGCCGGCGCACGACGAGCGCGATTACGAATTCGCGAAGAAATATAAGTTGGAAGTCCGCCTGGTCATTCTTCCGATTGCCAACGATCCGGAAGAAACCATGACCGAACCGCAGTTGCCCTTCGTGGCGCACGCGGGGATGACGATCAATTCCGGCCGCTTCAGCGGGCTCAGTTGCGCCGACGCGATCCGGAAGATGTCGGCCTATGCCGAGGAACAGGGCTTCGGTAAGGCCACGGTTACCTACAGATTGAAGGACTGGGGCATTTCGCGCCAGCGCTATTGGGGCACGCCCATTCCGATGCTCTATTGCGAGAAGGACGGGATTGTTCCCGTCCCGGAAGACCAGTTGCCGGTATTGCTGCCTGCCAAGGTCGACATCACGCTTACCGGCGGTTCGCCCCTGAGCAAAGTTTCCGAGTTTGTGAACGCCACCTGTCCCAAGTGTGGCGGTCCCGCGCGCCGCGAGACTGACACCATGGACACGTTCGTCGACTCGTCCTGGTATTTCTATCGCTACACCGATGCGCACAACGAGCGGGCGCCTTTCGACGGCAAGGTCGCGCAGTACTGGTTTCCCATCGATCAGTACATCGGCGGGGTGGAACATGCCATCTTGCACCTGATTTACTCGCGCTTCTGGACCAAGTTCATGCGCGACATGGGCATGATCACCAATGACGAACCGGTGGAGCGGCTGTTCACCCAGGGCATGGTTATCAAGGACGGGGCGAAGATGTCGAAGAGCCTGGGCAACGTGGTCTCGCCCGACGACATGATCGCGCAGTATGGCGCGGACGCCGCGCGGCTCTACAGTTTATTCGCCGCCCCGCCGGATCGCGATCTCGACTGGCAGGATACCGGCATCGAAGGCATTCAGCGCTTCCTGGGCCGCGTGTACCGGTTCTTCGTGCGGCAAGCGCGTCCCGGGGATCCGGAATGGCAAAAGCCGGCGCCCGCGGAGCTGTCTCCGCAAGCCCGCTCCATCCAGCGCAAGCTGCATCAGACGATCAAGCGGGTGAGCGATGATTTCCAGGGACGCTGGCACTTCAACACCTGCATCTCCGCCATTATGGAGTTGGTGAATGTGTTGTACGGCGCGGAAGAAGCAATCGCGCAGAGGCTCGTGCCCCTGGCGCTCCTGGGGGAGGTGCAGCGCAATGTAGTTCTGCTGCTTGCGCCGTTCGCGCCTTACCTGGCCCATGAGCTTTGGGAGATGCTGGGAGAGCAGGGAAGTGTGCTGCACGCCCGCTGGCCCGAATATGACGCGGCTTTGGCCCAGGAAGAAGAGATCGAGATTCCCGTGCAGGTAAACGGCAAGCTGCGCGGACGCATCGTCGTGCCGGCCGAGGCCGAAGAGGCGTTCGTCATTGAGCGCGCCCTGGCGGATGAGAAGGTGAAAGCCGCTGTGGCCGGCAAGCAGATGGTGAAGAAGATTTACGTGCCGGGCAAGATGGTGAATCTCGTCGCAAAGTAAGCCAGGGAAGGTCTGAGTAAGCATCGTAAGAGAAGACACAAGGTCCCTCGACTGCGCTCGGGATGACAGTAAAGAGCTTAGAGATTCCCTAGGAGCTCTCTGTGAAAGGCAGGCGGGCCGCACAGCGGCCCGTTTTGCTTTCTCTGGCCCGGGGAGCATCCATCGCGCCTCCCGGAAGGAGGCTGTCCCCGGGGAGATTGCGAACCCGGGTGAATGCGGATGCGTTATTCTGAACCCATGGCAGGGGTGTCACCGACGCTGGAAGGGTTCCGCGCCGCATTCCGGCGCCCGTCGATCACGCTCGCGGAAATCACCTGGCGCTGGGTCGTCGGCGCCACCGCAACCGCGCTGTTCTTCTTCGGACTGGTCCAATTTCTGAATACTCTGCCTGTGACCCGGAGCCAGATGTTCTTTCTGCGCTCCCGCCAGCCTTACCTCGTGATGCAGGCGCTGCTGCATATCCTGCGCGGAAGCCTGGGGAGGGCGGTGCTCTCCGCGCTGGTGGCAGCGCTGCTGATGGCGTTCCTCTGGATGATCGCCGGATCCCTGGGGCGGATCGCCACCGCGCGCGCCATCCTGGATTATTTCCGTGAACGGTGGAATGCGAATCTTTCGACGACGAACCAGCCTGATAAGACCGGCGATATGATTTCCGGACTCTCCGGCGACGCAGGGAATAGCTTGCCGCCGGTGGTGGCGCTGAATTTTCTCCGGGCAGCCGTGATGGTGGCTGGGATGCTGGGATTTGTCGGCGCCATGGTCGTGGCCAACTTCGCCTCGCCGAAGGCTAATCCTCGCCCTGCCTTGGCGTTTCTGATATTCCTGCCAATGGCTGCCCTGATCTCGCTTCTGTGGTGGATGCTGAACTGGCTGCTCTCCCTGGCGTCGGTGTTTGCGGTGCGCGACCGGGAGGATGCGGTGGGGGCGATTTCAGCCGCGCTCGCGCTATTACGCGAGCGCACCGGCGCAGTCATGGCCGTCAGCAGCTGGACCGGACTCGCTCATCTTGTGCTGTTCGTAGCCGCGACTACGGTTGTTTCGATGCCGCTGGGCCTGATGCCGCTGGTCCCGTGGCGGCTTGCCCTGGCCGCAATGATGGTCATTACCCTGGCCTATTTCGCCGTCGCCGACTGGCTCTACATGGCGCGGCTAGCGGGATACGTGTGCATCGCCACTTTGCCGGAAGCGCTGCTCGCCCCCTTGCCGCCGGCCCCGCCCGCTCCTCCTCCGGTGCAGACCACCATCGACCGCGAGGAGTTGATCCTGAGCGACGTTCCCCGCCTTGCCCTCGAGACGTAGTCTCGCAGCCGCTTTCCGGGGAATGCTTTACACTTTCCGCCCAAATCTGAGAAACTCATTCGTGGAAACCCCATCCCCGCACAATCTCTTGCCAGATCAATCCATTGTCATCCTGGACTTTGGCGCGCAGTATACGCAACTGATCGCGCGCCGTATCCGGGAGCAAAATGTTTTCTCGGTTGTGCTGCCCTGCACGGCGAAGCTTGCCGAGATCAAAAGCTGCGCCCCGGCCGGGATCGTGCTCTCGGGAGCGCCCTGGTCGGTGTACGACAAGGATGCGCCCCCGGCGGATGCGCGCCTCTTTGAACTGGGCGTGCCCGTACTGGGCATCTGCTACGGGCTGCAGTTCATGGTGCACACCCTGGGCGGCAAGGTGCGTCCGGCGGAAAAACGCGAGTACGGCCACGCCGAAGTGGACGTGATCTCGGCCTCCGTGCTGTTTCAAGGGATTGCCCGGAAGCTGGCAGTCTGGATGTCACATGGCGACGAGGCTCTGGAACTGCCCCCCGGCTTTGAGTTGATGGCAAAGACGCATTACGCCGTTGCCGGAATTCAGAACGTGGCGAAAAAGTGGTATGCCGTTCAGTTTCATCCCGAAGTGCACCACACACCGCAGGGAACGCAGATTCTAAGGAATTTCGTCTTCGAGATCTGCGGGGCCAAGCCCACCTGGACTGCCCGGCACTTCATCGACTCGACCATCGCACAGATCAAAGAACAAGTGGGGAACGGGCGCGCCATCTGCGCCTTGTCGGGCGGGGTGGATTCCTCCGTAGCCGCGGTGCTGGTCGATCGCGCCCTGCGCGACGCCAAGGGGAAATCGCGCCTGACCTGCGTGTTCGTGAACAACGGCGTGCTGCGCAAGAACGAATTTGAGAAGGTGCAGAAGACCCTGCGTGACAAGCTTGGCCTGCATCTCGACGCTGTGGATGCTACCGATCGCTTTCTGGGCAAGCTGAAAGGGGTGAGCGATCCGGAGAAGAAGCGCAAGATCATCGGAAACGAGTTCATCAAGGTATTCGAGAAAGAAGCCCGCCGGATCGAGAAAACCGAAGGCAAGGTGAAGTGGCTGGTGCAGGGCACGCTCTATCCCGATGTGATCGAGTCGCGATCGGTGCGCGGCCCTTCGCAGGTGATCAAGTCGCACCACAATGTCGGCGGCCTGCCCGAGAAGATGAAGCTCAAGCTGATCGAGCCGCTCAAAGATTTGTTCAAGGACGAAGTCCGCAGGATTGGCCGCGACCTGGGCATGCCGGAAGAAATCCTGCAGCGCCAGCCGTTTCCCGGCCCCGGCCTGGCGGTGCGGGTGCTGGGAGAGGTCACGCCCGAGCGCCTGGCCTTACTGCGGGACTGCGACGACATCGTGGTGAACGAGATCAAGGAAGCCGGCCTCTACCGGAAAATCTGGCAATCGTTCGCCGTCCTGCTGCCCGTGATGTCGGTGGGCGTCATGGGAGACATGCGCACCTACGCCTACACCTGCGCCATCCGGGCGGTCAGTTCCGAAGACGGCATGACCGCCGATTGGGTGCCCCTGCCGCCCGAAGTGCTGAAAATCATTTCCACCCGCATCGTGAATGAAGTGAAGGGCATAAACCGGGTCGTGTACGACATCACCTCCAAGCCGCCGGGTACGATCGAGTGGGAGTAGGGGTCGGGGTGCTTCATATCCCGCCGGTTTCGCTAGAGATGGGATGGCGGGGGCTTGAGACTAGTGTTTCCCAGGTCTCGCAACTTCAGCGAGACCTGGGGCACCCCACGTCGCGACAGCCGCTCGGACGGTGCTTTACTGGTCCCGATGCACGCTCTCCATGGAGAAAGCGGGCAGGCACACCGCGATATATTCCGCCCCTTCGGCGGCCGGGGTTGAATAGCGTATCCACTCCCCGGCATGTGCGATTACAGCTTGCCCGGCGCGAACATCGAGTGCTCCGTCCTTGTGCTCAACGCGCAGCATTCCCTTCAGCACGACCGTAAACTCGTCGAACTCCGGAGTCTGTCCCGGCTCGACCCATCCCGCCGGACTGCGCATATGGGCCACGCTGGCGGCCGAGGTTTTGGAATTCACGCGTCCGATGTATTCGTCGATAAGCTTGGGCTTGTTGCCCGCGGCCTGGATGCGAGTGGGTTGAGCGATCAATGTGGGCATGAGTTTCCGCCACCGAGAGCAGCGCGGGCGAGAATATCAGGGTACACGAAACCAGGGCATCCGGACGGGGGGACGTCGGCGCGGAACCCGAGTTGCGACAATCTTAAGGACAGGGATAAGGGGTTCCGGGAATGGATGCGGTTCCAGGAATCACGATCGGCGGACCCGGAATCCCGTTCGGCCCCGGGCTGCCGGGAATTACGGTGGGCGGAGTGCCCGGAATTCCAGGAGTGTGACAGGTGCCGTGATTCGCCTGCGGGACCGGGGGAGGCGGAGGAGGAACCGGCCGCGGCGCTACAACCTGCGCCGCCACGGCTTGCTCGGCAGCTTGCTGCACGGCCTTCGATACCTCACTCTGCTTCAGCGAGACCTCTCTCGGCAGCACCATGTCGACCGGCGCCCCTGCATCCAGATAAAAATGATGCGAGCTGAGGATCAGCACCAGGGAAGCCGCCGCCCCCAGGGCACCGCCAATCCCCGCGCCAATTACCGTGGCTGGACCCGCACTGCGGGGCACCGTCATGCTCGAGGAAAGGCATGCAGGAGGTGGCCCGACACAGCCGGGAGGAAGAGAAGAGGTAATAGTTTGGGGAGTGGTATTGGCCGCCGCATGTCCGATGGCAGCGCCTAACCCGGCGCCGGCCAGCGGCAACGCCACCGCGCTCACCACCCGTCCTTTGCCCGGATCCTTGAGCGCGTAGCCTTCATCACTTCGCAGCGTGACCGGTCCGGAAACCGGCGTCACATAGCCATCGGGGAAGATGAGCGTCATTGATTGCAGGTGCAACTGGCCGCGGCCGTTGCGGGCTTCCAGCTTCTCCACAAGACCTTGCACAAACGTTCCGGGCGGGATCACCACCTGATTGCCCGCGGTGACCGGGTCGGTAACCTGCGCGTAAATATCGTCACCGCGGTGGATCACGCGGCTCTGCACGGGATGGGTGAGAACCAAGGCGAGCCGAGTTCCCGCGGGGATTATTACTGTCAGGTTTTGACTTTCGTCGGCACGGGACGGCTGTTCCTGGCCTCCGGGTGCCGGCGCATCCTGGGCGATACAAAAGAGTGCGGCCGACGGGATCACCATCAACTTGATGATGAGTGCGAAAAGCTTACGGAGCATGGTTGCGGGATTGACTGTCGCAAGGGCAGGGGGGAAGTTGGAGCGAAGGTACGTCACGGAGCACCTCCTCTCGAAAGCAGTTGGAGGGAGCGGCGCTTTCGATTTGCGAACCCTAAAACCGCCTCCCATCGGGTTAGACTCGAGGCAGCAACAAGAGGTTATCCCACTTGCGCATAAATGTTTGCAAAATGACGGTAGCGATTTGTAAAAGCTGCGGTGGGGGGTGCCTTCGCTCTGCCGTGAACGCAGATCCTGCGGTCTAATCAGCTTTTTCCGAAACCCAGCGGGAAACGGCGGTCACCAGCTTGCGGGGAGCGAAACGAGTGGATTGCGCTGAAATCCAGTTATGCATCCCGCTGATGGCCAGGGTGCGGCCTGCCATGACTGCCTGGTACCCGTCCAGAGCGACTTTCTCTGCGCTCATGGCGCCCAGTTTTTTGAACAGCCGAGACTTGTCATTTCCGGCGCGCGCGGCGAAGCCGGTATGCGTCGCTCCGGGACAGAAGCAGGTCACGGTGACGCCGGAGCCGCTCAATTCGTTCGCGATCGCTTCCGAAAACGAAATCACGTACGCCTTGCTTGCATAGTAGACGGCCATCAGGGGCCCCGGCTGAAATCCAGCGGTGGAAGCAACGTTCATGATGCGCCCGCCGCCCCGGCTCAGCATGGGCTGGACAAAGAGTCGAGTCAGCTGGGTGAGGGCGGTAATGTTCAGGTTGATCTGGCCGAGGATTTCCTGATGGCGCATCTGGGCGAATTCGCCAAACGCTCCGAAGCCCGCATTGTTAATCAGGATGTCCACCGCGACGGCCTCGCGCTGTAATTGATCGAAGAGAAACTTAGGGGCGGGCGCCTCGGAGAGATCGAGCGCGATGGTCTTCACCGGCACGCCATAGGCTTGCAGTGCATCCGCAGCCCGCGCCAGCTTGTCGGCGCCGCGAGCCACCAGCACCAGGTTGTAGTGATCGCGGGCGAACAGCTTGGCGAATTCGTAGCCTATACCGCCGGATGCGCCGGTAAGTAGAACGGTTGGGGAGGACATGCCCCAAATCTTAAATGTCCAAACATCCGGCGTCACCTTTTGGAGCGGAAGACCGGGAGAAGAGAGGGATCAGGCCGGCTCTCTATGCCGCGGTGACGCCTAATTTCACTAAATCGGCTTGCATCTGTTGGAACGATTGCGCCTGCACGGTGTGCATTCCGAGCCGGGCGGCGGCCTCCAGATTGATGGCGCGATCGTCGATGAAGCAACACTGGCCGGCAGGGAACTGGGTGGTCTCGAGCGCCAGCCGGTAAATGTCATTCTCCGGTTTGCGCAGCCCTACAAAACAGGAGCTGAAAAATACGCGAAAGATCTGGCGCAATGCGAACGCTTCGATCCGGTACTGGTTGAGCTCGCGCGATTCGTTATTGATGGTGGCCATGAAATACTTTCCCGACCCGGCCAGGGCCCGGGCGAAGGGCAAGCGGTCCGGCAGCGGCTGGGATAGCGAGAACATGAAGTCCCGGAAGGCGCCGCGGGTAAACGGACGCGGGCTGTAGAAGACGGTACGGTCGAGATACTCGTCCAGGGTGATCTTGCCTCGTTCGAATGACGACACCACCATTTCGTGGCGGGAGTGGAATTCGTCCGCATCGAGATGGAAATGCTCGAACGCTTTCGCACGCTCGGTGCGATCCCAGGCGTTGGTCAGCAGGACGCCTCCTATATCCCAGAACAATGCGGTAATTTCGGGCAAGAATCCCTCCCCAAAGGCTGAAGAAAAGTGTAGTTGATCCGGGACCAAGCCGGAGGGCTGGTCCGGCCTTCCGGCGAACATGCCGTCGCCGGGTCGTGCCTACTGCCCGGCACGTTTCGCCCATCTGCGTGTAATCACCTGAGGGGGTGACCAACGTCACGGCATGGCTCACCCCTCTGTGTTCGGATAGTGTCCCAGGTCTAGCGGGCTCGGCGCCTTGCTGCATCCCAGGCTGCTCTTTGGCAGCACCGCCCGAGACGTGCACCCGCCCCTGTGCTGTTTCCATAAGGCAGTCCAGGTTGTTTTATACGACGCGCTGAGAGTTCAAACAAAAAGAGGTGCGACAATGTTTACCCTCCTTCCCAGGAAAAAGATTTGCTGTGCAGGGATCGCAATCTTAATGCTGCTCGCCACACTGTCGGTGCTGGTGCACGGGCAGGCGACAATCTCCACCGGAACTATCCAAGGCACTATTTCTGACCCGAGCGGCGCAGTCGTCAGCGATGCGAAAGTCATCATCAGCAATAAGGCGACAGGACAGGTGATCGATCTGGTCACCAGTTCGACGGGAG
>DASREX010000079.1:0-14758 GCA_035651855.1 Candidatus Sulfotelmatobacter sp.
TCTATTCGATATCGCGATTCCCTGCGGTGCTGCACCATAACTCGCAGTCCACAACTTTCTCGCCGATCTACGAAGATTTTCGTTGACACTACGAATATCTTCGTAGTATGTTCCTGCGCATGACAGCCCCTCCGCAAAAACCCACCGCATCGGAGCTCGAAATTCTGCGCGTGCTCTGGACGCGTGGGCCCTCGACGGTGCGCGAGGTGCATGAGGCACTGAGCGAGAAGAAAACCCTCGGGTATACCACTGTCCTCAAGCTCCTGCAGATCATGACCGCAAAAGGCACGGTTAGGCGAAACGAAACCCAGAGGGCGCACGTCTATGAAGCGGGTCTCCCTGCCGAGCAGACCAAGCGCCAGCTCGCCGGAGATATGCTGCAGCGGGTTTTCGAAGGATCGGCCAGTCAGCTCATGATGCACGCTCTCGCCGGTCGCAAAGCGTCGCGCGAGGAGATCGAGGAACTCCGCCGCCTGTTGGATGCATACGAAAGGAATCGCCGATGACCACCGCCATCATGAACTGGCTCTCTCCAAACGCTCTTCATGCCACGGGCTGGGCTCTGGTCCACTTCCTCTGGCAGGGAACTGCCTTAGCCGCTCTGGCCGCCGTCGCCATGGCCCTGTGCCGTCGCACCTCCGCGCGTTACGTGGTGGCAGTGTGTGCGCTGGGGCTGATGTCCTTGGCTCCCCTGGCGACGTTCGTCTTCTATTACGCGCAGCAGAATGCCGGCCTCTCCTATAGCGCCCCGGCATCGCCCTCCGCCGCGGTCGGCTGGCCCATTGTGATGGGGCATATTGTCGCTCCTGGGCCCGTTCCGCAAGTTTCCCTGGCTCCGTCACGGGATGAGATTGTTTGGCTGGTAGAAGCCTGGCTTGCGGGAGTGGCCTTATTCAGCCTTCGATCGGCCGGTGGTTTCCTGCTGCTGGAACGCAAGCGCCGCAAGCAATCCAGCATTGTGAACGCGCGTATGCTCAACCTCTGTTACGACCTTCAGGACCGGCTCGGAATCCACCGCGCCATTGAGTACTGCGAGTGCAAGTGGCTGCAGGCTCCGGCGGTGATCGGCTGGTTTCGCCCCATCGTGTTTCTGCCGGTAAACGCATTAACCGGCCTCTCGGAAGACCAGCTGCAGGCCATTATTGCTCACGAACTGGCGCACATCCGGCGTTACGATCCCTTTGTGAACGTCTTCCAGGTCTGCGTTGAAAGCCTGTTGTTCTATCATCCCGCGATCTGGTGGTTGAACAAGCGCATCCGCGCCGAACGCGAACACTGCTGCGACGAGATCGCCGTTACTGTGTGCGGCAATGCCGTAGAGTACGCCCGGGCGCTCACTCTCATGGAAGAGTGGCGCAGCGCGCCCGTCTTGGTGATGGCCGCCAATCGCGGTCCGCTTACCGAGCGCATCATTCGCGTGCTCGGAATCAAGACGCTGAGTGCGGGAATGCGCAGCGTCGGTTTGACTGGAGGGTTGCTCTGCCTGGCGGCGGCCTTGCTGTCGGGAAATGCCTTGCTCGACCTCGCTCGCCCGGCCTCGGCCCGCGCCGCGGCCCGCATGCAAGTTGCAACACGCGCAGAATCTCCACGTCCACCCGCAAGCAAGACCAAGCCTTCGGCATCTCAGGCAGCAACTTCGGAACAGACGGAAACCAGCACCAAAACGGCAACGGCGACTGCCGCCAGCACGACTACTGCAACCTCTTATATCGACGGAATGAAGTCGGTTGGCCTCACCGACCTCAGCGTCGACACGCTCATTGCTCTGAAGGTTCAGGATGTGACTCCCGAATACGTCCGCGGCCTGCAGGAACAAGGCTTGCACCCGGATGCGGAAAAGCTGATTGGCATGCGGGTGCAGGGAGTTTCTCCGGAATACGTTCGCGATCTGCGCGCAGCCGGCCTCAATCCCAGCGCGGACCAGTTGATCGGACTGAAGGTTCAGGGCGTGGACGCAGAATACTATCGCGGGCTCAAGCAAGCCGGCATTGATCCCGACATTGACCGCCTCATCGGACTGCAGGTTCAAGGGGTGACTCCGGAGTACGTGAGCCAACTTCGCGCTGCCGGCCTGGCGCTCACCGCGGATCAAGTGATCGCGATGAAGGTGCAGGACGTGACTCCGGAATATCTGAAAGCCATGCGGGAGCAGGGCATTGATGTGAATGCGGACAGCCTGATCGCGATGAAGGTGCAGGACGTGACTCCTGAATATGTGCGGCAGATCAAGGCTCTGGGGCTCAAGCCGTCGGCGAACGAACTGATCTCGCTGCGCGTGCAGGATGTCACGCCGGAATACGTGAAGGCGTTGCAGTCAGCCGGATTCGCTCTCAGCATCAGCGACATCATCAGCGCCAAAGTGCAGGATGTCACGCCGGAATTCATCGCGCGCGCCAGACAGCATGGTTTCAAAGACCTCAGCCTGCAGAAGCTGATTCGCCTGCGGCAGTTGGGGATTCTGGACTCTAAGGCGGATCTCTAGAGCTGACTTTGTCGAGCTGAAGTTCTCAGCTTGCCTTAGTGGCGCTCCGCTTCGCCTTCGCTTGGACGGACAAAAGTGTCCGTCGCCACGTGAGTAGTAGGAGCCACGTGAATAGTAGGAGGTTAATTATGAGAATGCGTCGCACGCTTGCTTTCCTTGTATTTGGCTGCATTGTCCTTTTCGCCGCCATTACGAATCATGCCGCGGAAGTGCGCGGCGGCGACTGGACTATCAGCAAATCGGACGTTGCCGGCAAGGTTGAATTCTCGCTGATCGAGCGTCACCATGGAGGCCAATCGAACCACAGCTCGGACTGGCCGGCGAGTTTGTTTCAGGGAGTGGATTTCACGAAGGCCGGAAAACAGGAGGTCCACTTCACCATTACGCGCGATGCCGGCAAGATCGACTGCGAAGGATTTCTCAAGGACGGCGAAGGCGCGGGCCTGTTCCACTTTCAGGCCGATCCAAACTATCCGCGCGAGATGAAGTCTCTCGGGTTTGCGGTCGGCCAGGACGAGCAGTTTTCCATGGCGGTGCAGGATGTGAGCCTCGAGTTCGCGCGCCAGATGAAAGGCGAGCATCTCAGCGGCCTCGACGCCGGCAAGCTGATCGCCTTCCGCATCTTCCGCGTCGACACCCAATTCATTCACGACCTGCGGGCCGAGGGCCTCAACGTCTCCGACAGCGACAAACTGGTGGCCTTCCGGATTCACGGCGTGACTCCGCAGATGGTTCGCAGCCTGCATGAGGCGGGTTATTCACCTGACGAAGACACATTGATTGCCATGCGCATTCACGGTGCGACTCCGGAGTGGATGCAGCAGATGAAGCAGCGCGGTTACGATCACGTCGACCTGGAAAAGGTGATCGCCTTCCGCATTCATGGCGTTTCGCCGGAGTTCATCGACAAGCTGCAATCGCTGGGATACAAACATCCCGATCCGGATGAACTGATCGCGATGCGCATTCATGACGTTACTCCGGAATATATCAGCGACATGCGCTCGCGAGGAATCCGCGACCTGAGCATCGATCAACTCGTCAGCATGCGAATTCACGGGATTGATTAACCCCGGGAATGAGCAATAGGAAAGTGCCGGATGGAAGCCGCTCGGCTGCTTCTCGGCTTTTAGGGTCAACGTCAGATCTCACAACGGTCTTGTGGGAATTTCCGAGATAGAGCTCAACCGCGGAGCACTGGACTCGAGCGATCGGTGTCTGCCTTATCGTCTATGCCCAAGCGAGTTGCGCCTGATTCCGCATCAAACTCGATCCCGTAAAGGTAAAGCGCACGATGCCGCACTATCGCCGGCAGCCGCGTGAATGATGCCGGGCCCTCTGCGGTGCGAAACTCGACCTCGATACGTGAGTCCAAGGCCAGATTCGCGACCGTGAACAAACCCATTCCACCGTCACTGATGTTGATGCCGAGCGCGTCCAGGGATCCGAGTTTGGTGATCACACGGACCGAGGTGTTCAGGAACTGGCGCTTTCGCCGGCGGCGGTCTTGCCTGGACAAAAATCTGTTGAACATAAGTTAACGCGAAGCGGGAGTTATCACGGTAGCGCGGAAAGGCCGTTGGGCCGAGATTACGAAAGGCTTAGGATTGATCCGCCTTGATGCAATGACCTGAAACTCCTCCACCATGACCGCCGCAACGAACCGCGTGGAGGACATTTCGCTGCCAGCTCAACAGGGACTAACGAACCACTGGTGCCGCGGATGTGGGATCAATCTGCACATCAAATCGCAGCCGGGCCACACGGAAATAGGCAGTCGTGTCGGTTCTGCCGACCCGCACGACGACTTGACTGAGGTATTGGGTAGGTTGCGCCGCATTCGGTTGCGCGCAGATTCTGGGTACGCCCCAGCCGGCACCGCCGAGTACAGCGGCTGCCAGGCTGACAGCAAGAATTTTCGAGACAGTGCCGAACTCATTTTCTACCACAGTCGTACCGGCAGAGAGATCCCCCAGGCGTTGTTTCCAGGGGGAACAACCGGCCACGATGGCGCCCACAAGATACAAGCCCATTCCGTCCACGATTCGCAGCAGGTTCCGAATGGCTGCAGCCGAGAGCGCACCCCGGCGCCCCGTCCGTACGACGCGAATTCCTACGACGACTTTCCCCAGGGTGGCGCCACAACTCGCCTCGAAGATCCAGGTATACAAAAACAAGATGACTGTATTCGCGACCATGACGGCCAGCAGCGCCGCGGCGCTGAGGCTCCACTCCGACTTCTCGAACACGCTCCAGCGCATCAGGATCCAGGCGTCAGCCACCGCAAAGACACCAAAAAGCACCACGGTATCAAGCACGAATGCGTTGAAGCGGTCCCCCAGTTTCGCCAATCGTGGAGAGTGGCAGCCGCTTCGCGCCGCCGTGGCCGATGGCGCGCTTTTAGGCGCTTCCGAGGTCTCCAATCCGGCCTCCTCCAGCAAATGCTGTCCCGGAGGAATGAACCCACCGCACGCGGGACAACTCTTGCTCTGCGCTTTGACTGGCTTGTAACAATGAGGGCATTCCATAGCTTCTTAGGACACACGACGAACCCGTAATTCAAGATCATACGGCCCTATTGCCAGTTTGCAGCATGACGGAAGGACAGCGCTTGGACGCCTATTCGGCCCATTCTCAACCCTGCGACGGTTCATGGCTTTCGGTGGTCTGGCCGCGAGCCTATGATATTCGCTGAAGCCTATGATGAATCGTCGTGCACTATTGCATCGAGCGGCAGGGCTGGCGGCAGGAATGCTGGCGAGTCCCTTTGTGAAAAGTCTGCGGGCCTCCTCGTCGATCGAACCGGCCACGTTCCGTACACCGGCGTTGAAGAAGTACGAGGAACTGCAGTTTGGCGTGTCTTATCACTTCAGCATGAACACCTTCACTGGCAACGACTATGAAACCGGAGGAGTGCCCGCCAGCACCTACAATCCGACCAAGCTTGATGTGCGCCAGTGGCTCCGCGTTGCGCGCGATCTGGGCGCGAAGTATGCGGTGCTAACTGCAAAACACATGTCCGGCTTCTGCCTTTGGGATTCCGAAGGCTACGACTATGACGTCGCTGCCAGTCGCAATAAGACCGACGTCGTGGCGGCATTCATGGCTGCGTGCAAGGAATATGGCTTGCGCCCCGGCTTTTATTACTGCATCCTCGATCCGCACAATGAAGGCAAATTCGACTGGGATTCCCCAGTCCCGGATCACTACTACACGCTGATCAAGCGCCACCTCACCCAATTGCACACGCGCTACCGAACGCCCTTTTATCAGCTGCTCGACATTACCTGGAAAGTTTCGCAAGAGCAGCGCTGGGAACTTTATCGGCTGATCAAATCGATGAGCCCGGATTGCATTGTGGTCAGCAATCAGGGTTTCTATCAGAGCCGACGGAATCTCGGGCGAATTTGTGAGCTCCCCAGTTGGCCTTGCGATGTCATCAATGGCGAAGACACGCTGCCGCCGCCCGAAGGCCACGATCCCAATGTGAAGGTTGAGGGCGTGACACGCTACATGCCAATGGAATCCTGGATTCCGACGGGTCCTCCCTACAAACCCATGCCTCCGATGCATAGTTGGTTCTGGCGCGAAGGATTTAAGACGCAAGATCCGGAGGTCATTGCGGACGCCTATCACCAATGCAAGCAGCGAAAAGCGAATCTTCTGCTGAATCTCTCACCTGACACCACGGGTAGAATTCCGGACGAGGCTGTCGAAGCCTTGCAGCAGGCGGCGAAGCAGATGAAGGGTTAATGCGTGAAAGTTAGGCCATCACGGTGCTGTCACGGTTGTGGCGTGAAGGAGATGTTCAACCCCGTGGTCAGCAGCAGATCATTCTTTTTCGCCCCGACTGGCGGGTTCGAGACGTAAATATCCCCAAATTGATTCTGCCACCCGAACCACTTGCTGATCTTGGTCACAGTGCCGAGGGTGAACGTGAACCGGTAGTCGCTCGTGTTCTGGATATCGGGATAGAAATCGACACTCTGCGTCAGCACGGTGCTTTTGCCCAGCTTCTTGTTGAGTTCCTCGCCCAAGGTCAGAGCGACGAAGCGGTTCGTCAATCCGTAAGAGGTGAACGCCCCAGTTCCAGGGATGGGTGCGCCGTTGGAGTAGGTTTCGTGGGTATAGTTCACGCCCCCGAGGAAATCAAGGATCGTATTGTCGTTCTTGATGGCGTGAAAACCGAAGCCACCCGTGTACACCTGGCGCAGGTCAAGATACTGCAGGGCATTGCTCATGAAGTCTCCGGCGCCGAAGACGAATAGTTTGGGCCTCAGGTCGTGGTCGTAACGGATGCCAGCCGTGGTCAAATTCGCCACAATACCCGGGCTGGCAAGATCGTTCCGCGTGTAGATGGAGCTCTCGTAAATTGTGATTTTGTCGTGCTCCGTGGGATGTACCGCATTGAAGGCGAGGGCCAGGTTTTCCGTCTGGCTATTACCCCGTGCCACCGAAAAGCCTACATTCGTGCCTCCCTGCCAGCCGTGCATGAGGCCGGGGTGCAGGGATTTGTCGTAAGCGGCTTGTTCGGCATCGTTGCGGATTAAGCTTACGTCGCCCGGGGCAGCCTCGACCGTGCCTTCGGACTTGGTGGCAACGGCAATCTTGCCCTCCGTTGTCGTGACGGGACCCACGGCGGTTTTACCGTTTTTCAAGGTGACATGCAGTTCTGCGTCAGTCTTGATGCCTTCGATGGCGTCCATTTTCAACGTGACATCGTCGGCGGCATCGGTGTGCAACACCAGCGTCTTGCCATCGGATTTGACGACCGTCCCCGTGAGGCGATCGCCATTCTTCAATGTGACCTGGTCAGCCAGGAGAAAGGAAGAAAACGCAAAGAGGGAGATACCCAGGAGAAGTTCAATGTGGCGCGACACGAGTGCCTCCTCTTCCAGAAGAAGTTAGTAACAACTTCGGAGCCCAGAGTTGCTAGGAACGTAGAAAGAGACGCGCAGGAACGGCAGATGCCGCCCACACGAAAGCTGAATGGGGATGTGGACTAGCTCTTGGTCTCGGTCTTCTTGGTCTGGTCAGTGGAAGCCTGCGCCGGTGGATTGTCCTTCATCCCGTCCTTCAGCGCGCGGATCCCCTCTCCCAGGCCTTTGCCGAGCTCAGGCAGCTTTTTGGGACCGAACACCAGCAGCGCGACCGCGAAAATCACCAGCAGGTGCATCGGTTGAAATAGACCTTCAAACATCGGACCCTCCGAGGGATACAAGCAAGTTAGATCATACGCTATCCCCGGGTTGCTGGGGAAGGACCAGCCCTGTGGCCCGGGTTCCTGATCGATTCTTGCCTCGTGAACCTGGCCGGGGAGCTCTTGTTACCTCCGTGACCTTACCTGTGAGCCCGTTCCGGGGCTATGTTTCAGAAGGGCTTTCCGCAGGCGTTTGCACTTCGCATCCTCCTCGAAGACCTCTATTCGCAAGGCATTCCAAAAGTTGGGGAGTCCGGTGAGAGCCAAGGCTTCGTTGTCCTTTTTGTTTCTTTTTTGTCTGGCGGCAGGTGTTTCTTTTGGCCAGAGTTCTCAGGTCCAGGCAGTCAATACCACCCAATTGGTTGCGTGGCTCAGCGGCGGCGTTCCCAGCAGCCGGCTGGCGCGCCTGGTTGGCGAGCGTGGCTTAGCCACTCTGCCGACCAACCGCGAACTTAGGCAGGTACAGTCGGCGGGAGCCGGGAAGGAGCTGATGCGCGTTCTCAGCTCCGGCAACGTCAGATCGGCGCAGATCGGCCCTCCCATTCCATCGGCGCTTTTGAAGGCCGCCGGGGAAGCCCGGGAGCAAAAGTTCCATGAAGCCGAAAATGACCTGCGCTCCGTGGTTTCCTCCGACCCCGACAATTCAGCACTGCATTTCGCCTTGGGAACGATGTTGCGCCAGCAGGATCAGTACGACGACGCCTACGACGAACTGGCAACCGCCCTGAAGCTCATGCCCGAGCTTCCGGAAAACCACAGCGCCCTTTCTTATCTCTTCTACCGCTTGGATGATGGTCCCAACGCCATCGCTGAAGCGCGTACCGCCCTGAGCATTGATCCCAGGAACTCTGAGGCCTACCAGTACCTAGGGCTGGGCCATTATTCGCTTGGCCAGTATCAGCCGGCGATTCACGCTTACACCGAGGCCTTGCAGCTAGACCCCGACAACCCGGATACCTACTACGACATGGGAATTGCTTTACACGCCGCCGGCAACGTGCCTGCGGCGATCATCGCCTACCAGCACGCAATTCAACTCAGGCCGGCGTTCTGGGAAGCACATTCGAATCTGGGACTGATCCGCCACGAGCAGGGCGATCTGGCCACCGCTGTAGAGGAGTACCGCGTAGCGAAGAAGATTGCCCCGGGCGAAGCTTCGGTGCGCAACAACCTGGGAAACACTTACTGCGATCAAGGCAACTTCGATGCCGCCATTCAAGAGATGAAGGAGCTGTACCAGCAGCATCCCGAATGGCAGCAGGGGCACAGTTGCCTGGCCAGCGCGTACATGGCGAAAAACAACTATGACGCGGCCGTGGCCGAGCTGAAGGTCGCGGTCCGCCAGAACCCCGCCGGAGCCAACGAGCATCGCATCCTGGGCCAGGTCCTGATGCTCGATAACAAGCCCCAGGAAGCGCTGCACGAGTTGGAAGTGGCCATCACGCTCAACCCGGATTCCGACGTGGCCCATCACCTGTTGGGCACGGTCCTGTTTCAGCAGCAGGATCTGCCGGGAGCGGAAAAGGAATTCCGCGAAGCGCTGCGGGTCAATCCTTCGGCGGACAACCACTACTCCCTGGCGGCCTGCCTGATGAGCATGGACCGTTACCAGGACGCGCTGGCAGAAATCGAGATTGCATCCCGGCTCGATCCCGACCGCCAGCTCTATCGCGCCCGCCGCGAAGAACTCTTGAAGCTGATGAAAACCAATTCCCGCTAGGCCGCACGCCCGCCCGGCGGGACAGGGAGAATCGCTGTACTGACGGCACGTGGCAACGCAACCGGACGCCGGTTAAATTCGCATGACAGGCTCGAACAGGGGTTGAAGTTATGGCAAACCTAAGCGGCAGCCAGGGAAGTGCAGGAGCGGCGGCGCAAGCTGCAATGGCCAAGGAAGCAGCTGCACGGCGCGATTCCAGGTCCAGCGGCGACTCCCCGCGCAAGTCGTCGGGATACGGTCTGCCCTGCGCGAAATGCCACCTGTATTACCCCGCCGACCTGGATTTCTGTCCCACGTGCCATCACACGGAGCGGGTTTCGCCGGTCGTCCCTAAGATTCCGGCCAAACCAGTCCAGACCGAAGCGGAGGAAGTCCCGGATACGGCCTTGCTCGAGCAGGAGCGCGAAGAGTTCCTGCGCCAGTTCAAGTCGCAACTTCTGGAAGCCCACGCTGGAATCATGGACGCTCCCGAAGCGATCTGCAAATTGGGCGAGCATCATCCCGGAGAGCAGGCTCCCGCCGACGTTTGTGCCGGCTGCTACGAGCGCCTGCAGGAGCGGGTCGATGTGCTGGAAGCCGCGCTGCACATGGAATTGAAAGAAGCGGCCCAGATCGTCTACGACGCAGTGTGGTCGGATCCCTCCGACCCAGGCCAGACCTACCAGAACGCGGCCAGTTCATTGCTGAATGAATTGCGCAAGCGCGCAGGCATCACCACGGTCCTGGGGCCCTTCCAGCCGCTGACTCACTGATGGGCATCGTCGCACCGTCCATCTTCCACCCGGGAAGGCAGTCTCCGCGGCTACTCCGCCTTGATTCCTACCCAGTTCTTGCCGGCGTAGAGTTTGTACCCGTCCCCGTCCTCCACCAGCTTTAACGGTACCGCGTGCTGCACAGCGGCGTCCGCCTGCGACGACGTGCTGACGACGTCATTATTTCCCACGTCCATCACCATGAACTTCCCGTCGGAGGTGAAGCCGAACCCGTACTGGCCAGCCGGCAGACTGGATCCCCCGATGTTAAGCTGCGCTTCGGTAATCAGCATTCCCTGATATTTCTGCTGGATGGCAGTCGAGTACCCGGATGCATCCACCAGGGCTGCCAACACCATCTTCCCGTCCGCCAGCTGAAATCCAACCGCGTTGCGCAGTTGTACCGGCGCCTTCTGCCCGCGGAAGAAGTATTCGGACGGCGTCGCCTTCTTGAGTTCGTCTGAGCTGAGTACATGCCTGGATTTCTGCTGGCAAAAAGCGGGTGCAGCCAGAGCGAAGATCAAAAGCAACGGTGAAATGCGGAAACAAATTCTCATGGCGATCGCCCCCAATGGTTTGAGAATCAATACTGCCGCAAACTCTATCCGTTCCAGGCACCAGGCGCAATCGCAATCCGATACCCCGAGGGCCAGCCCTTGAGCTGTCCGGCGGATCGAAACGGCGCTGGTTTTCGGCAAGTGAGCCTATGCGCCGTGTTCGGATTGACCGGGGCAGCCGGTGCGCGGAGATCCCAATTTATTTTGCCCGCAAGATCCGGATAGCCCCATTCCGGCGCACCCCGTACTCTTTGTCTTGTGATGACCACCAATGCCATACTCGCAGGGGAAACTCACTCGATGCCGTTACCAATGCCGACCAATCAGGAAGTCGCGCCTGACGACGAATCCCGCTGGCAGGCCGTGCTGAGCCGCGATGCCGCGCGCGACGGAGAATTCGTCTTCGCCGTAAGCTCGACCGGAATTTACTGCCGCCCCTCGTGTGCGGCCCGCCGGCCCAGGCGAGAGAATGTCCAATTCTTCCCCATTCCCGAAGCCGCCGAGCACGCCGGATATCGTGCCTGCCTCCGCTGCCGTCCGCGAGTCCTGAGCGGCAACCCGGAACTCAAAGTCGTTCGCGCCATCTGCCGGTACATCGAGCAGCATCTGGACGAGCCTATCACCCTGAACGGCCTGGGAAGGGAATTCCGCCAAAGCCCGTTCCACTTGCAGCGCCGTTTCAAGGCCGTCCTGGGGATCAGCCCGCGGGAGTACGCCGACTCCTGCCGCCTGAGAACCCTGAAGCGCAACCTGCAGGCGGGACAGTCCGTGACGCGAGCCATGTATGACGCCGGATACGGCTCCAGCAGCCGCCTCTACGAGCGCACCGCGTCGCAGTTGGGCATGACCCCCGACAAGTACCGCAGGGGCGCAATCGCGGCCACGATCCGCTACCGCTGCTCCGATTCCCCGCTGGGACGCATGCTGATCGCCGCCACCGAGAAAGGCATCTGCTCAATTCAGTTTGGCCGCTCCGATCACGAGCTGCTGGAGGGCCTCAAGCGCGAATTTCCCTTCGCCGTTCGCAAGGAAGATGATGGCGGCCTGCAATCCTGGTTGAGTGCGCTGTTACATCACATGCGCGGGAAGAAGCTCGATTCGGCTCTTCCGCTGGACATCCGCGCGACAGCTTTCCAGCGCCAGGTCTGGACCTACCTGCAATCGATCCCCTTTGGTGAGACCAAATCCTACAGTCAAGTCGCCAGGGCCATAGGCCACCCCAAAGCCTGCCGAGCGGTAGCGCGCGCCTGCGCTACTAATCCGGTGGCGGTCGAAATTCCCTGCCATCGTGTAGTCCGCGAAGATGGCAGCATGGGCGGATACCGCTGGGGTCTCGCCCGCAAGAAAGCGCTGCTGCACATGGAGCATCCCTCTTAACAGAGGGCGAGATTTCTCAAGGGTGGAGCCTACGAGCGGCCGTCTCCAGCCGATTCAACTATTGGGGCTTTCGTTCCTGAACTTCAACTGGAGGCTTGCAAATAGGGCAGGGTAGCACACGGTGCAGAAGGCGTTTCCATAATGGCCAGACTTGCTTTTGAGACTCGTGCTCAAGCTGAAGCAATTTAGGTCCCCAGATCTTTTTTCGAACTTCGGGGTCACTCATTCCCACGGTACAGACCTCAGAGCATTCGTTGGCGGCGCTTTGCGTTCAAGACCTCAGAAGTATAGCTGGAAACGGCACTCGGCGCCGGTCAGCCGAGCGTTCGTGTGGAGATAGGATGTGCGAGGCGGGAGCCTTCGGCCCGGAAACGTCCTCGATGCTGCAATTCCCTCAATCCGCCGAACTAGTCTGCTGCGCGGCGAGTGGTGAACTCCATATCTCCGGCAGTTTGAGGTCTGGCATCGGCGCCGCGGCGAACAGACGTTGACATGGTTTGGCCAGCCATCGCGCCCAGCGGGCCGATCGTGAGACGCGGGCGCTGTCGGTGGCAATCCCTGTATCCGCGTACATCTGGCGATAGATTTTGGAGATCAACACAAACGCCAGGCGGGCGCGCATGGATTTGATGAACCGGGACCGCGTCCAAATGTACTTCAGGCTGTAAAAAGTATCCCAAACCGACTGGGTGCGTCGCCGAATCTCCTCGGCGGACATCGTCGGATGCGGCCAGTAAAGCTTGGGTCGAAGCGCGGGTGGAATAAGCCAGCGGCGGGTGATGGGAATCCCGGCAATATGAACCGGGGACGCCTCCATGTTCTTTTCCCAGCGCATGAAATCCACAGTTCCGGGATACGGAGTGAGCATGACAAACTGGGCAAAGGCAACTTCGGCCTGAGCCGCCGCCATGACTGTGGCATCGAATGTCTCCGGGCGGTCGCTGGGCAGGCCGAAGATGAAAGAGCCGAGTATGTACACGCCGTGGCGGCGGAACGTTCTCAGCCGCTCCACCAGATCCTCCCCGGCGGCGTTGAATTCCTTGTACACATCCTTGAGTCCCTGGGGCGTCACCGACTCTACTCCCACCAGCGCGCCCTTGATGTTTGCCGCGTTCATGGCCTGGAGGAACTCGGTATCTTCCGCAGCTTCCATGGTGATCTGTGTAAAGAAAATCATGTCCGACGGGAGCTGAGCCAGGCGTGCCATGAGCTCGAAGCGCTCCGCGCGGATGGTGGTAAGTTCCCGGAGCCGCTCGGTATTGTGCTGTTCTGCGGCAAGGCGCAGGTCGGTCAAGGTCACAGGATAGAAGTTGTCATCGGCGAGCGCGATGAAGCGGAAGCCGAGCTGTCGCAGTTTGACAATCTCCTCCACGACTACGTCAGAGGCGCGCTGTCGCGGACGCTGCCCGTCAGTCCGCCAAACCGAGCAGAAGGAGCAATGCTTGGGGCAGCCGCGAACCGTCTGGACCGAAGCCCACATATAGCGCTGGCGCGGCACCAGGTCCCAGCGCGCCGGCAGAAATTCCGAAGCCTCTATGCGCCCGCCTTCGTAGATCAACTGGGTAGTACCGCGACAGCAATCCGACAAAACCTTCGCCCACACCACGTCTCCGTCGCCTTTCACCACGGCATGCGCGCCACCCAGTTCATGGGCTTCGGCCGGGTACAAGGTTGCGTGGATGCCTCCGAAAATGACGTGCGCCCCGCGTGCGCGAGCCATTTTCCCAATCTCGTATCCGCGAAGCGCATTCGCGGTGTGGATACCGATGCCGACGATATCTCCAGCCTGAATATCGGTTGGCTCAACCGCCTCCAGCGTTTCATCGACCAGCAACGGGACACCGAAAGTCGCAGGTGTTGCCGATGCCAGGACGTACAACCAGCGCGGAGTAATGACCGCGGTTCCGAAGGACACTTCGCTTGGATTAATCAGATGAACGCGCATCGCCGCTTCGCCTCCTTAGGCTCAGGCCCGGACGAGGCTGGGGCTGATGGGGAAAGGTGAGTAGTGAGTCCGGTTGATTCTATGCGCGACCGTCGCCAGTGACAAGCAAACAATTGCGCGGATCTCATCTAAAGCGTCGCCTACCCTGAATCCTGTATGGTGGCCTACAAAAGCTTCCGATAGCGTTACTAGCGGTTTCTTTTGCCGTGAAGCGCATCCTCATTGCCGACGATCACGACTCCGTACTGCGACGCCTGCGGGGCATGATTGCGTCACAGCCCGGGTGGGAAGTTTGCGGGGACGCGGTCACTGGGCGGGAGACCGTCGCAAAAGCCGCAGAACTCAAGCCTGATCTGATAGTTCTGGACTTCGCGATGCCGCAGTTGGATGGCCTGAAGGCCGCTTCAGCCATTCGAGCAATCCTTCCCCACGTGCCCATTGTGATGTTCACGATGTATTCATCTGCGCTGGAGCAAGAAGTGGAGAAGCACGGGATTACGCGGCTGGTGGACAAAGCTAAGTCGGGCGCCCTGCTAGAGGCAGTTGAGGAATTGCTCGGGCCGGAAAAACAGAAGCCCGATCGGAGGGGACAGGATACGCTGCTGCCTCCGGCTGCCATTCGAGATGCCACGCCCGGCGCGGAGATCGACGAGCCGCCGATCCGCAAAGCCGGCTGAGCCGAAATCAAACCGCTTGCCGGGAGACCTAACCCGGAGCGGTCGCCT